>CAWASQ010000040.1:0-141988 GCA_963784465.1 uncultured Verrucomicrobiae bacterium
GAGGCCGGCTTTTATCCATCCCGTTGGAAATATCCATTTAACATATCGAAATACAGTACAGCCGTTTTTTTAAGCTTTATTTTGTCACTGCTCATCCACACCCCCAAATTCAACGACTAGATATCTAATGCTTATACGGTTCTTTCAGCAAACCCCAATAAGTTGTGTTACTCATGATCGGAAGCTTTAGCCAAGTCCAGCGCGCTCGAATACGGCGGTAAGTCGTAGAGCGCTGTTGCGTTCCCAGACCGAGCAAGGTCTGAAAGGCAGCCATCGGTTGGTTGCGCCGATTATGGCGAAAAACAAACTCATCGAGGTAAACTTGGAGTTGGCCGCGGCTGACACCGTGGGTACCGAACCATTGCTGGAGGTTGCCGATCGCGCGGTCGGCCAAGGGCACGACCGATTTGGCGCCCTTGCGCAATTCGGTTGTCTTCGGCTGCGCCCGCGCGATGTGCCGATACCCAACTTTGTCCAAACCCGTGAAACTCTTCAGAGCATCGGTGTAGATCGTCAGGCCCGCAGCGATATGCTGCTGGATAAAGCCACTGAGCGTGGCTGCCTTAAAGTCTGGGATCACAGCCATTCGCAGTCGCCCCGACGCCTTGCCGCGTTTCTCAACGGCCACCAGGACAAGAGCGGCTCGACGCCCTTTTAGTTGACGACTGCCGCGCAAACCCGCTGGGGACCGCCAATCCAAGCTTCATCGATCTCTATCTCTACCACGCAGAGGCTCGCGTGCCACGTTGACCATCGCTCGGCACAGCTTGTGAAGCATCATCCAGGCCGTTTCGTAGCGGCGCGATTCCAGCTGACGCTGGAGCAGAGAGCGCCGAAATCCCACGTTTATCCGTTGTCATCAAGTACGCCGCCAAAACCACAACACCAACGATACTCTCGTATTGTGGAGAATGGTCCCCGATGTCAGAGACACCTGATGTCGGCACCCCGCGCACTGCCACAGTCGCGTCATGCATCATCACGCATGCTGGTTCCCACAGCGCGGACACTTAAATCCATCAGGCCAACGACAGGCGGCCAGATACTGCTGACAGGCCTCTTCGCTGGCGAACTGCCGCTGGAATTCTCGCAGACTACGGGGAAACGGAGGCCGCGCCATGCCCGTACACTATATGTTGTGTCTTGCTGAAACAACCGTGAGCACGTGGATCTCTACGAGCGAAATTTCGAGAGAAAGCAAACAACCGGTGAGAGTTCAATAATCTTTCGGCTGTTCTCCCTCGTTAAAGATGGGACGAAGTTATTATCTGACCACTCTCCGCTGTGAGGTTGACATCGTGGCTCCTTAACGCCTACTCTCTGCTCACCAATGGTGTGACGGCGCGCGGGTCGTGCGCTCGTCGCTGCACTCGATTGAATTTGAGGAGGTGTTCCCATGTTGACGCTCTATTTCAGTCCTGGCGCTTGTTCTTTGGCCTCTCATATCGGTCTTGAAGAAACCGGTGCGCCTTACGAGGCAATGCCGATCCTGCTCGCAAAGGGGCGGCGGAAGAAAACCGAGGCCTATCAGAAGATCAACCCGCGGGGTAAGGTGCCCACGCTCAGCGTCGACGGCGAGATCCTCAGTAGAGAACACGGCAATACTCACGTACCTCGCGAGGCGGTTTCCAGAAAAGAAGCTGATGCCAGCCGATCCGGTCGAGGAAGCGCGCGGCATCGCGACTATGTGCTGGTTCTCCAGTATCGTGCATCCCTCGTACCAGCGCTGCCATCGGCCCGAGCGTTTTGCCGAAGGCGAAGCAGCGCGCGCCGCCAGGTCAAAGAAAACGGACGGAAATCGTTTTGGGCCAATTGCCAGGAAATCGACTCCATGTTCCAAGGAAAAGACTGGATCATGGAGATGATCACGCTCGTCGATCCTTATGCACTCGTTTTCTACGGCTGGGGTGCGCGCGGCGGGTTTCCATGAAGGAGCTCAGCGCCTACACAGCATGGCAGGAGCGCATGATGCAGCGCCCCACGGTGCGGGAAACTGTCGAGAGCGAGCAGAACGTTTCGACAGCATAGCTCGTTATCAAAGCAGCAGCTGGTGCATCGTGATATCAAGCCAGCGAACATCATGATCGTGGCCGATCCGGAGGAAGAGGATTGGCCATTCGTGAAGCTTATCGATTTTGGTCTTGTTTGGTCGGCGATGCGAGGTCCCGATTCTGCGGCTACAACCCGGTCGGGCTTTCTCGGTACCGCACAGTTTGCGAGTCCGGAGCAGATCGAGGAGAGCGAGGTGGACGGGAGATCGGATATCTACTCTCTTGGCTGCACACTCTGGTATTTGCTTACGGGCGAAGCGCCGTTTACCGGCCCTCTGGCCAGCGTTTTTGCGCAGCACCTCGGCAGCGAGCCGCCGTGGGAAAAGCTAACGCCGTTTCCGAAACGAATTCGTCGCCTGCTCAGGCGCATGTTGCGGAAAGAGCCCTCGCAGCGTCCGGCCAGCGCGGTGGAGTTACGACGGGAAATCGAGCGGTGTCTCGACGAGGTGGAACGGCGGGAAGCTCTCGCAGCCCGGATAGCGCTGCCTCTCAAAATCGGCCGCCAATGGCTGAACGCAACACCCTGGCCTCGGCGCGCTGTGATCTGCGGGGTCTGCGTGGTCTGGGCGATGATCGCCCTCAGCTATAATGGTAACAAGGGCATTTCTCCACAGTCCGCGCCCGCGGTGCAAGCGACCGGTGCCGTGCCGGCACAGGACTCCGCCGGTTCCAATGGTTGGTTTGCCAAAGAAAACCCTGGCTGGTCCTACCTTGCTACATGGGATGAACCTTACCGGTCCCTGGCCTTGGCGCGCCGCGTCTCGCTAAACGAAACGAAGGTGCGGCAGTTCGGTCTAATTGGGGCGAGGGAGCTGGCTACCTGGCGACGGCATAGCGGATGCGGAAGTCATTAATCCGATCGCCGCTGGTGGCGATTCCTGGTGCGCGGGAAGAACGCCGATTTTCAACCGCCCTGGCGTTGGATGACTCAGAAGACAAGAAAGATGCGGTCCGAAAGGCCTCGACTCGAGACAAGGATGAAGTCAAGAGAACGACGAAACGCACCGCTAAAAAACCGCAGCGACGCATTACGAGCAGAGACACGGATCGCGGATTCAATCCCTTGCAGGAGCTTCGTCGAGCTCGTGAGAACGTTAGAAGGGTGATCCGGCGTATTCTCTAAAGGATTTCGGGCGGCAGTTTTACCGGCTCGTGCTGGCGCGTTCGATTGCGACCCGTCCCTGGTCTATTCGCGTTAGTCCTCGCCTATTCGCCGTAATTCTGCGATCGTCGCTGCGATCCTTCTCATGGCTGTGAGCGAAACCCCCATTCGTGTTGCTCTCATCGGTTTTGGCTTTGTTGGCAAGACCTTTCATGCCCCGCTCATACAATCCATTCCGGGTATCGAGTTGACCGTGGTCAGCTCTCGCCACCCCGACAAGGTGCATGAAGATCTTCCTCAGGCTCGGGTCTTAGAGGATCCGGTGGAGGCGGCCTCCTATCCCGATGTCGATTTGGTCGTGATTGCCAGCCCGAACGAGACTCATGTACCCCTTGCGACGGCGGCGTTGAATGCTGGCAAGCATGTGATCGTGGACAAGCCGTTTACCGTTACGCTCGAGGAAGCGCGCGGGCTCGGCAAGCTGGCGCAGACGAAGACGCGACTTCTCTCGGTGTTCCAGAACCGGCGATGGGACAGCGAATTTCTTGGTGCGCAAGCCATCATCAAAGGAGGGAATTTGGGCGAAGTCGTGCATTTTGAATCGCACTTCGATCGCTTCCGCCCAGTAGTGGGGCAGGGCCGGTGGCGCGAGATGGCCGCTCCGGGTGCGGGCTTGTGGTATGATCTTGGGCCTCATCTGGTCGACCAGACGCTTCAGCTGTTCGGATTACCAGAGAAGGTTGGTGCGAAGCTGGTAAGGCAGCGACAGGGGGCGCAGACAGACGATTGGTTTCACGTGTTGCTGGACTACGGAAACCTTCAGGCGATCCTTCACGGTTCGCTTGTGGTCGCGGGAGGCATCCCTCGCATGATGATTCATGGAACGCGCGGGAGCTGGTTGAAGTACGGACTGGATTGCCAGGAGGAGCAACTCAGGCGGGGCATTGTTCCCGGATCCGACGGCTGGGGCGAGGATCCTCAAGGAGGCCTGCTTTACGATGGCTCGAGCGAAAGGGCGAGTGAGGTGCCGTTGCCCAAAGGGGACCAGCGCCAATACTATTTTGGCATTCGGGACGCACTTCGCCGCGGCGCACCGAACCCGGTGACGCCAGCGCAGGCGATCGCTGTGATGGCGATCCTGGAGACGGCGGTCCAATCCTCGGAGACCGGTCAGGTGCTGCCGCTGCCGCTAACACATCGGGAACGCGCGGATTTCCTACTTTAGGCCCAAACCCAGTGTTGCGCCGAGTGCGAAGGCTTCGCTTCGGTGCGAGCTGCTATTCGGGACGGCTGATGCGAAGAGCGGAGGCGGAGAAGCCGTGCGGGAAGAAATCTATCTTATGGGCATCCAGAATCCGGCGCAGATAGGAATGTGTGGCGATGGCCGTGCCGGATCTCGCCTTCTGATCCACCAGCGTTACGAGAGCTGAGTTTTGGTTGTTTGCCAGTCTTGCCCAGCGCCTTACCCAGTCTTTGACATTCGCAGGCAACGTCGTGTTGCCGGTGAAACAAAGAATCACGAGGTGGGCGTCGGCGGCGGATCTTGCGGCCACAACAAGGGTCTGCGGGCTGCCGAGAACCGAAAAGCTCCACATCAGATGGCTGAATTGAAAGTCTCCTTCAAACCGGCGAGTGAGCTTCTCATAAAAACTCCAGGCACGCTCTCCGCAGGTGAGATCCTCATAAACAAGAACCGTGCTGAAACTTGGCCTGCTTTTCTGGCGCAGGTTGCCAACTGCCCTGTCTACGACTGAGGTGTTCACAAAAACAAAAGTTTGCCGCCGGCCGGAGTCCGCGCAATTGGCAGAAAACACCGTCGGCGGTAGGAATCGTGACTAGGAGCCTAGGGGAATTCCCTAATTCAATCGTCAATACTCCGCGAACGGGCGGTGGAAGCGGTCCAGCGCGCTGCGAACGAGATCAGTTCGTTGCCCGTCTTCAGCTTGAGCTTCTCTTTGACGTTCGCGCGATGGGCATCCACCGTCTTCATGCTCAGGTGCAGGCGCTCAGCGATCTGCTGGGTCGAGAGACCGTCGCCCAGCAATTCGAAGATTTCGAACTCCCGGTCGCTGAGTTCCTCAATGGGTGAACGCTCCTGCGCACCAGCGCTACCTGAGAAAATTTCCAGAATTCGGGCCGACATCTTGTCGCTAACGTAAATTGCTCCGCTCAACACATGGCGGATGGCTCGCATGAGTCGTTCGCCGCCCTCTTCTTTGGTAATGTAGCCGCGCGCGCCCGCACGCAAGACGCGTTCCGCGTAGAGCGATTCCTGGTGCATTGAGATGACCAATATGGGGAGGCGCGGCGCGATGGCCTTGAGGTCTTTGATGAGCTCCAGGCCGTTCTTGTCCGGGAGTGTGAAGTCTGTCAGGACAAGGTCGGGCTTGTTATTGATCACCGCTTCGAGCGCCTGAGCGGCATCTTGCGCCTCGCAGCAGACGGTCATATCCGGTTGATGGTTGATCAGATAGGCAAGCCCGGTACGGGTCATCGGATGATCATCAACGATGAGCACGCGAGTCTTTCTGGAAGTCTGGCGGTCCTTCGTCACTGGTCACTTAGGACGCATACGACGGAGGTGCCCTTGCCTTTTGCCGCGCCGATCGTGAGGAGCGCGCCGATCATCTCCGCGCGATATCTCATAATACGCAGGCCCATTCCGCCGGCGCGGCCCGCCGGGGTGGGGAAGCCCCGGCCATCGTCCGTGATGCTCAACGTCGTCGCGCGAGCCGTCCGGCGAAGCGCCACCAGTATGGTATCGGCTTGGCCGTGTCGGGCGGCGTTGCTGACAGCTTCCTGGGCGATCCGGTAGAGATGTGTTGCCACGACCTTGTCCTTAACCAGGACCGGCTTTGGGCAGTCGAAGCGGCAGGTCTTGGTGAAGAGCTCGGCGACATTCTCGGTGAGTTCTTTCAGCGCGGTCATGAGGCCATCGGCTTTTAGGCTTACCGGCGAGAGACCATGAGAAAGCATTCGCGCCTGCCGGGCGCCCTCGCGAATCAGTTCTCCGATCTTGGCAATCTCGCGCTGAACCTTTGGGGTATTTGCAAACTGGTCAACGAGCACCGAGGTTCTGAACTCAATGCCGGCCAGGTGTTGGCAGAGACCGTCGTGCAAGTCCTGTCCGATTCTTCGTTGTTCGGCGCTGCTGATTTCCAACAGTTCCTGCTCAAGCCTTCGGCGCTCGGTGATGTCGCGATCGGTCTCCAGAATGAGGGTGGCCGCGGCGGTATCGGAGACCAGTTGAAGGCGACAAGAAACGATCACCTCCCGGTCGGACTTAGTTTTTCGATGCAATTCACCCTCCCACAACCCGCGCTCATGAAGCTCCGCCTCGATCTGCGGCCATGGGCTCGGGAAGCCGGTCTTAAAGAGCACGTGAGGCGGCACCCCATGCACTTCGCGGGGTTCATGACCATAAAGCTGCGTGGCGCCCTCGCTCCAGAACTCGATGCCGTTCTCAGCGTCCCAGACAAAGATGGCGTCGTGCGAAAGATTAAGGAGCTCGGCTTGGCGCCTTAAGGTTTCCTCCTCGCGGACGCGGCGCGTGATATCCCGCGCAATGATGGTGTAGAACTGTTTTCCCGCCGAGCGAACCTTGGAGATTGACGCCTCGATGGGGAATTCGTCTCCGTCAGCCCGAAGTCCGGAGATGGCCCCAAGCCTGCCGACCTTCCGGGTGATTTCACCCGCCTTGACGAGTCGCCCGAGCTGGTCGCCGTGCCCGGCACACAATCGCGCTGGAATAAACCGCTCGAGGGGACTGCCGACCGCCTCGCTCGCCGAGCAGCGGAACACTTTTTCCGCGGCTCGGTTAAAGAGAACGATCCACCGGTCGGCATCGACACTGATTACTGCATCCATCGCGGAATCCAAAATCGCGGCCAATTGCTCGCGGCTTTCGCGCAGCTTTTCGTCGCTTTGAAAGCGTTCGATAAAATCCGCCGCCTGACGCGCCAGTAGATCCAACAGGCGCAGGTCATTTTCTCTGAACCGCCATGGGACACCGTAGTGGGTCGAGAAAATGCCCAGTAAGCGGCCAGCGCGCGTAAGCAATGGAGTGGATTGCACTGCCCTGCATCCATCGGACAACATGACTTTCAACGCTGCGGTTCCGGCGAAAATCGGGCTCGTCGTCACATCTTCGACGACGACACGCTCCATTCTCTTCAGGGCGGCTCCGCACGCCGCCTGCCCATCGCGGACCAGGCTGAAGAAATCCAAAAAATCTTTCGAGAACCCGCGCTGGGTGGCGATTCGAAGCGTGCGTCCGTCGGTGTCGAGAAGTTGAATGTTTCCCTTGTCAGCGCCGGTGATGTCGATTGCAGCGTCCAGAATCTGATCAAGCAGGCCGTGCAAGTCTCCCTGCTGCACAAATCGCATGCTCACCTCGTGCAGGCGCGTCATGTTTGCGAGTTCCAATTCAAGCTGCTGGCGGGCGGCGCCAAGTTCCGCTTCTGCCCTTCTTCGTCCGGTGATATCGCGATTGGTTTCCAGTATGAGCATCGTGCCGTCTTTGTCAGCCACGAGCTGGTGCCGGGAGGAGACGAAGACTTCCCTTGCCTTCCTTGGTGACGTGACGGACCTCACCTTCCCAAAAGCCGCGTTCGCGCAGCTTTGCCTCGATTCGCTCCCAAGGATCGGAGCAGCGCGACTGAAGAAGTTTATACGAAGTCTTTCCGAGCGCTTCCTTCTTCTCGAATCCGTAGAGCAAGGCGGCGCCCTTGTTCCAAAACTCGATACCGCCGGGCTGCCGCCAAACGAAAATTGCGTCGAAAGAGAGATCGATCAGGCCGGCTTGCTGCTGCAGCGCTTTTTCAGCCCGCTTTCGCTCCGTGATATCCACCAGCACGTTCATCGCGCCGATCAGTTTGCCGGAAGCATCCCGTAGAGGCGTGGGATGTGGAATGAACGTGAGACGCGTTCCGTCCGGTCTCTCGACAGTCACTTCCAGCTCTCCAACGGGGCGCTGCTCTCTGAGCGTGATTGCCAGGGGACAGAGATGCAGAGGCATCGGCGCACCATCTGGAAAGTAGAGTTTCCAGGAGCCGCACCACCGATCCTTCCCCAGCACGGGGCGTCGTCCCCAGAATGCTTCAGCCGCTTCGTTGTAAAGGGTCAGATAGCCGTCCGCATCGGTGGTATAGACGGCCACTGGGAGCCCATCGATCAACTCCTTGAGGCGGTGCTCACCTTCTCGTGCTAGATCCTTTAAACCGACGGGCTCCGCCTGCTGAGCATCCAACCCGGCTTGGCGGATCACTGCAATGTAGCGTGGGCGCGACGCTGCGTTCCAAACGCTCACCCGGACGTGCGCCGCAAACCTGCTTCCGTCCTTGCGCACCGCGAGGAGTTCCGTAGTCCCGGAACGCATTCCGTCTTCGACAAGGGGATGTGCGACATGGCCGTTCTTGCCCCGGAGGCGCTCGGGCATAAGCAGTTCCATCTTTTGGTCACGTAACTCGCCCTGCTGGTATCCAAACAGATTCTCTGCCGGTCCGTTCATCAGAACAATGCGCTCCGAGCCATCGAAAACAGCGATAGGCTCGGATAGGCTGCCGACGAATTGCGAAAGATCTCTGTCAGCGTCGCCGTGGATTTTGCCCGGCCTTGATCTCGGCAGCGATTTGACTCTGCGAACTTCGTTGCCCTTAAACATCTAGCTTCCGGAAAAACAGGAACATAACCGGATCAGCGTCGAAAGCCAAGAAAACTGCGTTAGCCTTGTCGCACTCGGGAAACGCTTTCCGATTTTTCTTCCGCCTTATGCTTAGGCTCGACTCTGCCGTGGCATTTCGGCGGCGCGCATCCAGGTTCAAGTGGTCTAATTCCGGAAGCGTCTGTGTCCTCAAAGCGTTTCGCCATCAGAGTTTTAGCACCTTTTGACGGTAATGTTCGTCGGGCCGGCCGCCTAATACGGCTAACGTCTTGTTCGGAAAGGAATCGCGGGCCGCCCAGGATGGCGGCGCCGACAAAGATTTGCGCTGCTTTTTCTGACATGAACATGGCCGCCTTCACGGCGTCGGGCGAGCGTCCGAGCGAGATGATGCCATGATTCTCGAGGAGGATCACGCGCGGTTGGATTCCGAAGTCCTCGATGAACTGCTCGGTCTCGCTCCGGATCACTTGGGAAAGCTTCAATCCGGGATCGGTGTAAGCCACGAACACGGACGCCGGTCCACAGCAGACGATATCGTCGGGGAAGAGCTTTTTTGCCACGAGCTCTCGCGCCCGCGGCGAACAGAGAATCTGGTTGATGTGAAGAGGGTGCGTGTGACCGACGAAGTTAACATCGGGCAGACTGAGGAGATAGGCGTGAAAGAGGGCTTCGACGGAAGGCTTTTTAGCGGAGGGATCCATGCGGCATGCGAAGAGCTCGTCGTCGACGTCTTTGTCGCTGAGATCGTCCCGATCAAGCATTGCCAGAAGCGGTGCGAACCGGCACTCGGTCACATCCTGCTCGGTGAGCGTCCCAAGGCTGCTTCCACTTGCCTTGACGATAAAGGTCTCGTCGCTGATTCTCGCTGAGGCATTTCCCTCCCCGAGAATTGCGAGCCCGCGGTGTTCGGCTCCCAAATCGCGCGAGAGATTGACGAGCGCCCGCGTTATTTCTCCCGAGTCGCTCGCTTTCAAATCTCTCCGCAGAGGTAGACGTTCAGTCCAAGCTCGTCCATCGCAGCAGCCTTCGCGAAGAGCGCGCGTCGTGCGGCAGCCTTGTCGGGCGCGTAAGCGACCTGGATGTGGTTCGCCTTGTGCCTTCCCATCATCTGGTCACGGGTGATTCCCTGGAGCACGGCATGCATGATTGGCCATTCCGGAGTCGTGAGCCGCCAACGCTCTTCAGTCTCTTCGGCGGGCAGTTTCACGACCTCCGCCAGCCCGGTGTCGAAATTCAGCGCGCCTCCAGAGACGTCCACGCGGCTCCACACGATCCATCCGGGCTTGCTGATCCCACGGAGGGTGCCGCCGCCCAGGCGCCAGTACATCGCCGGTTGGCGCATACTTTCGGCTCCCTTCCAGCCGCCGATAAAGTGTGCCGGAGGCGCGGCGCCTGAGATGAGAAACACCCAGACGTAGGCGTCGAGTTTCCTGCCATTGACCTTGCCCGAAAATTGCCGGCCCCAACGCAGGTCGTGGAGCGTGTTTTCCGGTGAGTAGCCGAGCTGGCGCCAGAGACCATGCGTCACAAGCCCGTCAATTCCCGCGCATTCATCGACCTCATTGAAGTGTGGAAGCGCCTGCCCTTTGTAGAGCTCCTGCCGGGTTCCTTCGCGGAAGACCGGCGGACGGTCCTCGTTGTTCAGGGTGCCTTCGACGAGATCCGACGCCGGACACAGATCCTTGAGACCTTGTTGGTATTGAATTCCGATCGTGGCGCAGCCGAACTCGTCCGCGATTCGCAGAGCCGCAACATACATTTTGCACTGCTGAAGCACCTGCGTCTCGGTGAGATCAGATTCTTCGTTCTTTCCCAGGTAGAACTTGAGTCCCTTCCGGCGATACCATTCGTAAACTCCCCGCGCCTCATCGTCTCCGACAGTGAGCATCTTCGCATAGAGGGAGGACTGGCTGAGCCGCTCTTTGAAAATTCCCGTGGCATGCAGAAGCTCGTCGGGAACGATAGCGTTATACATCCCCATGCACCCCTCGTCGAAGACTCCCATGATCGCTCTTTCTTTCTTGAGAGCGGCTGCGAATTTCCTGCCGGCCTTTTCGCTGGGAGCGGGAATCTTGACATCCGCGAGCCGGCGGACATGGGACGCATCGTGCTTGATCTTGCCGGTTCCGCAGCCATTTTTTGAGGCCGTTTCGAAAAAAGTCATCGTCGAAGTTTTCGCTCCACAACGTGCTGAACTTGACGCCCGCTTTGGTCAGCGAGCCATTAAGATTGAGGAGGCCAACCAAACCTGGCCATGTTCCGCTCCAGTTTGCGACGGTCAGGATCGGTCCGCGATGGGAGACGAGGCCGTGCAGGAGGTGATGAGTGTACTGCCAGACCGACTCAGCGACGATCAGCGGGGCCTCCGCGGGGATCGTCTTGAAGACTTGCATGCCGTACTTCTGACTATCGATGAAGCCGTGCTTTTTTTCGGGATCGAAGGGGTGGGCTCGCTTCACGCTTGCACCTTCCTTTTCGATCGCAGCGAACAATTGCTTTTCCATTGCTGCCTGGGCAGCTTCGCACTTCTGGTTGGCTTCGATCCGAAGGTCGCCGTTCGCGACGAGGTGAATGGGAGTCATAGATTGGTGATGAATAGACGGGCAATTCCGCAGCTTTCGCCGGTTCCTGGGACGAGAGGTGGCATCGCGCGAAGGCGCAGTCCGATTGAAGCAGGTTGTTCATTGGGGATCCCTCGCGGGAGGCTAGAGTATGTACAAAAGACAATCGGTCTTGAAGTTCATTTTGCAAAGCGGGCCGATCTTCCGATCGCGTTTGGCGCATTGTTCCAGGGCCGGGGTCTCGCGAAGGCATTGTTAGAGTCGCGCTTTGGAACCAGCGATCTGTTCGGGGTCTGCGACGGCCTCGGCGGTCAGCTTGGCGTTCCACGCTGCGCCGTACGCGCCAGCCCACTCTCCCAGTGTCGCGCGGACCACGCTGACCCGGCGGCCTGCGGGGCGCCACTCGATGTCGTCCAGATAGTCCGCCAGCGGTTCGAACAAGATCGGTCCTGCTCTTGTTATTCCCCCTCCGATGATAACGATTTCCGGATCGAGAACATTGATGAACGAAGCGATCGCGCGGGCGAGAGTTCGAAGCGACTTTTCCCAGAGGGCGGTAGCCTCGGCATCGCCGGCGCAGTGTGCTTCGACCAGTTGGCGCGTCGAGGAGAAGCGTCCATTGCTGCGAGCTGCAACAGTATAGTTTCCGATAGCGGCTTCGAGCGAGCCGGGCATTCCGAAGATGCTCCGCTCGGCGCCCTCGGTCACCGAGACGTGTCCGAGGTGACCTGCGCGACCGAACGATCCTTTTAGTAAGCGGCCATCGCTAAGGATCGCGCCGCCGACGCCCGTGCCAAGAGTCAGCAGGATGGCGTCTCTGGCGCCCTTGGCTGCACCCTGCCACACCTCACCCAGCAGGGCGGCGTGCGCATCATTGAGAACCGGAACCTCACGCTCAAGAAAGGCGCCCCAGTCAAATCCCTCAATGCCGTGCATTTTGCCCGGCTGATACGCGATTGACCGATCGTCCTTCGCCGGAACGCCGGGAGCAGCAACTCCGACTCGCGTCTCCGGGACGGCATTCGCTTCCTGTAGCATCCCGCGTACGGTCTCTGCAAAAGCTGGCACGCCCGTGCGTCGGTCGATCGCCCGTGTCGCGCGTCCACTGAGCGAGAATTGCTCCGTCAGACGAAAACGCACCCATCTTGATCTGCGTACCGCCGATATCGATACCGATAAGTTGATTCATTTTGCGTGCTCTTGAAGTTGCGAACGGGTGGCGGGTCATATCGATAGTGCTCATCAAGTGCGCGACGAGCAAATCGCTAGGGCTTTCAGGAGGAACCGAATCCGCTGAAATCAGTCTGCTAAGGTGTCTTTCTGATTTCAAGAATTTCGAAGTCACGAGGCATCAAATCGGTTGTTTACAGAAGCTTGCGGTTGCGCTTATCTTCGCGGGCCTATGGCTGAACCGGCCACTCCCCCTGTCCTGTGTTTTGGTGAGGTTCTCTGGGATTGTCTGCCTCGCGGGCTTTTTCCGGGCGGCGCTCCAATCAACGTTGCCTATCATCTGCAGAAACTCGGACTGACCGCTTATCCCGTGACGGCGGTTGGCTCGGATTTTCTCGGACACGAGCTGATTCGCCGGCTGGAGCATTGGGGTTTGGACACTCGCTTCGTGAACATTCTTCCGGACAAGCAGACAGGTGTTGTGCGCGCACACATCCAACCGGACGGCAGTGCGAAGTACGAAATTGTGGAAGACGTGGCTTGGGATTGGATCGAGCCGCACGACGAGGTCCTCAATATGGTGTCCCGGGGCGCTTCGCTGTTGTTTGGCACCTTGGCTCAGCGTTCGGAACACAACCGCACCAAGTTGACGGCAGTCTTGCAAAAGGTTGTCGGCGGATTGCGCATTTACGACGTCAACTTGCGCCCGCCCTTTCATGATCCCGAGATAATCAGGAACCTCGCCGTTCACGCCGACTTGATAAAACTCAACGATGAAGAGTTGGAAGTCGTCACGAACGGGCTTTATCCGACGGTCTCCCTCGAGAAGGCTGCCAATGAGTATGCCTCCGAAGTGCGCTGCCAGAGGCTCTGTGTCACCGCGGGTGCGCGGGGCGCCGGTCTGCTGGACAGCCATAAATGGTATTGGGTTGACGGCCGTCCAGTCGTGGTAAAGGACACTGTCGGAGCGGGAGACTCTTTCCTAGCAACGCTGATTCATGGACTGGTAGGGCCCGTGCAACGGAATCCTGTCGAGGCTTTGACGCGTGCTTGCCGGGTGGGCGAATTTGTCGCCTCGAGCGATGGAGCGACACCGCACTACAAAGTCGCTCCGGACGGCACCGTTTATCCGGAGTAGGTGATTTATGCAAGGACGCCACGCGTCGCGGAGCCATGAAAGAGAGTTCATCGCCATTTGACGCGGCCGACGGCGGGGCTGGGCCTCGCAAGAAGACCCTCACGAGCGTAACCGGAAACCTGCGGGTGGAGACCTGGGAGGTGTCCGCTGCAGACATTGGTTCCGGCGCGGGCTGGTCAGTTAAAAAAGTGACTCTCCACGGCGGCAAGCAGGAGGACGTGGACATCATCGTCGTCGACAACGGGCGGCTGAGCTTCACGGTGTGCCCAACGCGTGGCATGGGCGTCTTGTCCGCGAAAATGGGCGACGTCTATCTGGGCTGGAATTCGCCGGTCAAGGAAGTGGTTCATCCGAGGCTGATCAACTTGCAGAGTCGCGGCGGCCTCGGCTGGCTCGAGGGATTCAACGAGTGGATGGTTCGGTGCGGACTGGAGAATAACGGCCATCCCGGAGTCGACAAATTCATCAACAATGTCGGAGACGAAGCCACGATGGACCTCAGCCTCCACGGAAAGATAGCCAATATTCCTGCGAGCGAGGTTGAGGTGGTAATTGATTCAGGGCCCCCGCACACTATTCGGGTGCGCGGGCGCGTTGACGAACGCATGTTCTATGGCCCGAAGCTTGAACTGCAGACGGAGATTTCCACCGATCCGGGTTCCAACAGCTTCCAGATCGCGGACGTGATCACGAATCAGGGCTCTGATGAGCAGGAATTCCAGATCCTCTATCATGCCAACTATGGACCGCCGCTTCTCGAGGAGGGAGCCTCCTTTGCGGGTGGCCTCAAGAGGGTCACACCTTTCAATTCCCATGCGGCGAAGGATGTTGCGCGTTACGCGGACTACGGTGGGCCGCAGTTGGGCTTTATCGAGCAGGTTTACTGCATTCACCCTTTGGCGGATGCCGAAGGGAACGCTCTGATAATGCTGCAAAATAGGGCTCGCGACAAGGCGGTCTCGATGGCCTTCGCGGTCGAAGAACTCCCGTATGTCGCCCTTTGGAAAAACACGAATGCCGAAGGAGAAGGCTACGTGACCGGCTTGGAACCCGGCACCGGCTTTCCGAATAATCGCCGCATCGAACGCAAGTTTGGCCGGGTTCCGAAACTCGCGCCGGGCGCGACCTATAACGCCAAAATCGATTTCAGAATCCACGTCGCGGCAGACGAGGTTGCGGGGGTCGCCGATCGCATCGCTGCACTCCAGGGGGGAGCTCAACCGGTTCTGGACGATCGCCCGGAGGACAAGGACTGAGAGAAGTGTATTCGAGGCTGTAGCGGCGGTCTGACCGCCGAAAGACAAAGCTGAACGAAATTTGCGGCGGTCACAGACCGCCGCTACAGGGCACGCCATTGCGAAGACTTTGGCGCAGCCATTTTTGTGGCCCGCCGGGTCTGGAGGCGTTCAGATCATCGGCCGGTAGCGACCGACGACTTCCTGCAGGCGGCGGGTGATCTGACCCAGCGAGCAATGTTCCACCGTCCGAATCAGCTCCTCGAAGACGCTCCCGCCGGTTTCGACGACTGCCGCTAAGCGATCGAGCGCTCGTTCGGAGTGTTTGGCATGGCGGCGTTTGAATTCACGAAGCCGCCTGATTTGCAGATGCTTCTTGAAGCGGGGCGTGCGCACCACCTTCAGTTCGGGAAGATCGGGCTTTTCGTTCCAATAGCGATTCAAGCCGATGATCGGCCGGGTTCCGTCGTTCACCTGGCGCTCGTAGCGGTGTGCCGCTTCCTGGATTTGGCTTCGCTGATATCGGTGTTCGATGGCCTCGATCACGCCTCCGATACGATCGATCTCCCGAAACTCGGCCAGAATTCCCTTTTGGACTTCCCTCTCAAGAATTCTCATTCCGGCACTGCCGCCGAATGTGTTCATCATGGTTTTGAAAAGTCCGGTTTCCTCGAGCAATATGGCTTGGGCGTGTGCGGCCAGCCGAACGTATTCCTCGGCCGGCGTCGTGAAGGGCTCGTCCGCGCTGTTGCTGTGGCAGGAGTTTGTGGCGCTGATATACGCGAGCATCAGCTCGATAGCTGTTCGGGTGATGTTGTTCTTGAACTCCATGGCGATCAGTGAGCGGCCGCTCGTCTGAGTATGGAGCCTGAACAGCTGTGCCCGGTCGCCAGCTTTGAAGACGTCCCGCATCGCGATGGCCCAGAGCTTCCGGCACACCCGAGCCAGGACCGCATACTCGATGTCCAGCCCGCAATCGAGAAAGAACGAGAGCCGCGGTCCGAATCGATTTATATCCAACCCCCGCCGACGCAAGAGTTCGACATAACAAAACCCGTTCGACAAGGTGAAGGCCGCTTGCTGCACGGGAGTCGCCCCCGCCTCGCCCATGTGGTAGCCGCTTATCGAAATGGGGTACCAGCGCGGCATGTGCTCCGCGGTAAAAGCGATCGTGTCTGTGAGGAAGCGCAGAGAGGCTTGCAGCGGGAAGATGATTTCGTTCTGCGCCTGCGCCTCCTTGAAAATGTCCGCTTGCGTTGTTCCCCGGAGCTTTGCAAGGACGCGCGGGCCCAATCGGCGCTTCGCGGATGCAACGTACATGGCCAGGATGATCGGCGATGGGGCGTTGATCGTCATCGAAACGGAGAAATGCGCGTCATCCAGTTTGAAGCCGTGATAGAGCCGCTCCATGTCGTCGACCGTGTCGATGGCAACCCCTCCCTCGCCGACTTTTCCGAACGCTCCGTCTGCGTCGCTGTCCAGACCGTACAGTGTGGGCCCGTCGAACGCGGTACTGAGACGAACGGATTTCTGCTGGCGGGTAAGATAGCGGAAGCGTTCGTTGGTGTCTTCGGCCAGTCCGAGACCGGCGAAGAGGCGTGTCGGTTCCTCGGGGAGGGGTGCCTCCAGTCCCTGTTGCTCCGGTTCGCCGGCTTTCTTGCGGTCAAGATAGAGTTCGCGATAGGCGCCATTGACGAAGGGAAACTCACCTGGCGGCGCTTCGCCGAAGATGAACCGCGCCAGTTCGACCGGATCATTGATTTGAGGAAGAGCAACGCGCGGCAGGCGAAGCCCGGTCGGTGTCGTGACAGTGTCTACTCGTTGCAGAACGTTGTTCCAGCGCTTGAGCAAAGCATCGCGAAACTTGAAATCAGTCCTTGCTCGCTCTGCCTGCCTGTCGACGAACTCCTCATGACGTTCAACTGCATCAACGATTTCGGAAAGCACGCTCACGCGCCTGAAGATAGTGGCCCTATGAACTTTGTCGCGACGAGCCAAAATGCGTCAGGATGATCGTGTTTTGAGCAAGCCGAAGAGTTCGTCAACGCCCGGATCGCGGTGCCGGTTGGCTACCGTGGCGACAAGCTTCTGAGCGCGCGCGTTGAGCGCCAGACGTTGCTTGATCTCGGAGCGGGCAGCGCGCGCGCCGGCTGAATCTGCCTTATTCGAGAACGACGATGTCGGCGGCATCCAGCATCGCGACTTTGTGCAACTGCAGCCGGCTTCCATAGTCCGGGCTGATCACGAGCACGCGCTTATCAAGGGAGGTTCGGAAGAACGGCAGCGCTTCCTGGCCGATCCCGACTGTCTCGATCAGCACGATGTCGAATCCGAGGCGCTTGAGTGTTCCCAGCCATGGCCCGGTCGCGGAGGAGAGTCCTCCGAGAGAGCCACGGGTGGCGATGCTATGCATGAAAACCCGATCGTCCTGCGAGTAAATCATTGCCGCTCGATCGCCAAGCAGAGCGCCCTTGCCCACAATGCTCGGATCATGCGACAGAATCGCGATCCGAATCCCACTGTCCGCGTGAAGAAACCGCAGGACCAACTCGTCGATGAGCGTGGTCTTGCCGACCCCGCCAGGTCCGGTTACGCCGATAAGGAGCGCCGGACGGCTTCGAGTCTTCCCCGGCTTGTGGGCGAAGCGATTTGCGATTTCCACGCGCGGCGCTGGAGCGCCCCTGCCACCGTAGCGTTCCTTCACGAAACGGATCATTTCTTCGTACGGGGTCCCCGCGAAAAAGATACGATCGACGCCGCGCCGCTGCATCACGCGGGCATCTGCTTTCATAATCGTCCCGCCCCCGCCGCCGAATACATGAATATGGCTCGCTTTCTGTTTGCGAAGAAGAGCAAGCACCTCGGAGAAGAATTCCACGTGTCCGCCATTATAGCTTGAGATTCCGATGGCCCGCACGTTCTCCTGGATTGCGGCGCGCGCAATGTCCCGGGCCGACCGGTGATAGCCGAGATAGATCACTTCGATCCCATGCCGGATAAACTCCATGTTGATCGTGAGGATTGCGCTGTCGTGTCCATCACAAATCGGCACGGCTGTCAGGATCCGGATCGGCTCTGCCATAATTCTTTAGGCTAGCTTGTCTTCAAACGTGAAACCGCAAGGCCTCTGAATGCGGTTGGCGCAACAGCCTCCGCAATCAGGCCCATCCCGTGACTCTATCAAAGGCGGCGGGTCTCGCCTCGAAAATTGGCTCGCGAAAAGGTCAGATCAGCTCGTTAACGATATTCTCGAAGAGTTCCTGACGTCCGCTGCCATGCTGGACAGGGTCGGGTTTGCCCAATGCATGTTTTTCGAGAGATGCGAAGCTTTCCTTGCCCGCTTCAATTGAGGCGCCAATTCCGTTGTCCCAGGACGCGTAGCGATCTTTGAGCATCTGTGCCAGCCTCCCGTCCGCTCGAATCGCCGCCGCGATTCTCAAGCCCCGGGCGAACGCATCCATGCCGCCGATGTGCGCATAGAAGAGGTCGATCGGCTCGAAGCTTTCGCGACGGACCTTCGCGTCGAAGTTGAGTCCGCCCGTGGTGAGTCCGCCCATTTTCAGGACGATCAGCATAACCTGGGTGGTCAGATAGAGGCTGGTGGGGAACTGATCGGTGTCCCAGCCGATCAATTCATCGCCGGTGTTGGCGTCGACGGAGCCAAGCGCTCCGGCGGCGGCAGCGACTTCGCATTCGTGTTGCATTGTGTGGCCCGCCAGCGTGGCATGATTGGTCTCCAGGTTGAGTTTAAAGTGCTCGAGGAGGCCGTACTCGCGCAGGAAGTTCAGACAGGCTGCCGCGTCAGAATCGTATTGATGCTTGGTCGGTTCCTTGGGTTTTGGCTCGATGTAGAACGGGCCCTTGAAGCCGATCTGTTTTTTGTAGTCGACGGCCATGTGCAGGAATTTCGCCAGGTGCTCGACCTCCCTCTTCAGGTCCGTGTTCCAAAGACTCGAATATCCCTCTCGGCCTCCCCAGAACGTATAGCCTTCGCCGCCGAGTTCATGGGTCACCTCGAGGGCTTTCTTCACCTGGGCAGCCGCATAGGCGAAGACGTCCGCATTCGGACTGGTGGCCGCCCCGTGGCAAAACCGCGGATTGATGAAAAGGCATGCCGTGCCCCACAGCAGCTTGATTCCGGTGCGCTGCTGCTCTTCCTTGAGCACCTTCACGACTGCGTCGAGGTTTTTGTTGGACTCCGCGAGACTGGCGCCTTCCGGGGCAACGTCGCGATCGTGAAAGGCGTAGAAGGGCGCTCCCAGTTTCTCGATGAATTCGAACGCCACGCGAGCCCGGTTGCATGCATTCTCGATGGAGTTCGAGCCGTCATCCCATGGCCGCAAGGCGGTTCCGACACCAAACGGATCGCTCAACACATTTCGAAAGGTGTGCCAGTAGACCACGGAAAAGCGGAGATGGTCGGCCATCGTCTTACCGTCGATGACTTCGCTGGCATTATAGTGTTTGAAGGCCAAAGGGTTCTTGGATTTAGGTCCCTCGTAGGGAATTTTTTTAATTTCTGGGAATGCGGGGTTCATAGGCTACCGTCGAATTGTTTCTGGAAATCAGCTGAAACGGAAGCAATTAGTCGCGTCAACAAACAAACCTCCCACCGGCAGGCGCCAGACCGCAGCCGCGTTAAAATTTACGGCAGGGAATCCGAGCGCGCGAAGCACGGCGTCAAGCCATGCTTGGGGACATCGATGCATTTGCGCGAATGAGGTTTCGCGAAAATTCACTCAGATGCGCGGCCGCTTTCGCCTTTTGTGAAAGGCAGCGTAGCATTTGAGGATCCAGGCATTGAGAGGATCGAGATCCAGGGCCTTGCGATAGAAGTCCTCGGCTTCGTCATAGTTCTTTCGCACGTCGGACAGGAAATTTGCGAAGCTGGTGGTGTAGATTGCGTGGTTCGGATCAAGTTCCAGAGCCTTGCGATAGAGGCGCTCGGCTTCGTCATAGTTCTTGCGGATTTCCGACATGAACAAAGCGAAGTTACCGGTGTGGACGGCGTGGTTTGGGTCGAGCTCCAGGGCCTTGCGATAGAGGCGCTCCGCCTCGTCATGGTTGTTGCGCACGTCTGACATGAAGAGCGCAAAGTTAGCGGTGTGGACGGCGTGGTTCGGATCGAGTTCCAGGGCCCTGCGATAGAGGCGCTCGGCTTCGTCCTGATCGTTGCGCACGTCTGACATGAACAGTGCGAAGTTTTCGGTGTTGATCGCGTGGTTCGGATCAAGTTCCAGAGCCCTGCGATAGAGGCTCTCGGCTTCGTCATGGTTCTTGCGCACGTCTGAAAGGAAGCTGGCGAAGTTGCCGATGTTGGACGCATTATTTGGATCGATCTCCAGAGCCCTGCGATAAAGACGCTCGGCGGCCTCGTAGTCCTTTCGCGCTCTTCTCATGAAGTTCGCGAACTTGCCGATATGCGCGGCATTGCTCGGATCGAGTTCGAGGGCTTTGCGATAGAGGCGCTCGGCTTCGTCGTAGTCCTTGCGAACTTTTCTCATGAAGTTCGCGAAATTGCCGACGTGCGTGGCATTACTCGGATCGAGTTCGATAGCCTTGCGATAAAGACTTTCGGCTTCGTCGTAGTCCTTGCGGATATCCGACATGAAAAGCGCGAAGTTAGCGGTGTAGAAGGCGTCCGTTGGATCGAGTGCCAGAGCTTCGCGATAGAGGCGCTCGGCTTCGTCGTAATCGTTTGGCATGTTTCTCATGAAGTTCGCGACGCTCCCGCAATCGAAGGCGAGGATGCCAAGGTTCTCTGCGGTCGCCCATTTTTCGATTGAGGGGTTGTCAACGTTTTCGCGCTTCTGCGACGTGAGTGGCGCCGGACTCGCGAGCGCGAGGCCGGTCGGAATCTCCTATCGGGCCGAAGCTCCGGGGCAGAACTTCCAGCGAAACGGGGCGATAGATGTGCCATGCCGGTCAAGATATCCCCAATGGAAGTCCTTTTGACCGTCATAGAAGGAGAGTAGCGAGGGCGGGGGCGGGCTGCAAGGCCTCGCAGGCTTCGATTCAATGCCCGGCTGGAGAAAGGTCGGCCATGAGATCCCTCTACAGAAAGGCGCTTACGGATCATTCGCCGGTTTCAATCAGGGCGAGTCGCATCGCTGCATGGCGCTCTCTCGTTCAGGGCCTCCATAAGCACAGCGACGTGATCTCCGTCCCACAGCGTCTGGTTGACGTACGACTTCTTGACTGCATCAAGAAACGATACCGGCTCGCCTCGGGACGCCTGAAAATAAAAGGTTTCGAACGCATCGCGAAGTCGGTTGAGCGACCGGCTTACGATGTTCGGCAACCGTCCGGCATAGGAGGGAGAATGCAGCCGGGCATGGAACCGCGCCAGGTCGGCGATGGCCGCACGAGCTTCCAAGAGCTTGGAACTGCCCGCCCGCTGGGCCTCGAACTCATTCAGCCAACAGACTAACAAACGCTCGTAGGTCTTCGGATCGAAGGGGTCGGTAAAGACGGCGAGCGGCACGGCGCGTTGCCTCGCCTCCGACGCACATCCGCAATCAACCACCGCCGCGCGAACTTCCGCGAGCATCCCGCGCAGCGGGTCATCTGGAGGATAGATGATGTGCTCACTGATGCCGAGCACGGGGTCTTCGAACCGCAAGCCGGTGTGCTGCCGGAACCGTGTGTCCCATCCGAAAGCCACGTATTGGTCGAAGTCTGGACAGGCCGGCGACGATCGAACACTCCTGCCCGGTTGTCGATCCGCGGGAGCCGTAGGGAATCGAGCAGCCGGGAGCCGATTGGATTACCTTGCTCCAGCGCCATGGCGGGTGAATTCCGTGGCCCACGTCCTCGAACACGAATCCGCACGCATCCCGGTCGTAGCACGATCGCAGCCCGGCGATGGCTCGCAGTTCGCTGACCAGCTCGGCTGGCGGCTCTGGCAGCCTGCCTGGGGTGGGGCCGCCGCGGACCGCCCGATACTCCCGAAGCTTCCGGTCGAAAACGTGTCGCCCCTGGACCGCGCCGCGGAGGAGCACAAGGAACGCCCGTCCGGATGGGTGTTCATCGGTGAGCCACCGCTCGAGTTCGCGGAACCGTTGATATGCCGTCTGCCACGGGCGCTTGCCGGGAGTTGCAGTCCAGAGTTCCGATGGGGCACTCATGGGTAGCGGTCCTGCGCTGTCTCGTTCCACGGCCGATGACGTCTCCTTAATGGCGCGGTGGGAGTCATGACACTAGCCTTGGATACTCAAAGGTCTTGGGGCAGGGCCGACGAAGTTTGACTCGAAGCACTATTCTCTTGTCAGATTACCCGGCGGACCATAGCTTCGCAGCCCTCTTTCTGATGCACAGCAAGGAGCCAACCGGTCTGTTTTTGGGAGGCAAAATTTGAGACATTTTGCGTCCAGCCGGGCGGCGCGCGTGGTTCTACTTTTCTTGCTGGGCTCGCTGCCGGCTTTTTTCCTTTTTGGGGACATCAGGCGGAACGCAGTCAACGTGCCGTTCATGGACGACTGGCAGTTTATTCCGCTGCTGGAGAAGACAAGCCAGGGACAATTAAAGTTTGGTGACCTTTGGGCTCCGCATGACGAACACCGTTTGCTGATTCCGAGGATCGTTATTATCGGCGCGATGTTTGCCTTCAAGGGCGACTACCGAATGCAGTGCTGCATCAGCTTCCTTGCGGTGGAAATCATCTCGCTTTGCTTTCTCTGGCTCTTGTTGCGGCTCAACGGAGAGCGCTTTGGCGTTTGGGTCACGTGGTTCCTTGCAAACCTCGCGCTGTTCTCTCCTATTCAGTTTCAAAATTGGCTGTGGCCAATGCAATTTGCTTATTTTCTCCCCTACACATTCCTGGCGCTCTGCATTTGCGTATTGTATTTGCGGATCGGGGCAGGATGGAAATTTGGACTGGCAGCTGTATGCGCTCTGGCTGGAAACTATAGTTTCGTGCAGGGAAATCTGATTTGGGTGGCCACGCTGCCGGTTATTTTGTTTGCGCCAGGAATACTAAAAGAGGGGACGAGGCGGAGGTTTGCGGTGAGCTGGGTCTTCCTCGGTCTGCTTGCTGTGGGTCTTTATTTTCTCGGACTGCAACGTAATGCGGCCGAGCCAGCCTATGCATACGGGCACCAGGGCATCCCTCCAACGTTCAGCACGTTTGAGCAATTGTGGGCGCATCCCGGGCAGACGCTGACTCAAATGGGGCTTTTTATTGTGGGGATGTTTGGCAACGCGGTGGGCCGGGGGTTTCCGGTTCTTGACAATCTGATGTTGGTTCGGCGGGCCGGCGCAGCGGTTCTGCTGCTCGCCATATTGGGCTTGTGTTTCGCATGGAGGAAGGATGCGCTGAGGGGACGTGCGCTGCCATGGGCATCTCTTCTGCTCTTTTCCTTCCTGACGGCGGCCTTCGTATGCATTGGGCGTGTTTGGCGCGGCGAATTCCAGCCGCTTACCACGCGATATACGACGTTTGGTACTTTCTGTATCGTGGCTTTGGTCCTGATCCTGGGGTCCGTTCTTTTGAGCGAAAGACAGCAGTCCGCGCAAAGGACGAACGCATTTCCGGCGATGGGAGGCATCGACTGGAATCGGGCATTGAATTGGTCGCTCGGAGCTCTAGTGGGTATATACCTCTCTGTCCAGTGGGTGAGTTGGAGATACGGAACCCATCTTATGGAAGAGTGGGAAATGGCCCGCTGGCGCAGCCGCGCGGCACTTCATTTTCTGGGAAGCCTCTACGCGCCGGAGCTCGAATATCGCCTTCTTGGCGGTCAGAAGGAGATTTTCGAGAACGGCGCGCGGATTCTCGAGCGCCTCGGGATGTTGAATCCCCCGCGAGCCACGGATTTGCGGCTCTCGAAGCTCGGACAAGACGGCGGAATGCGCGATTCATATCGAAGAGTGTGGGAGAGGATGGACAGGCGGAAGGACGGAGGCTGGCACGTCTCGGGTTACGCGGTCTGCCGAGACAACCGCCCGCCGGATCTGATTCTTTTTTGTACGCGCGACACGGATGGGGAATGGGTGGTGCGTACGACTGCGACGCCTTTCAGCACCTCTGCTCAGTATCTCCGCAACAGCGCGCGATACGATTTCGAATTTCTGGGAAGCCGGCCTCCGCAAGACGCACAGCTCGGCGCTTGGGAGGCTGATTTTCCGCCGGGAGTATTTGGCCCTGAGGAAGGGGGAACCGTTTCGGCTTGGGCGTTGGATTTCTCGAGGGGGAGTTATTACTACCATCTTGAAGGTGATCGTGAGCTTCCCGTCCAGGCGGCAATGATGAAGGGCGCGTGCAGAGTCAATTCTGACCCGCCATGGGCGTCCAGTGGCGATTGAACTGCCTGCGCTTAGTTTCAGCGGGCAAGGCTCCGCCCAGCTACCTGGTTGAGACGCCTCAATTACGACATGAATTTTTCTTCTGAAACCCAGGAGTCCGGCGCTGGCCACCGCTTCACGGGGATTATTTTTCGTCCGATGGTCGGGAAAGCATTGTTGATTTTCCTCGGTGTTTTGCCGGCGATTGTTCTGCTCGCGGACATTCGCGCTTTTGCGGTGAACATCCCCTTCATGGACGACTGGCAGTTCGTTCCCCTTTTGGAGAAGGCAAAGAATGGGACCCTGACTTTTCAGGAGCTTTGGGCGCCTCATGACGAGCACAGGCTCCTTCTGCCCCGCATCATCATTATCGTCTCGATGTTCGCGACCGGAGGCGATTACCGCGTGCAGTCCTTCATCACCTTCTCGGTGGTGGCGGTCATTTCGGCCTGCCTACTGTGGCTCATGGTGCGTCTCAACGGGAGCAGGAGCAGCATGTTGTGGACATGGGTGCTTGCGAACATCGCTCTCTTCTCACCGATCCAGTTCCACAACTGGCTCTGGCCGATGCAGTTTGCCTACTTCCTGCCCTATACCTTCCTCGCACTTTGCTTTTGCACACTGTATGCGCGCGTTCCGGCGCTGCCGAAGTTCGTGCTGGCGGCCATCTTCGCTCTGGCGGGCAACTGGAGTTTTGTTCAGGGCAACTTGATTTGGCCTGCCGCTCTTTTGGTCATTTTATTTGCCCCGGATATTCTGAGAAAGGGTGTCCGCAGAAATTTTGCCGTCGCGTGGGTCCTTCTTGGTACGGTGGCGGTGACCTTTTATTTCTGGGGCCTCGAACACAACTCAGCTGCTCCGGACTACGCCTACGGTCACGAGGGAGTTCCGCCAACGATGAGCACCTTGCGAGAGCTTCACGAACACCCTGCGAATACAGTCCTCCGGATGGGCCTTTTCATACTTGGCATGTTCGGAAATTCCATCGCGCGGGGTTTCCCCGTCGCTGACAATCTTGTCTTCACCCAGATCTGCGGCGCGATTGTTCTCACTCTGGCCCTTTTCGGGCTGGCGATGGCGTGGCGGCGCGGGCTGTTCTTCAATCGCGCACTCCCATGGGCGTGCCTCCTTCTGTTCACTTTTCTGACGGCTGCCTTTGTCTGCGTTGGGCGAGTGTGGCGGGGGGACCTCCAACCGCTAACCCCGCGCTATGCGACATTTGGCGCATTCTGCATCGTTGCTTTGATCGCCCTTCTGTCTTCTGCCTTTTCCGGCCTTGGAGAAGAACTCAGTTCATCCGCTTCTGTTTCGATTCGCTGGACTAGCGTTGTTTCCTGGACGCAAGGGTTGCTGGTGGGACTCTATCTGTGCATCCAGGGGATTAACTGGATCTATGGCCAACACCTGATGGAGGAATGGAACCTGACCCGCTGGCATGCTCGGGCGAGGCTCCATTTTCTCGGGAGGGTTGCAACCTATTCCGGACCCAACCTCCTCGGAGGTAAAGAACAGCTCATAGACGGAAATGGCGCAGATTCTCGAAAGATTGGGCATGCTACAGCCCCCGAGAGCTGCGGATCTTAGGATCTCGGCTCTGGGCAGGGAAGTCACATCGGAAGGTTCAAAAAGGGGGCGGTTCGACCGGTTGACAATGCGTGGCCCGGATGGGTGGCGCGCCTCCGGTTCCGCGCTTTCCATTCGCGGCCGCTCGGCGGACGCCGTGCTACTTGGCGTAGAAAATGCCGAGGGCGAATGGGTGGCTATCGCCGCGGGCACCCCGGTCAGCCCGCCGCAATATCTCGCGAAGAGCACGCGCATGGATTGGGAATTTCTCGCGCGTGTCCGGGCCGCAAAAGCGCGGAGAATGGGAAATCGATCTTCCGGCTACCATCTTCGGAGAACAGCGAAGCGGCGTTTTGAGAGCGTGGGCCTTGGATTTTCGCCGGCACGTTTTGTATCAGCTTCCAGGCGACCAAGAGTTCGCTGTGGTCTCCGGGCTGGAAAAGCCATTTGAAAAGCCGGCTGTGAGGGAAAAAGAGGCTCAACCAGCCTTGATTCTCGCAAGATGAGGCCGGGCATCTCAATCGTCGTGCCTTTCTTTAACGAGGAGCAAAACGTCGCACCGCTACTGGCGGAGATTCGCGCCGTCTGTGATGGCCTCGGCAAGCCCTACGAGGGGATCTTCGTCAACGACGGAAGCAGGGACGCCACGGGGCCGCGGCTCGATGAAGTGGCAAAGAACTGGCCAGAAGCGAAGACATTCCATTTCCTCTCGAATCAAGGTCAGGCCGCTGCGCTCTTCTTTGGCATGAAGCAGGCGGCCGGCGAAATCCTCGTGACCCTTGACGGCGACGGACAAAACGACCCCGCTGATATCCCGCGCCTCCTTACCGCGCTGGGAGACCGCGACATGGTCGCCGGAGTGCGCGCACGCCGGCAGGACGTGTGGCTCCGACTTGCCATGTCGAAACTGGCCAACAGCGTTCGCTCAAAACTCCTCGGCGACGGCCTGCGCGACACGGGCTGCGCGTTGAAGGCGTTTCGTCGCGAGGTCGTTGGGGCCTTTATTCCCATTCGGACCCTTTACTCGTTCATGGGCGCGATGGCGGTCGCGGCAAAATTTCGTCTTTGCCAGATCGAAGTGACCCATCGACCGAGAAGGCACGGCCAATCGAAATACGGGCTTTCCGTCTTTTGGTGGAAACCGTTGATCGACATGATCGGCGTGTGTTGGTTTTCACTGCGCCGCTTTCCGTGCCGCATCGAATGGCGTCCCAGCTCCCAAAAATAGTTGCCGCGCGTTCCTGCCAAATTTTACGCTTTCAGCCCAAGGTCCACGAATTCGCTAGCGAATCTGGGTGAGGATGTCTGACTCTTTTCGAAGGTTGCCGCACGAGAGCAGGCTCAGTCTGCTCCGAGAACAAGTCCCGGCGGCAGCGATTCTCCAAAGAGGCCCGCGCGGTCGGAGCGCTCGACCGGCACGAATCTGCGTATTCTTTCGATTTTCAAGGGAGTTGAGCCTGATCTTTCAAGCTTTGAGGCGATCCTTTCGCGGAGCGATCTGGGCAAATCGAGGCGCGAATTGTCGGTTACGCGCGCGGCGCGCAGAAAGAGCGTCTGGGTTTCCACGAGATCGGGCTCGGCCCAGTCGAGATCGGACAGCACTTCGAAGGCACGTTCGACCCAATCCGGCGGAATGACTTCCTCTGCCCCCGCATAGAGCGGTGCGCGGTTCAGGAGAAGTCCGAGCGAGACAAGGTAAGGGGCGCAGTATTGCTTCTGTTCAGCCAGATCGCGAACGGACTCTAGAAAACGGTCCACAAGATCGATCTTGGTATCCTGGCCAATTCTTTCGAAGGATCCCGCGAGGCGGATAAGTTCGGGAGCGGGACTTTTTTGAGTGGTGAGCTTGGGCAGCTCGGGCTCGAGGATTGTTTCCTGTCGCTCGCGGCCGAGGCCTCCTGCGACCCGCCTCCAGAGGATGTATTGTTGTAGTTGGATCCTTTTTCCCGGGAAGGCGAGGCCGTCTGAATGAAGTTCCCAAAGCTGTTCGATTCGGGCGCTCGTCGCCCTCGGCGCCGAACCCGGGACGCAGAAGGAAGCCTGCAAGGATGAGCCAGGTCTCTTCATGTTCGATCGATTCCTTTCTGGCACCGAGGTGCTGGAAAAGGGTCGTCCAGAGCTCGCGAATGAGTACCCAATTCCAGGTTGCCTTTGGTGTTCCGAGGATTTGCTCAAGGCTCTTGAGGAGATTAGTGGCGCTCAGTTTGTCGCGCTTGTTCAAGGGCTGGGAAAACAATGAACTGATGCGCGCGCGCGCGGCATCCAGCCGGGAATCCTCGACACCGGGATCCACCCGAACCGCGGGTTCCACGGCGGCGCCGGACTCGTGCGGGCGAAGGTTGAATTCCAGCGGCCAGGATTGCTTCACTTGGGGATCCGCACTCACGCAGGCGACCCGAAGCAAGCCGAGTTCGTTCATTTTCGCCGAGAGCGTTACCGGCAAACGATCACCTCGTGATCGCTGGACCGTGAGTTTGGCGATCGTTTGAAGAGCGGGAAGCGGATGAAAGTCAGAATCGTTCAAGGACACGAGCGAACCGGCTTCCTCGGTCTTGGGACGGGTCGAATAGTACCGGCTGAAAGCGAACCAGATGGTTAAGGCGAAGCTCCAGTCCGGAGGGCGAAATCCTAAACTCCTCTTCGGGTGCTGCGTCGCGGGGAAGGATGCAGACAAGCTGGCCCTCTTTCGTTCCGCGCTGCTGGACTTCGAGATAGATTGCGCGGGCCGCGCGGGCTTCGATTCGCTCGATGTCCCAGTGCATAAGACTTCCAAACCGCGCCGCCCCTCTTGCTACGGCGAGATCCGGTTCCGGATTCTCAAGAATGAGCGGCTTTTGGTCACCTTGCCATTCGGCGATCTGCTCCTGGAGCCGAAGGCGCAGGACTTCCGGATGGAGCGAGCCTCCATTGAAGAGAATCGCATCGATGCGGGGCCGGCCGCTTAGAAAGTGGGCCAGGTAGCGTGTGACCGCGCTATCAGCTGCATAGGGCAGCGCCCATTCTCTAAGCCCCGCCTGCGCGCGGGAAGGTTGGTCGTTTACCGCGCACCGGGGAAAGAAGCCCTCAAGCACGATCGACTCGACTTCCGCGCGCTGGATGCGCGCAGTTAGCGTCTTGCCCAGCAGGCTCGATCCCTGGGAAGGAACAGAGACTGCAAAGTCCTCCCCGGTTGCAGTCGAGAGACAACGTTCCTTGAGATCCCGGCAGCGGGCGACGAGAAAGTTCCACTGTACGACGGAAAGCTCTTCCACGCCGAGTCGCGGTTGGACGTGATGGGCGAGCGTGAGGTCGATGTTGTCGCCTCCGAGCAGCAGGTGATCGCTGACGGCGATGCGCTTTATGTGCGGAAGCGATGAGTCGGACCGGACGGTTATCTCAAAGAGGCTGAAATCCGAGGTTCCTCCGCCGATATCGATCACCAGGACGTGACGAGCGCGGGCTTCTCGAAGGTCGAATGCCTCCGCCGAGGCATGCTGCTCGAGCCAGCGGTAGAAAGCGGCCTGAGGCTCCTCGAGAAGTCTGGCGCGCTCCGGAAAGCCGGCTTGCTTTGCGGCGTCCAGGGTTAGTCCCTGGGCCACTGCATCGAAGGATGCGGGAACCGTCACTGTGACTTCCTGATCGAGGAAAGGGGCGCCTTGAGGAGCAAAGCGCGCGTCCCAGGCCCCGCGCAGATATTCGAGGAGCAGCGCAGACGCCTGGATTGGGGAAATTCTCTTCTCGATGGGAATCTCGTCCGATCGCCATGGCAGGAAAGGTGAACTTCGGTCGACGGCGTGGTGGCAAAGCCACGATTTGGCCGAGTGAGCCACGCGACCCGGCGACTCCGAAGCCTTCTTTCGTGCCAAGCGTCCGGAGATCCATTCGCGCCCACTGGAGCTGTTTCCGAACATCTGTGTAGCCTCGCTCTCCGAGGGCAGATAGAGGAAGGATGGCAGGGTCAGCGATTCGGAGAGAGCGGTGAGCGCTTCCCATTGCTGAATCGGAAAAACTTCACTCTGGGAAACCTCAGCATCGAGCGCCACGAATGCCATGGCGCAATTGGTGGTGCCCAGGTCGATGCCGATGCTGAACTTAGGGCGAGACATGTCAGAATTTTTTAACCGCGGATTACGCGGATTGAACGGATTGGAATCTTTTGACCATTCATCAAATCCGTGCGACACGCGGGTCTGGGTGTTTTGTGTCTTGGCGGACGATACGCTTCCATTCGAGCTTGGCGTTCTTAAAGTTTATGAGAATCGCAAGGTTCAAACCCGTGATGGCCAGATACCCGGTCATCTGTGCCGTGTGGGTCTCGGTGAAGGCCGCGACCACTTTGGGATCGACGATGACACTTCCGTCCACAATAAGATCCGGGATCAGCGTTCCTACATTTACGTCTCGATACGTTACCGGGAACTGTCGCTGTTGCTCAATTATGTGGCCCGCGGCTCTTAGCTCCAGCACGAGCGCGTTTTCATAGATTCTCTCGTCGAGCCCGGGTTTGAGCGTGTTTAGCACTTTCATCGCTGACCCGATTATCTTTCTACTGAGTTCTTCGTGAATCAGACTCATTAAGTGGCATAGAAGATTTCATCCGCCCCATCCGTGAAATCCGCGGTTGAATGCTGACGCTTACTCCATCCGCACCTGGAATTCGACCTTCCAGCGCCGGTCCGAGCCGGTGTGTTTCATCCAAAGTTCGAGGTTGCCAAGCTCGGTGACGACGGGGTTGATCCGGACAGGGATCGGTTGTCCCTCGGGGAAGCCCTCGATTGCGGGCAGGGTCACCTCGATTCGGCTCGTCTCTTCGAGTTCCCGCTCCGCGTTTGGGATGATCTGGCCCGGCTTGTCTCCACTTCGCACTTCGGAGGCGAAGAAGCGAAAATCTCCTGGCTGACCGGTCATCAGGCCGAACTCCTGTCCCTCGATCAGCAATTCGCTTCCTTCTTCCATTCCCTGAGGCACTATGCAGAGCGCCTTGATAGGAGGTTTGAACCCTGGAATGGCAGGCATCGAGGTTTCCAATCCGATGTAGTAGGAGCGCGCAGTGCCGGCCTTGATGCGGATTCCTTTTCCGGTTGCGCGGTTGCGACCGTAAAGCGCCGCGCCTTTGGCCACTGCAAGATCGGGCTGAAAGCCTTCAAGTTCCCGGACCGGCCCGCCTTCGTTCCAGGAAGCCAGGAGCTCCAGAGCGCGCCTTCGGATGGAAGCCGCGTTGAAGACACCGCCATTGAAAAGCACCGCGGTGGGGCGGAGATAATCGGTTGCTTCGCTTCGGGAGCCGGCGAGCGCCTTCAGAGCGTCGCTGGCTTTCACGTTCATCAGGCTTCGCGTCAGGAACCTGGCGAGATGCTTGCTGATTACCGGATCCGACGCGTATGGCAGGCCGAATTCCTGGAGACCTGCACCGCGCTTCTCCGTAGGAAGATCCGTGACCTTTGTGATGGGGAAAAAGCCGTCCAGCACGACCTGTTCGAGAATACCGCGGTCCAGGGACGTTGAGATCGTTTTTGCCATTAGACTCGACCCCCGGGAGGGAATCGCGATGGGCGCCTGCTTGAGGGAGTCGTCGTTGAAGAGACTCACCTTTGCCTGACCGGCGCCGTGGATCAGGGCAAGGAACTGCCAGGCGTCGAGCGACTTTCCCTCCGCTTCGAGCTGCGCCTGGAGAGTGTAGGCCAATGCGAGATCCATGTTGTCGCCGCCGAGCAGGATGTGCTCGCCCACGCTGATGCGCTCGATCTCAAGGTCGCCATTTTTTTCGCTGACCGCGATAAGGCTGAAGTCAGCTGTTCCGCCGCCGACGTCGCAGACGAGAACGATATCTCCTGCTCTTACCTGGTTTCGCCACGAGCTGCCGGCCTGCGCGGTCCATGCATAGAAGGCCGCCTGCGGCTCTTCGAGCAGCACAACCTTGCCGAGACCGGCCGCCTCGGCGGCCTCAGCCGTCAGATTTCGGGCGACTTCATCGAAGGACGCCGGAACCGTGAGGACGATCTCGCCTTCGGAAAGATCCCATGTGCGACCCTGGAGGCTCTCCGCGTAAAGAAAGCCGTCTTTGAGATGTTCAAGATAAATCCTGGAGCAATCAAAAGCGGAAAGCTTCGATTCCTGGATCTCCGATCGCCAGGGCAGAACAGGGTTCCTGGGATCGATGTGGAGGTTTGAGAGCCAGGATTTCGCGGACGTCACAAGCCGATCGGGGATCAATGCTCCATGGTCACGGGCAAAGTGGCCTACGATTGTGGTCTCGGCGTTATTGGACCACGGCAGCCGGAGCGCATCGGCCGGAAACTCGTCGGGATGGGGAATGTAAAGAGCGGACGGGAGGGTCGGCATTTCCCCGACCTGATTTGGCCGCACGATTTGCGTGATCTCCACGATACCAGTCCGGTCGCTCTCGAAGTCGTCCGTTGCGACCGCGCTGTTGCTTGTGCCCAGGTCAATGCCGAGGCTGAAACGTTTGCTCATTTTTGAAAAATCGGTCGACTGCTATTTCAGCTCGACTTGTGCCGGCGCGATGCTCGGCAAACGCTTTTCGTCGGACTTCACGATACGCGGGAGCTTGACGGATTCAGTCTTCCAACCCTTGTGGACCAGGGTTCCCGTAAATGGGGGATTTCCGCTTATTTTTCCCAGGAGCCGGTATTCATCCGCTGCATAGCCCGGGGGTAGCGTGATTTGTGATCCCTCCTCTGCCTGAGAAACGGGAGCGATTTTGAAATTTTCAGCTAAGATTTGCCGGCATCCCTGGTGGACCACCCGGGCTGCTGCTCCAACTTGCGTGTCTTCAAAAGAGGCGAGGTCCTCCATCAGGAAGTCCACCAGGCGACCCTTTTCCTGGAGCAAGCCGAGAAACGCCACCACTTCGGCCTCAGCCTGGTTCGCTGCCGGAGGAGGCGGGGGCTGCGCAGCAACCGGGGCAGGGGCGGGCGCGGGCGCCTGCTGAGGCGCGGGGAGAAGCGCGAGAACGAGAACGATAATTGCCAGCACGAGCGCCAGCGCTGCTATTAGAAATGCATGCTCACTCATCGCGGGGATTAGCAAGAGGCCGTTTAGCGCTGCAAGGAGGAGCGCAGCGATCGGAAGAAAATATTTCATTGGGGTGACACGTTGCCCGAGCATTGGACACAAGGAAGCCCCTTTCGCAAGTGCGAAAGCAATGGCAGCGGGCTTCGCTGCGGTTGGTTATCGGGCGCGGGAAAGCGCGCGCACCTCCGAAACGTTTTCGAGAGTTAGCGCCGTTCTGGAAAGCGCTTCTATTTCGCCTTTGCTGGACGACCGAATCGTGTCCTTGATCCTGGGTATCAGCGCAGGGGCCAGGCTCAACTCGTCCACTCCGAGTCCGAGGAGCAGGAGGGCGGCGAGCGGATCAGAGGCAGCCTCTCCGCAGACGCCCACGTGTTTTCCATGGCGATGAGCAGCGGCTGTGAGTTGGGAAATCAAGTGGAGCACAGCCGGATGCAGGGCATCCTGAAAACGCCCCAAGTCGGGGTTGTCGCGATCTGCCGCGAGCACGTACTGGGTGAGATCGTTGGTTCCGATGCTGAAAAAATCAGCCGTTTGTGCGAGTTGGTCGATGAGGATGGCCGCGGAGGGAACTTCGATCATGACACCCACGGGCATCGGCCAGGCGTGCTGCTTCCCCTCGCTCTCCAGCGCGACATGGGCGTTCTCAAGTTCTGACAGGGCATCCCGGAGTTCCTGCGGCTCGGAAATCATGGGAAACATGACCCGGAAGTTGCCTCCATGACCCGCGCGCAGAATAGCGCGCAAATGAGTTCGAAAGAGGTCGCGGCGGTTCAGGCAGAGCCGAATGCCACGTACCCCCAGGGATGGGTTTGCTTCGCGCGGCAAACCGAGGCTGGGGGCATTCTTGTCGCCGCCGACATCGAGAGTTCGAATGATCACGGGCCTTAGGTCCATGACTCCTCGTAGTTCTCTCAGCGCTTCGAATTGCTCCTCTTCGTCCGGAGCATCGTCGCGGTCCAGGAACAGAAACTCAGTGCGAAAGAGTCCGACTCCGTCCGCGCCGTTCTTCAAGGCTTGCGCGGCCTCCCCGGCGTGACCGAGGTTGGCGAAGACGGCGACGGCGTGTCGGTCTTTTGTCACCGCTTGCTCGCGGCTGATGCGACGAAGCCTCTCGGCCTCTTTCTCCAGTTGTTCCCGGCGTTTGCGCAGTTCCTGGAGTTTGGTCGTCGCCGGGTTGAGCCAGAGCTCTCCGCTTTCGCCATCGAAAGCGGCCAGGGTTGTGCCGTCGGTCGGCTCGACTTTGGCGTTCTCAAGGACCGCTCCGGCATTCGCGATAGCTGGGACGCCTCGGGCGCGGAGAAGAATGGCGGCGTGCGAGGTCTTCCCGCCTTTCAGGCAGATCACGCCGAGAACCAATTCCTCGGAAAGGTCCGCGACATCCGCGGGTGTCAGGTCGTCGGCAACGAGAATGCCTCGGGCGGGGCGGATGAGAGACTTTCCGGCAGCGGATTCCCAAGGCCTGCAAGACGCGAAATCCCATGTCTTCGACATCCGCCGCGCGTTGCCGCATGTATTCGTCCTCCAAGGCTTGATAGGCCTTCGCGACGTTCTGATACGACCTCTGCCAAGCCGCGGCGGCATTCTCATGATCGTCTTCAATGGAGCGCTCCGCGGCCCCGACGAGCGCGGGATCTTCGAGGACGAGCGCCTGCGCCCGAAAAATCTCGGCCTCTTCTTTCCCAAGCGATCGCTTGAGCGATTGCTCGTCCCGCGCCAGCTCGATCCTGGCTTTTTCGATGGCCTTCCGGAGTTTCTCGCGTTCCTGAGCCGTATCGTCGACTTTGCCGGTGGGGAGGTCGGTGTTGATTGTGCGAGCGAAGAAAAGTTCACCGATCGCAATGCCTCCCGATACCGCAACCGGAGCGTGGCTCTGCGGGATTGCACCGTGCGCTGAAACGGCGACTGGTGGCGGAGACTCGGGGAGATCAACATCTTCGCCGAGGCCTGCTTTAACCGCCGCCCGCAGCGCAGTGAGGACCGTTTCTGCGGCAGGTCCCCGCGCCGAGATTTGGATCTCGTGGCCCTGCAGGATTTGAAGCGAAGCAAGCCCGCTCATGCTCCTTGCCGAAGCCGGGCCCCGTCCGTTGCTGAGATTGCGCACCCTTGTCTCACTATCGTACCGCGCCGCCTCCCTGATAAATCGCGCTGCGGGACGCGCATGAAGTCCGTGAGGGTTGCGAACGACAACTGTTGTGGCGAGAAAATCGCCTTCATTCTGCCGGGGCTTCAGGAATTGCACGACCTCGCGATCGCCGCTCGTATCGCCGAAGTGTTCCGACTTGTGGCGGAGTGCCTTCGAAGCTTCTCTGCCCACTTCATCGAGACTCAAGCCGAGTGCTGCGGCGACTCCGGCTGAGACCGCCCCTTCGACGAAGGGCGCTCCACAACAGCGCACCTTTGCGCGCTCGGATTCAGCGAGAAACGCCAGAGCTGTTTCGGTGCTCAGGATGGCGCTGCCGATATCCATCAAAATGAGCGCGCCTTCCTCGCTCATTACCGTTTGGATGCCTTCAAGAATCTCGGTCGCATCAGTGCCCAGTTCCGAGCGGTCTTCACCGACGCCTGCGGCGATCGCAATGGGAAGCTTGGGTCCGCTCATGGAAATCACCAGCTCCCTTACCGCCGCGGCCAGCGTGCGACTGTGGGAGACGAGCACGAGACCGACCATGATTTCCTCTGAAAATCAGGCCGAATCCTTGATGGTCTCGGCCAGCGCTTCCAGCAGCAGCGCAGACGATGCGGCGCCCGGATCTTTGTGCCCAGCGCTTCGTTCTCCCAGGTAACTTGCCCGGCCCTTCTTAGCGATCATGGGAATTGTCGCTTCAGCCGCCTCGCGGGCTGCAGAGGCGGCGCGCTCCAGCGCGGTCTCAATCGTGTCGTCGCTTTGCGGTCGCAACGCGGCAAGGGCCGGGCCAAGCACGTCCACCATGGTCTTGTCGCCCAAAGACGCTTTGCCGAGATTCACGATGCCGGTCAACCCCATGTCAAAGCACCCGCAAAGCTCCCCGAGCGTGAGCTCGGTCTTTCCATCTGCAAGTCGGGCGGCTTGGAGAAAGAAGGTGCCGTAAAGCGGGCCACTTGCCCCGCCGACTTGCGAGATGAGGGTGATCGCACTGGTGCGGAAGAGAGAGCCGATGGACTTGTCCGCGAGCGGGTCAAGTTTCGGCGGTATCGCCGAAAATCCGCGGTCCATGTTCACGCCATGGTCGGCGTCGCCAATCTTGGCATCCAGATCAGTAAGGGCGTCCTTGTGTTCCGAGAAGACTTTGGCACAGAGCCGCAGCCAGGCTTCGACGTGGGCAGAGGAGACTGAGTTCATCAGATTCCCCTTTGCAGGGCCGCAGTGTAAACTGGCGCGTCCCAGAGTATCGTCATTTCCTCGTCCAGCTTCAGCAACGTGATCGAGGTTCCGGCCATTTCGAGGCTTGTCATGTAAGAGCCCACAAGATTGCGCTTGATCTTCAGACCCGCCCGCTTTGCGATTTCGGCCGCCTTGCGGTAGACAATGAAGAGTTCGAGCAACGGCGTGCCGCCCAGGCCGTTTACGAAGAGAAGGACTTCGTCGCCTTCCTTGAAAGGGAGGTCTTTCAGCACGGGCTCCATCAGGAGTTCCACGATCTCGTCCGCAGGAAGGAGCTTGGTCCGCTTGCGGCCCGGTTCTCCATGGATTCCGACGCCCACTTCCATCTCGTCTTCCGGCAGGTCAAAGGTTGGCTTGCCGACTTGGGGCACGGTGCATGAGGTGAGGGCCATGCCCATGCTGCGCGCCTGGGAGTTGACTCGCTTGCAAAGGTCGCGAACCGCGGCCAGCGGACGGCCGTCCTCAGCCGCGGCTCCGCAGAGTTTCTCCGCCAGCACCGTCGTCCCGACGCCCCGGCGTCCAGCCGTCCAGGTGCTATCTTGCACGGCGACATCGTCGTCGATGATCACGCTTTCAACGGGGACGCCTTCGCCACGCAACATCTCGGCGGCCAGTTCGAAATTCATCACGTCGCCGGTATAGTTCTTCACAATATGAAGAGCCCCTTTCTCGCCTGCAACCGCCTTGGTCGCCGCGTGCATCTGGTCGGGAGTGGGACTGGTAAAGATTGCGCCCGGGCAGGCGGCGTCCAGCATCCCCTTGCCGACAAACCCGCCGTGCATAGGCTCGTGCCCGCTGCCTCCTCCCGAAACGAGGGCAACTTTATCCTTAACCGGAGCATCGGCCCTTACGACATAGTTGGGGTTGTAGTTGACCCTGATAAGATCCGGGTAGGCGGCTTCCATCCCCTTGAGAGCCTCGTTGACAGCGTTTTCCGGACTGTTAATGAGCTTTTTCATCAGGGACGCCGCGGAGCGGCACGCGGCTTGGAAAGTGTGGGCAACGCGACATCGGAACAATCAAGAGGGATGTGGTACGAGATCTCCAACGCTTTGTCGATGGTCGCATAGACGATCTGCCGGATCCGGAAGAGCGACAAGGCAAAAAAACCTCGATCCGTATCCTGCGCTTCGGACGAACGATTGGCTATTGGTCATCGGCCGCGGAGCAGTTACAAGCCCGCGAAAATGCTCGCAATCAAAAGGCCGCCGCGAAGGCCGGCTCAGGGTTCCCGAATGGTCGAAGCGGAGGAGTCTGAGATTCGCCCTCGCGGTGTCCAATAAAACATAATCGCGATTCCCAGACAGATTCCGAGGGATCCGATCCATTTGAGGAGCCAGCCCGGATCGTAGAGAACCTGGAGTGTTGTTTCGCCCAGGTCCCTGGGGTTCCACTCAGCCTGGGAAAACTTGTAGTTAAACCCGGTGAGATTGGCGAACGGCGTGCCGGGGAAGCTCGCAGGGTGGTTCATTTTGGCAACGCCGGTTTTGGTGGCGCCAGTCTTCGAATCGCGAAACTCGATTGTTGCGAGGAAATTTGATGGGGTGTCGGTTCCTTCGTCGCGAGGCACCTCGAAGTTCACGAGCCTGAGCGAAAACGGAAGAGCTTTGGTTTCCAATCCATACCCGATCCGCACGACGCGGGTTTCATCGGTGAGGGCGGTGATTTGCCCGGATTCCACCCAACGGTTGGCGGTGCGGTCTCCTTTGCCGTTTTCGAGGTGAGCGCGAAACCCCGGGATTCCTCGCTCTCCCTTGGAAAGAGGCGGGCCCGCTTTGATTTCGCTGACCAGTTCGCCTCTTGAAAGAAACTGGACGAGTTCAGCCCGCCAATCCGCCCAGCCCAGGGAAAACGAATCCCCGGGCTTCGCGCTTCCCGTGACGATGACTTGCGCGCCGCGCCGAAGTTGGTAAACGATGCCTGTATTGGCTGGCGCGAATTCAAGAGACGGCTTGGCCTTCTCGCCGCCCTCGATCCGGGAAACACGAACAAGCGCCGCGGGATTGTTTGGTGAGTCCGACAGGCTTGCCGGCCTGCCATCTCTCATGGCAAAGTCGGGCCAGTAATCCTCCACCATGACAAGCGAATCGGCCTCGCCAATCGGCTGATTCATGATCTCGTTGCGCACGTAAGTGGCGCCAGCACCTTGCGGTGAAAGAATGGTGACCTTCGAGCCGTCCTCGCTCAATCGGATCGTTACGCCGGAAGGGACGCCATCCGCTTGCACGATCGGCGCATAGTTCGCGAAGATCATCTGGGTTTCCTGTTCTGTCACCGGAGACAATTCCGCAAGGGCCGGACGGAATACGATGCGGGCCAGGCCAAAAAAATCCTCTTCAGCGGGTTGGTTCCCACGCAAAGCCAGCGGGAAATCGAGAGTCTGGCCCGCCATTTTGCTGGAAAGTCTGAGCAAGGCAGACGGAGCGGCGTTCTGAGCCTCCGAGGCGACAAATCTCCGCTCGTGAATAAGATTTGGACTGAACTCATCCGCCACGATCCTGAGATCCGTCCCGGGAACGGCGAAGGTTCGCGGCCGACTGGCGCTTGGGCGGGTAGCCTCCGCGTCGAATGGCATCAAATAAAGGGCGGAATCCGCCGGGCTTTCGAGTTGAATGATGCTTCGATTCGTCGTGAGGCGACTGACTGGCGGGGCCTCCTTGCGCAAGGTTACGTTGCCTTCGAAGCCGGCTTGCATCCCGATCATTGCGCCGATGAGAAGAGTAATTATTCCGTAGTGAGTGACGACAAAGCCGACGTGCCTTCGCTGCCACGGCCAGCGGGTGAGGGTTACGGCAAAAAGATTGACGCAAAGAACTCCGAGCCAAACCTGGAACCATGGGGCCTTGTAGATGTAGGTCTGGGCAATCTTGGTGTTGAAATTCGACTCCGCAAAGGTCGCAATTGCACAGGCAATGGCGATCGTCGTCAGGAGGATAAGGGCAAGCTGCAAGGAACCGAGCCAATGAATCATGCGCCAGGCGACCGAGCGGTTCCGGCGTTCAGCGATCATTTGCTTGCGAGCGGGGGCGTGAAGGGCAGCGGTGCTCATGGGCGATTCGGAGAAACGGTGTCCATTCCGCACAGACGCTATTTCTTTGGTGACGCATTTCAACCATTGGCGGCGATTATTCTGCGAGCTAGGTTCCAGCTGAGCATGAATACGCGCCGAATTTTCTGGGTGACCGCCGGAGTGTGTATCGCGCTTGCGGTGCTGGCGACGGCGGGGGCCTCCGTGTGGATGAGCAGGTTTCTGCGGGGAGAGGCCTTTCGAAAGTTGATCGCGAGGGAGACGGGCGAAGCCCTGGGCTCCGAGGTAGTCTACGGTCCCCTGCGCTGGACCGGTGCCTCCTTGTTTGCCGATTCACTTCAAGCCACTGGCCTGCCCGGGTCCGTGGTGGAAAACTTGCACGCAGATCAGGTCCGCGCGGAGGTGAACTGGCGTGCGATCTTCGGGGGAGCCTGGAGGGTGGATCGGGTCCAGGTCGTCAGCGTTGAGGGAACATTCCGTCCCGGCTCGACCGAACCGAAACCGGAGCAAATGCCTCACAAGCCCGCCGCTTGGGGATTGGCCACCTTGCTCCCGAAGAAGTTTGAAGTCGGGCAGGTGGACATCGCGAAGTCCCGCGTTCGATTTCTCGCCAGCGACGGTTTGGAGATCGCGTCCCTTCAGGATTCGGCGTTGCGGATTTATCCCGATGGAGGGGGTTGGGCAATAGAGGGCTCGGGCGGCGTGCTGGCGCTCGCGAAGGCTCCCGCGCTGAACGTCGTGAGCTTCCGTTCAAGGATTCAAGGCGATGTCTACTTCTTGACGGATGCGCAATTTCGGCTGGGCGAAACGGGAAGAATTTCCGCTTCGGGTGAGTTCTCAAGCAACTCGAAGCTCCGCATTGAGTGGAACGAGGTCGACGTGACCTTGTTTCTTGATCCCGTCTGGCGGTCGCGCCTGAGCGGCAAGTTGGCCGGCACGGCTACCCTGAAATGGCCCGAAAGCGGACTTGGTAGCGGTGAGGCGGGTGGAAGCTTCCGGCTGACCGATGGCCTTGCGCAGAACATGGATCTGCTTGATCGCATCGCAACGTTCACCGGCGCTCCCCAATTCCGGCGGATGCCCCTCCAGGAAGTATCGGGCAACTTTGAATGGACCAAGGGAGCCTTGCGGATCACCAACCTCGTCGCGGAGTCCAAGGGCCTTCTGCGCGTGGAAGGAATTTGCACGGTAACGACCGGCGGAACGATAGACGGAACGCTGCAAGTCGGAGTGACCCCCCAAACCCTTCAGTGGCTGCCCGGTTCGCGGGAGCGCGTTTTCTCTGAAACCAAGAATGGCTATGTTTGGACCACTGTCAGGATCAGCGGTTCGTTGAGAGAACTACGGGAAGATCTCTCTTCACGGCTCGTCGCGGCCATGCAGGACGAGGTGATCGATCAGGGCACACGTGTTATCAAGGAGCTTCCGAATGCGGCAAAAGAGGGCGCCCAAGGCGTGTTGGACGCTCTGGCCCCGATGATCAAGTAGGGTTTCGGACAAGGCCTCGATTCGTAATCGCTCGAGCGCAAGCGTCTGCGCGCCGTGCGTATCAATAGAAGACTTGAAAACTTTGCGCGAAGCAGTAAACTCGGGCCACTTGCCAAACCCCCCAAGAAATGTTGGCACGCCTAATGCTGGGAGTTAAGTCCCGATGATCCACGCGAATTGTCGGATGCGCCTGACGGCAGACGACTTTACTTTTGTCGTTGCGGTGCTGTCGCGGAGCGAGTCGGACCATGTCTCGCTCGTAAAGCTACTGATCGATGAGGACACGCGTGATGCGATTCTCGATCATGAGATGCTCGTCCGGGCAATCCTTGAGTCACCGCAGCGCCTGCCGATTTCCCCGCAGCTGCTCTTTTACGTTCTTTGCCGGAAGGTTCTGCGCGACACACCGGTTAGGAGTCGTGAGGCGGCGGACTTTGTGGCGTCTGTCCTCGAAGGGTTTATGAGGACCGCGCGAATGGAGCTGGCCGAGGAGACCGGCAAGCGGAGCGTGCAATACCTCTCCGACATCATGCACGCCATGAACAATGCGGGGACGAGGGAGGCATTTCTGCTTCGTTCGCACGCGGCGAATTATGCGTTGTTTATTAGCGGACTTTTCGCAGACAACTTGGAGATGCGCACGCGGCAGCACGGCGCGCCCAACCTCTCCTTCTACGAGGCGATTGGCCAGATGAATTATCGGGCTGCGTCCGAGTATCGAGAGGCAAAGAAATTCAAGCTTCAAGCCATTTATGAGGAGCTGGCGAGCGGCTTCCGCGAAGTGCGACTTGCCTTGAACGATCTGGCGAGCCGGCTCTTGCACCTTGATTCCCCGGCTGCTCCGATCATTGCCTTGTGAGCACGCTCTTCAGCGAGATTCAGCGACTGCTCGAGCGAACTTACGCAAGCGTCGGCTTAAATCTTGAAGAGTGCCTTATCGATCGGCGGCGTTGCAACCAGCTCTCCGCCCTCGCCGGGGCTCAGGCGGCTGAGTTGAGCATGCTCGCGCGAACCTTCTTGCGCGCTGCGGACGGACGCTTGCGCGTTGGGATCTATTATTCGGGTTGGCTTATCGAGCAACTGGAAAAGCACGATCCCCGCCTGGGCTTAAGCGATGCCAATATCGCGCCTCTTATAACCTTCGTCGAGGAGATCAACCACGCTCTGCATGCCGCCCTTCGGTTCCAACGCGGCGAAGCCCCAAATCGCGACGAGGACTATGCTCGGAACCTTGAATTGCAAGCCCAGGTCGACACCTACCTTGTGTTGCTGGTCTTCGTCGCTTTTTTCCGCCGACCCGGGAAGATCACGCGCGCGGACCGCAGGTGGTTGCGATTTCACATGTTTGAATCGCGACACGTCCGCTCGTTTCGAGACAAGACCATCTCTGCCCGCTACGCAGAATCCACCCTGCTCGCAAAGTCGTATACCCGCTACCTGGAAAGTCTGGCGGTGTCCTGCCGCGTCGAAGAGATACGAATTTTTCATGCGCTCGATTACGATCGGAAACGCGCACGCATCCTGGCGCTGAGGGACAGAACCAAGTAATCGCGAGCAGAGCATCGCCCGACGCGCGAGATGATGCGCGGCGCTGCGCCATGTTGTGGGATTCGACGAAGTTGAGTGGGAAGCCGCCTTCGCTCGGAATAAGAGGTGAGGGAAGTATTTCTGAATCCATAGATTTGGCGGATGGGGAAACGGATAAGCGGGACTGCTTTGGCGCTGAGACCCCTGCGCAGCCGCCTGTGGAAAAACGGCAGTTTGAGCCGCAGCTTCGCTTGGGTTTGGGCTTTGTCGCGTCAGGAGACGCGAGTGACCGGGTGCGCACCGAGGAGGCGAAGCGCTTCGTCGAGCAACGTTTTGCCCGGCTCCATGCGATGCCATGTTGAGGCGCCTGACGGGTGTGGCAGCGGGATAATGTCCCTGACGCTTCCATGGTAACGGATCGTCCAGATTCTTCCGATAACGCCCGAGAGGGAATCAAACTCCAGGAATTGAGAGATCGCGAGACGGCCGACGGGAACAACGAGACTGGGCTGCAGAAGTTCGAATTCGCGCTTTAGCCAATGAGAGCATTCCCTGATTTCCTCTTCGCGCGGAACGCGGTCTCCCCCACCCGGGTTCTTGCCTGGAAAGCAGCGGCAGACCGCCGCGAAATAAATCTTGCTGCGCGCGGTCTCTTCGTCCCATCCGAGCGCGGACTCGAGCCATCGGAACAGCGTTCTGCCTGCAGTCCAGGCGAAGGGGCGGCCAAGTTGCGGTTCCTTGATTCCGGGAGCCTGTCCGACCAGGAGGATACGACTGGCGATCGGTCTGCCGACGACCACCGGTTTATGCATGGCGGGGCATCTCGCGCAGAGGGCCAGGGCGCGAAGATGAGCGCTGAGCGCGTTCACGCCCAGCCGAAGAGCACGGAAGCCATCCGGTATGCCATGTAAGCAATCGCGAGAGCCATGATCACCGCAACCGCCAACACGACCACGAGCAGCGCTATCAGGAAAACCCAGTCGGAGACCGTCGAAACGCGGGCGCCGGCAGAATGACGCCGCAAGAGGAGATAATTGAGTTGGTTGGACTTGAACCAGGCGGAAAACAGATCTCCAAGGCCGGGGAGCGCCCCGAGGATGGAATTGATAAGGATGTTGATCGCCATGCGCACGAGCACCACGCGAGGAACCCCCGCACGGAGACCATGAACGAGGATCAAGGAGGAGACGGCGGCCGTGGAGGTGTCGCCGAGGCCGGGAATGAGCCCGATGATGGGATCAAGGCCCACGCGGTACTTTGTGCCGGGAATTGGAATGAGATCATCGAGGATGTAGGCGAGGACGCGGGCAAATTCGTCCTTCTGATCCGGGGCGGGCGGAAGCAACTCCATCTGAATCTCCCGAACATCGTCCTTCATGAAGCAACTCATCGCATGGCTATACCAGGCTTCAAGCGACTTTGTTCCTTTTCCACCAACGAGCTTCGCGCTAAGGGGTAACGGCATGAAGAGAGCTTGCCTGTTGCTGACTGCGGCGGTTCTGGTCGCGGCGTGCTCGACAACGCCCCCTCCATCACCGCGGATGAGATACCTCACAGACGCTTACGCCACCCTGTATCTGGGTGCCGACGGCTCGGTCGTGACCAGGCAGACCCAGGCCGCCAAGCCGCAAGAGGGAGGGTTTTGGCGCGGAAGCGAGGTTTCCGGCGCGCCATCGATCGTCATCGATCTCGGCGCCCAAAAGGCGTTCTTCTATAAGGCTGGAAAACTTGTCGGCATGTCTCCGATTTCGAGCGGGCGCGAGGGCTATCGAACTCCGACCGGGCGCTTTAGCATCATTCAGAAAGACAGAGATCATCTCTCCACGCTCTACGGCGACTACGTGGATTCCTCCGGGAACGTCGTGGTGAGGAACGTTGGCGTAATGGAGGATCCCAAGCCGCCTGGGACTTCGTTTCGCGGCGCGCCAATGCCGTATTTCATGAGAATCTATGGCGGAGTCGGCATGCATGCCGGCTACCTTCCGGGAGTTCCAGATTCCCATGGGTGCATCCGTTTGCCGCTGCGCATGGCGCAGGTCTTTTTCTCCAACGCGCCGCACGGCACGCCGGTCTCTGTAACGCTTAGCTAGGCAACCGTTTGTCGTGCCGAAGGCCGCACGAGACTCCGGAGTGGCGCAAACGTCCTACGCGTCGAGATGAATCCGCAGCTGTCGGTCAGCTGCGGTCTCGCTTTGTGACCATCTCGTAGGAAAAGAGCTCTTCGGGCACGAAAAACCTTTCGAGTTCAATCTCGGCGTTTTCGACGGAATCCGATGCGTGGACGATGTTTGCCATCACATCCTCACCGAGGTCGCCGCGAACGGTTCCCTTGTCGGCTTTTCTCGAGTCCGTTGGACCGATGATCGTGCGCACCCGCTCACCGCGTCCGGACCCGTCAGGGCCAGGGCGATCACGGGTGTGGACTGCATGAAGACTTCGAGCTCAGGGAAGAAGCTCTTGTCGAGCAGGTGCGAATAGTGCTCTTTCAGGAGATCGGGCGATGCGCTGAACATCTTGCATCCGCGGATCTGAAATCCTTCGTCTTCGAAACGCTTGATCACTTCGCCGACCATTCGTCCGGCCACGCAATCCGGCTTCAACAGGATGAGGGAGGTTTCCATAGGTCAAAATACTGCATTAACCTCTCGGCGCGCGGGAAGCAGAATTTGCATCCGGGTGTCTCACGCCCTTTACAGTGCATACCTCCAAACGGCGACGGTGTGGCATGAGGATCCTGCGAGGATGAAGAGATGCCAGACAAAATGGGTGTAGGTCTTGCTTTTCGCGGCATAAAAGGGGATGCCCACCGAATAGGCAATGCCGCCTGCCAGAACCCAAACAAAGCCCTGCCAGGAGGCGTTCTCGATGAAGGGCCAAATCCAGAAAATTCCCATCCATCCCATGCCGAGGTAGATCAGGTTTGAAAGACGCCGGTAACGAATCCCGCCCGCGAGTTTGAACGCAATTCCGATCGCGGCGATCATCCACTGCGCAATGGCAAGCGGCACGCCGCCGCTCGCCGCGAGCGGGCCGAGCGCAAAGGGCGTGTAGGTTCCCGCAATGAGCACGAAGATCGCAGAGTGATCCAGAAGGCGCACGATGCGCTTCGCTCTGCCGGGCGCAAGCGCGTGATAAAGTGTCGAGATGAAATAGAGCGCCACGATGGATCCCAAAAAGATTGCCGTGCTCGTGACAGCCCACGGTTGCGCGCTGCGCAGGGCGGTCCGCATCACGAAAGGGGAAACCCCGGTGAAAACAACAAGGCCGATTGCGGCCGAGACTGTATTTGCCACCTCCTCGCCGCGCGTGTAGCCGCGCTCACCGGGAACTTCGACGAGCGTGGACATGGACTTCTCAGGACACGACGCGGCCCGGCGTAGCCAGGATCCGCCTTAGCGCCATGTGACAGATCGCTTCGGCAGTGGCAAGGCTGACGATGTTCACTTGAAGATCGCGCAGTATGCCATCCTGGAGACCATAGATGAGCCCATGCACGGCCAATTCGCGACCACTCGTCCAGGCGTCGCGCAAGAGCGCGGAGCGACAAAGATTGCGAACCTGGAGAATCACATTGATTTCGCAGAGCTTTTCCACCTGTTCGACCAACGTCGTCGATGGCCTCGATCTGTTCGCGATACGTCTCAAATGCCTCGGAAATCGGCGAAAGCCAGTTATTGACGAGTCCGACAGCACCGCCTCCGAGGGCAGCTTGCACCCCGCCGCAACCGTAGTGGCCACAAACGATGATGTGGACGACCTTGAGGACGTCGACGGCGTATTGGACGGTCGCGAGGCAATTGAAGTCGGTCAGGGAGATGATGTTTGCGACGTTGCGGTGAACAAAGACCTCGCCTGGTTGCAGGCCAATGATTTCGTTGGCTGGAACCCGGCTGTCCGAGCATCCGATCCACAGAAATTTTGGGATCTGTTGCTTGGCGAGTGCTCTCGAAGAACCGGGGTTGCTTTTCGCGCATTTGCAGCGCCCAGTTCCGATTGTGTTCGAACAGCGGTTGAAGGTCTACTCGAAGGTCGCTGGGCATCGTGGCGCGACACTAGGCGCCCCGTCAGACGCAGGCAAGGGCGGTTATTCTCCCCGCAGTTCCTCGCGGGGAAAAGGCGCTTGCGAAGAGAGTCGTTCGACGCGACGGATCTTGCGCAGAACTGTCTGATTCGGGCGGACGGGAGACCATTTCAAGGGATTTGGAAGGATGGCCGCGAGAGCGATCATCTCGCCGCGTGTGAGCTGATCGGGAGTCTTGCCGAAATGTTCGTGGGCCGCAGCGCCGATTCCGTATATCCCCGGGCCGAACTCGATATGATTGAGATAGAGCTCCAAAATTCGCCGTTTGCTCATGAGCAGCTCCATCCAGATCGTGTAGTAGGCTTCCAGGGCTTTCCTGAGGTAGGATCGCCCCTGCCAGAGAAAGACCGAGCGCGCGCATTGCATTGTGATGGTGGAGACTCCGCGCGGTTCGCCGTCCTTTGCCTCGGCGATGGCCTCCCGAACCCTAGCCAGGTCGAACCCCTGGTGTTCGAAAAACGCCTGATCTTCCGAAGCCCAGATGTAGTGAATGAGATCGCTCGGGAACGTCTCTTGAGCGCAACCCGGCGGACGGGAGCTTCCTCCAAGACTCTTGCCCTTCATTCGCGCCTCGATCCGGCGTTGAATACGCATCGGAATCAAGGGAGGATCCCAGAAGACGGCGAGCGCGACCTGCAACGGCGGAATCAGGAGGACGATGAGAGCCGCGATGAGAAGCAGCTTTGCTACACGGCGGAAGTTGAATCTCTTGGAAGCCACCGGCCTGCATTTTCGCGAAGGGCTCTCGCTTGAAAAGGCCGTAGATTATTGAATTTTCCCGCACGAACGCGCGAGAGGCTGCGAAGTCGTCGGCACAAAATACAGAGGCCGTTTCCTTGGCGAAGGGACCGGCCTTCAATGACGCCGGCAACTAGGAGGCGTCACCCCAGCGCCGGCGTGAGACGTTTTGTTACCAGCGGCAGTTCCGATTGCCTCCAAATGCAAAGCCGATTTGAAAGAACGGCGGCGGTGCATAGTAACGGGGTTGGTAGTAGCGAACATAACGGGGCCGGTAGTACCGCCGTGGCTGGTAGTAGCCGTAGTCGTTCCAGCCGCCACGGTAGTAGCCGTTGTGTGGTGGTACGTTTCTTTCTGCAGTCACCAGCTTCCGCCGGGGTCGCAAACAAGAAAGGCGCCAACAATCGCCGCCATCGAAAGTGTAAGTGAATGTGCTTTCATACACGATTTAACACGCGTCGCCCCAACTAGTATTCAAAAAATCTTCGTCGGTAACGCGGCAATTCTTTGCGTGAAGAGCCGATTAGCCCCGTGGGGGAGAGACGCACGGCGTTCTCCTAAGCGATGGCTTCGAGCAGGCGGTCCTTCAATTCCGAAATTGCGACGCGCTCCTGTTTCATGCTGTCGCGATGTCGCAGGGTTACGGTATCTTTTTCTGCGGGGCCATTCTCGCCGATGGTGTCGAAGTCCACGGTCACTCCAAACGGTGTGCCCGGCCTCGTCCTGGCGGCGATAGCGGCGGCCGATGGCGCCGCCTTCATCGTAGAATATGGCCATGAAGGGACGCAACGCGTTCGCAATTTCTCTGGCCTTGGCGACGAGCTCGGGTCTGTTTTTCAATAGCGGAAAGACGCCACATTTCACAGGCGCCATGCGCGGATGAAAACGCAGGACGGTTCGGATTTCACTTTTGCCGTTCTCTCCCGCTGACCGGTCTCCTCGTCGAATGCCTCGCAGAGAAGCGCCAGCGCGGTGCGGTCGACGCCAGCACTCGGTTCGACAACATGCGGAACGAATTTTTGCTTCGTTTCCTCGTCAAAATACTCGAGCGGCTTGCCGCTGTGTTCGATGTGTCGCGAAAGGTCGTAGTCGGTCCGATACGCGATGCCTTCGAGTTCGCTCGACTCCGAAAGGGAAATTCGTATTCGAGGTCGTAGGTCTTCTTGGAGTAGAAACGCGCGTTCGCCTTCCGGGATATCGTGCACCCGAATCTTTGAGCGGGGAATGCCGATATCCTCGTAAAACCTGAGGCGTTCTTCGAGCCAGTAGTCCGTCAGGCGAAGCCCGTCCTCGTCTCGGCAGAAATACTCGATTTCCATCTGCTCGAACTCGCGGGAGCGGAACGTGTAGTTTCGCGGATTGATTTCGTTGCGGAAGGCCTTTCCGATTTGCGCGATGCCGAAAGGGAAGTCTTCTGGCGGGAGGTTTCCAGCACATTCTTGAACTGGACGAACATGGCCTGCGCTGTTTCCGGGCGAAGGTAGACGAGATTTTCGTCGCTTTCGATCGGGCCGGCAAAACTCTTGAACATCAGGTTGAAGGCCCGCGGTTCTGTGAGATCGCGGCTTCCGCAGTTCGGGCAATATTTCACGCCGTCCTTCACGGGCAATTGATCGGCGCGATGGCGGGAATTGCAGGAACGGCAGTCCACCAGCGGATCGCTGAAGGTCTCTTCGTGACCGCTGGCCTTCCAGACGGCGCGGTTCATGATGATCGAGCCGTCCATGCCGACCATGTCCTCGCGTTCACGGACGTTGCGCCGCCACCAGAAGTCCTTGAGGTTGCGTTTGAGCTCGACGCCCAGCGGACCGTAGTCCCAAAACCCGTTGAGACCTCCGTAGATTTCGGAGGATTGGAAAATAAAACCCCTGCGCTTGCAGAGGCTGACGATCTTTTCCATGCGTTGGGCGCTCGCGTCTCTTGGCATATCGAAGCTCAGATAATCACAGCGAAGAGAAAGAACACAGCGGGAACTTTTCCTGGTCGGGAGCATGCGCATGTCGTGCGGCGATTGCCGGAGCGTGTCGCCGGACAGATTTCTCAAAGCACCCGCCCTACGAGAGAAGTTCTTCGGCGAGACGCCGAAGGATTGCACGCGAGGACGCGTACGCTCCCCATCCTTTATGCGGCCGACTTGACCTTCACGCCTTTCCGAACCGGGAGTGCGGCAACGATTTTCTCCACCGCAGCCTCCGGGGTGATTCCGTGCTTTTTTCGCAGGATTGGAACGCTGCCATGCTCGATGAACTGGTCGGGCCAGCCGACCCGGACGACGGGCGTGGTGATCCGCTGTTCCGCAAGGTGTTCCATGACGGCGCAGCCAAAGCCGTTGTGAAGGACGTGGTCTTCCATCGTGCAGACCACTTCGCATCCTCGCGCAAAGAACTCGATGGTGGTGACATCGAGGGGCTTGATCCAGCGCGCATTGATTACCGCGGTCGAAATTCCCTGCTCTTCCAGCTGCTCGGCGGCTTCGAGCGCGAGCTCGACCATCGTGCCCAAGGCAATGATCGCCGCGCGGGAGCCGTGCCGAAGGACTTCAGCTTTGCCTATTTCGAGCAGGGCCGGCCGCTCTTTTGGCTCCGCGCCGGTTCCGACTCCACGCGGGTAGCGGATGGCGATGGGACCGGAGTGGTAGTTTACCATGGTCCAAAGCATGTCGCAGAATTCATCTTCGTCCTTGGGCTGCATGTGGACAATATTGGGGACGTGGCGGAGATAGCCGATATCGAACAGGCCGTGGTGTGTCGGACCGTCATCGCCGGAGAGGCCCGCGCGGTCCATGCACAGGGCGACGTTGAGGTTTTGCAGCGCGATATCGTGAATGATCATATCGTAGGCGCGTTGCAGGAACGTGGAGTAAATGGTCAGGAAGGGTTTCATCCCTCCCACCGCGAGCCCGCAGGCGAAGAGCGCGGCATGTTCCTCGGCGATGCCGACGTCAAAGCAGCGCTGCGGGATGGCGTTTCGAGAAATTGACGAGCCCCGTGCCGCTGGGCATGGCAGCGGTGATCGCGACGATCTTGTTGTTGTCGTCGGCAAAGTTGGCAAGCCTCTTGCCAAGGAGTTCGGAATACGTGGGCTTCGCAGATGCAACAGTTTCGCCTGTGCCGAGATGGAACTTGCCGAGGCCGTGGAATTTGTCCGGCTTCTCCAGGGCAGGCGCGTAGCCCTTTCCCTTTTTCGTAAGGATATGCAGGATCACCGGCTCGTTCTGTGTCTTAAGAAACTCGAAGGTTCGAATCAACAGCGGGATATCGTGTCCATCAATCGGGCCGTAATATCGCAAGCCGAGGTCCTCGAAGATCACGCTCGGAGCAAGGAGGTTCTTGACGCCGGCTTCGACCTTGTGGGCGAAATGGCGAGCCTGTTTGCCCGCGAGCCACTCGACGAACTGCCCAGCTTTGTCATGCAAGTGGGCAAAGGCGGGATTGGCGACGATGCGATTGAGATATTCCGCGACGGCGCCGACGTTCTTGGCGATCGACCATTCGTTGTCGTTGAGGACGAGGATCAGACGCCTGGTGGTTGCGGCGAGATTGTTGAGCGCTTCAAAGCTTACGCCGCATGTGAACGCGGCATCGCCCGCCACGCAAACCACATGTTCCTCGCCGTGAAGCATATCGCGGGCCTTGGCCATCCCAAGCGCCGCAGGAAAGCGCCGTGCCGGCGTGGCCGGCTCCATAACAGTCGTGCTTGCTTTCGGTTCGCAAAAGAAAGCCGTTGAGACCCTCATATTGCCGGATGGTCGAGAACCGTTCGCGCCTGCCGGTGAAAAGCTTATGGACGTAACCTTGGTGACTGACGTCGAAGACGAACTTGTCCTTCGGCGTGTTGAAGACCCGATGAAGCGCGATCGTTAATTCGACAACTCCCAAATTTGGTCCCAAGTGTCCGCCCGTCTGGGAGAGGATATTGATCAGTTCCGCGCGAACCTCTTCGGCCAGACGCGGCAAGTCGTCTTCTGCGATCGCTTTGACATCCGCCGGGGAATTAATGGTCGAAAGAAGTGATTTAGGATTCATCGGCAGCTATAGGAAAATCCTCCAGCTTGTTTTGGCCGGAGGCATTTTTCGAAATAATTTGAATTCTTTTGGCGGCAGCGTCGAGTTTTTCCTGACACAGGCTCGCGAGTTTAACGCCCTCTTCATAGCTCGTGATGAGCTCTTCCAGCGGCATCTGTCCGTCTTCCATTTCCCGAACAAGCATTTCAAGCCTCTCCATCGCCTGTTCGACCGAAGGAGTTCATCGGTTTTCTGATCGCTCATGGCACGGCGGTTCGAGGTTGGTTCCAGCGCGGGCGGTCGGAAAATATAATGCATTGGCCATCAATGGGAAGCGGGACAAATGCGGTGAAAGGGAAGCCGCGGACCTGCGGAGGGCGGGTAATCAACGGGGCCCAGTCTTTGTAAGCGCCTGCGTAAATTCCGGAGAAAAGCGGCTGGTCGCCGGTAACCGGAGTCAAGTAAAGACCGCGGATCGGTTGCACAGTCCGCTGATAGTCGTGGATTGCGTTGAAGGCTCGTATCGTCTGGATGATGCTCAGCGCGAGCGGTCGAATGTAGTCTGTTGTAAAACCCTTTCCGTCGGCCAGACGCCTTGAGATTTGCGCCTGATCCATGGCGCCCGCGGTGGAGAGACCGCGAAACTGAACGAAGAGATACAGCAGCGACAGGCATACGATCAGAGCGCCGAACATCGCCACTTTGATCAGTGTGCCGAGTCTTCCCTGGTCAAGGGAGTGAACGGCTGTCTGGACTCTGACGTCGCTCGTAACCACTAGGTGAGGGTGTCTTTGGTGATATTCAGTTCTTTAAGGCGGCGATGCAGCGTGCGCCGGCTGATTCCCAGTACCTGCGCGGCTTTCGTGCGATTGCCACCACTTTGCTCAAGGGCCCGGAAAATAAGGTTTCGTTCGGTTTGGTGCAAATTCAATCCTTGGGGTTCTTGGGTCGGTGTGCCCAAGGCCTGAGCCGGCTGGCGTAGGGTGGCAGGAAGATCACGCACGCCGATCTTTGGAGTGCTGCACATTACGACCGCGTGTTCGATCGCGGCTCGCAGCTCTCGCACGTTGCCCGGCCAGTTGTATTCGAGGAAGCAGGCCATGGCCTCGGGCGCAAGTTCGCGAAACGGCTTTCCGTTTTCCTTGGCAGATTCCTTGAGAAAGGCCTGAACAAGAAGCGGAATATCTTCCCGGTGCCCGCGAAGCGGCGGCATTGTGATCGGGACGACATTCAGGCGGAAATAGAGGTCGTCCCGGAACCTCCCCTCCGCGACAAGGGTGGCAAGATCCTTGTTCGTCGCCGCGATAAGGCGAACGTCAGCATGCAGCGTCTGATTTCCGCCCACGCGCTCGAATGTGCGTTCGCCGAGCACCCGAAGAATCTTCACCTGCGTGTTCTCGTCGATTTCACCGATTTCGTCCAGAAACAGAGTCCCTCCCGAAGCCTGCTCGAAGCGGCCTATTCGCCGCTCGAAATGCTCCGGTAAAGGCGCCACGCTCATGTCCAAAAAGTTCGCTCTCAAGAAGTTGAGGAGAGAATGCTTTGCAATGCACCGCTACGAATTTCTTTGTTGCCCGGGTGCTGAGCGTGTGGATGGCGTGAGCGGCGAGCTCCTTTCCGGTCCCGGTTTCGCCCTGGATGAGCACCGTCGCCCGCGAGGGAGCCACTTGTTTGATCGTCTCAAACACCTCGACCATCGCAGGCGATTGCCCGATCAGGCTCTCCAAGCCCACGCGCCGGCTCACCTGCTGACGCAGTTCGACATTCTCGCGCCGGGTTTCGCGTTCGCGCAAGGCGCGCTGGATGAGCATCTCAAGCCGGTCAATGTTCACCGGCTTCGTTACGAAATCGTAAGCGCCCCGCTTCATGGCCTCGACGGCGGTGTCGACGGAACCATAGGCCGTCATCATGATGCAGATCGGTGGCCTTGCCGCCTTCAACGCCTTTTCCATCAAATCCATCCCGTTCTCTGCGCCCAGGCGCAGGTCCGTGATCAGCACGTCAACAGGATCAGTCTCCAGGACCGCGAAGGCGCCCGCAACGTCTCCCGCCACGTAGACCTCGTAGTGGTCTTCAAGAGCATCGCGTAGACCATCACGGGTATTCTTCTCGTCGTCGACGATAAGCAAGGTTTGGGAGAGCGCCATTTTGTCGCAATCGATACGTGCTCTGTCCGAGAAATCAAGGCGATGTCCGTAAGGCTCCGCTAGCTGGCGGATGCGGCCATCTTCGTCTGCGACTGCGCCAGAAAAGTTCGGAGGCCGAGGTGTTCAGCTCTTTGCATTTCTGGATCTTCGGCAAAGATGGATGCCGCGAGGGCAGCGGCTCTCGTGCATCAGTTCCGCGTCACGGAACAGATCGCCGAGTTTTAGCGGAGGTAGTCCGCTTTGAGCAGTACCCAACAGATCGCCAGGTCCCCGCAGGCGAAAGTCGGCCTCGGCGATTTCAAAGCCGTCGGAGGTCTTCTCCAAAACGGCGAGCTTTTCCCGAGAACTCTCCTCCGTCTTGGGATCGTGAAGGAGGATGCAGTAAGATTTGTGTTCTCCGCGTCCGATGCGTCCACGGAGCTGATGAAGCTGCGCGAGACCGAAGCGCTCGGCGTTCTCAACGACCATGATGTTCGCGTTTGGCACGTCCACGCCGACTTCGATGACCGTCGTGGTGATGAGCGCGGCGAGCTGGCCGGCGTGGAATCTCGAGACAGTTTGTTCCTTTTCATCCGGCGGCATCCGGCCGTGAAGGAGTCCCACGGAACGTGCGGCGCAAGGTGCAGCTTCCATTTCTCGAATTCCGCCGTCGCCGACTTCGCGGCGAGCTTGTTGGATTCCTCCACGAGGGGATAGACGATGTACGCCTGGCGTCCGCGGTCCAGTTGCTTGCGAACGAAGTCCACCACGTCGGGCAATTTCTCTCTCTCCCTGACGGCGGTCAGCACCGCGCCGCGGTTGGCGGGTTTTTCGCGCAGAGTGGAAACGTCCAGGTCGCCGTAGAGGGTTTGCGTGAGGGTGCGCGGTATCGGTGTCGCGGTCATGACCAGCACGTCCGGCGCATCTCCGCGCGCGATCAGTCGCGCGCGCTGCAAGACGCCGAACTTGTGCTGTTCGTCAATGACGACGAGCCCAAGATCCTCAAATTCGCTGGATTCGTAGAGGAGCGCGTGCGTGCCGATGATGATCTGGGGAGCATACGCGTCTCGCGTGTGCTGTTCGGCGTCCCGCCGAACAGGGATTTCCGGCGGGACGCCGGAAACTGCACGCGGGGACGCGTGCGCTCCCCGATCCAGTTCGCGCGGATCGCTTGCGAGTGCGTTCGCAAAAAGCGGCAGCGGCGCGGTATCCTCGTTGCGAGCTGCAGTGCGCAGCGCGATTGGGATGCCCAAGGGCTCGAGCAGCCTCTTGAAATTGAGGTAGTGCTGTTCGGCCAGGATCTGCGTTGGCGCCATTAAGGCGGCCTGCCAGCCCGCTTCGACTGTCAGAAGCATGGCGGCGAGCGCGACAAGGGTCTTGCCGGATCCCACGTCGCCTTGCAAGAGACGATTCATGCGACCCGGTGCGGCGAGGTCGCGGCGGATTTCGGCGATGACCTCCCTCTGCGATTCTGTCAGCGAGTAGGGCAGGGTTTGCAGGAGCCTGTCGAGCAGGCCGCCGTGGGCGGATTTTGCGGTGCCCGATTGGCTGCGCCACTCGGTGCGCCGCGCCTGGATAAGCAGCTGAATGGCGAAAAATTCCTCGAGAACCAACTGTCGCCGCGCTCTCTCGAGCTGCTCGAAATTGGCAGGAAAATGGATATCGCGGAGAACATGGGCCGTGGATGAGGGCAGCAGGTGCGAAACGGCCTCCAGGTCTGCGCGCGCCAGCGCCTGAAAAATCAGGTTTCGCAGCAGCCGCGGTGGAACTCCGTCACCTGCAGGGTATACCGGTGCGATTCGATTCATGTGGACGGACGCTTCTTCGTCGTCCTCTACGGTTTCGAATTCGGGATGATCGATTACGATCAGTCGTCCGCGTTTTTTCGGCCTTCCAAAGATGACCAGGCGCTGGCCGACGGCGATCAACTTTTGAATGTAAGGCATGTTGAACCAGCGACACGTCAATGGCTGGCTGAGGATTCCGCCGGATTCGTTTTCGAACGTAGTCTCGAACATGCGACGCCAACCGCCAATTCGCTTGAGAGCAGTCTTGGTTACGATGCCGAAGAGGCATACAGGGCGTTCCATTTCCTCATCGGGGAAGCGGTCGAATCGCCGACGGTCTTCATATCGTCGCGGATAGTGTTTGACGAGATCGTCGAGCGTCGAAAGTCCAAGACGACCGAGAGGAGTCATCCGATTTCGTGGAATCCAATCCAGATCGGCAAGCGGTGTCTCAGGCGAGAGTAACGAGGGCTTCATTTACAGACCAGGCGCTCACGTGGCCAAGAGAACTTCGACCGCGGCGAAATAGTTTGCTGAGCACGTTTCCGGCGTTTTTTGCGCGTCGAGCCGCTCAAAAGATGCTCTTTCAAGCCCGGCAGTCTGCCGAACGAATGCCAAGGATCTGCATTTGTGCCTCCAACCGGCCATTGAACTCATTGCGTTCGACGGTGAATGCGATGTCCCAGGGAGGGCGGGGAAGCTCTTCTTCCGCGCCGCGGAAATAGATTGCCTGCACGAGTCGGCGTCCCGCTCGGAAATCCAGCCGGAGATGCTTGTCCTTGAGCACTCGAGGTGCCGCGGCAGGTGTGACCATTCGCGTCGCAAAGACGGGCTGAGAATTTCCCATTCCGCACGGCTCCAGCAATTCCTGTTGTTCGAGAAGCGAGAGGGAGACCTCTTCGACGGGCAATTCCGCGTCAAGGTGCAATTTTGGTGTAAGGATTTCGTCATTTACTCGTTCGCGGGTGGAAATCTCGAACGCGCGGCGAAAGTCTTCAAATCGGTCCTGGTGCACCGTAACGCCCGCAGCCATCTCGTGTCCCCCGAATTTTTCCAAGTGGCAGGAGCATTGTCGCAAGGCTTCGACAAGCGAAAGGCCTTCGATGCTTCGTCCGCTGCCTTTGCCAAGCCCGCCCTCGCCGAAACCCACCAGCAGAGTGGGCCGGTGATGCTGCCGCATGATGCGGGCGGCGACAATCCCCAGGACGCCATGATGCCAATCCGGGCGTCCCGCCACTATGCTGGCGTGATTGGACGCGTCGTAGTATTCATCCACCCATTGCTCGACCTCCGTTATCAGAGAGCGCTCGACGTTCTGGCGTGCGCGATTCTGACGATCGAGGCTTTCTGCGAGCTTGGTCGCCTCGCGGCTATCGTCGCACAAAAGCAACCTGAGCGACTCGAGCGCAGTTCCCAGGCGTCCGGAGGCGTTGATGCGGGGCCCTAGGCGAAAACCGATATCGCTTCCGCGCAGGGGCGGATGCACGTTGGCGACCGTCATCAATGCGGCGAGTCCCGGCCAACGCGTTCGCGCCATCTGTCGGAGGCCGCGATGAACGAAGATGCGGTTTTCGCCGACCAGCGGCACCAGATCGGCAATGGTCGCCAGCGCAATGATGTCCAGATAATCCTTGAGATCGATCCGGGGATCCGGCGATTGCTTGAGCAGGGCGTGAGCGACTTGAAGGCCACACCTGCACTGCAAAGATAGCGAAACGTGCCGCCAGCCTTTGGATTTACCAAGGCCGTGCAGTGGGGCCGCTCGCCGGAAATCTCGTGATGGTCGAGGATGATGACATCCGCGCCGCGCTGGCGGATGCTTGGCGACTTCCCGCGTGGAATTTGTGCCGCAGTCGACCGCAATGAGAAGTTTGGGCGAATGCTCCTCGAAACAACGGTCGACGCCCGATGCGCTCAGCCCGTAGCCCTCTTCGGCGCGGAGCGGGAGGAAGCAGTTCGCCTTCGCGCCAAGTTCTGTCAGAATGCGCTGGAGAAGCGCCAGCGAGGCGACGCCATCCACATCGTAGTCGCCATAGAGCACGATTCCTTCTCCTCTCTAGATTGCGTGGCGGATGCGCTCGACGGCCCGCTGCATCTCCGGGAGTGCGAAAGGATCTTCCAGCCGGCGCAGGCGAGGCTCAAGAAATGTCGTCGCCATGTCGCAATCGCTGAAAGCCGTTTCGAAGCAGCACCCGCGCAAGGAATTCCGGAACGCTCAGTTCCCGGCTCAGGCGACGAACGGCGAGATCATCATCCTGGCCGGGAAAAATCCATCGTCGCTGCATCTCCGGATTCTATGAGTTGACCCGCCGATTGGCAATTCTTTGGAAAGTTGATGTTGAGAGTTGAGAGTTGAGAGTTAGAGTTGAGCGTCGAGAGTTGACCGAGTCCCTTAGCCTGATTCTGCGTGGTTTTCTGCGCGATAATAATAGTCTTGAAAGTCTAAAGCCTATGGCAATGTCCGGCCAAATTAGCAGCTCATTAAACTTTGAAGTCTTAGCTCGGATCGCACTGTTACATTGCGGATTTCGGCGATGACGGTCGGTGGCGAGCGCAACGCGAATCGCACTTGGTCGACCGCGTTGACGCGATCTCATTATTCAAGCGCGCGGGTGGATTTTCTTGTAGGTCTCAGCCGGAATGATCCGAATTTAGCGATCGGATCATCTCGGCGGCAAGCCGGGGCCCCTCGCCGCTTTCTTCGTGTTTGAAGTAGACGAAGGCGTCGCTCCATTTGTCGCTCGTTCGAACGCGAGAAAATCCGCCCAGCGGGCGATGTCGGTCGCATTGTAGTCTTCGCGACGCAGGCGCAGGTAGCCGAAGCGGCGCTGTCGCCACCGCTGGCGTGCAGAGCTTCTCGCTTTCGGCGATGCAAAGTGCAGCGTTGTGCGCGCGGAGGCTTTCGAAAATCTCATCGTCGAACCATGAGTCGTGCCGAAATTCGAACGCTGCCCGAATGCCATCTCGGCAGTTCTTGCAGAAAGGCGTTCAAGACTCTGCGCGTCTTTCTTGAACGATGGGGGCAGTTGGAAAAGCAGCGGACCCAGCTTGTGCTCCAAACCCTGGATCACCCCAAAGAGGTAGTTCAGCGTATCGCCGCAATTTTGAAGCTTGGCGAAATGCGTGACTCGTTGAGGCGCTTTGAGGCTGAACGCAAACTGTTCCGGAGTCAGTTCGTACCAGCTCTCAATGGTCTTGCCGCTCGGAATCCTGCGAAAGGTGTAGTTGATCTCCGTCGTCGGGAAATCGCTCCGCATAGAAGGGAAGCATTTTGGACGCCGGCAGTTTTTCGGGATAAAAATTGCCTTTCCATTCCGTGTACTGAAAGCCCGAGGTGCCGATCCAGAACTTCATTCCTGGCATCATGACCACGGATCTTTTGGCGGAATTTCGCCGCTTCGCTTTGTTTGCTTATCAACTTCGCTGCTTGCGGGTTGCGAGATCGTGGTCTAGGGGTGACGCCGTTGCACGCGATGACCCCTTTCGAACAGACCAACCACTACATTCGCGAGGCGTCTCGCACCATGGAGCTTGGCGCGCGCGTTGAGCGCCTCCTTCTCACGCCAGAGGGAGAACACCACGTGACGGTTCCCATCGAACGGGACAACGGAGAATTGGCGGTGTTTGCGGGCTATCGCATCCAGCACAATTCCGCGCGCGGCCCGATGAAGGGAGGCCTGCGCTTTCACCCTTCGGTGGATGCCGACGAAGTCCGCGCGCTGGCATCGCTGATGACTTGGAAGACCGCGCTGGTGAATATACCTTTCGGGGGCGCCAAGGGCGGAATCGCCGTGGATCCGACGGAGCTTTCCTCAGGCGAGGTGGAGCGAATGACCCGCAAGTTTGTCCAGCGTCTCGGCGAGGAGATCGGCCCCAACGGGATATCCCGGCCCCGGACGTGAACACGAATGCCCAGGTGATGGCGTGGGTGATGGACGAGTATTCGAAGATCCACGGATTCTCACCCGCAGTCGTAACCGGCAAGCCGCTCGACCTTCACGGCAGCGAGGGCCGTGAGGCTGCGACGGGACGCGGCGTCGTTTTCGTGGCGGAGGAGTTCTTGAAGGACTGCGGCTCGACACTGGAAGGCGCCAACATCGCGGTCCAGGGCTTCGGCAACGTCGGCTGGTTCGTCTCGATCCTTGCTCATCAACTCGGCGCAAGGATCGTTGCCGTAAGCGATGCCTCGGGCGGGATCGCGCATCTCCGAAGGGCCTCGACATACCAGGGCTGGCGGAATTCGCGCGGTTGCGCCGTCCACTTTCGCAATATGATGCGCGACCATGTCTCGCACATTTCCAACGAGGAGGTTCTCGTGACGCCGGCGGACATCCTCGTTCCTGCGGCGCTCGGCGGGGTGCTCACGCCCGAGGTCGCGCGAAATCTCCGGGCGAAGGCCGTCATCGAAGCTGCCAACGCGCCCACCGATCCCGAAGCCGACGAAATCCTGAACGAACGCGGAATCCCGGTCATCCCGGACATCCTCGCCAACGCGGGAGGTGTGACCGCAAGCTATTTTGAATGGGCGCAGAATATTCAATGCCTGCGATGGACGGAGGAGGAGGTCAATCACCGCTTGAAGCACATCATGACCAGCAGCTACGCCACCGTGCGAAAATTGAAAAAGCACAGGAACCTGACGTGGCGCACTGCGGCATTCATCGTCGCCCTTGGACGCGTCGCAAAGGCCACCGTGCTCCGAGGAATTTGATGAAATCGCCCGCAATGAAATCACCTGTCAATTCCGAGATGCTGAAGCAATTTTTCTGCTTCGTCGATCTGACTTCGGAGGAAGCACGGGAGGTGGCTGGGCTGCTCGGCACAATCGACCTCGAGAACGGGGAAACGTTATTCCGGCAAGGAGACGCCCTCCACCGCCGTGTATCTGCTGATCTCCGGGGAAGTGCAAATACGGATCGAAGGTTCGGATCGATCGCCCCGCACCATTGTGACGCTGGGGCCCGGAGCGATTCTTGGTGAAATGGGTCCACTGACCGACGAACCGCGCGGCGCCACGTGCGTCGCGTGTCACGGATACCCATCTCGCGCAGCTTCCCTATAGTGCGCTCAATGCCGGGCTCGAACGCGGCGATCGCTGGGCAACCAGAGTTTCTCATGGCGACCGCAAAGGTGCTCGCCCAGCGGTTGGCGGCCTTGAACAAGGAAACGCTTTCGATTATGGCTCAACTCGAAAAGTCCAAATCGAACGTTCGCTCAGAGGATGAGCTGGAAAGGCTTCGGCGGCGGTTGCTCACGGAGTGGACATTTTAGGATCCGATTGAAAGCCGAATTTGAGTCCATTTCGTTGTTGCTGTTCGAATCTTAAAACAGCGAACTCGAACCACTCGACGGCAAGATGAACTTGCCCAGCTGATGCTTTATTCGTTTCCAACTGAGGCATTCCTTAAATAAATACTAACAAGGCGCCCGCGACTTAGGAGATTTCTCAAGAGATCCTCGCTTGCAGTATTGCATCTTGATGGCGGCGGAATATACACTCGCCAGGCACGGGAGATGTTCTATGTCAAAAAAATGCTGCGGAAAGAAACGTTTCCTCTTTCTGGCCTTGGTCGGATTGCTGGGCTTTGTGATCTTGCGGAGGAAAGCAATAACCCAAATCGATCGCGAAGCCGCCAATCTCTGGGCTGGCGGTTGTTTAATACCGCGTTCACTAAGCTGAACCGTCGAATCGCCTGGCACAAGTTGCCGCCGCTTGTGGGGGTGCTCAATCTCCTCGCTTTTCGCAATCTTCTGCGCGAGCAAACTTGCATGACACTTCCGACTTGATGTCCCGTCAAAGTCCCGGCAAGTGCCCGCCGGAAGACTTGGTGACGCGCCGGTCGGATGGAAAATACAATGACCTGGACTATCCCGAGATGGGAGCCGCGGGAGAGCGCTTCGGTCGCAATGTTCCCTTGGAGCACACCTATCCAGAATCTGAGCCCGGATTGCTTGAGCCTAGCCCGCGCGAGGTCAGCCGTCGACTGCTTGCGAGGGAGACGTTCATTCCGGCGCGCTCGCTCAATCTTCTCGCCGCCGCATGGATTCAATTTCAGACGCACGACTGGTTCAGCCATGGTGAAGTGCAGCGCGACAAAACTTTTAAGTTGAAGCTCCAGCCGGATGATCCGCTTGTGGCGAGCGAGCGGATCGGAGTCTATGGAAATCCCTCGCACGTCTCCGGATCCGCACCCCGATTCGGAGCGCTCGCGTCCGCCGACTTACATTAATACCGTTTCGCATTGGTGGGATGCCTCGGCCATTTACGGAAGCCAGAAGACGACGACGGATAGCTTGCGGCGGGCGAACGCTACGGATAAGGACCCTTTGCCGGACGGGAAGCTGTTTCTTGAGAATGAGTGTCTTCCCTTGGACCCTGGAACGAGAAGAGTGCGAACGGGTCATCGCGACAATTGGTGGCTCGGGCTGGCTTTGTTGCATACTCTGTTTGCTCGCGAGCACAATGCCGTGTGCGACCGCCTGCGGCAAGAGTATCCAAGCTGGTCTGGCGATCAGATCTTTGACAAGGCGCGCCTAATCATTTCTGCTCTCACTGCGAAAATTCACACCGTCGAGTGGACGCCGGGTATCCTCGCTCACCCAGCTCTTCAAATCGCGATGAACGCGAACTGGTGGGGCGTGGCCACCGAGAAAGTCACCCGTCTTCTCGGACGCTTGAGTTCGAGCGAGGCGATCAGCGGCATTCCGGGCTCGCCAGTCAATCATCATGGGGCACCATTTGCGCTGACCGAGGAATTCGTCACCGTTTATCGCCTGCATCCTCTGATCCCGGACGAAGTTGATATTCGTTCACTCACGACTGGCGCACCGCTGAAGGAGCGGCCGCTAACCATGCTCGACCTTGCGTTCGACAGCGCGCAAAGCGTAGTCGACGACCCGGAGGATCAGGCGATACCGAAGGAGAAGAAGGTGACCATGGAAGACGTCTTCTACTCGTTCGGCATTTCTCATCCTGGGGCGATCACACTCCACAATTTTCCGGAATTTCTGCGCAATCTGACTGTCCCGGCGCATCCCGGGCAGGACGGCAGCATTGTGCCGGAGCGCCAGCTCGATCTTGCGGCGACCGACGTCATGCGCGACCGCGAGCGCGGCGTGCCACGCTACAACAAATTCCGGCAATTGCTTGGTAAGGAGCCGGTTCGCTCGTTCGACGAATTGACGAGCAACAGGATCTGGGCGGAGGAGATTCGCGATCTTTACGGCGGAGACATAGATCGCGTGGATACGCAGGTTGGGATGCTCGCTGAGGATTTGCCCGCGGGGTTCGGATTCAGCGACACTGCCTTTCGCGTTTTCATCCTGATGGCGTCGAGACGATTGAAGAGTGATCGCTTCTTCACCACCGACTGGACGCCGAAGACTTACACGCAGGTTGGAATGGACTGGATCAACTCCAACGACATGTCGAGCGTACTCCTCAGGCATTATCCGGACTTGGCGCCGGCTCTCCGTGGCGTGAAGAACGCGTTCGCTCCCTGGAATCGTTCCATCTAGAAGACTGTCGGACATGGAATCGAACTCGGGAATTCGACGGGGCTTTCCAAGCCCGGCAGCCTGCTAACGTACTATGCCACAAACAATCCCCACGGTCTCCGTCGCTGATAGCGTTGCTTTCAACCTTTGTCACATCGTCCCTTACTATCTTCGGGGTATTTTCACTAGGAACAAGTTCTGGATTTCCTTTTGGAATAAAGTGCACCCCGACCCACTCGCCGTGAATTTCGTTCGGCGGCTTCGGCGAAATACAAGAGCACGTATCTCTATATCTATCTGCTTCGAACGAAGTCGCTGGTGGTGCTCGATCTCGACGGCATCCGACACGTGCTCGATCACTCGCCGATGCCATTACGCCGCCGATCCTGATCTGAAGCGCACGGGAATGTCGCACTTCCAGCCGAATGCTTTGACCATTTCACGTGGTGATGAATGGAAAGATCGGCGCCGATTCAACGAAGCGGTGCTCGTCTCCGCTCAGCGCGTTCATCCGATTGCGGATCAATTTCTGAGAGCGATTGATCAGGCGACGGAGACTCTTGACCGCCAATGCCGGCCGATTCCTGGTATGGGATCATTTCGATCATTTGTTTAAACGCGTCACCCTGGAGATCATTTTCGGTCATGAGGCGCGGGACGACACCGCGCTGGCCGAACGCCTCACCGCGATGATGCGGGAAAGCAACCGCGTATTCCTCCTGGGCAAATCCAAAGAATTCGATTTGTTCTACGAAGGACTGCGTCACTACTTGGAGTTTGCGGAAGCCGGCAGCCTGGCAGCCATGTGCAAGCATGCCCCTTCGACCGCGCAGACTAAGGTTGAAAATCAAATGCCGCACTGGATGTTCGCGATGATGGAGACGCTGGCCACAAATACCATGCGGGCCTTGGCGCTGATCGTTTCTCATCCTAATGTTGAAAGTCGCGTGCGGGAGGAGATCCGGGAGAATGGTGCGCAAACCCCTCAAGGAGTTGATCGGCTGAGTCTTCTCGAGGGGTGCATACAGGAAGCAATGCGGCTTTGGCCCACCACGCCAATGCTGATGCGCCAAGCAGTGCAAGACGATATCCTTGGCGGCAACACCGTTCCGCGCGGCACGCAAGTGGTCATTCTTAATGGTTTCAATCACCGTGACTGGGAGACTAATCCTGACGCTGGTAACTTTCGTCCCGATTTCTGGCTCGATAAGCGTTCAGACTACAGGTTCAACCACCTAAGCAATGGCACGCAGGTTTGTGCCGGCAAAAGCCTCGCGTTGTTCATCGCCAAAGCGGTTATCGGCACTCTGCTCGTGCGCGGACGCTACGTGTTGACGAAGCCCAAGCTAAACCCGCTAAAGGCTCTCCCGTTTCAATACGACGATTTCCGCACGCGCTTCGAATACTTTCGGCCATTCCAATCGCCATAAACGCCATGGCCGCTTTTGACTACCGGTCATCAGGAACAGGCCACCGTGCGATGAAGGCGAAAATCTGCAGACTTTCTGAACTCAGGCAACTGAACGATGAATCCCGATAACGACGCAAGATGGTGTCCGTTTCGCCCTGGCGTGGGCGAATTGGAAACGATTCGCAAGGATGTCGCCGAAGTGCGGACCATCCAGCAGACGATTGTTGATAAGAACAAGCAGGTCCATTGCCTCGACCGCGTGGCGCATCAGTATCAGGTTGCCGGCAGCAAGGCCCTGCTCAAGGTCGCCGAGGTGCTTCCCACGCCGCTGCAAAACGTCGGCCTGTTTCACCCGCACGCAGAGTATACCGGCATCGGCCGCATTTCAACGGGGCTTGGAACGCCGCATATCGAGACGAATCCCGACTTTCTCGGGATCATGACAGCCTTCCAATCCCCGGAAGGCCGCCGGGTCGATTTTCTTGGCATTAACGATCCCACATCTCCTACCGACAATCACAAGGATTTTATCAACGTCCTCCATGCCACCGGAGAATCCGCAGGAGCTGAGGCCCCATTCGTCGGCGATCTGGGGTCTTACGATGCTCCAAACCTGATCGCCGAGCAAACGGCCTTCGGCCTGGCGCTCAAAGATCGCATGGGGTGGATCAAGGCGGCGAAAACCTTGTCTCATCTGACCAAGCAAACGCTGCGCACGTTTCACTCCAGCACCGCCTATCAAACCTATTGGACCGGAATCGAGGAGATCGGCGGCATGGCCGGCAAGTTTACGTTTGTCCCGGCCCGCAATGAGAACCGCCGTCCGGAATTTCGCCCCGGACAGCGCCATCTTTCAGAGGAATGGAAAATGAGACAACGCTCCGGCGATGTGGAGTTCCGGCTGTATTGGATTCCATTCTTGAATGAAGACAAGACGCCAACCAAAGCGCTTACTGATCGGTGGGCGGAAGATCATAAGCAACTGGCCGGCACTGTCATATTCCCGCAGTCGGACCCTGATTCCGAAGAAGCCATTCTCTTTGGAATCCTGGTCACGGAAATGGGTGCGAATCCGGGCAACTGGGTTCACGATAGGGACGATACCATCCGGGAGCCCGCGACCGAGTTTGGCACCGCTCGCAAACTTGCCTACCAGATGAGTCAGGCCGGGAGGGGCGCGCTGGAGCCCGACTCTTATCAGACCGTTTTCGAGACGGGGAGGATCAGCCAGGACCTTGCGAAAGAGCTGAGACGGCGACGGGACGCCAAAGCGAGGATCGGGCACATAAGCTGGGCTCCTTAGGGAACTGTTTGCTTCGCCTGTGAACGCTACTGCTTAAACTAAAGTTTAAAGTTCCAGGATTAAGCTTTCTCAGAGCTTTAACTAAGTATCTTGCGCTCTTGCGAAGTAGCGCAGAGCGCGCAGACTTGGGAGAAAGAAGTAGGCACCGCCCTGCACGGTGACAAATTGCGGTAGTTCGGAAACGCGGCGCCGCAGACCACCATCTTGAGGCATGTTGAAATCGCTGGTAACCGGGCAGCCCGGGATCGCCTGGCGATCGCCAAGCAGTGGATCGCTCTCTCCCGTCATGCCGGAGAACTTCGTACTCGCAATCCACGCGTTCTGCAGAAACTCGAATTGTCGCAAGATGCTTGCATTGAGGCAGATGAAGTGCAGGCCACTCGGCGGTTCGTCGTGCGCTGCGGGCGACATCGCTTTCGCGGGTGATATGCAGCGGCCGTACTCGCGGCCGCGTCGAAGGATCCGGTGGTAGCGAACCGAGGACATGAGGTCGTCCCGGAAGCCCTTTGAGCCAAAACCCAGCATTGTGATCACCTTTGCGAGAAGCCCATTTGGCCTCCCCGGGAAATCGGTATTGCGCGGATTTGTGCGTCGCACGTGCGCGCCGAAGGGGCAGCGGACACCTTTAGGATCTCCATCGTATGTGAACCGATTCTGTCGAATCTCATCGCGGATTCGGTCCGATGCCAGGGATCGGATCTTGCTGAATCGGCACCAGAGGATAGCCCTCCTTCGTGCGGCCGACCATCGCCGCCGCAAGCTTCTCAGCCTCTGCAAGATCGCCACCGGCTTGCTCGCCGACGAATTGCCAGAAGCGTTGAACGTCTTGCCTGCAAGTCGCGCATCACAAGGTACGTTCCATTCCGGCCGACGTCTCTTTTCTCAGGTGCATCTTCCGCGGGAAGCAACCCGGCGCTCGAGGTATCGGCATCGACCAACGGTCGATCGGTGTATTTTCCGTATTCATTGCGATACCCGAGGAGAAACTCGCCAAGCGCAACGATGTTGCTGTAGTCAAGCTGACCAGCCAGCATGTTGCGCTCTTGCTTGCGACCAATCGATTTCCGGTTGGCTGATACCGTCCTTGAAACCGAAAGGTTCGAACCCATCAAGATTTGACGTCTTGAGCTTGCGCACCTTCGCGAACGCTTCATTCCATGCGCTTCGGTGGAGCTTCGCACAAAATCCTCAAGGAGTCCCTTTTTGGCAAAGAACATCACCACGAGATGCGGCATCGTTTCTCGTGCCTTCGGATCGTTCTCGTGCTCTCGATCATTCGAGTAACCCCCCCATTCCCATTTTGAAGGCGCATTCTCTTGCACGTCACCGAGGCGCCGAGAGCGGCTTGGCTCTGCCATTCCCGAAACAAACTCATGGAAAAGGCGTTGATTATGGAATCGGATACGCCAAGCGCCCTGAGACCCGGCGCCGTGAAAGCGACCTGCATCGCGGTGGAGGGCAAAGAAGGCGGCTTCACGGCGCTCGTGATCGGTGCGGATCGCAACCAGGATCGCGCGGCCTCAGCATCCTTCACTCTCATTAGAAAATAAGTCGCTTCCTTCATCCACCCATAGCCGAAGCGCACCAAACCTTGCACGTCGCTGAAGTTGACCTCGCTGCTCATTAGAGTAGGGCAGCCCATTCGCGGGCTTCTTTATCGCTCATAGACTGTGACTCCAGACCCTGCCGGATCCGCAGGTTGCGCTCCAGGTCCACCGCCGTCAAACCCGGATAGGCCTTGTACCAAGCTTGTGTCGGTATTGTGTGATGGCGCTCCAATTCCTTATGTCTCGGTTCGTCTGCGCATCCATCGAATATGAGCCAATTGGTTCTGCGGTAGCCTATGAAGTTGCTGAAAACGACATTGAGGCCAAACCCCACCTTGTTGATGAAGTCGTCCATATAGCTTTCGAAACTTCCGTCATAGTCGCTGAAAAACGCCATCCGCTTCCTGTCGTCGAGAAACACCCAGCGGGCGAAATGGATCGTCCGTATGCGAGCAAATCGACCGCGATTGTAAACATGCCGCGCAAAGTAGTCCACCGTTCGAAGAACGAAGATCGCCGTCCAGAGCCGCACGAAGCCGGGTTTAATACTGCCCATTATGCTGAACTGGTTGGTCACGTCGTGGTCTTCAAACTTCGCCAATCCGTCTGAATACGCCTGGTCCACTCGGAAAGAGAATTCGGGATCCGTTTTCTCCAGACGGCGAATGCGGATGAGGAAGATCACCCCGACAGGGATGAGGATGGGCGAGGCGAGGAGAGTCAGCACCGGAGGTCCAATCAAACGCAGCAAATTATCGATGCACCATTTCAGCGGGGTCGGGCTCTCCTTGGAAAGCGTGAGGCGCCCGGCGAATCTCTCGGCATCTACGAAGCGCCGCAAGGCGGCGTGGATCTCCCTCGGCGATAGGCCTGCGAGAGGCAGCTGTATTGCTCTGCAGGTAGTTCTCGAGCGCGTCGCGCAGTGCCGCGTCTTCACGAACGCGGCGGACCGTCCGCCCGCGCCAATTCGTGTAAGCGGCGGCCGGAAAGCGGCTATTTCTCTTCATCCAGCCGACGAGATCGGTTTCGGATTTGAATCCCTTGCAACATGAAAAAATCGCACGCAGTCCGGGCGATGCTCGCCTCGCCACATCTTCAAGGAAAGTCTCTGCATCGCCATCGACGTTGCCAAGGAAGGCGAGATAGAGCGGATAGTCGCGGCGGGGCAGACCATAGGCGCGAACGTCATCAGGCGAATTGTCTTTAAGGATGACAAATCTTGCGACGTGCACCGTGTCGAATTGCCCAAACGGTATCAGCGCGTTGTTCGGGTTGACGTGCCCGGGGGCGTCGTTCATCGATTCGAGCAAACGCCGAAGCTCCGCTTCGCGCTCGGGATTGATTGTCGCCGAGGACCATGAAGTCTGATTGCGGAGTCATGACTCTTCTAGTCGAAGACCTCGTCTCCCGTCGGCTCGTAGTGGGAGGCGGCGTTCATCCGCTGCCGCAGCCGCGAAAGTTCGAAGTACATGCGGCGCCGGGCGCGGCTTTGATTTCCCAAAGGGCGATGCTCGGGCATGCAATGCCACGGATTGTACGTGAGGCGTTTTGCGAATTCCATTTGCGCGGCGGAGTTGAACTTCTGCCGCGGCAGACGCAGTGTGGCTACCGAGACACGAGGCGAAAGCTTTTCGGGCCAGAGAACGGCATTGTTCTCGATCGGCATCAGATGCGGGTCGGTTTGCAGCTGCACGCGAAAATCTAACTCGACATCGCCCTTCGAGCGCGGCCACCATCGCATCGCGCAGATAGTCGTGGGGAGGGCGAAAAGGCAGCCGCGGTATGGGAGTTCGCTTGTTCGATTTCGGCCACACGGAATATTGCATCGCCTGGCCTTCCCCCAGCAGATACGGAACGCAACTAAAGTAGGGGGCTTCAAACGGACTGCTCTGCGTCTTGATCCAGAGAGACTGCATGATGAGATCCAAGACGTGCGGACGATGGCGAAAGTTGAGAAAGTAGAAGATCTGCGCGTTCTTCACGCTCTCGATCTGCAACTGCGCATTGGCCTTGGTATCTGGTGTCACGAATGTGGGTGTGGAAACACCGAACATGTCTTGGGTGAACTTCTCGTCATCCAACAGCTTTGGCCCGGGCACTCCCATCAGCTTGATGCTAATGCTCATGAAGCCGACATCTTCGATGTCTGGCGTAATGTACGGGCCCGGGCCCGGAAAAGCGCACCCAGGCGCGATACGTCTTCGGCTCCGCAAAGATGCCATGCCGGAATGTTGCCGGGAGGCCCTCGTGAACGATAAACTCGCCGCGCACAATGCCGTGCGTCTTTGTGTTTCCCCCACGCTCGAACGCCCCGGGCTTCCAGAGCAAGTGCATCTGCTTCGTAAAGCTCGAAATGATTGAGTCGAGGAATTCCTCTTCATCCGGCATCGAGCTTCTCCTCGGCGATTTTCAAGCCCTCGTTCCGTCGCTTCATGTTGATCAACGCCGTGGTCAAGTTTGCAATCGCGATCGCGAAGCACGGCATCGAACGCCGGGCGGATAAAGGGATCAAAGCGGCGCTCGAATTGCAGCAGGAAGGTAAAGATATCGCTGAGACGATCCAGGAACGCGGAACCGGTATTGGCTCGCGGCGCCGAGCGACTAGGGTTTGAGCTCAAGGCTGAAAAATGAATTGAGAGGTTTCTTCGGAGACGCGTTCTGAGTCGGGGCGAGGGCGCGGCTAAGTTTCGAGATTTCGGAAATTCCAGCGCGAAGCCGATGGTGCGTTTCTTGCCCCAATAGACGATGCCAAGATAGAAGCCCGGCTCGATCTCCCGGATCTCGTCGCGCACCTTCTTTGCGATCAAGGATGTCTTCGAGTAGTCGAGAACGATGCACTCCTTGCCGTCGAACCAGCTCTTGTCCTTGTAAACATTGGCCTCAATCGCGCGATGGCCAAGGAGAAGGATCTTGTTCTTTAGGACGCCGCGATCCGGACTTCTTTGGATCACGCTCGAAGACTTTGCCCTTCCAGATTTTGATCCGGATGATGTCTGCGATGATGTTAGTGACGAGCGGTTCCGGGAAGACTGAGCGCGGTCCCCTTTGCTTCGCCGTTCGGAATTGGCCCGGCCGGCTTTTGGCGGAACAAGTCGTCGAGTTCGCTTCTGCGTCATTTTCTTGAGTTGTGCAGCGGTCATAGCGTGGAGTCTCGGTATTACAGGGATCTGCGGCGTGGCGGACCGCAAGACGCCTGGATGGGTGGAAAGCTTAAGCACTCTTCGCACGGGAATTTTCGATTGCCGGGAGCCGTGAGGAGATCCATGCGAAAATCTTTATAGTGCTTCATGCGACACGTTTTTTGGACCTTCCACGCGCGATTACCCTGATTGATTTGCTAGCGAGATACGCTTCGAAAAGCAAGTGTTTTTATCCGCAACCACGGGGCTGACGAACCCGTGATGCTAAGAGAACAAAGGAAAATGGAGCAATGCGCGGGATTTGATAGAGCGGATCCATCGCAATGTGTTACTTCCAAAGAAACTAAACCATCGTGCTAGCCGTCAAGGCGGGCACTTTGGTCCACTGTTTCGGCTTTGCTTGGGCGACATGTCGGCAGATTGTCAACGGCAGGCAATACCTCTATGCCGGAGAGGATTAGATTCGCAGCGAAGGCAACTCCCCGGCTGCGGCGAATGCGAAGAAAAGTGAGTAGTGTTGGTCTTTCCGCGACCCGAAACCAACCTTCGCGATCGCGCCACCAGCCGATGCTCAGGAAAAAGATTGCGGTTCAGCGCAACGTTAGTGTAGCAATTACACTATATGAATAAGACGGCGAAGAAATACTCGATCCTTCTCACGGACTTCTATCAGCTCACGATGGCCTACGGCTACTGGAAGAATCAGGTTCATGAGAGGGAGGCTGTTTTTCATATCTCCTTTCGCAAGAATCCGTTCCAAAGTGGATTCAGCGTCTTCTGCGGACTGGCGGACGCGATTGATTACATGCGCCATTTCCGATTCGACGAAGAGGAACTCGCGTATCTGGGCACTTTCGCTGGCAACGACGGGCAGCCTCTTTTCGACCAAGATTTTCTCGGGTATCTCCGCGATCTCCGTTTTGCTTGCGACATTGATGCCGTTCCGGAAGGAACGCTGGTGTTTCCTCAGGAACCACTTCTTCGTGTGCGGGGGCCGATCCTTCAGGGTCAACTCCTTGAGACAGCGCTCCTCAACATCACCAACTTCCAAACGTTAATTGCGACCAAGGCCGCGCGGGTTTGCCAGGCGGCCGAGGGAGATCCCGTCCTGGAATTCGGCTTGAGGCGGGCGCAGGGGATCGATGGCGCCATGGCGGCGAGTCGCGCGGCGCATATTGGCGGATGTGCAGCCACCTCGAATGTCCTCGCGGGAATGCGTTACGGAATCCCGGTACGCGGAACCCACGCGCACAGCTGGGTAATGGCGTTCGATAGTGAGGAGGAGGCCTTTGACGCGTATGCACAGGCCATGCCGAACAATTGCGTATTCCTCGTTGATACCTATGACACCGTAAACGGAGTCAAGGCGGCGGTTCGAGTTGGCAAACGATTGCGCGAACAAGGTCACGAGATGGTAGGGATTCGGCTGGATTCCGGCGATCTTGCCTTCTTGAGCATTGAGGCCCGAAGAATTCTCGATGAGGGCGGATTTCCGAAAGCGCAGATCGTGGCGAGCAACGACCTCGATGAGCATATTATCACCAGCCTCAAACACCAGGGCGCCTGTGTGGGAATTTGGGGCGTCGGAACAAAGCTCGTGACCGCTTACGATCAACCTGCCATGGGCGGCGTTTACAAACTGGCCGCCATCCGCGACTACACCGGGGAGTGGCGCTACACGCTTAAGCTCTCGGAGCAGGCCGACAAAATATCGAATCCGGGAATCCAGCAAATTCGCCGCTTTCGGCTGAATGGGGAATTCATCGGGGACATGGTCTACAACGAAGCCGCGGCGATGAAGGACGGCCGCACCATCGTGGATCCGGCTAACATCACCCGCAGTAAGAAGATGCCGGCCGAGGCATCTTGCGAAGATTTGCTGAAGCCGATATTTCGGCAGGGGGTTCTCGTCTATATGATCCCAGAAATCGAGCAGATTCGCCAAAGGACAAAGGTCCAACTGGCAGGCTTTCATCCCGGAGTGAAAAGATTTCTCAATCCCCACGAGTATCCGGTCGGATTGGAAGCAGGACTAAATCAGTTGAAGACCGCGCTCATTCTGAAAACTCGCGGAATCGAGAATTAAGCGTCCCAGCGCAGCGAACTCATCGGCGTCGACACCGCAGTTTGAATCAGAAACCGCCGGACTGGACCAGACATGTCCGCGATCCCCTTCATGGAAGACCGCTCAACGAAGCGAAACATTTCTCGTTGGCGAGCTCCCTGGCGGAGCCGCCTTTAGGCCAAACAAACCAAATCGCCGCTTGATATAGTGTATATCGAACACTATGTAGGGCAATATTTGAAAATGCCATGATGTATGCCTATCAACATCCTCGGGCCGCGCTGACCGTTGACTGCGTGGTATTCGGCTTCGATGAGGGGGATCTGAAGATACTTTTGATTCAGCGGGATCTTGAGCCTTTCGCGGGCACGTGGGCGTTGCCAGGCGGTTTCGTGGGGGTGGAGGAATCGCTTGACGAAGCCGCGCGGCGAGAGCTGGAGGAAGAGACGGGTCTGGTTAAGGTCTACCTCGAGCAACTCTACACCTTTGCAGAGCCAGACCGCGATCCCCGAGAGCGCGTGGTGACCGTCGCCTACTACGCTCTTGCAAAGCTCGGCAGCCACAGGGTCAAGGCCGCAACGGATGCGCGAAATGCGGCATGGTTCGCTGTTTGTGACCTTCCCCGCTTGGCTTTCGACCATGAAGCAATCATCGAGGCGGCGCTTCAACGCCTTAAGGGCAAGGTGCGCTATGAGCCCATCGCCTTCGAATTGTTACCGCCGATGTTCACACTCACCCAACTTCAGCACCTTTACGAAACGATCTTGGAAGCCCCTTTGGACAAACGGAATTTCCGCAAAAAGATTCTTTCCATGGACCTGCTCTTCGAGACCGAGCAGATCGAGCAGGATGTCGCCCATCGCGCGGCTCGCCTCTACCGCTTCGACGAAAGCAAATACAAACAACTCAAGAAGAAAGGATTCAATTTCGAGTTATGAAGGCACTGATCATCGTGGACTTACAGAATGATTTTGTGATGGGCGGGTCCCTCGCGGTTCCGGCAGGAGAAGAAATCATACCCCTGGTCAATCGACTCCAAGACCATTTCGATCTCATCGTGGCGACTCAGGACTGGCACCCGCGGGACCACGGCAGTCATGCCACCAATCATCCGGGTCGCGACCCTGGAGATGTTATCGAGCTCGCCGGCCGGCGGCAAATACTCTGGCCGGCCCATTGCGTGCAGGACACGGAAGGGGCCGATTTTGTTCCCGGACTGCGAAAGCACCGCTGGGCGGCCGTGTTCCAAAAAGGAACCGATCCTGCCGTTGACAGCTACAGCGGGTTTTTCGACAACGGCAAACAACGTGCAACCGGCCTTGGAGACTACCTCAGGGAGCGCGGCATCACCGACGTCTATATCCTTGGTCTCGCCACACACTGTTGCGTGAGGTTCACCGCACTCGACGCCGTGAGTCTGAAGTTCAGAACCTTCGTTGTCCTTGACGCCTGCCGAGGGGTGGATCTCGAGCCGGGCGATGTGGGGAACGCTGTGGGGGAGATGCGGCAGGCCGGCGTCAGGATCTTGACCGCCGAAAAGGTATTCGTGGCCAGGACGCCGGCGGAAGCGCACAAGCGACCCGCCAGGCAATGCGAACCGGTTTATGAAATCGTCTGAACGAGGCCCGGCCGGCCAGTCCCCATCGAAACGTACGCCTCAAGCAACGAAGATGGGACAGAGGTACGCAGATTGAGAGTCAGGTTTGGCATTGCGACGATTCAGAAGCCGGTTGCGAATCGCCTGCCGCCTTGCTTTCCCTGGGCGGCGTTCCTTGGGACGAGAGGTCGCGCAGTGTCAAATCGCTGAAGAATTCGGCGATTGTCTGAGATTCCGTGGCGCCTTGGCAGATGATAGTGGCTGCGTGAAAACCGAGTGCGCGGTAACTTTCCATTTGCGATTCACTGAACCACTGATCGGTGGTTGGTTCGTGAGGGAAGTCGGGATGGGACGCTGCATAATGGATAACATCGGCCGGTTCCATTCCGCAGACGGTTGGTTTGATGTATAGCAGGGCGCCGTCGGTGCCGGGGCCGTCGCGTTGGGAGTATCGGATCGTTCCGAGCGCATAATAGCTGGCCTGCGCGCCCTCCTTCTTTGGCGAGACAGCCCGGATATCGATGGAGATGCCAAGGTCGATGCGGATCTTGCGCAGGGCGTTGCCAAGATCCTCGAACACATAGGCATCGTCGCAACCTGCGTCCACGACCACAATGTGCCTGCAGCGACGCAGAACCATCTCGTAGAGACCGAGATTATCGAAGTGGCCGCCATCGGAGAGATTCACATAAGCATAGGATTCGTTGGTGGTGCCGAGGGCCTCGTTGAAAAGCGGGAGTGCGGCATGAATCGGACCGGAGCGATCCCATGTTCGCGCGCCGTGCCGGCTGGGGTTACCAAGCCACCAGCCCAGTCGCAGATTGAAGAGCGTCATAATAAACGCCACCAGCGTGGAGGAATTGTAACCTTGATTCGGGTTGGCAAGGGCACCGGAGATAGCCAGCGCGGTGCCAAGTGTGATGCCGCCCCCGAATTGGGTAGATGGCCGGTAGGCGAGCACCCAACTTCCGCAGTGAAGCCTGCTGACGCTAAAAGGTGCGGCCATTCGTTCCTGCCACGCCAGCTGTCCGCCTCTCACCAGATTGAGAGCAAGATTGATGACATGGAATGGACGTCCCGGCTTAAGGTCGCAGACCCTGATATTGTCGTCGGGGTCGAATCCGGTGAACCAATGCGGCTTTCGAACGGAGCGCGAAGCGCCAAGGAAGGCACGGATAAGCCGGTTCCGGAAGAGCGCGTGGAGCGAGAACTTGTTGACATTGACCAAGTAACCCATGATCACGCCAAGCCCGGCGAGGCCGGCGAGGACCCAAAGGAGCTTGAAGAATTCGCCGTGCGTTCCGGCGTCCCAAAGAGTACCTGGGATCCCCCATCGCGCTGCCAGGGGGATCCAGGATCCAGGAAAGCATGCAAGAAAGGAGAACAAAAAAGGCGAGCGACGCGGCGGCAAGCAGCCTGTCGCGAGAACTTAAGGGATCGTATTGCGAAAGAACGCCAGTGGCCTTGCTGAAACCGAGGAGAGCCGTGATAAGGCCAAGGGCGCCGCCGCAGGCCGCCAGAAGCCATTTCCAGACGACGGCGATTTCGATTTGCGCCACCACCGTTGGCGCCCACAGAACCAAGGCATTCACGGATGCCCACACGACCGCCCCTATGAGGAGCCATGCGATTGCTCTGCCCCACCATTCGCGGTCTTCATCGCTGGTGAACCAGCTCGTGAGGCCGTTGAAGAGAGCGTTGGCCGAACAGAACAGCCCGAGCAAAAGGGGAAGCGCGAAGCAAATGAAGTTTCGCACATCGTTGACCGGATCCGGGAAAATCTTCGCCGCGATCCACCACGCGAAAAAGCCCGTCAAAGCTCCGGTGAGCAGTATCGTTACCAGCAAGGCGCCGGCTATGTTCAGGAGTCTCGCGAATTTGGGCGGGGACGGGCTCGTGCCCCGATCGCGATATGCCACCACGCACGCAGCCGCGAGGCACCCGGCTGCCGAAGCAAGCCCGACCACGATCTGTATCGACAACAAGCCCCACTGGGATGAGATGAAAGGTCCAGCCAGTTCGCTGGTGTTGCGAAAGCCCACCCACCAAGCGAAGAAGAAAAAGGCAGCCGCAACCATTGGGGCGAACCAGCCAAGGAGAAAACGGCGTTGCGGCCATCGCGAATCGCCAAAACTCGGGAGGTCAAGGGCTGCGTAAGCGGTGGCAGTCGCCAAGCTAACGAACGCCGCCACGAGCAAGGCGACGAGTGTGGTCGGGGCGGGTCTTACGAATGCGCCAAAAACGCAGAAACGGGGAATCAGCAAGATGGCGGCGAGCCACGAGAGCAGAACGATCCAATTGAGCAGAATGTCGCGGAGAATCGTAGCGCCTATCGACCAGCTGTCGGCCGAGAAAAGGCCGAACCGGGGTGTGAGGTAGTTGCTGAAGGCGCGCAGGTGGCGAATCGGATCGCTTTCGGGCTCGATCAATTGATCCTGCGTGGTCTTGAGCTCAGCGACAACCCCTTCGCATCCTCGGGGATGGTGATGGATCCATGCACTAAGCCATCCTCCGATGTAGCCGCCACCCGAAACGGTCGACAGATAGTCGAATTTATCAAGCAATCCGGCGCGTGCGAGCGCTTGAAGAATGCCGAGACCAAAGCTCGCGCTTCGGATTCCTCCGCCTGAGAGGCAAAGGGCGCTGCGTTTCGTCTCGAGCGAATGGATGCGCCTGTAAACGTCCTTGAGCCGCTCCTGCTGCTGTGTCTCCGAAATTTCCGCGCTGCTGGTGCCGGAACCAATCTCTCCGTTGAGTTCCTCTTCAAGAATCTCCGCGAGGGATTTCAGGGAGTTGGGATGATCTTTTCCCGAAAGCATGGTTGCCTTGCTTATGTTGCGCGGCCGCAGGCGGTGATTTGTTCTTGTCCGTGGATCCCGGTCACCGGGAGCGCAGTCCTCAAAAGCCCTGTCCACTGAGGAAAGTGAGTTGACAACCACCCAGGGATGAGACGATTTGCGTCGAAGGCCGGGAAACATTTGGCTCGACCCGGGAATTTTTTGGGGGCCGGCGGCCGGGGCGCTTTCAGTTTGTCATCCGGCATTCTCACGGGAAGGCTCTACTCGGTCTCCACGTCCGATTGCGAAGTATTGAAAGCCTTCGCGCTTGACAAAGTCGGGGTCGTAGAGGTTGCGCCCGTCGAAGATGACCGGCTGCTTAAGCAGTTCCTTCATGCGCTCGAAATCCGGACTTCGAAACTCCCTCCATTCGGTTACGATGGCAAGGGCGTCAGCGCCACGCAGAACATCCTCCGCATTCTCGACCACTTCGAATCCCTCTTTGATTCCGGCGATTTTGCGGGCCTCTTCGCCTGCCACCGGATCATAAGCGCGCACTCGAGCCCCGGCGCCGCATAGCGCGTGGATCAGCGCGATACTTGGCGCTTCGCGAACGTCGTCTGTGTCCGGCTTGAAGGCCAGCCCCCAGAGAGCAATCGTACAGCTCGCGAGCCTGTCCCCGAAAAAGCTTTGAATCTTCCGGTAGAGCGTCTGCTTTTGGTGGTAATTTACCTCTTGGACGGCCGAGAGCAGCCGGGCCTCGAAGCCATGCTCATGGGCGCTGCGAATCAGAGCCTGCACGTCTTTTGGGAAGCATGAGCCGCCATACCCGCAACCGGGGTAAATGAAGCCGTAGCCAATTCGAGGATCCGATCCGATGCCCAGGCGCACCTTCTCGATGATGGTTGCTAAGACGGTAGCGCGCACCTTGTCCGCCGTGCCCACGGGAACTGTCGACTTGGTGACGACCACACGATACTCCTTCATGAAGCGGCCGATCGACTCGGCCACCGCGAGGACGTGGCTGATATCAGCCGCCCCGTCTTTGTCCGGCGGTGTTCCCACGGCGATAAATTGAAACAATCCGTGCTGAACGCCCTCCTCGGCGCTGGTGGAAAAGTTCAGCCGACCTACCGAGAGGCTGCGACGGACGAGCTCGTCCAAGCCGGGCTCATAGATGGGCACGCTACCCTGTTTGAGACGATCCACTTTGGCCGGATCGATGTCGACGCAGAGGACATGGTTGCCGGCTTCAGCCAGACACACGCCGGTGACAAGTCCCACATATCCGGATCCGAAAACAGTGACACGCATGAGCTGATTAGTCGAAGGGGTAAACGCCTAGCAAAGCCGCGGCGCGTTGTAAAGGAACTGGCGCGCTTCTGGGCTATCCCTGTATCTTCCACAGTCCGGCTAGTGGGCCGCTGGCACCGCGAATCGGATCCTTGCTGGGCAGCGGAACGGCGGCAATACGATCGTCGGCGGCCGGACGTTCTCCGGGATTCCCGCGCAGAAGGTCCGGTTGCTGGCCTACGGGATATCCTCCGACGACATGAAAGTCCGGGCTGGCTCCGAGATTCTGATGTCCGACGCCCGCAGGGATCACGATCACGTCGCCGGCCTCCACATGGGCGCTAATTCCCACTGTGTGTCCGAGACGGATCATTGCATCGCCGCGATAGACGCCCAACACCTCGTGGGCGGTGCTGTGATAGTGAGGGAAAGGGTAGACGCCATAGCGCCATGCGGCCCTCCAATCGTTCCGGGCGTAGAGATCCTCGAAGGCATCCGCCAACGCCTCTCCGCTTCCCGGGATCGCGGCCTTATAGATCAGCAACGGCAGGCGCGGATTGTTGGGTATATCGCCCGCGTCTGCGAAGAAGTGCCTTTCGGGCTGGCTCACAAGAAAATCCTTCTCACCGATCTGCTGCCTCTGCAACCCGAAAAACGACGCCATCGATTGTATGTCTTTCGATCGTGCGTCGCGAGGCGCGCGGCTTCCTCCTCATGGCTGAGCGGATAGAACCAACGATGCGAACGGCTGATAACCTGATCGAGGGGGCGATGCAGCCGGCTATTGGAGCGCTGCTCTGAGTTTTTTTCGCTCATTGCCCGGGTAGATTCTGCTATGCTTCGCGCCTTCATGGGCCGCTTTCGCCGGTTTGTCGACTCGTTCACGATCGCACTGATTCTCACGGTCGTGATAGCCACCGTGATACCGTGCCGCGGAGGTTTTGCCCGCATTTTTGACATCATAACAACAGCGGCCATTGCGCTTCTCTTCTTCTTGCACGGCGCGAGGCTTTCCCGGGAAGCGATCGTCTCCGGGATGTCGCATTGGCGCCTGCATGCGCTGGTTTTTTCGGGCACGTTCATCCTGTTTCCGGCATTGGGTCTGCTGTTCAAACCACTGAGTTCGACAATACTTTCGCCGGAATTGTATCTCGGCGTGATGTTCCTCTGCGTGCTGCCGTCCACGATTCAGTCGTCAATCGCGTTCACATCGATTGCGGGTGGAAATGTGCCGGCTGCGATTTGCAGTGCATCGGCTTCGAACGTGTTCGCTGTCTTTCTCACGCCGATGCTCGTGAGTTTGCTGGTCTCCGGCAAGGCTGCGGAATCATCAATGGCCGGTTCGTTCGGGGCGATCATGCTGCAGATCCTTGTTCCGTTTGTCACGGGCCACTTGGTTCGCCCCTGGATCGGCGAATGGGTGCAAACGCAGCCCACGGTTGACCGGCGGCGTCGACCGCGGCTCCATTCTGCTCGTCGTTTACACTGCCTTCAGCGAAGCGGTCGTCGAAGGGTTGTGGAAGCAGATTCCCCTGGCGGCACTGGCGGGACTCGTGCTGGTCGATTTTCTGCTCTTGGGGATCGTTATGGTCGCGATGTGGACCCTGGGTTCTCTCTTCCGATTTGATCGCGCCGACAAAATTACCATCCTGTTTTGCGGCTCGAAGAAGAGTCTGGCGAGTGGAGTGCCAATTGCCAAGGTGCTCTTTGAGGGGAGCATTGTCGGCCCGATGATCTTGCCTTTGATGCTGTTCCATCAAATTCAACTCATGGCTTGCGCAGTTCTGGCGCAACGCTGGGCACGGCGTGCCTCTTTGGTTCAAGAGGGAGGCGCCTCGGGGTCAAAATCCCGATCGGTCTCGACCGGTTGCTGAGGCCTGCGTTCAGGAGGCTCGACGAGGATCCTGCGCTTCGTTCAGAAAGGCCGCGCACACGATCGTGTGCGAGCGGACCGAAGCGGACTCTCGTTGAGGTTTGGAGTCGGATGTCGTTTAAGCTACTGATCAAAAGCATGAATCTTTATCTCGAAGACAAGATCGCCCTGGTCACCGGTTCGACTGCAGGAATTGGATTCGCTATCGCCGCCGGACTTGCGGCGGAAGGCGCACGAGTCATTGTCAACGGCCGCTCAGAAGAGCGCGTTCGGGATGCTGTATCAGCGATACTCAAGCAACATCCAAAGGCAAAATTGGAATCGCTCGCTGCCGACCTCGCAACAGCCGAAGCCGCTGAACGAACCGCCTCCCTGTTTCCGGCGGTGGAAATTCTTGTCAATAACCTCGGTGTCTACGCGCCCCGGCCTTTTGAGGCTCTTACCGACGACGACTGGCTGAAGATCATTGAAACCAATTTTCTCAGCGGGGTGCGCCTTTCCCGTTATTACCTTCCCAAGATGATCAAAGCAAATTGGGGACGCATTCTTTTCATCTCGAGCGAGTCCGCGGTCAACATTCCTGTCGAGATGATTCACTACGGCGTCACCAAGACCATGCAGGTAGCTTTGGCTCGCGGGCTCGCAGAAACGACTGCCGGGACAAACGTGACTGTCAATTCGGTACTCGCCGGTCCGACGCGCTCGGAGGGCGTCGAGCAGTTTGTCCAGGATATGGCCGCGCAGCAGGCCAGGACACCGAAGGAGATCGAGAGGGAATTTTTCGAATCTGTGCGACCCAGCTCTCTCATCAAGCGCTTTGCCTCGATTGACGAGGTCGCCTCGATGGTCATTTTCCTAGCCAGTCCTCTGGCTGCGGCGACTAATGGTGCGGCCGTTCGCGTCGAAGGCGGCCTGGTGCGCTCCATTCTTTAATTGCGGTGTCTGACAATCATCCCGAGATCGGTCGAACGTTTATGCGCGCGGCATCCCTATTCCGGTTTCGTTTGCGTCGGATTTTTGTATGGAATCCATCAGGCGACCTTTTCTCCGCTTGCGCTGGCGTTGGACAGCCGGCTGGATGCGTTCGTAATTTCGGCGGAACAACGCAAGCACCGTAGGGATGTCCGTCTTATCCCGAATGTAGAAGCTGACCCACCCCGAATCGGGCAGATGATGATGCGGCGAAACTTTGCCCCTGGAGACGAGCTCATCACCGATCGCCAGTGGAAACGGAAAATCGGCGACGTGACTGCCGTGGAGGTGGCCGATCTCGATCTTGCCGACGCGAAAAGCGCGCCCGCCGAACCGATGCCGGCCCACGGTGACGTCCGGCCAACTCAAAAGTTCATGTTCAATGGCTTCACCGATTTCCATAGCCGTTTTCATTTTCAGTTGATGGTTTCGATAAATGTCGTGCCTCGTGCCATGCCCCAATCCGGCGCAAGTGTGCGCCGCGCTCGAGTAGAAAGCCCATCGGGTCGACGAGTGAGATAATTGGTTCATCCGGATGGCTGGTCAAAGTACCGCGCCCGGAGTGGCCTGAGGTAGTAATCGTTCAAGATGTTCAACGTTTCGCGCGCGAGGGTGAATTTTTCCGCGAGAAATTCGAAGACGGATGCCGGCCACGGCGGCTCGGCCTCCCGCGCGGCCAGCGCGTAGAAGCGCCGGCCTTCGTGCTCATAGTCGGGAACCGCACGCGCACGCGCAGCCTGACTCCGCGGGCGCCGGACAACCAGCGAGGCATGATCCGCATAGATTCCCGTGAGGAAGAGCGCGAGATCAGCGATTCGCTTGTATAGACGCGGCTTGAACGCTGGCTCGGCCAAATGGCATAGAGCAATCATATCATCCATGTCCACGTCGCTGAATTTACGGTTGTGCCACGCGCCTCGTTCCTTCCAGTAGAGCAGGCCGGTATTGGCCCGGACGAACGAGCAGAGCAACTCTGTCAGGTATTCGCGCATGGCCGGATCGCCGAGCAATTGCACGGCCTGCGGAGCTTCGAAAACCGGGATGCGCTTGCCGCGCGCATCCCTCTCGAACATGAAAGACCGCGGCTCGAGATCACGACGCACCCGGCGCAAGAGCACAGCGAACATCAGGTAAGGCGAGACCCGCACGAACACTTCCTTTTCATTGACGAGCCGCTCTGCCAGTTTCGGGTCCTCCAGCATCGGGTCCAACAGGTCTTCCTTGTCGCGCACGAGCCCGATGATGTGATCGTGGTCCCGTCGCCGGGTCGCCACGGTCTCCACGATGAATTTCAAATCCGACTCCGTCAGACGCATTTGTTTTATTAGAAGCGGGCAGTTTGCAACCCGCGCCACCGAAAGATAGCCGCCTGGCGGCAGCGCGCAAAATTCAGTCGATGGGCGGTCAATATGTTCCGACGCTGGTCTTGCTCTTCGTCGTGCATTTTGTATTCTGTCCTGATGAAGACCTCCACCCTTACCATTCGCCTTCCGATGGAGCAGCGCGAAGCGCTTAGGCGATCAGCAAAAGCCCTAAAAAGGACCGAATCGGAATTGATCCGCGACCTGCTCGCCCGCGATCTGGATGGGCGGACACTGGGAGAACGGGTGGGACATCTGGCGGGCTCGATCGATTCCAGCAAGCGGACTTCTTCCGCAACGGATTCTTTTAGGGAGACCATTCGGAGACACAACTGGCGTCCAAACTAACCGCTGGAGTAGCCAGTGGTGATCCTTGTCGATACCGGTCCGCTGGTTGCTTATCTGGACCGCGGCGATCCCGCTCATGAATTTGTCCGGTTCGGGTGGGAGCCGATCGCGGGCCGCTTCGTGACCACCACCGCCGTCTTCACGGAAGCCATGCATTTTCTTCGGCCTGTTCAAAACGGAGCAGAAACGCTGGTCGATCTCTTCCGTGAAGGCTCATTGATGCTTGAAGATGTATTCCAGTTACCCATGCTCGGCCGTGCAACAAAGCTCATGGCGCGCTACCCGAACGTGTCCATGGATTTCGCGGATGCCAGCTTAGTTGTGCTGGCTGAAGATCTCAACACGCCCAATATCCTGACACTGGACGAGAGAGGCTTTCGCACCTTTCGCTACCGTCGAAACAGGCTCTTCCGGCTTCTCTTGCAGGACCGGGCGTAGCTGAGGGAGTGTAAATCAACCTGCTCGGACTTGCCGCGTTCGTTTTCCGCCGAAAGATTTGCGCGGAGATCTCGCGCCGGTCCTCCTTGTCCCGGACAAACAACTCTTCCCGGTCCCCCGCAGGCCATGACGTGATATATAGAGCCCGGGAAACTCGAATCGTACCTGACGTGCCATTGCGGCAAGGTGAGCGTTGTGTCAGGTTTATCCGTGTCAGAGAATCCCCAGCGCGCCCGCATGCGTAGCTGCGGAATAGTTTCGATTTCCGTTTTAGCGTTCCGTTCCTGATATATCCCCGGCATCCGTTATCCGCAACGCCGATAGCCGTCGTCACGTTGGAACCGTCTAGTAATACCTGCCCACGGCCCGGCGGTTCGACGGGCGCTTGAGACAAGCGCCTCTACATTTCCCTGAGATTTGGCATGTCCGCGGCGATCCACTCGCGCACCGGCCGGCCTTCCTCGATGTGTTCCTTAAGAATGCGCCGAAGTTTGTCTGAATTGAGCTGGCCATACCAGATTCCGTCGGGATAAACGACCAGCCAAGGCCCGGCCTTGCAGATGCGAAGGCAGGCCGCCTTAGTGCGAAGCACCGGCACAGAAAGCTTGCGCGTCTCCGCCTTCAGCACGTTCCACAGAGCCTCGCCTTCGGCCGGATCGCAGCAGTCGGGTCCCACGCAAAGAAAGAGGTGCCTCGTCGCTCGCGTGATTTCCTCCAGCGGCAACTTCGCGTCGGGAGGAAAGTCATGCGGCTCGCTCATCCGGTGGCGAGTGGAAGGCCGCTTCGCCCGGGCGCGAAACGAGTCGGCACCGGAAATACCCACAGCCGGGACGTCTTTCAATTGAGCACCGCGGAGATCACTTCACCGGTGTCGGTATTCGAGACGTTGAGAGTCCGAAGCTTACCGCCGGACTTTGTGTAGGCGACACGCGTTGCATCTGTCTGAGTTTGACGGCTGCCCGCACCGAGGCCGGCGGACGCTCGATAGGCCTTAAGGAAGGCGATCCAGGACGAGAAGATCACTGGCGCGCCGGTCGCGGGGCCGGCCCATCCCCGGCCAGCGAGGCGTCCTTTCGCGACAAAGTAGTCTTCCGGTTCAAGGCGAAATTCGACGAGCGGGGCAGGCGATTGCTTGTAGAGGCGAACAAGGACAGCGCCATTCGCGGAACGCGCGCAGACGGCGTCGCAGAGCAGCGATATCCCCTTGCGGTTCCATCGAACAATGCGCCTTCTCCGATGAGGCGGCGTCGAAAGCGGTCAGATCACTCGTTGCGGCACAACCCGCGAGAAGCAGCCGCCAGCAAGATCGGCAAGACCGATTTCATGAGGGCTTCGGGACGAGAGGCAATTTTGGAGAGATCGGGATGACACGCTGAATGCCCAACGATCAAGTGAAACAGCCAGATCCTCCAACGCAACGCAAAGGATCGACCCACGTTCCCGGCAAGGACGGCGTTCACGGCGGGCACGACCTGGAAGAACTCCCGCGGCGCCAGAACGGTTTCCACAAATTCCTGTCGATACCACGAGTAGACGAACCTGAGATAGAGGCTCATGACCTTGGCCAGATGGCGTTCGTAGACGGCAAAGAGCTTGGGTGCTCGCTGCGGCTCCGCGAGCGCCTTGCAAGCGCTTCTGCCGCGCGATCACCGCTCAGAATCGCCAAGAAACACACCGCTGCTGAAGATCGGGTCGATAAATCCGGCAGCGTCGCCCGCCATGAGCCAGCGTTCTCCGCAAAGCGCCGCAGTTGCGATAGGAATAGTCGCCGCTGGCGTAAACCTTGGTCACGCGGCGCGCGCCGGCCAGACGCTCGCGCATAATGGGTTGCTCATCCAGAAACGCGTCCAGGACATCCGTCGGGCTTCGGCCAAGAGACCGATACCGACTGGTGTCCATCACCACGCCGACACTGATCTTTTCGCGGGAAAGAGGAATGATCCAGAACCAATGGTCGCGCGCACGCACCATGCGAGTCAACGTGCCATCGATGCCCCGAGGCTGTTCTGGCGCCCTCGTAATGGGCGTAGAGGGCAAATTTCTGCAGGCCGGGATAGTCGCGCTTGAGACCGAGTCGCGTGCCGATGACGGAGTGGCGTCCGCTGCAATCGAGGAGATATTCGGCTTCGATGTCTGCGGCGATGCTTCCGGCAGGCCCACCGCCTATGATTGCGACGTCATAGAGTGCGCCTGCCATTTGATCAGGGTTTGTGGCTATTGAGCCTTGCTTCGCGGCTAACTTATCCGCCGGCTGCGCGTTCGATGTGTCCGCCAAATTGGAATCGCATCGCGGAGCAGACTCTTTCCGCCATCGTGTGATCCTTGCGCGAGCGGAAGCGCGCAAAGAGGGCAGCACTCAGGACGTCGGTTTCGACGCCTTCTTCAATGGCGGCGATAATGGTCCAGCGTCCTTCGCCGGAATCGGAGACGCGCCCGGAATAGTTCGACAGCGTGGGATTTTCGGCAAAGGCGGCGGCGGCGAGATCCAGCAACCAGGAACTGACAACGCTGCCACGGCGCCAAACTTCGGAGACATCGGCAAGATTGATGTCGTAGACATAGTCGTCGCCCACCGGCGCAGTTTCGGCATCTGCTTCGCCTTTCTTGAGGCTCGCATTGGCGCCTGCGAGAATGTCGAATCCTTCGCCGAAGGCGGCCATGATCCCGTACTCGATGCCATTGTGCACCATCTTGACGAAGTGACCCGCGCCGGAAGGTCCGCAGTGCAGATAGCCCTCTTCGGCGGTCCCGCCGAGCTTTTCGCGTCCGGGAGTTCGCTCGACATTGCCGCGTCCCGGCGCAAGGGATTTGAGGATGGGATCCATGCGATCCACGGCCACCTTGTCGCCTCCGATCATCATGCAGTATCCTCGCTCAAGACCCCAGACGCCGCCGCTTGTGCCGACATCCAGGTAATGAATGCCGGCCTTTTTGAGGTGGGCGCTGCGGCGCCGATCATCGCGGAAGTAGGAGTTGCCCCCGTCGATGATGGTGTCGCCGGATTCGAGATGAGAGGCGAGCTCGTCGACAACCTTGTCAGTGATCGCGGCGGGCACCATGATCCAGGCGTTTCGCGGTGCGTTGAGCTTTGAAGCGAACTCGGCGAGAGAACTTGCGCCTGAGGCGCCTTCCGCCAACAAGCTGCGTCACCGCTTTGGGATTTGCATCATAGACGACGCATTGATGACCTTGCTTAATAAGGCGTCGCACCATGTTGGCGCCCATCCTGCCGAGACCGACCATTCCGAGTTGCATGATAAGGGGTATTTGCGCGGGGATTTTGGTGTCGGCTTACCTGTGGAGCAACAAGATTCAGCGGAAAGATTGTTCAGCGACCCTCGATCCGGGCGATGCGATCGGCTTCGCGGAAGGCCTCGGCCTGCCGGCGCTGGCGAAATTTCGCAAAGGCGAGGGCCATCGCACCGGCGACGAGGATCCCAGCGATCCACCGAGGCGCGGAGAATCGCTTTGGCTGGGCGCTTAAGAGCTTGAGGGTCGGTGAGGGCGCCGAGCGCCGGCCTTCTTTGTCGATCGAAACGATTCGCATGAGCCAGACCTGCCCGGGCGCGAGGTTCTCGAACCGCGCAACAACCATCCCGTTCTGCTCGGAGAACCGGATGTTGCGCAGGTCCCTCCACACCAACTTTGGCGAGTCCCCGTTCGGCATATCAAATTGCTGTTGCTGGATCACCCAGGTGACGGGATCTGGCGAAGGCTTGTTCCATCCGATTTCGAAAACCCGATTGCTGGCTTTGAGCACCTTGATTTCGGTGACTGGGGGAACTGCACTGAAAAGGATCCTTCTGCCCGGATTCCGGCTCACTCGACGTGGGACTGAGCGTGAGAATTGGGATCTTCCTGGCTTCGGCGGATTGTTCGACGAGCCTGCCGGCAATATCCACAGCGACCGGCTTGGCAGCTCCGGCGTCGATGACGATTTGAGATCGATAGTCGCCGACCGAAGAGAGTTCGAGAGCAACTTCGAAGATGCGCGTCTCGCCCGGTTGAAGGACGGCGGTATTCGGGTCGGGGACCAGCAGGAGGTCCTTCGGTGCCGTTGCCCTCAGGCGCGCGGCGGTTCCGCCGTCGTTCCGGATTCGAAGATGTCCCGTGTGGCGCTTGCGCGTCTCGATCTCTCCGAAGTCGAGTCCCTCGCTCGGTTCAACTCGCAAGACGGGTTGCAAAGCAAAAACCCGCACGGGGATGGCCCGCCGAAAGCCTTCGCTCTCGAACGTAATCACACCTTCCCGTGCGCCCAGAAAGCCTGGTTGCGTGTGAAAGGCGATTTGCAACTCTCCGCCGGCAGGAACGGAGAATTGGTCTGCCGAGGCGATTTCGGGTGGAACGGAAACTTCGACGATTCGATCGCGCGCGGTGCGATTCCGAACGACGACTGCTCCGGAACGCCGGCTGCTGCCGTCCTGGCTTGTAAGCTCGATTTCGCGCGAGGGAGCGAACTCGAAGGGAGATATTGCGCTACCGGAGAGCTCGACGGCTGAGCGGCTATCGTGAGAGAAGGCAAGCTTGCCGGAATACTGCTGTTCCATCTCGGGAGCATATGAGAGGCGGACCTTTTGTTCCTGGTTGCGGCCGAGCCGATATTCACTCGAGCCAAGAATCGCCCAAGGCGGTGAAACATCCATGCGCCCCGTCAGCATTCCTCCGCCACTGTTTCGCAGGACGACCTGCTGTTCGCTCGTTTCGCCGAGCAGGACGCTGCCGAAGTCGACGGAGTGAACGACCGATAGAGCGGGTGGTTCCTCGAGAACGGCAATGCTGATCGCGGCAGCCGCGGAAACCGGGCTGTCCATTGCTTGAACGGCAAACGTGAACGAATCAGCACCATCGTCTGCGCTTTCGTGCGTGTAGGTGATAACCCCGGATTTGGGTCCGGTAGTGCGAATCTCGCCGAGCCGTCCCTTGGAAGGACGAGACCGGATAAGAAACTTCAACTGACCCGGGCGTGCGCCCCTGCGCGCGCAACGGGACTTCGATGCTGCGCCCGCGAAATATGGAGAGGTCCTGGGGCTGCGCCATCGGAGGCGGCAAGAGGGGCGGCTCGTTCGGGGCGGCTTGAGCCACAGATCCCGCGAGCAGCGCAATCAGAACCAGGTATGGCCAATGCCTCATGGAATCTCGTTGCGAAAAATCATCTCAACGGTTAAGCGGATGTCGATTAGAATGACGATAGCCCCTGCGATCCGCGAATTGAAGCCCCGTGTGTTGGCCTTTCTGGTCGACGGTGGTAGTCGCGGCGCTGGCTGGCGAGCTCATGGCCCAGACCGCTGCGGTCGTTCCCCCGAAAAAGCAGCAAAAAAGGGCGGCCGAACTCATTAGAAGACAAGAACCCCCCAAGGTCATACCGCGCGTGCTCGAGAGGGCGACGACCTGATAACGTCTCGATCTATATCTCGCTGGGCAAGCAAAGAGCCTATTTTCGGGTTGACGATGAGATCGCCGTGGATACGCCAATCTCTTCCGGGAAGCGCGCGGGAATGACTCCTGCCGGCGACTTTGCGATCACGGAGAAGGACGCCGATCATCGTTCGAATCTTTACGGTGATTTTGTCAATCCGCGGACTGGGCGGGTGGTGCGTGCGGGTGTGAGCACAAAAATCGATTCGGCGCCGAGCGGCACCGTCTATCGTGGCGCGCCCATGCGTTGGTTCATGCGGCTTACCGCCGGCGGCCTTGGCATGCACACGGGCATTTTGCCCGGCTATCCGGCATCCCACGGCTGTATTCGACTGCCGGACGAAATCGCGAAGCTCTTCTACGACAGAGTCAAGATTGGAACGCCCGTAACGATCGGGGACTGAACCGGTCACAAGTCACTATTCCGACATACGGGCCAGAAGTTTGGCTAGGCGACGGATCGTCCACACCGCGATGCTGAAATCTTCAAACAAAGCCGTCACGGAGAGCGATGTGGAGGCGATCGTCTCTTTCAGGCGAGACATTTCTTCGCCCTTGAGTTTGGTTTTTGCGAGAAGTTCCTGGATGAGATCGGTGCGCTCGGTTTGGCGCGGCACTCGTGGCGAGCGACAGAAGCTTCTCGAGGGTTTCGCTCAGAACGGCCGGTCCACCCTGACGTCCGATCGCTTGGGCGAAATAGCGAACGCCTTCCTCGACGTGGCGGATGAATGCTCAGTTCCGCGCGAAGCAAGATGAAGGCGGCTGGCGTCCGCCTGACTCAGCGAGCTTCTCGAAGCCAGTTTGGCGGCAAATTCCTCGATGGCGAGGGCAAGATCCTGAAAAGCGCGCGGCGGCGATTCTTCCGTCGGGAGATTGCTTCGTCTCGGCTCAAATGGATCGTGCCGAGCAGTCGAGCCAATTCCTTCTGTCATGAGATCGAATGCGCTGGGAGACGTCGTCAAGGGCCTGTGAGCGCAGGAACATCGGGCCGGGACGGATCGTCGATGGCGGGCTTGTCGGGCCAAAGTCTCTTGAGAAGCTCGAGAACGCGCCCGAGCACCGGGGAAAGAAGCAGCGCGGGAAGGAGGTTGGAGATCAGAAAAACGCCTGCAAGCTTCGTCGTTAGGGGAACGGAAAGGGAATTCACAAGAGCGGCAACGAGGGGAACTCCCGCCTGCTCGATCGCAAAGAGCGTGACCATGAGCGCGCCGCTAAGAAGGCAGAAGAAATCCTCAAGGCGCACGAGCCGGAGCGGCTCGCCTCGCAGCCCTGCGGAAAGAAAAAGGCGCAGGCCGATTGCGCCGAGATTCGTGCCGTAGAGCATCAGCATGGCGGGCTTCAAGCCGAGCACGCCACTCGAGGCGAAGGTGATGATGAGCATGGCGGCGCCGGTGTTGGATTGCAAGAGCATCGCGATAAGCACGCCTGCGAGAAAGGTGAGGCTGGAAGAGGAGAGCGCGAAGGACATCGCGCTCCGAAACCATTCGGCATCCTTCAGCGGAGCAGCGCCAGCTCCCCATTTCCTGGAGACCGAAAAGAATAAGGCCCATGCCGAGAAGCGAGCCCGCAAGCGTTTGCCAGAACGGAATGCGAAGAGTCCCGAGGGCGATTCCCGCGCCGCCCACGAGGTAGGCGACGATGGGATGAATGTTCAGGGTCGTCACGAACGCAAGCGCTGTGAGACCGACATTGGACCAGACAATAATGGGCGCCGCGGACCGCGCCTTGATAAGCCCGCTGTCGGTCAGGCTGACCAGAATGAACGTCACGGCTGTCGCGCTTTGCATGACGGCGCCGGCGATTGTCCCAAGCCCGGCTCCAAGCAGACGGCGAGTGCGTCGTTCGCTTGATGACGTTGCGGAAACTTGATCCGTAAAGCCGGCGCAAATTCTCTCCTATGAGACGCAGTCCCAGAAAAAACAGTCCCAAACCGAGAACAAGGGAGTTGAGCCGGCGTCATCCTGTCTGAGCACTCAGACTCTTGAATGTCGACTAACGGGCAACTGCAAATGGGGCGAGTCGATAGCGTCTGCAGAGCCTTGAAAACCGCAAGACCAGTCTTTGACGACAATCACGATTTTCACTATCGTCTATTCAATGCAGTTGTCGATGCGTACCGATTACGCGCTCCGCGCGTTGTTCACGTTGGTCGAGCACCACGGTGGCAGGCCCATCCCTATCATCGAGCTGGCACGGAGAAATGATATCCCCAAACGCTTTCTCGAGCACATCATGCTCGACCTTAAGGAGCGCGGCTGGGTGGACAGCGTGGCCGGCAAACGCGGAGGATACCGGCTTTCCAGGAAGCCCGGAGCAAGATAACCATGGGTGAGGTTGTCCGTCATTTCGATGGCTATCTCGCGCCGCTCGCTTGCGTTTCTGTGAGCGATTACAAACGCTGCTCCCAGGAGCCTGTTTGCCGATTCCGGCGGGTCATGCTGCAAGCGCGAAACATGGTGGCACAGACTTATGGACGAGTCGACGCTTGCGGATGTGATGCGCGGAAAGCCGGTGAGCGACGCGGAGGTCACGGCGATCCAGGGGATCCACGGCGAGGGAATTTAGTTGCAAAACTCGAGCCGGCGCCGGGACTTCCTTGCTCTCCTTCCTGAGACCCGGCAGAATGCCGGTTGAGAATCGCTTCTTTGCCTTGCCGTTCTCTACGTGGCATTCGGCGCTGCGCAGGCACAAATGACGTTGCGTGTGGGGCTTTTTCCTAACGTCACCCACGCGCAGGCTCTGGTGGCCAAGAATCTCAGCGCGGAAGGCCAGGGATGGTTTGAGCAGCGTCTCGGTCCCGGACACCAAGATCGAATGGTTCGTCTACAATGCGGGACCTTCCGCGATGGAGGCGATCTTTGCCGGCTCTATTGATTTCACATACGTCGGACCGAGTCCGGCGGTGAATGCTTACGCGCAAGTCGAACGGGCGCGATATGAGGATTGTCGCCGGCGCCATGCGTGGCGGCGAGGCGCTCGTCGTGCGGGGCGACACCATCAAAAAAGTCGAGGACTTTCGCGGTAAGCAATCGCCACGCCGCAACTGGGCAACACGCAGGATGTCGAGTGCCGGGCCTGGCTGATCAACCATGGAATTCGTGTCACGCTGATCGGCGGCGATGCGCGCGTGCTCCCAACCGCAAACCCGGACATTCTCGCTCTCTTCCAGCAAGGCAAAGCTCGACGCGGCCTGGACGGTCGAGCCCTGGGTGAGCCGCCTCCTCGGCGAGGCGGGGGGCAAGCATTTTCTTCGAGCCGGAGAATACCGTCACGACCGTGCTGGCCGGCCGGGAGGAATTCTTCGAGCAAGAATCCCGAGCTCTCCCGCAAGTTCGTCGCGGCTCACCGCGAGCTCACGCAATGGATTCGCGATCACCCCGAGGAGGCGCAGCGGCGCGTGCGCGATGAGCTTTCCGTTCTTACGCACAAGGAGATTCCCTGGCAGTTGATTCAGCAGGCGTGGACGCGCCTCCGGTTTGACGACATCGATTTCGGTCGGAGCCCTTTCAATCCTTTCTTGACCAGGCGCGGCTCGTCGGTTTTCTGCAAGCGAAGATCGATCTGTCGAACCTTCTCTGGAATCCCCAGTGAGCCTCGAACAGGAGTTGGCCAACGTCGAGCCCGATCGCATCGAGGTGCTCGATGTGAGCAAGAGCTTCACGACAAAGCGCGGCAAATTGGCGGCGCTGGACCGTATCAGCTTGAAGGTCTCGGAGGGAGAGTTTGTCTGCCTGGTCGGGCAGAGCGGATGCGGCAAGTCCACGCTGCTCAATATTATTGCCGGCCTCGAAAAACCGGATAGCGGAAAGGTTCTGGCAAGCGGGGCGCCGATCGTCGAGCCGGGACGGGATCGCATGATGATGTTTCAGGAACATGCGCTGTTCCCATGGCTGGACGTGATGGGCAATGTGCTTTTCGGCCTCAATCTCAAGCCGGGATTGAATGCCGCGGGAGCGTCTCGAGGTGGCTCGATACTATCTGAAGCTCGTGGAGCTTGAGCGTTTCACCCACTCCAATATCCACGAGCTCTCCGGCGGCATGAAACAGCGCGTGGCTCTCGCCCGCGCTCTGGCGCCCAATCCGCGCGTCCTGCTGATGGATGAACCCTTTGGCGCTCTCGACGCGCTGACCCGCGAGCAGCTCTACGGCGACATTCAACGCATTTGGGAGGCGCGCCGAAAGACGATCATCTTCGTCACGCACAACGTCCGCGAGGCGGCGTGCCTCGGCGACCGCGTGATACTCTTTTCACCGAACCCCGGACGCATCCGCCAGGAGTTTCCGTTTCGCTCGGACGGCCCGAGACATCAACAGTGTGGAACTTGCCAGATACTCCACCGAAATCACGGGCGCCCTACAAGGGCTTCACGCAGGGAACGGAGGCAGCCGAATGAAGCGAGCAGTCAATTCGACGGCTTCTTCGTGCTCCTGATCCTCTTTTGGGAGGCCGTCGCGCGGACGGGCTGGTATTCGCCCGTTCTTCTGCCCTCTCCCACGCAGGTCGGCGAATATCTGTGGCAGTCCGCGCAAGCGACGGCACCCTGTGGACCGCCACCTTCGTCACCATGCGCCGGCTGCTTATCGGCTATCTGATTGGGATTCTCTTTGGCGTCCCGCTTGGACTTGCTCACGGCCCGTTTGAAGATATTTCAGGACACCATCGGGTTGCTCGCGCTTGGCGTTCAGACGCTCCCCAGCGTCTGCTGGGTGCCGCTCGCTCTGCTGTGGTTCGGCCAAACCGAATCCGCCATGCTCTTCATCGTGGTGATGGGCACGCTCTGGTCCGTTATCATCGCCACGGAAAACGGCGTGCGCACAATGCCGCCAATGTATCTGCGCGCGGCACGCACGATGGGTTCGAAGGGCATGCACACCTGGATAAAGGTCATCCTCCCCGCGTCGCTGCCATACCTCGTCGGCGGAATGAAACAGGGCTGGGCATTCGCCTGGCGCTCACTTATGGCGGCAGAGATCTTCGTCACCATCCTCACCGGATTCGGCCTCGGCCAGCTCCTGCACTACGGCAGGGAACTCCACGCCATGGACCAGGTCGTCGCGGTCATGCTCGTCATTGTTGTCATTGGCCTCGTCGCCGACCGCATCCTGTTCTCTCCCTGGGAAAATTTCCTGCGGCGACGCTGGGGACTCGGAACATTTAACTGAGTCAAACGTTCTCTCCTCGGCTGGCAACGGCTTCAAATCCGAGGACGTGGGCACCTCCGGATTCACGCTCCCGCAACCCCCGCCAATTAAATAACGATCAGTTTAGTCGTTTTTTGTTTGACGTTTTCCATACGGCTTTTATGGTCACGGGGAATGAAACGCGCTTCTTCTTGCTATCTTTCTTCTGTCCGTCGGCTCGCTGGCGGCCAAGGAGATCACCTTGCTGAACGTTTCGTATGATCCCACGCGGGAGTTTTATGCGGAGTATAACGAGGCCTTTGCGAAGTATTGGAAGGAGAAGACTGGGGACATCGGTGACGGTCAATCAGTCGCATGGCGGCTCGAGAAAGCAGGCGCGTTCGGTGATTGATGGTCTGGAGGCGGATGTCGTGACGCTGGCCTTGGCGGCGGACGTCGATGCACTTCACGAGAATGGCGGTTTGGTGCCGGCGGACTGGCAGAGACGGCTGCCGGATAACAGTGCGCCCTATCAATCGACGCTGGCCTTTCTTGGTGCGCAAGGGCAATCCGAAGGGCATTAAGGATTGGCAGGATCTCATCAAGCCGGGCGTTGAAGTCATCACGCCGAATCCAAAGACCTCCGGGTGTCGCTCGCTGGAACTTTCTCGCGGCGTGGGGTTACGCGCTGAAGGAGTACAGGATCTCAGGAGAAGGCCAGGGAATTCGTTAGCCAGCTTTTCAAGCATGTCCCCGTTTTGGACTCCGGCGCTCGGGGAGCGACGACAACCTTCGTGGAGCGCGGTTTGGGCGACGTGCTGATCAACTGGGAGAACGAGCTTCTTTTGGTCAAGAAGCTGCGCGGCGACGAGTTTGAAGTGGTGGTGCCTTCAGTGAGCATCCTCGCCGAGCCTACGGTTTCGGTGGTTGACAAGATCGTGGACAAGCGCGGAACGCGCGAAGTTGCCACGGAATATTTGAAATTTCTCTACAGTGACACAGGGCAGGAAATCGCTGCGCGACACTTTTTCCGTCCGAGCAACAAGGAAATCCTGGCGAAGCATGCGAGCCAGTATCCCAAGTTGGAGTTGTTCACCATCACCGACGTGTTTGGGGGTTGGACCAAGGCCACCAAAGAACACTTTGTGGACGGGGCAGCGTTCGATCAGGTCTATAGCGGGTCTGGCGAGAAGAAATAATCGGCGAGGTATTACTGTCATGGCCTACTACGAAGACGTCGTCTCCTCAGTTGGGAGAACCCCGCTGATCAAGCTCACCCGCATTGCGGCGGGATTGCCGGCGATCATCGCGCTGAAAGGAGAGTTCAATAATCCGCTCGGGAGCGTTAAGGATCGGATCGGCGCGGCGATGATTTCCGCAGCGGAGAAGGATGGCCGCCTCAAGCCTGGGACCACCATCATCGAACCGACAAGCGGCAATACGGGAATCAAAACTCGCAGGCCGCGATTTCGTGCGATTGCCGTTGAGCCGAAAGACTCGCCGGTAATCACGCAGACGCGCAAGGGAGAACCCTTGACGCCGGGCCCTCACAAGATACAAGGCACGGGCGCGGGGTTCGTTCCCAGGAACCTTAACCTGGAAATTGTCGATGATGTCATCACGGTGACCAACGAGGATGCCATCGCCACGGCGCGCCAGCTCGCGTCGCAGGAAGGCATTCTCGCCGGCATTTCGACCGGTGCGAACGTCTGGGCTGCGATTCAGGCGGCCAGGCGCCCTGAGAATGAGGGGAAGCTCATCGTCACTGTGGGCTGTAGCACCGGCGAGCGCTACCTGAGCACAGCGCTCGCCGAGGAAGCGCGCAGGGCGGTCTCGACCTGACGCCTTGCTCTATTGAGCGTCGCATTGACCGGCGGTCACAGACCGCCGCTACAGATTCAGATTTCCAAAAAACTATGAGCACTTACGCAAGTCCCGAAAGCCTCGTCGAAACCTCCTGGCTCGCCGAGCATCTTAACGATCCAACCATCCGCATCGTCGAAAGCAACGAAGACATCCTTCTTTACGGCACCGGTCATATCCCGAATGCCGTTCACATTGATTGGCGCGCGGATCTTAATGATCCCGTACAGCGTGACTACATCGCTCCCGATGCGTTCGCCAGACTTGCGGCGAAGAACGGCATTTCCCCGGACACGACGGTGATTTTCTATGGTGACAAGGCCAATTGGTGGGCGGCCTACGCGCTCTGGGTGTTCCGGCTTTTCGGTCATGAGAAGGTGAAGCTGCTCAATGGCGGGCGTTCCAAATGGGAAGCCGAACACCGCCCCTACACCCGCGACGTCCCAACCTTTCCCGAGGCGTCGTATCCGGTGCCGGCGGCGCGGCTGGATGCGAAGATCCGCGCCTTCAAGGACGAAGCGCTTCAACAAAGCAATGCGCGCAAGCCGCTCATCGATGTTCGCTCGCCGGGTGAGTTCAAAGGCGAGATTACCCACATGCCCGAGTATCCTCAGGAAGGCGTGCTCCGCGGAGGCCATATCCCGGGCGCGCGCAGCATTCCGTGGAAAACCGCGGCGAACGACGACGGCACTTTCAAGTCCGCCGAGGAGCTTCGCAGGATCTACATCGACAATCTAGGTGTGGATCTCGGCGAGGAGGTTATCGTCTATTGCCGCATCGGCGAGCGGTCGAGCCACACCTGGTTCGTGCTCACCTACCTTCTCGGGTTCCCGCGCGTAAAGAACTATGATGGATCCTGGACGGAGTGGGGGAATTCCGTTCGTGTCCCCATTGAGAGAGGATCATGAAACGCTGGTTGTCTTTGTTTCTCTTCGCGGGGTCGGCGCTTGCCGCCCCGTCGAACATTCTCAACGTTTCGTATGATGTGACCCGGGAGTTCTACCAGGAGTACAACGACGTGTTTTCGCTCGCCTACAAGAGGAAGCATGGGTTGGCGCCCACCGTGGATCTCTCCAATGGCGGATCGAGCAAACAAGCCCGCGCGGTGATTGACGGGCTCGAGGCTGACGTCGTGACAATGAATCAGGAGACCGATATCGACGCTATCGCGAGGGCAGGCCTGATCGCCGGCAACTGGAAAACTCGCCTGCCGAACAACTCCGCTCCTTATACGTCGACCATCGTGTTCCTCGTGCGAAAGGGAAATCCCAAGGGAATCAAGGATTGGGGTGATTTGGTGCGTCCGGCCATCTCGGTGATCGTTCCGAACCCGAAGACATCTGGCAACGGACGCTACAGTTACCTTGCTGCGTGGGCGTATGCCAAGTCGCGTCCCGGCGGAAGCAATGCCGCCGCGGAAGAGTTCGTCAAGGCGTTGTTCAAGAATGCGCCTGTGCTCGAACAGGCGGTCGCGCCGCAACGAACACCTTTGTGCAAAAGGAAATCGGAGACGTCTGCTACCTTCGAGAGCGAGGTGCTGCAAATCACAAGGTCTTCAGCCCGGACAAGTTCGACGTCGTGTATCCGCCGCTGAGCATTCTTGCCGAGGCGCCGGTAGCGTCGTGGATAAGGTGTCGACAGGCGCGGCACGCGCAAGCTGCCACGCCTATCTCGAATACCTTTGGTCGGACGATGGCCAAAAGCTTGCCGTCGGTCGTATTTCCGCCCTCGTTCGGACAAGCTGCTGGCGAGAATGCGGCGCTTTTCCCGCGGATCAAACTCGTGAGCGTGGAGAAGTTTTCGGCGGATGGATGCGGCCAGAGGTGCACTTCGCGGACGGCGGATTCTTTGACCAAATTTACCAGGCCAAATAGAGATGCCGGCTTCCGTGTCCACACTTCGACGTCCATCCGTAAAACAACGCCGATCGTTGCGGTCGCTCCTGCGGCCGTTGGACGAACTGGCGCACGGGTCGGACCATCTGTTCGCGGCGCATGTGGGATACAGCGATTCGTTCGGCATGCCTCAGGGCCTACCTCGGTTCCTTTTCGCGGGTCCCGGCGAAAAGCGAAGCTATCTTCGTGTCGGTCTATTTGCAGGAGTTCACGGCGACGAAGTGAGCGGCGTGCTCGCAGCCGTCGAATTTCTGGAACGTCTGCATGCCGAGCCGGAGCGCGCCCGCGGTTACGAGCTCTTCGTCTACCCGGTGGTCAATCCCTGGGGCTACGTGGAAGGTTCTCGGTGGACTCGGAGCGGGCTGGATTTGAATCGCCAGTTTTGGAAGGGCTCGACGGAAACTGAGGTCCAGATCGCGGAGCGTCAGCTTCGCAAGCTCAATTTCGACGGCATTATCGCCCTTCACAGCGACGACACCAGCGAGGGCCTCTACGGATTTGTCAAGGGTCACGAGCTTACGCGCCACGTTCTGGAGCCTGCGTTGGAGGAGGCCGGACACATCCTTCCGCGGAATTTCGACAGGAGCATCGATAATTTCGAAGCGAACAATGGAATCATCGAGCAAGGCTACGACGGCATCCTGACCGCACCGCCCGAGCAGAAACCCAGACCGTTCGAGATTGTTTTTGAAACCCCGCATCACGCGGCGCTCGATAAACAGGTTGAAGCTCACATTGTCGCGGTGCAGACGATTCTGGACCGCTTTAAGGTGATGATCTCCGAGGCACAGAACATTTAATGGCTAACATCACGTCGAGTTCTACCGGGCTTCGGGCTCTCGCTTGGCTACACGGTCGTGTATCTGAGCATTCTCGTGCTGATCCCCTTCAGCGGCCTGCTTCTCAAGACCTTTACCGGGGGCTGGGAGCATTTCTTCAAGACCATCACGGAGCCGCGCGTCGTCGCGTCTTACTACGTCAGCTTCGGCATTTCGCTCGCCGCCGCGCTTGTTAACGGCGTCTTCGGAGTCATCGCCGCGTGGGTGCTTGCACGGTACGAGTTTCCCGGACGCAAGATCCTCGACGCCATCGTGGACCTTCCCTTCGCCTTGCCGACGGCGGTGGCAGGCATCGCGTTGACGACGATTTACGCCAAGAATGGCACATCGGCTCGCTGCTGGAGCCCTATGGGATCAAGGTCGCGTACACTCAGCTCGGCATTTTTGTCGCTCTGACCTTCATCGGTCTTCCCTTCGTGGTGCGCACGGTGCAGCCGGTCATTCAGGATCTCTCGGCCGACGTCGAGGAGGCTGCGGCAACGCTTGGCGCAAGCCGATGGCAGACCTTCAGGCGCGTCATTTTTCCCGCCTTGCTGCCCTCGGTCTTCACCGGCATCACCCTGGCCTACGGACGCGCCGTGGGCGAGTTCGGCTCGGTGGTCTTCATCTCGGGAAATCTTCCCTTCAAGACGGAGATTACGCCCCTTCTGATCATCACGAAACTCGAGCAATACGACTACAGCGGCGCCGCGGCGCTCGGGTTTGTCATGCTCGTGGCGGCGTTCGTGATCTTGCTGGTGAGCAACGGTCTCCAGGCTTGGGACAACAGGAGAAAGGGGGTGGCGTAGTGGCCGGCGCAGTACACTTTTCCGACGAAAGTCGCCGCGCCTCGGCGCGCCACCGCGGAATCGCCTCTGGTGAGGGCCATCCTCGTGGGAATCCTCCTCGTGTTCTTCGGTCTTTTTCTCGTGCTTCCGCTGTTCGTGGTCTTTCACGAGGCCTTCGCCCAGGGCGTGCGGGTCTTTTTGAAGAACGTTCGAAGACCGCGCGACGGCTCATGCTGTGAGGCTGACACTCGTGACGGCGGCGATTGCTGTGCCATTGAACGCGATATTTCGGGCTTTTTGCCGCTTGGGCGGTAACACGCTTCACCTTCCGCGGTCGCTCGCTGCTCATTTCGCTCATCGATCTTGCCGTTGTGGGTTTCCCCGGTTATCGGAGGCCTGATCTACGTCCTGATCTTCGGGCGGCAGGGCTGGCTTGGCCCTATCTTCTTTCCGAGTCAGGAAATGCTGAATAGCAACTTCATCGCCCGATTCATTTACGACCATAACATCAAGGTCATTTTTGCCGAACCGGGCATCATTCTTGCGACGATCTTTGTAACGTTTCCCTTCGTCGCCCGCGGCCTGATCCCGCTCATGCAGGCGCAGGGCCATAAAGAAGAAGAGGCCGCCATGACTCTCGGCGCTAACGGCTGGCAGATCTTTATGCGCGTCACGGTCCCCAAGATCAAGTGGGGTCTCATCTACGGCTTGATCCTTTGCAACGCCCGAGCCATGGGGGAGTTTGGCGCCGTCTCAGTCGTCTCCGGACATATCCGCAACAAGACCAATACCATGCCGCTCCATATCGAAATCCTTTACAACGAATACCAATTCGCGCCGGCCTTTGCAGTCGCGTCCGTTTTGTCCATCCTCGCGCTTGTGACTCTGGTAATCAAGACCTACGCTGAATGGCAGGCCGAGCGCCAGCTTCGAGCCGCCGCGGAACCTGGAGAATAACATGAGCATCCATATCCGGAACATCACAAAGAGCTTCGGCAAGTTCGCTGCGCTAAACGCTGTTGACTTTACCGTCGAGGGAGGCGAACTGGTCGCCCTGCTCGGCCCCAGCGGATCCGGCAAGACAACCCTCCTGCGCACTATTGCGGGACTCGAATTCCCTGAGGAGGGCCAAATCCTCTTCGGCGACAGGGACGTGACGTGGCAGAGCGCGTACCAGCGCCGGGCGGGATTCGTCTTTCAGCACTACGCGCTCTTTCAACATCTCAGCGTCTTTGAAAACATCGCCTTCGGTCTGCGCGTGCGAAAAAGAAGCCAGCGACCTCCGGAACCCCAGATCCGCGCCCGCGTCGAGCAGCTCCTTGAAACCATCCAGCTCGCGGATTTCGCCAAACGCCTTCCCAGCCAGCTCTCCGGCGGACAGCGCCAACGCGTCGCTTTCGCTCGCGCCCTGGCCATCGAGCCGGAAGTTCTCCTCCTCGACGAACCCTTCGGCGCGCTCGATGCGAAGGTTCGCAAGGAGCTTCGCCACTGGCTGCGCCGCTTCCACAACACCACGCACCTTACCAGCCTCTTCGTCACGCACGACCAGGAGGAAGCTTTCGAGGTCGCTGATCGCGTCGTCATCATCGATCAGGGCGCCATCCAGCAGATCGGCACACCCGACGAGGTCCGCGAGTCCCCGGCCAATATCTTCGTCGAAGAGTTCCTCGACCTCGACGGCACCATCCCGGCCTGACTTTGCCTGAAACCATGAAATCCCACCGCTTTCCCCTTGCCAAAATAACGACTATATCTATCGTATTTTGTGCGCGGACTTTTCAGCTGGAAGGGGAGGATTTTCGGAATTTGACTATGAGCGCTGCCTGGAAGGAATCTGCGATTCGGGTCGACATTTTGGTGGTCGGCGGCGGGACGGCGGGGGCTGTGGCGGCCATCAAGGCGAAGGAGGCGTTGCCGGATGGCGAGGTGCTTCTTTTGGAGAAGGCGAACGTGAAGCGGAGCGGGGCGATTGCGCTTGGGATGGATGGAGTCAACAACGCAGTGGTTCCGGGCCATGCCACGCCTGAGCAGTATGTGAAGGAGATCACGATGGCGAACGACGGCATTGTGAATCAGCGCGCAGTGCTTGCGTATGCCAGGGAGAGTTTCGGCATGATTCAGGAGTTGGAGTCCTGGGGAGTGAAGTTTCAAAAGACGCCGTCGGGCGATTACGACGTCAAGAAGGTGCACCACAAGGGCAGTTATGTGCTGCCGATGCCTGAGGGATACGATATCAAGAAGATTCTCACGCGGGTCGTGAGGCAAACGGGGGTGAAGGTTGAGAACCGGGTGATGGCCACGCGGATTCTTCTCAATGAGGGCCGGGCGGTGGGCGCGGCGGGATTCAATGTGCGCACGGGCGCGTTCGTGGTGATTCAAGCCAAGGCGATTATCCTGGCATGCGGGGCGTGCGGAAGACTTGGTCTTCCTGCGTCCGGCTATCTCATGGGCACGTATGAAAATCCGGCCAATGCGGGGGACGGCTACGCGATGGCCTATCATGCAGGCGCGGAGTTGACAAACATCGAGTGCTTTCAGGTAAATCCCTTGCTCAAGGATTACAATGGTCCGGCGTGCGCCTACGTCAGCGGGCCTTTCGGCGGTTACACGGTGAACGCGAAGGGGAACCGCTTTATGCTCTCGGATTACTGGAGCGGGCAGATGATGTGGGAGTTCTATCGCGAGCTCCACAGCGCGAATGGTCCCGTTTATCTCAAGATGGACCATCTTGCGCCCGAGACGGTGAACGAGATTGAGCAGATCTTGCACACCACCGAGCGCCCGAGCCGCGGGCGCTTTCACGCGGGGCGCGGGGTGAGCTACGGCAGCAATTTGGTTGAAATGTCGATTTCCGAGATCGGCCTCTGCAGCGGACATAGCGCTTCGGGGGTTTGGGTCAACGAGCGGGGGGAAACGACGGTGCCGGGCTTGTATGCCGCGGGGGACATGGCCTCTGTCCCTCACGGCTACATGCTCGGCGCCTTCACCTACGGTAAAATCTGCGGGCGGAATGCGGTTGAGTCTATCGGCTCTCTTAGGGACTCGAGGCTCGATGACGGGCAGCTTGAGGCGGAGCAAAGGAGAGTGCTCCGCCCGTTGTCGCGGCCGAGCGGCATTCCGCCCCATCAGTTTGAATACAAGCTGCGCCGGCATGTGAACGATTATTTGCAGCCGCCGAAGTCGGCTTATCGATTGGAGAGAGGGCTGGAGTATTTCGAGCGGGCGCGGGAAGAGCTCGAGGAACTAGGCGCGACCGATCCGCATGAACTGATGCGGGCCAACGAAGCAGATTTCATCCGCGATTGCGCCGAAATGGCCGCGCGCGCATCACTGTTCCGCACGGAAAGCCGATGGGGGCTTTATCATCACCGTCTGGATTTTCCGGAGATGGATGACGCGAACTGGTTCGTTCACGTCAACCTCAAGAAGGGCGCCGACGGCGTGATGAAGCTCTTTCGTCGACCCGTGGAGCCCTATGTCGTCGCCCTGGATGCCGAGGAACTGCGTTCCTATCACCGGCTGCGCATCGAGACAGTTGCCGCATGAGCACGAAACCTCTTGTTGCCGGAAGGCTCAAATTTGCTTCGGAGACTGAAGCCGCAGCGATGACGAAGTCGGTGCCCAAGCGGCAGGTGGAGCGTTTGTTCGACGTGCCGGTCGTGGTGGATGAGGAGCGATGTATCAAGGGGTGCCATATCTGCGTGGAGTCCTGTCCGGTGGACTGCCTCGCCATCAGCCCAGCGACGGGCAAGTCGCACATGAAGTACGACGACTGCTGGTATTGCCTCGCCTGCGAGGTGGACTGCCCGACCAACGCCATAACTGTAAAAATCCCATTATTTGATCCGATGAGCATCACCCTTGATGATGAACAAACGCAGCGCATTTTCCTGACCTTGGTCGAAAGCCTCGATGGCGGGGAACGTCTGCCAACTAAAGTCTTGGTCAGCTACCTCCAGCATCCGGAGGACGCGATCCGTAAGCTTGCCGTCGAGCTGATCGAGGACAGCAACGATCCCGCCGCCGATTCCCGCCCTGCTGCGGGCCGCGGCGGATCCCAACAGAGAAGTCAGCCTCTCAGCGGGCGAAGTCTTGCGCGCGTTTCGCAATCCCGCCGCTGCCGAGTATCTGATCGAAGGGCTCAGGCATTCCGCGCCGGAAACCCGTCTCGCTGCCGTGATCGCATTGCGAGAGCGCCGGGCGCCGGCCGCGGTGGATGGCCTGTTGCGCAACCTTGGCGACCCGGAACCCGAGGTGCGCCGCGAATCGGTGATTGCACTGGCAAACTATCGAGATCACGACTTTCTGCCCGCGCTTCGCGGTGCGCTTCGCGACGAAAACCCTGCCGTGCGCAAGGTTGCGGTGGCGACGGTTGCGGAGTTCGACGGAGCGCTGGTGTTCGACGATCTCATTGTCGCCCTCTCCGACGACAATTGGCAGGTGCGCCGTGAGGCCGCAATCGCCTTGGGGCGTTTTCCCGGCCAGGCTGCCGAGGCGGCCTTGCGCGACGCGCTTGGCGATTCCGCGTGGCAGGTGACACGCGAGGCCGCCCTAAGTCTTTCGCGTTTGCAAGCGGGAGCGATGAGCGCCTCGCGGGTCTGCTCTTGCATGAACTGGCTGATCTGCGCATCGCGGCGGCCACCGCTCTGGGCGAATCGCAGAATCCCGCGTGGATCTCCCGGCTTGAACCCTTTCTGAACGACCCGGACACGGGAGTCCGAAAATCCGCCCGCCGCGCCATCGAGCGGCTGGCATCTAGCAAACATCAAATTCCCCATTCCTGATGAAAATCACGACTCTCTTTCTCACATTGGCCCTTGGTGTCACGCAGGCGTTCGCGGGCGAAACTGTCCGCATCGCCATCGGCACGCAGGACACCACCATCAACTGCGCGGCCGGCGGACCGGTCGTGCGGGAACTGAAGCTTCTCGAGAAATATCTGCCGCACGAGGGAAAATACAAGAATGCCAAGTATGAGATCACTTGGCTGAACCTCCCGACGGGTGCCCAGCTCAACAGCGAGATTCTCGCCAATCGGCTGGACATCGTTTCCATGGCGGACTTTCCGTCCATCGTCGGACATGATGCCTTCCTGACGCAGAACAACGGGGTAAAGACCATCTACATCGCTTCCCTTTCCTCCGGATTGCAGGGGGCGGGCAACGCCTTGTTGGTTCCTGAGACATCGACTGTCCAAAACATCAAGGAACTCAAGGGCAAGACGGTCTCCGTGCCCTTCGCTTCGACAGCGCATGCTTTCCTGCTTCGCGCGGTGAAGAACCAGGGCTGGGACCCGGAAAGGGATATCACCATTATCACACAGACGCCCGAGGTGGGCGGGTCGGCTCTCAAATCAGGCCAGATCGATGCTCATGCAAACTTTGTGCCCTTCGGGGAATTGTTCCCGTTCCGCGGTTTTGCCCGGAAGGTTCTCGACGGCAGCAGCACCGGTGTGCCGACTACCCACGGCGTGCAGGTGCGCTCAGATTTTGCGGAGAAATATCCCGAAATCGTCGTCGCTTACCTAAAGGCCAGCCTGGAAGGCGACCGTCTTCTGCGTGAAGATCCGGAAGGCCTGGCCGAGCAACATGAGAAATGGACCGGTATTGAAGCCGAGGTCTTCTATTCCTTTCACGGTCCTCATGGCATTCAGACGCGCGACTATACCTTCAAGCCGGAAGTCCTCAAGGCTATCGCCAGCGCTACGGAAACGCTCAAGATCCTCAAGAAGACCTCGCACGACATCAAGGTCGGTGAGTTTGTGGATGACAGATACATCCGCCAGGCCGCAAAAGAACTCGGCCTGGACTACGACGCCCGCTTGAAGGACTACAGTGCCCTGCCTTTCAGTTCGAAGGATTTTGTTACCGGCGAAGAGGTCACCGACGCAAAGAAGGCCGGACAAATCTGGGTGGATGGCGAGAAGAGCGTGCGCCTCTACAAAGATGTGCCGAGCACCTTCACCGCCCTCAATCAGCTTGAGAAGGACGGCAAGACGGTGCGCGTAGCCTTCGTGCATGATCGTGAAACCGGCCTCAAGCTCTTCGCCGACAAGGTCTGGTATATCCGCAAGGACAACGACATCGCGGCCTTTCTTGAAAAATCCAGCGCCGAGAAATGGGCGCAAGCAAACAATGGGAACCTGCTGACCTATGCCGAAGCTCGTAAATTCGTGGGCGGCGAGCGTCTTGCTCAAGCTCGCTAAATTTCAAGTCGCCGAAACACAGGGCGAACGCTTCCTCAAACTCGCCGCCGAGGCGCGGTCGCGGATCACAGAGATCTCCGCTGGTGGAGACCGCCGCTGCGATCAAGCGCGGTGCTCTGCTCCTCGATGTGCGCGAAAGAGACGAATTCCTGCGTGGACATATTCCTAATGCTGCCCATCTCGCGAGGGGAACGCTCGAATTGGAGATAGAAAAACGGGTGCCGGACCCTGAAACAGAAATCGTGACATATTGCGGTGCCGGGAATCGCTCCGCGCTCTCGGCGGACAATCTCCAACGCATGGGTTACACGAACGTCAAATCCTTGACCGGCGGACTTCAAGCATGGATCGACGCTGGGTTTCCGACGTGGCGCAGAAGCCATTCCATTGAAGATTAGGAGCCGCCGCGTGTTTAGCCGATTGGCACAAACGCCCCTGCAGGAATAGCCATGTCCGCCAACACCCTGTTCGTCGAAGACATCGAAAACGGCCACGCCCGCCAGGCCAACGCGGAGGTGGTGGAGGCCTCGGCTTCTCTGAGACGGATCATCATTCGCCTCGTTGCCCTCGCTGCTTTCGTCGCCCTTTGGGAACTTGCCTCCGAAACCAAAACGCACTTCATCATTAACTTCGCGCATGTGCCGGCCCCCAGTGCGGTCGCGGAGGCGGCGGTGGAGTTTGCGCAGGCACCCAAATCTGCGCGACACATCACAAACAGCGTTCGCCGGGTCGCGATCGGTTTCGGTCTCGCATCTGTTGACCGCTGTGCCGCTTGGGTTGTTGATAGGGCGGTCGCGTTTGATGGAGGATATCATCCTGCCACCCATCGAGATCCTGCGTCCCATTCCGGGAGTGGCATGGATTCCCTTGGCCATTCTGATGTTTCCGACAGCCGAGCAAAGCATGATCTTTATCTGCTTCCTGGGCGCCATATTTCCCATCCTCCTGAGCACCATCCACGGCGTGGAAAATCTCGATCGGAGATTGATCTATGCCGCTCAGACTTTAGGGGCGCAAAAACTGGCCGATCTTTCGCGACGTTGTATTTCCTGGCGCGCTGCCTTCCATCGTGACGGGCCTGACGATCGGCATGGGCACGTGCTGGTTTCTGGTCGTCACGGCGGAAATGATCTCGGGCCAGTTCGGCATCGGCTACTTTACCTGGGAGTCCTACACCATGCAGAAGTATCCCAACATCATCGTCGGCATGCTGGTCATCGGTGTGCTGGGCATGGCCTCCAGCGCCCTCGTGCGATTTCTTGGTCAACGGCTCATGCCGTGGAAACGATATGAGGGTGCTCGATGAGCCGAGGCGCGATTGACCTGAAAGACGTGACCCTGACCTTTGGCGAAGGCGGGAACGCGGTCACCGCCCTCGACAAGCTATCACTCACGGTGCGTCCCGGCGATTTCCTCTCCATCCTCGGCCCTTCGGGTTGCGGAAAGTCGAGCCTCATCAGCACTATCGCCGGCTTCCAGCCTCCGCAAGCTGGTGTTGTCCTGGTCGATGGAGAAGCGGTCGCGCGCCCGGGATCCGAACGCGGCGTCGTCTTCCAGCAGCCGACCCTGTTCCCGTGGAAAAGGGTTTGGCAGAACGTGGATTTCGGGCTCAAGCTCCGGAGCGTCCCGCGCCGCCAACGCCATGAAATCGTAAAAGAAATCCTGCGAAAGGTCGGGCTCTCGGAGTTTAGTCGGCATTATCCCGCCCAGCTCTCCGGCGGCATGCAGCAGCGCGTCGGCCTGGCCCGTGTGCTGGTCAACAAGCCGCGTGTCCTGCTCATGGACGAGCCTTTCAGCTCCCTTGATGCGCAGACGCGCCTGATGATGCAGGAACTCTTGTTACATGTCTGGAGCGAATACCGTATGAGCGTGCTTTTCGTGACTCATGACATCGACGAGGCCGTCTTCCTCGGTTCGCGCGTGGCCGTTCTGACGCGAAGGCCCGGACGTCTCAAGGCGCTTTTCGATATCGACCTCCCGCGTCCCCGCGCCGTCGACCTGCTTGTTTCCACGGAGTTCATGAGACTCAAGCGCATTTGTATGGACCTGGTTCGGGAAGAGACACTAGGTTTGCAGAGGGTTGATGGGAGAAACGCGAACGAAGCTGACATGTATCGCGACCTATTCATCGCAGAATCGGCTGACGCGGCCGTTTAGAAACTGCGCAATTTCCAAAAAGACCACCGGTTCCATGAGCAAGATCCTTAATGAAGTCATCGCGGCAAATCGCAAATACGCCAAAACGTTCGGCGAACATTCATCCTGGGGCGGTGATTGGCACGCATTTCTTCATCGATCACGGTACGGGGGTGGTCGTGGGGGAAACCTGCCGTATTGGCAGCCACGTGAAGCTCTATCATGGAGTGACCTTGGGCGCTCGCAGCTTCGTCAAGGACGAAGAGGGGCACATCGTCAAGGGAGGCAAACGGCATCCCGACGTGGAGGATAACCTAACGATCTACCCAAACTCCACGATTCTGGGCGGCAAGACGGTCATCGGGAGGAACTCCACGATCGGGGCCAACGTCTTTCTCCTGCGCAGTGTGCCACAAGACTCCCTCGTGATTTACGAGGCAAATCAACTCCGCATTCTTGACAAGCCCGCCAAGAAGGACACGGCCACGCTCGAATGGTCGATTTAGCAGCTTCTCCGACTTAGGATTCATTGCCATCGTGAGAACTTTGCGTTTGACACGGCTACGCTTTTATAAAAGAAGTCAATCTTTCTGGCATTCATTCTTGGGTTATCACGGATCGTTCTGAATGACCCAGCTCTGACGGAAATCGTCACTGACAGAAAAAATAGCAAGCACGCTGACCGGATCCCCGGAGGCTCCATGGAGATAGAAACAGATTCATGCCGAGCAAAAGTCCTGATCCGGCTCTTCCAAAGAGGCTAAGCGATCTCGCCACCTCCGATTCCGGGGTGCGTGTGGCGTGGGCCAATTCCGTGCCGATCGGCTCCGTTTTCAACGCTGGATCAAGCCTCCGCTTGAGACCGGACATCCGTCAGAGCATCGCGGCATCAAGAATCCTAGATCATAGAATACCTTATGAGTGAAACTCAATTGAGTCTAAGCGCACAGGCCGCGCGCAATCTCGCCACCGCCACAGTCACCGTCCCGCAGTGGGACGAGATCACTCCACGCTGGCTGCACAAATTGCTGCCGTGGGTGGATGTGGACGGCGGCGTCTATCGCGTAAATCGCGTTATCAAGAAAGATCCGACGGTCGATGTGTTGACGGTGGACGGCGGAGAGCCGAAGACTTCCGACGACCTTTGTCGACTACGAGGTCGATCCGCGCGAGTATCATCTCAGCACCATCCAGACGGTGCTCAACACGCATACCCGCGTTACTGATCTTTATAGCAATCGAATCGACCAGCTTCGCGAGCAGGTGCGCCTGACCGTCGATGCAGTCAAAGAGCGCGAGGAGTGGGAGTTGATCAATCATGCGCAGTTTGGCTTGTTCAACGAAGTCGCGGACCGCATCAGCGTCTCGTCGCCCGCAAGGGTACGCCTTCACCGGACGATCTCGATGATCTTCTGGCGCTCGTCTGGAAGAAGCCCGCCTTTTTCCTCGCGCATCCGAAGGCGATTGCCGCATTCGGACGGGAGGCGACGCGTCGCGGAGTGCCGCCGCAACGGTTAGTCTTTTCGGTTCGCCGTTCATCACGTGGCGCGGCATTCCGCTCATCCCAACCAACAAGTTGCAGATCGGCGAAGACGGCAAGACAAGCATTCTGCTTCTCCGGGTGGGCGAGGCGCAACAGGGCGTCGTGGGCCTTCAAAAGGCGGGCGTTACCGGCGAAATCGAGCCCGGCTTGTCGGTTCGCTACATGGGCACAAACGAAAACTCGATCGCATCGCATCTGGTTACGCGTTATTTTTCTGCTGGCGATTCTGACCGAAGATGCCATCGCCCGCCTGGACGATGTCTCGGTGAATTTCTACCACGCATATGTCTATCCAACGGCTTGATCACGGCTTACCGTTGACAGGGGAGGCTGCGGTCCGGGGAATCCTTTCGAGACGGCGTTGATCGCGCGACTGGCGAACGAGTTCTACTCCGAAGGGCAGAGGGGCGTGCAAGCTCCCACAGCGGCCTCCGGTGTCCCGGCGACAATTACCGCAGCGCCTGTCCCCGCGCCGACGGTTGCGCCCCAAGTTCTCGCCGTGCCTGGCGTGCCCTCGGTCGTACCGGGACTTCCATGCGTCCGTTTCCGATCTGTCCAGTTCATCACCGGCACCCCGCGTCTCCCGGCGCGGAGCTCGCCAATCCAGATGCTCCGACGCGGGCGGCAGATCTAGCGATCGTAGTCTGACGGGTGGTTATCCGTCGACTTCGCCTGCCGCTCCGGTGCATCCTATTCTCGAGCCGGCGACAACAGAACCTATCGAGCCCGTCGTTGAGCCTCAATCGGGTGCACATGATCCGTGCTGCAGGGATTCCTATGCGTTTGGTGAACCACGCTGCAATGGCACCGTCTTCGGCAATTCCGCCGTGGAGGATCCTGCTTCGAGGAAGCCGTCGGAATGTGCCCTACACGTCCGCATCGATCCCCAGTTACGATGTAATTTGCACGCCAGAACTCTACTTCTTGCGCGGGCACGATTGGGTTGACAAGGGGGCGATTCCTGGAGCGACGCAATCTCCGCGCGGACCATCGCTTTCCGTCTTTGATGTGGAGGCAGTCCGGCGCGATTTTCCAGCGCTCCACCAGAGGGTGAACGGCAAACCGCTCATCTGGTTCGACAATGCTGCAACCACACAGAAGCCGCAGAGCGTCATCGACGCCACCTCCTCTTTTTACAGCCGCGATTACTCGAACATTCATCGCGCGGCGCACACCCTCGCGGCGCGCTCGACCGAGCTCTTCGAAGCTGGGCGCGAAAAAGTCCGCCAATTCCTTGGCGCAGCCGACGCGAACGAGATCGTTTTCTTGCGTGGGACGACGGAGGCGGTGAACCTGGTGGCGCAGAGCTACGGCCGAAAGAACATCGCGCGCGGGCGACGAGATCATCCTCACTGAGATGGAGCATCACGCGAACATCGTTCCGTGGCAGTTGCTCGCCGATCAAGTGGGCGCGGCCATTCGTGTGGCGCCGATGAACGATCGCGGCGAATTGATTCTCGAGGAGTTTGCGCGGCTATTCGGACCGCGAACCAAATTTGTTTCCGTGGCTCACGTTTCGAATTCGCTTGGGACGGTCAATCCTGTTGAGCAAATCATTGCGTTTGCGCACGCGAACGGGCGTCCCCGTGCTCCTCGACGGCGCGCAGTCCGTCCCCGCACCTCCCCGTCAATGTCACGGCGCTTGACGCCGATTTCTTCGTTTTCTCGGCGCACAAGGTCTTCGGTCCGACTGGCATCGGCGCGTTGTATGGGAAGGCGAACCTGCTCGAGCAGATGCCTCCCTGGCAGGGCGGTGGCCATATGATCAAGGACGTGACGTTTGCCAAGACGACGTTTCAGCATGCTCCGGAAAAGTTTGAGGCGGGCACGCCAGATATTGCGGGCGTGGTGGGACTCGGTGCGGCGATAGATTACGTGACCCGGGTGGGCATTCCAGCTATCGCAGCTTACGAGCACGAGCTCGTGGATTACGCTGACGCGTGCGCTCTCGACTGTGCCCGGCCTGCGTCCCATTGGAACCGCTGCGAACAAGGCCAGCGTTCTCTCGTTTGTTATCCCCGGGAGTGTCGATCGAAAGCATCGCCAGGCATCTCGACAAGCACGGCATCGCCGTCCGAGCCGGCCATCACTGCGCAATGCCCGCGCAGCGCCATTTCGGCCTCGAGGGCACCGTGCGTCCGTCGTTGGCGTTCTACAACACCCACGACGAAGTCGACGCTTTGGTAGACGCCCTTCACCAACTCCCCAGACGGTGATAGACTAAATCGGCCTGCTATGAAAACGATCGCACCCACTCAACTCTATCAACTTCTGATCAACGCGGCCCGATTTGGCGCTGCTCGACGTGCGGACTCCCGTGGAATACGCCGAGGTGCACGTGCCGCAGGCGAGGAACGTTCCGCTCGATAGCCTCGCACCGAAAGGACCTTTTCGACGTCGGGCCATTTGTCAAAGGATCAGCCCGTTTACATTCTCTGCCGCACGGGTGCGCGCGCCAAGAAGGCGGCCGAAAAGTTCGCGAAAGAAGGGATTCTCTCAAGCGGTGGTGGTGGAAGGCGGCACGCTGGCCTGGAGTGATGCCGGTTTGCCCATTAGAACGAGGAACAACAAAAGTGATCAGCCTGGAGCGTCAGGTGCGCATCGTCGCAGGTTCGCTCGTTGTGATCGGTGTCGTGCTCGGGTACTTCGTGCATCCCTGGTTCGTCGGCCTCTCCGCATTTGTGGGCGCCGGACTGGTCTTCGCGGGGATCACCGACTTCTGTGGCATGGGTTTGCTTCTGGCCAAGTTTCCTTGGAACGCCCAAAAACCCGCCTGAGGGAGAGGTCGCTGCGCGCGAGCCTCTTTTGGGGTCAGGAAAGCATTTCGCGCTAAGGCGTCCCGGCAGTATCTCGCATCTTGGCGTCCAATTCCTTCACCAAATCGGACAGGATTTTCCTCCTCAAGTTTGAACTTTTCCTTGTAAACCACAAAAGACGACTCATTTTATCGTATATGCTCTGGAATCAGACTTTCGGTGTAAATTCAACGGGGTGTTTCTCAAGAGTCAACTAAGATGGCAAATGGAGGAGCCATAGCAGGTCCGGAGCCGTCGCCGATTATTAGGAACAGCTCTGAAGTTTGGGTGGATATTGTCGAGCGCCAGGTTCGCGCTCTGAAATTTGGTTCGGTTCAGATAATGGTGCACGACGGTCGCGTTGTGCAGATTGAGACGAGTTCGAAGATTCGCTTCGACAAGACCTGAATGCTTTTTCGTGAGCAAGCCGAGGGGCGAGGCCTTGTTCGTCACTTCGATACCTGGGGGTCCAACTCCGAACGAGCGCCGACGAGAATATGCTGCAAAATACGCCCGCTTGAGCGAGACCGAGATCACGTGATTCGCAGTGCAGGCGGGGTGTGCCAGCGACGATACGACGATTTCCTACGGGCCAGCGGGGACTTGAGCGGACGAGTTGCATACTGGAAGGTTGGCCGTATCCTTGGGGATGTTCAGGGCTTTGCTCGGCGTCGCAGCATGGTGCAGCGTGGCAGCCGGACTTCTGGCCTCCGGCGGAGGTGGAGGCTGCGCAGGAGGAGGCGGTGGTGGCGGCTTTTGTGGATTTGGAGGGGATTCGGGTTACTCGTTTGCGCTCCCGAAGGTAGAGGAGGATGTAGACGTGGGCGGTCTGACTTTGAAGCTTGATCGTACAAAGTGGGGATACTCGGTGTTTGGGGGCACTGACGCTGGCACGCTTGCCCGGTTTGTTGGAGAGGACATCGAAGTAACGCTTCGCCGCATCGCACCGCCAACTGATGAGGGACGAAGGTTAGTCTCAACCTTGGCCGCTCGAAATGATGTTCTTTATGCCCGTGCTGTCGCCACGTCCGGTGCCTTGCGCGGAGTCAAGGCAGCATATGGAAATCGGCGCGGTTTTGCTCTGCGGGAGCAGACCGCAGTTCGCTATTTCATTGCGGTCTCCGATCAAAGCTGGCTTTGCTTCGAGGCCCGGCCCACCGGAAAGGCTCCTCAATGGCAGGATGCCAACGACTTGATCCTGGGCGCAAAGCCGGATCGCTCACAAAGCTGAGGCGGTCGCCAGGTAGAACGTTTCCGAGCGCCCCTCAAAGGCATCCTCTCCGTTTTCGGAACGAGCTTGCCGGTTCTCGACCGGCCGATAAGGTAATGCCATCCCCTCTCGCAGAAGAGAAATGGATACGTTCACTGCCCTGACGACGGTAGAGAAAGACGTTGCGAAACTTGTTGAAGCCGAAGTTTCTGCCACCGGCGGTCTGCTGCGCCTCGCGCCCTGCTGGGTGCCGCGCTCCTTCCTCCAGCCCGGCATGCGCCTCAAGCTCCATCCCGACGACCTCTACGCCTACGGGTTGAACCGCGGCGGCATCGACGAGCGCTGGTTCGCCTCCACCACACCGGCGGCCAACGAAGACCGCACGCCCGACGAGGGACTGAGCTATGTCGTCGTCGGCAAGCAGCGCTTCACCCTGCAGCAGGCCGTCGCCGAATGCGGCGCACACTCGTCGGCAAGGCCATCTGGAAGAAATACGGCAAGTGGCCGGTTTATTCGAAGTTCTTCGACAACATGGGACCGATCCCGCATCACATGCACCAGAATGCCAAGCAGGCCGCTGGTCGGCCAGGAGGGCAAGCCCGAGTCCTACTACTTCCCGCCGCAGCACAACAACGTCGGCAACAACTTCCCCTACACCTTCATGGGCTTCGAGCCCGGCACCACCAAGGCGCAGGTCCGCAAGTGCCTCGAGAACTGGAACAAGGGCGACAACGGCATCCTCGACCTCTCCAAGGCCTACCGCCTGAAGGTCGGCACCGGCTGGCTCATCGACCCCTGCATCCTCCACGCGCCCGGCTCGCTCTGCACCTACGAGCCGCAGTGGGGCTCCGACGTCTTCGGCATGTATCAGAATCTGGTCGAGGGCCGCTTGGTTCCCTGGAGCCTGCTCGTCAAGGACATGCCCAAGAGCAGCACAAGGACCTCGACTTCATCGTGGACCAGCTCGACTGGGACGAGAACGTGGATCCGAAATTCAAGGACAACCACTACCTCGAACCCGTGCCCGTCGCCGACACCCGAAGCGAAGGCTACGTGGACCGCTGGATCGTCTATGGCAAGGTGGACGGCGAACAGCTCTTCACCGCCAAGGAACTCACCGTCGAACCCGGCGTGAAAGCACCATCAAAGACAACGGCGCCTACGGCCTTATCTGCGTGCAGGGCACCGGCAAGATCAACGGCCAGCCGCTCAACAGCCCGAAGCTCATCCGGTTTCACGAACTGACCGAGGACGAGTATTTCGGCACCGAGGACGGCGCAAAAGCGGGTGTAACCTTTGAGAACACCAGCGAGACCGAGCCGCTGGTCTGCCTGCGCTACTTCGGCCCCGAGGTGAACCCCGACGCGCCCGAAATAGGAGCCTACAAGACAAATAGGCCTGATTGAATCGGGTTCCGATGATGACGCGCACAGAGCCGGCGCCCGGGTGGACGCCGGCCTGTTCGGGAGTCTTTAGAGATTTTTCGCCTTCTTGTAGAGTTGTTGGGCTATTTCCATGATCTCTTCCGGCGCGTAATTTGGAGCGAAACTGGAGGCAATCCCTGCGAGGTTGGCCAGGTTGCCGCCCGCGGGAGGCGCGTCTACGAACTCCAGGTTGTTGCTTCCCCCTAATCCCTCCACATAACCCTCCGGAGCCGCCCCGTTCCAAAGGGTCCCAGCCTCCTTATAGTCCTCGGGCGAGAAGCGGTAGAGCTTCAAATGAAGGCCCTTTTCCATGAATTTGCGTGCCTCGGGGAAAACCGCGTTGCCAATGTTTGGAATCGGCAGCATGTCGCTCATTTTCACACCGGTCAGCGACTCCAGAGCCCGGGCATAGGCCAGGGCATGGACGCCGCCGCGAACGAAAAGATATCCCAGCATGGTGCGCGCGGCGGGATTGTCTGTCATCTGGTAGACCCGGAGCTTTTGCGTCCGGGCGCCGTTCTCGAGGAAAAAGTTGTGCAAAAGGTCCAGGATCAGGTTGCCGGAGGAAAAGACGTAATCGCCGGTCCAGCCGATCCCGCGCCGGCTTTCGTGGCGAGATCTTTCGAGGGAGACACTCTTGACACTGCAGGAGTCCCATTGCCTTTCACGCCAGATAAGCCAGTGGTGCAGACGGCATGACATCCGGCTGCAAAAGACGCTGCCGCTGGTGCAGCTCTCCACGGTGCTTGCCATGGTCGCCTCTCACCAGGGAATATCGCTGGTGCCGGCCATGGCGAGGAGCCACGAGAGCCGGCCGCAGTGCGTCTTTGTCGCCCTGACAGGCTCGGCCCCCACCGCGAGATCAACGCCGTGCGCAACCCCGCGCGATACCAGAGCAAGGCATGCGCCGCTTTCGTGGAACTCGGCCAAAGAGTCGTGCGCCGTCTGGTCGCTTCCGCCGCCCCGGTGATCGCGACGCAGCCATCGTCTCATCGCATGGACGCTGCGGAATGAGGCGCATTGCCTGTCGAACGACGGCGCGAAATTGCAAATCACCGATCCCTGCGAATGCCGGCCGACGAGCGGTTGAGCGCCTCGCGCTTGGAGGATCGGTGAAGCAAGCGTCTTTTGAGGCCAGCACGCTGATCGAGGGCACATCCGCAGGGTTCTTCCGTGACCATTTTGGGAGGAGTCTGCTAAGAAATCTGGAAGGATTTCTTTAGCGTCTGTCAGAGAGCAGCTATGGGGAGCGCCGAAAATGCCTTAAGCGTGCCAGCCATGTTGATGGCTGTGGGGGGGCTCGTTTTTCTGGCTCATCTTTTCCAGTTCGCTTTCCAGCGGTTTCGCGTGCCGGATACCCTATGGCTCATCGGCATCGGTCTCGTCGCGGGCCCGCTTACCCATTGGTTACAGCCGCGGGATTTCGGAATCGTCGGTCCCGCACTTACGGCCATCGCCCTCGCGGTTATTCTTTTCGAAGCGGGGCTCGACCTTCACTTCCGGGATTTGAAAGCCGCTCTCGGAGGCGCCGTGCTGCTGACTTTCGCCGTCTATCTGGCGTCCCTTACGGCTGTGACGCTGCTGGTCCGGTTTCTGGCCGATTTCCATGGATCGCTGCTCTCTTTGTCGGGGCGGTGGTCGCCACCCCTGCCCCGGTAATTCTGCCGATGTTGGCGAATTCACGGCTTCCGCGAAATCTCAAGGTAACAAGTGCTTGCCGACCAGGATCGAGCCGATGCGGAAGGATCCTCTCCGGTAGGTTTGCAATCGGTTTCCGGCAAGGACCAGAGTAGCTCTCCGGAGCAAAACGACGATCTTCTCTGACATAACGACGGCAACAGGCGGCTTCGCATCCTGCGCGGTTTCGCGGTATTCGCTCTGGTCATCTCGATGGCCTCTTACGTAACAATGATGGCTATGAAACACGCATTGGAGAACAAACGGGCTCTTGTCACAGGAGGGAGCCGTGGGATCGGAGCTGGTATTGTCAAGCATCTGGCCAGCGAGGGCGCGCGTGTCGCCCTGACTTATTCAAGCTCGCCCGAACAGGCTGAAGAAATCGCAAAGGCCGCGCAGGCGTTCGGAGCCAAATCCCTGGCGATAAGGGCTGATTGCGCCGATGCGAACGCGGTGGTCGCCGCTGTGGAGCGCGCGGCTGCGGAACTAGGCGGGATCGACATTTCTCGTCAACAACGCGGGAACGTTGGCGATGGCCGCTCTTGATGATTTCAAGCTGGCGGATTTCGATCGCACGCTGTCAAGGTGCGAGCGGTCTTCGTCGCGACGCAGGCGGCAGTCAAACATATGAAAGAAGGAGGACGCATTATCAATATCGGCAGCACGAATGTCGAGGCGGGGCCGAAGACGCCATGAGCAAATCCGCGCTGCAGGGACTTGTGAAAGGGCTCGCTCGCGATCTCGGCCCACGGGGAATTACAATCAACAATGTGCAGCCTGGCCGGTTGACACGGATATGAATCCCGCGAGCAGCGAGTTTGCCGAGACGCTCAAAAAAGCTCATGGCACTTCCGCGATACGGAACGGTCGAGGAGATCGCGGGTATGGTCGCCGACCTTGCGAGTCCTGAGGCTGGTTTCATTACCGGCGCAAACCTGATGATCGACGGGGGATTCAGCGCGCAAAAGCAGGGCGCGACAGCGGAGTCTTGCATCGGTGCCCTCCGTCCGAAAAATGAAGATCTCCGCAGCGCTCAACACAGTGTCCGAAGCGCCTGAAATGTCTGCTGCGCAGTTAGAGAACGGCGATCAATACTCCTGGAAGGTAGAAAGAGAGCAAGGGATGAGCAGCATCGACCCATTTGGAAAAACCGACAGGCTGGACGAGGCAACGCAGGAAGCACTTGTGACAAGGTTCGAAGCCCGCGGTCAGCATCCGCTCTTCTCAAGTATGCTTAACAACTACCTCGACGGGATGTGCATCGACGACGCGAGGTTGGTGCTCGATGCTGGCTGCGGGACCGGCTTAGCCGCCCGAACTATCGCGCGTCGCCCTGGGTTCTCCGGGAGGGTTAGAGGAATTGATCTTAGTCCCTACCTCGTTGAGGCTGCAAGGCGGTTCGCTACTGAAGAGGGGATCGCTGAGCGAATAGACTTCGCTGCGGGAAATATGCAAAGCATCGCCATCGCCGACGAAACGTTTGATGCCGTCGTTGCACATACGCTGTTGAGCCACGTTGATGACCCTCAGGCGGTGCTCAAAGAAATCGCACGTGTCCTGAGAGTCGGCGGGACGGTTGCCATATTCGATGGGGACTATGCGTCTCTCACGTTCCATCACCCGGATCCGATCAGAGCAAAGGCGAACGACGAGGCGGTTATCAGGGCAGTGGTCGCAAATCCACGCGTGATGCGTCAAATGCCGCGATTGCTTCGGGCGGTCGGATTGGAGCTTGTCGCCTCCCACGCGCATGTGTTGTCCGAGATAGGCAGGGCGAACTTCTGGTTGTCGGCAATCGAGACATTTCGGAAGTTGATTCCGAAGTCCGGAGTGATGAGCGCGGAAGAAGCGGATGCTTGGGCTGCCGGCCTACGCTCTGATTCCGAAGCGGGTGTCTTCTTTGGAAGTAGCAACTACTACGCATACGTCGGGCGGCGTCTCTAACTACGCCACTTGAAGCCATTGTCGAAAAACGACGTTCAGCGGACTCCCTGAGACGATGCATGGCTGGTTACGAGAATCAAAGTATTCGGCGCTTCGGGGCGCCCGGGTCTAGCCTTTGCGCGCAGCCGACTCCTGCGCGCCGGGATACATTTCCTCAATCAGCGAAGCGTATTGCCCGGTAATGACATGACGTTTGAGTTTGAATGTCGCCGTCATTTCCTGTCCGACCTCGAAGGGTTTGGTGACGAAGCGAAAGTCCGCTATGAGCTCGTGGCTCTTGAATCCCAACTCGGGATTGATAAGCCGGCGGATCTCAGCCTCCATCAGTGCGCGCGTCCGTGGGTTCGCCGCGAGTTCGAGTAAGTTTGCGGCGTGCACACCCGCCGCACGAAAGCCGTCAAGCGCCGGGACGATCAAGGCTCCGATGTGCTTCTGGTCCTGGCCAACAATCATGCAGTGATCCACGAGCGGGGAATGAACAAGCTTCGACTCGATGGGAAGCGGCTCCACGTTTTCGCCGTTGAGAAGAACGATGGTGTCTTTGCAACGCCCGAGGATTTTCAAACAGTCATTGAAGGTGACCATCCCGATGTCGCCGGTCTTCAGCCATCCGTCGTGGAACACGCGGGAGGTTCCCTCGGGATCCTTGTAATAGCCTTTCATGATTTGAGGCCCGCGCGCGTGGATTTCGCCCTGGCGTCCGCGACCCTGATCCTTGCGTGAGCGGTCCGGGTAGAGGACGCGGCCGTTTTCGAGATCAACTATCCGCATTTCTGTTTCGGGGTAGAACGGGCCCACTGTTCCAATGACCAGGTTTTTCCAGGTGCGAACAGCGAGGACCGGCGAGGATTCGGTCAGCCCATAGCCCTCGAGCACGGGTATGCCGATAAAATTGAAGAATTCATCCACGTGCGGTTGAAGCGCCCCTCCTCCGGAAATCGTGCCCCGGAATTCCCCGCATCCCACAGCCGCGCGAAGTTTTGCGAGGACGATTCTATCCAGAATGCGATAAGGCACATAGAGGGCGATCCAGCGACTGAAATGCGCCACGGCGCGGGTGCCGCGTTCGAGAAGCGGGCGGCCGCTCGTGTCGAGTTCCTGTCCACGGAAGTAACTTTCTGCTCGCTTTACACGGCAAGTGCAGAAGCGCGCGGCATGAAAAAGACCGCGCCGCAAAGGGGGAGCCTCGTCAATCCGGGCCATGAGCTTCTGGTAAAGATTCTCCCAGAGACGCGGGGCCGAGGCCATGACGGTAGGCCGGACGGTCTTGAGGTCCTCGCCGATATTGCGAAGGTTCGTGTAGTAGGTGCAGACTCCCATGCTGATGGCCACCATCTCGAAGACGCGTTCGTAGCTGTGCCAAACGGGAAGGATGGTGAGCGCCCGGTCGCTCGTGCCGAGATCGAAGGGGAGATTTCGGATCTGGGACGCCATGTTGGCGTGAGTCAACTGGACTCCCTTCGGCGTGCCTGTGGTGCCGGATGTGTATATTATCGTAAAGAGGTCTTCCGGGCGAATGCTTGCGAGGCGCTCTTCTGCCCGCCGGTCGCCTCCGAAGCGAAGCGCAATCCCCTGGGCTAGCAGATCTTGAAGCCGGAGCGCGTCGCCCGGTGCATGACCTTTTGGGTCCATGAGAATGATCTTCTCGACCCCCCGCACCGTACGACGGATCCGGTCGAGCTTCTCCAGCATTCCGCCGTTCTCTACGAATACAAAGCGTGAATCCGAGTGTGCGAGGATGTAGCCGATCTCGGCCGGCGTGACATCTGCGCCGCGGGGTACGTCTGCGCAGCCCGCGAGCAGAACTCCGTAGTCGCACAGAATCCATTCCGGTCGATTGTCGGAAAGCAACGCGACGTGCTCTCGCTGGCGAAGCCCAAGGTCAATGAGCGCGGTAGCCAGCGAGAGGCCATTCTCGTAGAGTTGCCTGTATGAGATGGGTTGATAACCGCCGGAGGAATCCTTCGCGGCAAACGCCGGGCGATGGCCGAATCTCTCCGCCGCTTGGCGGTAAAGGTCCCCCAGGTTGCTTGCGTTTATGCGAGTCATGTCTCGAGGTTTGCTCGATTGGCAAGCCCGATCGCTCTTCGAAATGCCATCTCGTCCCGCGAAAGAGATCGGAAACGCGCGCAATATCTTTGCGTAGCGAGAGCTTCGCGAGGTGGCTGAAGGAGAAGATTCACTCTCATAAAGGGCTTATGATGCACCAAACTCCGGGCGTTCCAAGTGCGGTGCTGTCCGTTATTGTTTGCCGGGCGGGGGCGTCTCGGGCTCGCGGAAAGTGATGCGAGCCTTCGTCAGGTCGTAGGGCGAGATCTCTACGCTGACGCGATCCCCGGGAACAATCCGGATAAAGTTTTTGCGCATTTTGCCGGAAATATGTGCGAGCACGATGTGCCCGTTCGACAATTTCAGCCGGAACATGGTGCCCGGCAGGACATCGACCACAACTCCTTCAGTAACAATCGACTGTTCTTTCGACACGGGAAAATTCGGCTTTTACCGAAAGTCCGGCTCAAAATCAACCCATCGGGCGAGAGGGGCCAAAGTTTGGCGATTTTCCTGGTGCCAGGTGAGAGGAGGATATTGCAGCTGACCGATCGGGCAGATGCGCGAAGGCCGAAGGAGGGCGGCCTTCTCGGCGTTCTCGGGCGTTGCCGGCCATATCCCGACGGCTGCGATCCAAGGCAGGGCCGGCCCGAGAGCGGTAATGAGCTCTGCGGAAAGCGGCTTGACGAAAACGAGCCGGTTCAGACACGAGGCCGCGAACCACGGATCTTCTTCGTAGATGACCGTCCAGGCCGTAGAGTTCTCACTTTCCCAAATCCCCACACGTGGGTCGTTGGCGGAACGAAACCTGTAGTTGGCACGCATGTCCGCGATTTCGGCAGCCTCCGCAGAGGTGATCGGTCCACGCGGATCTTCTCGCTCGTAGCGCGCCATCGCTGTTGCCAATCGCACGGCATAATCTTTCGCGTCGCCCGCAACATAGACGTCGTGTGGAGAAAGGCATCCCTTTTGGTTAAACTGGGAGATGTCTACTGCCGCGAGCGGTGAAGAATCTCCGCGCGAGTCATCGAAAACGATCTCTAGACTGATACGGTGGGGATGGGCTTCGAGCACGACACCTGGCGGCGCTTTTGATCGGAAGTGGGCAATGGTTTTGTCCGTTCCGAAGACGATCCATGCCCTGGCATCGCGAAGCCACTGCGGGGCAAGCTCCGTGCCCAAATCCAGTCTCTTCTTAAGTGAAGACGGCAGCATTTTTGCAAACTCCTCGATTTCCCACAAACCGCTCGCGGGAATCTTCACGTAGTTCATCGCGCCGAGAAGCAGCCCGCGAATCAAGCTTTGCAAACCCGCGTGAGGCGTGTTTCCACTCAGTATGTGGAGGATGGGATCGTTGGCTATCGCCAGGCTGAAGTGGCCGGCGTATGGGCGGAAACCGTCCAGGATCTCCGGGTGCCCGAGCTCCAGGCGCACCACCTCAAGCAGGTCGTCAGCGGCCACTTTTCCCAGCAAGGGGAAATTTTCCGCCACCTGAGCCAGGGCGACTGCGCGTTCCGATGTGTTCACGAGGAGAGAATTTCGTCGGCAGTCCGGGAACAACCGCGGGGAAGCGCCGCCGGATCACGGCCGAGAAGTTCGAAGTTTTCTCCCCTCCGAATGGCGAGGTCCCGGGTTTGAACCGCGCAGCACGACCCCGTGTTCGCGAGATCAAAGATCCGCAGGATGCCGGTTTCTCCATCGGCACATTCCTTGCCGCTCTCCGGGTCGATCACGAGCGCTCTCACCCACGGTGCGCCCCAATGCGGATTTCCGAGACCTCGAGAGTAGAACTGCGAGCTAAGTTCGGTCATTCCATATTCGTTCCACACAGAATTCGCGCTGAGCCCTAAGTATCGTTGGAACGAAGCATAGAGTTCGGATTTCGGGAGGTCGCGCCCCGTTCCTTTGTAACCGCCGGTTTCCACCGCAACGCTCCCCTCCGGAAGACGAATGTCACGATTGCCAAGCCATTCAAAGACATCGAGAAAGGCTAGCGCAGTTCCGAAAAGGACGACGGGCTGCTCTTCGCGCGACACCGATTCACTCAGTCTGTCCCAGTCTTTGAGAAAAAAGCGCCGTGGGGAAGCTAGCCATCCCGCCATGCAGCTCAGCGAGGAGTGGGAAGATTTCTCCGGAGAAGGCAAAAGACAGAAGAGGTTGTCTTTACGAAGGCCCAGGCGCTCCCAACCGGTCGTCGCGGCGGCCCGATAGAGATCCAACCTGCGAAAATGGTGCTCTCCATATCCTTCCCCGGTTGTTCCGCTCGTTCGAAACGAACGCATGCTTTCTTCCGCAGGGAACGAGCGGATCGGCGCATCGCGAAACGCGCCCAGGGGAATTGCGGGTATTTCCTGCCAGGAGGCAGGCACCTTAAAGGCCCTGCAGTAGGCTTTGTATGGCGCGCAAAGCGATCGCTGAAAGCCATGCGCCGCAAGAATTAGCGTCTCGAAAGAACCCTCTCCGGTTCGGATGAATCTAAGAATTGTCTCCTCCAGGGCGCAGAGGTTTGCGCGAGAAGCTGGATCTGGCGTTGAGGAAATAAGCATAACGACAGGATTGTCACCGGCCCGCTTGCATGCTACCACGCACACCTTTCGATGCATCGGTGTCCCGCCTTTTTTGCCATCCTTTTTGGCATCTTTGCGAGTTATTCGTTTGCGCAGAGACTTGCGGACAATGATGACCTTACCGCTGACGAACTGGCGGTCAATGCGTCATCGCTCTTTGCGCAGGGAAAATATGCGGAGGCCGCGGAATTATATCGAAAGTTCGCAGCGGACTTTGGATCGAGTGCCGAGGCACAGGCTACCCTTAGGCAAATGCGCTATCCGCTCGCGATGTGCCTTCTGCGTTTGCAGAGATTCTCAGAGGCGCATCAGGCGATCAAACACGGTCTTGCCAGCGATCCCCCCATAGAAATAGCGCAGAGCCAGGATCTGTTGTTCTGGAGGGGTATCTGCGAGATGCAGGAAGGACAAGGAGGGCAGGCTCGTGCGACGTTTGAGAAGTTTATCGGACTTTTCGGCGCTGGCTGGGAACGCAACGCGGCGGATGCGCGGCGATTTCCGGCGGCCCAAAAGGTGCCGGAGGCGAAACTCCTCATCGGAGCGTGCCTCATTCTTGATGGAAGATCCAAGGAAGCAGCCGATTACTACGCCGGCCTCAAGCAGGAGCTTGCCTCGATCAATCGCGGTCGCGCGGCGGTTTCGCAGTTGCACGCTTTACTGGACGCAGGCGACGTGAATGAGGCGATGAAGGTCGTCATAGAGGAGTTTCCCCGCATGGGCGAGCTGCTCCAGTTGGTCAGTTTTCAGACGCTGACCTTCGAGCTCGGTGCACGCTATCTCGAGAAAAACGAGCCTCGAAAAGCGATCATCTGCCTTCAGCGGGTCTGGAGCGCAGACCGTCTGCTCAAGCATCAGCAAATGCGACTCGAGGACTTGGAATCAAAGCTCCAAGCCGTCGAGGCGGACCCGCGCGGCGATCCTTACACAAGACTGCTGTATGGACAGATGATCGCCAAAGTGAGGCGGGAGATAGAAAACTTCCGGAAGATCGAGAGTTTCGATGCGGCTGTTCGCTTGCGGCTCGCGGCTGCCTATCAGGCCATGAATCGCTACCGTGAGTCGGCTCTCGTCCTTGAAGCGATGCTCAACGAGATGCCGGCTGGCCGAATCGTGGAATCGGCTTCGGTAAACCTCCTGCAATGCTGGAGTTCCATCGAGTCCTGGTCCAATGTAAGCGAGGCCGGAAAGGCCTTCCTGGAAAAGTTTCCCCGATCCGAGAGCACGCCTTTGATCCTTTACATGATGGGAATCGCGGAGCAGCGGAGAGGCCGCTATTCCGAAGCCATTGCGGTCTTTGATACGATAGGCGACGGGCACCAATCCTCGGACTACGCGTCGCGGGCGGGCTTCATGAAGGCGTTTTGTCTCCTGCAAGCCGACCGGAACAAGGACGCCATAGCGGAGTTCGAAAGTTTCCAGTCCCGGTATCCGCGCCACGAACTAGCCGAGGATGCCCTTTACTGGCGCGGGATCGGCCTGTCGATTAATAGAGAGTTTAGCCGCTGCCGTCAGTTGATGGACGAGTATCTGCATCGATACAGGAACGGCCGTTATCGGGCGAGCGCCGAGTTTCGCAAAGCCTATTGCGCACAACAGAACAAGGATTATCAGGCGAGTATCGACGAGCTTTATGCCTTCCTCCGCAATCATCCTGGAGCGGCCGAATGTAACGAGGGACGGATTCTGTTGGGCGACGCCTTGCTCACCCAGGGACGCGTGGAAGAAGGAATCGTCGCTTATCAAGGAATCACCAAGCAGGACACTAAGCTTTATACCGAAGGAGTCTTCAAGATCGGAAAGGCTCTGAAGCGCATGGAGGAATATGAGAAGCTGCGCGATCACATGGCCGCCTTCAAAACTAACAATCCGCGAAATCCTCGTGTCGCCGAGGCGATTTATTGGATGGGATGGACCTACCGTCAGCAAGGAATGCTGGAAAAGGCCCGCGATGTTTACTGGCAAGCAATTAGCGATTACGGCGACGATTCGGCGATCTGGTCCGTCGATGATTTGTTTCCGGCCCTGCTGAAACTCTATAAGGGTGATGAGGAACAGACGGCTTTCTTGGCCCTGCTTGACCATTTATCCGAGGAAGCTGAGCGAACGGCGAGAAAGACACTCGCGACGCGCGTATTGTGGGCGCGCGCGACCGCGCTAAGATCGAAGGATCCCTCCCGCGCTACGAGAGATCTTGTCGAAGTCTCCAAACGACTGAACGTTCAGACTGCTAATCCCCTGGCGCTTGCCGATTGCGCGGAAGCGCTCCAAGCGACCGGCAATGAGGAGGGAGCAGAGCGCATGTTTCGTGATCTCTTGAAGTGGAATCCCCGCGCCTCCCAGAGGGATCGCGCCCTGGCCGCTCTGGCTCGCAGCGAGATGGAGCGTGGAAACACCAACGGCGCGATGGAACTCTTTGAGCGGTTCGAGCGAGAGGTTACCGGATCCCGGCTTTTTGGACAGGTATTGCTCGCCAAAGCCGAACTTCTTGGTGGCTCGGGCCGCACCGATGAAGCCCGGGCAACCTTGGAGAAACTGCTTGCAAGCGAGCATTCGCTCGGCCAGGAAAAGGCGAGGGCGCTCTACGCGATCGGCGAGATCTATATGGACGAAGCCAGGCCCGATCTGGCCATATCCTATTTTCAGCGGCTCTACGTTATGCACGGGCGTTGGCGTGACTGGGTAGCCAAGGCCTACTACCGCAGCGGGGAGGCTTTCGAGAAACTCGATGATCACGCGAGCGCCCGCCGCACCTACCAGGAGTTGGTTGGACGAGAAGATCTTGCCGGCTTTGACGAAGCACGGAAGGCGATTGAGCGTCTCGGTTTCCTCGGCGGCCCAATGCCGGAGGTGAACGAATCGAATCCTGCAAAAGGATGAGGAGAGTCTCCGGTTCAACGCTTCCTGTTTTCGCTTTGCCTTGTTTTCGCTGGCGGCGCAGGCGGCCAGATTCCGCAGGTAGGACGCGACACGATCTTTCTGCGGCAAGGTGACAGGATGGTTGGAAAGCTAACGGGTATCGATGAACAGGGCATTCGACTGCGGCGGTTATTGCCACCCCTTGCCGGAGCCTCGATTGACTCAGCGCCGATTTTCGCTTCTATAACGGTCCTACGCTCTCGACGTGGACCGCGTTGAGTTCTCCTCAAATGAGGCGTTGACACGAACGCTCAAAAGCGCCACAGCTGGTGAATCTTCAGGAGATTGAAGCACTCTGGCGCGAAGCGCGGCCGTGGCTTTCGATTCCAAGGTCGTCGGCGGCGGAAGTCGGTCTCGTTTATGGCGATCTGCTTTTGCGAAATGACGAGCGTTGCCACCGCACAAAAGGCTCTTGAACTTTTCAGAGCTATCGAAAGGGAGACGTGGAGCGCTATCGACGCGATGCGTGCCAGGCAGGGTCGGTTGCGCGCGATGGTTGCCTCAGGGAACGTGCAGGAGGCCGTCGCAGAGGCGAAGGAGGTCGAACGAATTTCGGAAGACCCTTCCGTTCTCATCGAAGCTAAGTTCGTTCTTGCCAAGGCCACGGAAAAGGCGCTTCGCAAGCTCGTCGACGACAATCCGCGCTGGGAAGAGGACGCCTTTGTCAAACCCGAACGGGATCGCTTATACGAGGAAGCCCTTGAGCTTTACCTGTATCCGGCCCTGTTCTTTGGCTCCGAATCCGAGGTCGCCGCCCGCGGACTGTGGGGAGCGGTTGAACTTTGCCGGTTCGCGGGAGATTTAGGCCAGGCTCAGCAAGCTTCGCACGATCTTATTGAAATCTATTCCGCTACTTCCTATGCCAGGCAAGCCCAGGATTTCTTGGGCGCGCTTCCCGGATCCCTAATCAAGCAACATGATGAAACCAAAGCAAACCGATAGCCTCCTTCCTTTCCTGCTGATCCTAAGCGGAGGTCTGCTGCTGCCGGCCACCGCCGGTGCGTCCGAAGTGGAAACCAGCAAGAGTCTCCTTGATCTTTACCGGGAGGGAGGCCCTGTCATGCATATTATTGCGCTCTGCTCGGTCGCCACGCTCGCTCTCGGCGCCTACTGCGCCATCATGTACCGCAAGGCGAGGATAATGCCGGCGAAGGTTGTGACTCATCTTAGTGATCTTGTCGCGCGTCGGGACCTTGCGGCGGCTTACGACTATTGCCGGACGAATCCCGGCCCGCTTACCAATGCGCTCTCCTCGGCCCTTATGAAAGCAAACTACGAGCGCGATATGTTTAACAAGACGGCGATGGAAAACTCGGTTGCCGACGACTGCTTCCGCTCCGAGACGAAAATGATGGTCGTCGTGAATTACTTGAACACGTTCGCCGTGCTCGCGCCGATGATCGGGTTGCTCGGAACGGTGTCGGGGATGATCACAAGCTTCAGCGCCCTGACTGCCGGCAAAGCTGAAGCCACCGATCTGGCCAAGGGAATCGGAGAGGCGCTCATCGCAACGGGCGGCGGTCTGCTGCTGGCGATTCCTTCGATGTTCCTCTACTTCTTCTTCCGAGGTTTGGTTTCGGCGAACATGGCCGACGCGCATAAGGCGCTGTCTCATATTCTTGATCTCTTTACGGGAGAGGCCCAGGGGAGCCGGCGGCCCGGCGGTCAGGAGTCGCCGCTGCAGGAGTTTGTCTCTCAAGAGATGCCCGATCAGGCTTGAAGCGCTGTCATGACTGAACTCCGTCGCCGAATGCGCCGTGTCCAGCACGAGGAGGTTGGACTGCAAATTGCGCCAATGATCGACGTGACGCTGCTTCTACTTTTCTTCTTCATGCTTTCGGGCAAACTCACGAAGGGCGCGAAGCTTCTCGAGATCAATATTCCGGCCGCAGCATCAGGAAAGGTTCCGCGCGAAATGGGGGATCGCGACGTCATCAATATCGACGAGTATGGCCAGCTTTTCAGTGGCAATCAGCCTGTGACTTCCAAGCAGCTCACAATTTATCTCAAAGAACGCTTCAAGAACTATCCGCCGCTCAAGCTCTACGTTCGGGCGGATGCCCGAACGCCCGGCAGACAGATCAAAGAGGTCATGAAAATCGCCGCTGAGGCTGGGGCCATCGAGGTCATTTTTGGCGTTCGGCAGGAATGAAGCGCGTCGAGCATTCCCAGATTGACCTGCAGATCGCGCCGATGATCGACGTGTGCTTTCTCCTGCTGTTCTTCTATATCCTTACATCCAAACCCGTAAAACCGGAAGCCGACATGAGCATGACTCTTCCGGGAACGGTGCTTCAGGAGGAAAACCTGGAAATTCCTGACGAACAGCGGATCACCATTCAAGAAGACGGTCAGGTGATCCTCAATGATTTGCCGATGGACACTCCGCAGAGCCGCGGTCTGCCCGCCTTGCTCAAGACGCTCGCCCGTTTCAAGGAAACCGCCGGGGCCAACAGGAGCGAGGCCCTCGTCACAGTGGATGCCGCGGACGGATCGCACCATCAGAGGATCGTTGACGTGCTCAACGTTTGCGCGCAAGCCGGCATTCAAGGCGTCACTTTCGCCGCATCGGAGGAGGAAGAATGAGCGTGGTCCTTGCCAGGACTCTCCGCCTCCAGCAGCGGAGGCGCATGATCCTGACCGTCGTTTTGGTAAGCGTCGGGGTTCACGCAATCGCGGCGATCGTTGCAGGCATTGTGATCGTGGCGCGCTACCTTGCAGAGCCGCCGGCTGAATTCAAGGTTGCGAAGGACATTCGACTTCCCGCGGAGGAGCGCGAGCACAAAATGAACATGGCGGCCTTCGATGGAATGGCGCCGAAGCCCAGCTTCACCGACAAGCTGCAGAGCCTTCGTCCGGCTGCCCTCGCGCTTCCCGAACTTCCACGGATACCTATTGACCAGCTCCTACCTCTCGATCCAGCAGAAATCCTGACCGACGAGGTGGCCGCCTTGACCGGACCAGGCGGTCCGGGTTCGGCGATCGCCGTGGGCGCCGGCGGAGCCGGCGGACTCGCAGGCACGGGCTTCAGCTTCATGGGAATCGAATCGAAGGGCAAACGGATCCTCCTTATTTTCGATGTCTCTGCGAGCGTACTGAACAAGGCGCGGAAAAGCGGCGTGTCTCTCGGAAAGATTAAACAGGAAACCCTGAACCTCCTGCGGCAACTGCCGATCAATGCGCGTTTTGGGCTCATCCAATTTACTCAAAATTTCAAAGCCTTTCGCGAGGAATTGCTCGCGGCGACCGATACGAATCGAGAGGCTGCCGCTGTATGGATCGACGAGGAGTGGGTGGAGACCGGATCGATGCAAGCCTCCTCGAAAGTGACACGAAACCCGCGCGGAATAGTTGGTGTGTTGGAACTCGCGTCCCGAATGGCGCCGGATGTCGTCTTTCTGATTTCAGACGCAAGCTTTCAGTGGAAAGAGGGCGGGAGCCTCAGCGACGTTCCCTGGCAAGAGGTCACCAAGATCGTCAAGGGGCCGCTTCAGGGAACCGAGGGCTGCGTGTTGAATTTCATCGGTTTTGAAATGAAACCGGAGGACCGGCGCAAAATGGAATCGCTCGTCCGCGCCACAAGCGGGAAGTCAGAAGTGACAAAGAATTCGCGCGGCGTGGTGGGCGTATTGGACCTGGCGTCTCGATGCTGCCGGATGCCATCTTCCTGATTTCAGACGCCAGCTTTCAGTGGAGGGAGGGAGGGAGCCTCAGCGATGTGCCCTGGCAGGAGATCGCAAGAGTCGTCAAGGGCCCGCTCCAGGGGACTGGGGGCTGCGTGGTGAATTTTATCGGCTTTCAGATGAAGCCGGAAGACCGCCGGAAAATGGAATCCGTGGTCCGCAGTACCAGGGGAAAATTCGCGAAATTCAATAGGACTTCTCACATCTCAACTTGCGAAAGCCGAGGCCGACAAACCCGGCAACCTGTCAGGCTCGTGTCCATTCAGAACTTGCCGCGAGCGTCCTCCGAAAAGACGACCTTTGGCACGAACGGGCGGCGAGCTGGCGGATCCTGCCGTTGCATGATCCACAGGCAAACTTGCCCTGGCGTGCCGTGAAACCGAGTGTCGGGAGTGATCGTATTGTCATCCGCTCCAAAATGATCAAACCATTCGTAGATGAGCGATGCTTTAAAGTCTCTGGTGGTGCCGTCCGCCTCGAAATCTTTCAGCCAGATCTTAACGCCTTGCATCGATCCAAACGCAATCTGCAGAGGCGTTAGAGTCCCGAAGCTCAACCTCGGTGCTGGTACGTTGCCTGTTTTCAAATCCAGGACATGATAGTCAAGGATTCCCGTGAGAGCGCTCGTTGTTAAGGCAGCAGCAATGAAGCCAGTCACTTGTGAGTGGGCTCTCGTGAATTCAGGTGATGAGTGAACCGCAGTCGCGACGAGATGAGAGGCACCGTAGACGATTTCCCGGCCGGAGAGAGTGTTGGCGAGGAAATCCAGGGCAAGATTCCTGGCTACGGCGCCTCCCAAGGATAATTCTAGCTTAAACTGATTTTCTCGCTTTGCCACGGTATCGAAGAGTCGCTCATTGACCATCACGTTCAGCAGCGCCGTCGGTTTGAGCCTGGTGAGCGGGACTGGCTTGTCTTCAAGGTTTTGCGACAACCTTGTGTGGTCCTCGAAAGAGATGAGCATGGGGCTTGCCTCGTGAAAGGGGATCACGATAAGAGTGCTTGACGGAGTGGGAGAGCCCTTGGGGAGCCGCGAGTCCATTTCTCTCAGCGTGTTCTTGCCTACGCGTCCGTCCCACTGCGACGAATCCTTCGGAAAGACCATTTGCTGGAACGCGATCACCTGTGAGAATGTTTCTTCTCCAAACTTCCCGTCTGGCTCATTCGTGGGACCTTCCGGAAATGAAAGAGGCAAGGGAAACTTCAGCGCCACCAGGGCCTTTTGTATTCGTTTCACTGCGTCGGCATCATCTGGGGGAGGCGCTGGCTTGATCGACGGGCCGCCGCTAGCAGCGCTGTCTAATCGTGTGTTGCCGGAAAGAGTTTTTGACTCCAAGGCCATAATTGTGACTCCAATAGTATGTGCGGCAGTGTATGACAGCAAGGCGACTATGGCTAAAACCGAAGATATTTGGTCCCATCAAACTCGAGAACTTGCCCGACTCTCGGGGAGGATCCGCTGCCGATCTGAAAGTGCGCCTCCTTCGTGTCAATCCTCCTGTCAGAGTATTAGCGAAATAGCTTCCGCCCTTTAACAAGAGCCTCTAGAGAAAGCATTCGCGGACTAACTTCCAGGTGGCGCCTACCGCTCATGAAGGTCCCGTTTTGCATCGAGCTTGTCGCAAGAGCAAGTGTGATAGTGCCCGCTTGAGATGGATACCGCGCTTCGGCAATAGTTCTCGCGCCGGATTTATCAATTCGTGTCGCAGCGCGGCCGCCGCGCCTATGCGTTGGGAAAGCAATCCCAACGCCTCTTGACTTTCGGTGCACTCCCTTGCCCCTATTGAAGCCCTTCCTTGCACGCGGCACGCGCGATTTCTTGGAATTTGCAAAAATGAATAGAATTGTCGCGGTTTCTTACGAAGAGAAGCCACTCTCTCGATAGCGCGTTTGGATTGGGCCTGGAAACCCACTCCAGACTTTACCTATGGGACAAACGGCGGCCGCTCGGCCGATCAAATCGACAATGGGGATAAGAAGGCTTTTATAGCGGACATCGGCTCGATTTGGCGGCTTCAGGGATTCGTCGCAAGGTGCCGGGGCAGTGGAGGGAAAGCTCAACGGAACCACCACGCGTCTTGACTAGTTACGGACCAGCATCTCATGGCGTCTATGAAGGTAACGCGTTTGCTTTGCCAGCCGTATCGGCCGGGCTGGCAATTGGTCTAAGTACCTGCGCGATGGTCTCCCCTGCGCGAGACTCATTTTCCTTTGATCCGCCCGTGCAAAGCCCAAAATCCTTCCGCCGCGAAGCTCAAGCTCAGCACCGGAGCACAGTTCGAGGAGGGCACCGTCCGTCTTGCCACGCCAGTTACCGTTGGCACGGCTTCCGATCCTAAACCACACGGCAACTTCGCCATCTACTCGAAAATCGCCAATCAGCGCCGCCAAAGTAATCCGGGAGCTGGCCATCCGATTACATATTAGATGGAGTTCAAGCCGGCGTACGGTCTGCACTGGGGTTCGTCAAGCGGCATCCGAACACGCACGGATGCGTGCGGATGCCGTTCTTCCGCAGTTCGCGAAACTAGCGTCTTTGCGCCTTGAGTTTTCCCGCTTAAGCCTCAGACTTACGCTTATGAACGTTAGAGTGCCGATGGCCGCGATTTTGCTTTTTGCAAACCTTGCGCCTCTAAGGGGTGAGGGCCCGCCTAGCCCGACGTCGACTCCCGAACATAAGCCTTACGTACTCAAGGCGCCTTATAGGACCGAGCAGGAATGGATCGTTGGATCGATTTGCCGCAATGCCTTAGAACTCCTCTCCTTCATTGTCGACAAGAAGGGCGAGATCATATCGCCGGCTCACGTCTCCCTCAAAAAAATCGACGGGCACGAGGTTGCCTATCAAGTAACCGCCTATACGAAGAGGGGGACTGTGAACGTCAAGCTCCATTTTCCCGGCTCAATCTGGTCGTCGCAAGCCTACGTCCCGTTCTGCGAGGCCGCCATGGCTCAGCTCAAGGTCCCCAATGCGTCCGTCGGCCGGACACCAAAAGGAAACCCGCTAAACAACCTGCTCGATTTCTCTGAATCCTCCATCGAAGCGGAAAATGCCCGGATTTCCAAATGGCTGACCGAAGAGTCGGACAATCCCTTCGCCCAAGAGCAAGCCGCCCTAGTTCTCGGGACGCTCGCAATGAAAGAGAATAGCGGATCGTTCTGGGACCCTCGCGATATCTGTAATCATGCTACTGCCCATCTGGCGGTGGCACGCAGCCTCAAGCCCGCGCCAGAGTTGGCGCTCGAGGGACAGCTCGCGGAATGCCTTGTGGGCCTGATTGCAGACACAAAAAAGGAGTGCGCCGAAGAATTGGATCGTATGGCGAAGATCACCCGCGCGCCCAAGGAACTCGGTGCATGGCTGCGGGCCGCACGGATGCGTAATTCACGAGACTGGCGTCTCGCTGATAAGCCCGAAAAGGCCTCGGGTCTCGAACAGGTCGAATACTTCCGCGCACTCAGCGAGGCGGTGAGTATCGGTCAGGCCATGCGCTGGCTCGAAACAAAAGCGGTTCTGCCGCGTCAGGACTGGACGCGAATTATCCTCGAATTTTCCTTTTCCGTCGAGGCAGGGCACGTTTTTGCCTCGAAGGCGGTTGGGTCGGAACTCGCCTTGATGCAAGCGATGTTCCCGAACCGTTTCAACAAAGATTCTCTCATCGTCGCGCTTAACGAGGCTCCCAATGGCGTCATAGTGACTGACTCGTCCGGGAAGTCCTCTCTACCTGTCATTAGCAACGGGATGTGGGCGCAATTTTTCCAACGGCACTTTTGCCATGCCGTGCTGGAAACAGCCGATTTTCTCAGGAGCATATGGGGAGTACGCGATCAGGCGGATCAGTTCGAAACGGCAAATTCTAATGCGTTCTCGCAACTATCGCTTTTTCCCTATCTTCAAGGACTCAAGGCCATTCGCCTCAAGCGGCCCAATGATCCTGGGGCGATCGCCGAATCTTTCGCGCGGCATCCCGAATGGGCCCCAACGTTCATATGCGAAATCGACCCTGGGGACGATCCCTTCCACATCTCTTTTCAGAAAACCGTTCGCGCTTGGTTTTCTCCGCCGATTCTAAACGGCACGGCCTACGCTGCCTTCGCCCGCTCGGAACTTTTTGACGCCGATCTTAGAAGCCGGCCGGAGGCCGTTCACAAACTCTACCAAATCGCGCCGCTCCAATACCGTGTGGCGGAACTTGAACTGATCGGCCGTTACTCGGAACATCCGACTTACGCGCAAGGTACAGGAAATCATGGGGCCTATGCTCGATTACTATCTACGAGCTCTGAACTGGGCGGTCAACGCCAGCGATCTTAAGTTCGACGACAGGATTGCACTGCGGAAGAAGGCGACCGCGCTCGATCCCAGAAGATACCGAGAACTTGCTCTGGATTTCGTTAACCACGGCCGCAAAAGTGATGCCGCCGCCGCGTACCAGCAGTGGTTTGACAAGGAGATGGACCGCGTCGCCGTTTCCAACGACATGGAATGGCTCGTAAACTACTACTACGATCACGGCCAGCAAGGCAAGGCCATGGCCATTGCAAAAGAGTGCGCCGAGGTCTATTCCAGCACAGGGTTGAACACTATGCTGAATCTGCTCGTTCGCATGGGACAATTTGACCGTGCGGAGGAGTATGGAAGAAAAATCCAGGAACGGTACAATGATTCGGAACCTTTGATCGGTTTTTACTCGACGATGGCTGGCAAAGGAGACCCCGATTTCAAGGCGAAACTTGACGCATCGATCCAACCGGTCTTTCCCGAAGGCCTGAAAAGAGTCACACTCCCATCCTTCGAAGGTCTGCCCAAAAAGGGAATTCGATTCTCCACGACCAACTCGGCGATGCGCGCCAACGGCTTATCCAGTGATCAAGTGATTGTGGCTCTCGACGGTTATCAAGTAGAGAATACCGCACAGTACACAAGGGTGCGGTGGTTTTCCAAATCGCCAGATATGACATTCATTGTCTGGGACGCCAACGCCTACCGCGAAGTCAAAGCCCATCAGCCTGGACGGCTCTTCGGCGTTGACATCCTCGACTATAGTCATTGAACGCAATCGCCCGGTCCGGTTCACATTGCGGCTGAGGCCCAAAGTACTGTTTCAATAATCGAGGCTGCGCAGCGCGTTGTTCAGGTCCTCGATACTCTGCTTCTCAAGTGCCTCTTCGGCCGCTAGCAACTTTTCGATTTCCGAGACGTAAGTATTGAAGAGGTTTAGGTCGCTATCGTTGGCAAACACAATGCGACCATCTTCGACAGCCCAGCCATCACGTCTTGAAGAAAGGAGGGCAAGAATCTCCTCACATTTTGCAATGATTCGAACTTTGAGAGCCCATAGTTCGTCATGCCGCGCATGCGCCTGTACCTTTACCCGCTTGAAGGCGCTCGCGATCTCGTATCTCAACCGTTCACTTATAGGTAAGCTTGGAATGCCTTGCTCGGCATTCTCATACAAGACATACGTCCAAGTCCTGTATTTAGCGACGATATCCTTAGCTTTTTGCAACATCCATTGGCTCCTGATCAAAGTCGAGTCGCGCGCCAGCCTTTCGGGTGCGAGAATCGTGTCCCAACCGACCGCTTCCAACTCCTGTGCATAGTCCCTCCGCAGAGATGCCATTTGGTTAAGCCAGGTCTTGAAGAATCGCTCGATTTCTCCGAACTCGCCTCTGGCCCTCGGAGTATCGGAGGACGGGTCCTTGCTCTCCGAGAGCCATTGAGCGCTAGAATCCGAGCTTGCAAGTGACGAGACTTGCCTCTGGATTTCGTTCATCGCGACGGCGCTTTGCCAATGGTTAAGTACAATGACTGCAAGGACCGAGCCGGAAATCGCCACCAATGAGACCGCAGACTTCACTCCGCCCTGATTTCGACCGATGGTGTTTTTGAAGATGAGCCAGAGCAGCAATCCGCACCAAATGTTGTAACCCTGCAGATACGCAGGATGGCCCGAAACGGGACCGGGGGCGATGGGAAGGAACGTAGCCCTGGGATAGAGGTAGCCATATGCCACTATTCCAACGCACAGAAGCGTCAAGGAGATTATCCATGTTATGCCGGCCCAATTTAGTTCCGGGCTCTTAAGTGCGGGTCCGAGAGCGCATTCTTGCTGCTTATTCCTTGTTCTCCTCACGTAACCCCGCACTTCCGCCATCAGCAAAACGATGCAGGCAAGGATTATTGCGATCGCAATGAAGACGAGAACTATCATCAGTTAGACAGTCTTGGAGAATAGCTGCCTTTGCCAGGCGCTTTGTTGATTTGAAGGCTGTTTATTGGGCACTTTGACCTTCGTCTCGCACGAGTGGTATCGACGCCGCATTGGCGGCTCTGTGAGGCGTGAGTCCAAAGGCGCGCCAAATTCGCAAGACCGAATGATCGGAAATCCCTGCCTCCTTAGCCATAAGGCGACTGCTCCAGGGGGTGCGAGCCCCAGGCGTGCCCTCCAGCGTCTTGGTGAGCACTTCTTCGACTTTCTTGTCGTCGATACTCCGCGGAGCTCCGCTGCGCGGCGCGTCGGCAAGGGCTTCCATCTTCTCGCTGGCATAACGGCTGCGCCACTTGCCAACCGTGGGCAAAGAGACTCTTTCGCGCCGGGGATCTCGCTGTTAGTCAATCCCTCCCAAGCGCCAAGAATGATCCTCGCCCGCAGCGCATCACGCTGATTGGACTTTGGTCGGCTGGCGATCAAAGTAAGCTTCTCTTTCTCGGCGGGGCTCAGAACAATCGCGGCGACAGGTCTTCCAATTCGCATTCATTCTTAAAGCATCCGAGATCCTCTTTTTACAAGTGACTTCTCTCGCGATACACTAGGTGTCGCCGGCTTCAACTGCGCAACAGTGTGTGACCCGTCAAACGAGGTTTCTCTAATCTATTGGGTCTATCAACCACTTCATGCCAACTGTAATCATTATCAGACAAAATAAAACGCGACCCACTGTTAGCCTGGCACGAGCGGGCTCTGGTTCAATCAACACGGTGAAATAAAAGATATCGTTGAGAGCGATCAGAAGCATGAAGACTCCGAAAAGAACCGCCAGGACTCCAAATATCTTCTTGAAAGCCGTTTTTGTTATCGTCATCGCGAGGCTGGAAACCGGATCAGCACCTTAGACCAGCGCAGGCGTCTGAACTTTCGCCTGAACCGATAATTCTCGACCGTCCACATTGAGAACAACGTCTCTCCGGGGAACCGCACCGTTTTCTGGATTTGCTTCAATACCACTGCCGCGCGTTGATTGCGTTGGAAAGAAAAGAGGCCGGTGACTCGATAACCGAGCACGTAGAGCGGACGATTCTGGAAGTAGCATAACACGCTTCTTCAGGAAGTAAGCGTTGCGGAGACCCGGGAAGCGCGCAATTGCGCAACAAGGCGGCGAGCGTCTTCTTAGGAAGACCGTGAGGTTCGAAGTTGTCGCGGAGCGACACCCGGGTGCGCTCGTTCTGTGAGCAGCGCTTGAAGTTCGCTTTGCTCCATCAAGAGCTTGTTCCAGGCATCATACTCCTCTTCGTGGCCATTGCGCGAATAATAGTCGCGCAATACTTCGCAGCCTTTCAGCGATTGCGTCTTCGTCGAATTGAAGGGCGCGCTCGACCAGAGCGCATCCGGTCTCGTCGTCGCGCATCAAAAGGCGCGAGCCTAGGGCGAAGCAGATACGGGCATCGTCCGGCGCGCTCTCATGCAGGGCTCGCCATTGGACGAGGGCCGCAGTGGCGTCTTTCGCTATGGATTCAGTCAACTCGGCACGCTCGATGCTTTCCTCCAGCGCGAGATCGACACCATTCGCGTGGTTCTCGTTTAGCTCCCTAAGGCGACGGCGACCTTCCTGGATTTCCTGATGGCGCTGCTCCCATGCAGGAAAGAATGTTTTCTTTCCAGCGACGGTCCAAGGCTTTGGTAATCGCCTCCAACGAAGCGCCAAGTAATCCGTCAGCTGCCTGACCTGGCTCCGGAGGGCTGAAACTCGGCTCCTCGCCGATGGCCGCGAGGCGTTCGCTCAAAGCCGGGTGTGTGTCTTCTGAGGTGGTTTGCTTGGCCATTGCCGGCTCCAGCCAGATTTGACCAGTCACCTTGTCGAGACGGGTGGCCAATGCATCACTCATTTCAGAGTATGGTTCCCTGCTCGGTTGCGGTTTCTCCCCGAACTCCGCATCGATTACGGGCCAATAAAAATCGGTCAGATAACCGCCCACGACTTCAATGCTGGTCAGTGCTTCTGCGGTGGTTCGCGACGAGGTAAGCCGCACAGAGATGGCGTCGGCTTCGTATTCGTTCGCTCGGGCCAATGGAAAGGAAAAGGCATTGAAGTACGGCACGAACCAAGTGAGGAATGGCTTGAATAGGAAGCTGCCTTTGCTTTCCGTGGCTTCCAACTCGGCCAGAAGGCGAGTCCAGCGCAGGCGTTGCCGGTAGATCGAGTGGGACACTCTTCCGTGACGTTTGGCGAGGTGACCGAATTCATGCGCAAGCACGGCCTTCAGTTGCTCGCAGGTAAGGGACTTCATTAGAGGCAGGCCGATTAAAAGGAAGCTGCGATACCAACCGAATATGCCAAGGCGCGGCGACTCAAAGACTCCAGCATTGAGCTCATCGGTGATGAGCACGTGATCAAAGCGGCGCGCGCCAAGCTCGCTGCGCAATTCCTTAGTCATCGCGAACAGCGCGGGAGCCTGCCAGGCCTTAATTTCCACTCCGGCGGGCGGCTCAATCTTGACCCAGGACGATCTTAGAACCAGACAAAGGAATACCCAGACCAATCCTATCGGCTGGACCACGATCCAGCTGAGCCACTTGATTGAGAGAACCAGCGCCACGAACAAGGCGAGAAAGATCAGCAGGATGGCGCTGACGTAAGCGTTGCCCAGGGTAGCGAGTAGAGAAACCTTGAACCGGTAGCCAGTAGGATTGCATCGGACCTCGTCTTCGAGCTTGCTTACCAGGTCATCAAATTGCTCGTCTGTCATCGCCATGTTTTTAATATCCAGGTCGTGTCCTCATCCGGCTTCAAGCTGAAGCAAATATCGCCATCGTACTGAACTGAGAATCCTTCATCGTCTGGCTCACGCGCCTCCGACGAACTTTGCCAACACGATCCGTGGTCCCAGATCAAATCACCGCTCTTTGATCTCCTTTACAAAGTCACTTTATCCGTCAAAAAACCGCCAAAACCGGCCTTCGCCCGAGAAACGCAGGAATCCGAGTCGGAACAAACATGAGTGCTTAAATAGCAAGACCTCAGCGACGCGGATAGCAGCAATAGTAGTGGCTGTCGCCTCGTTTTCCTTTGGAAGGCGAGATTCGGCTGAAGACTCCGGCGCTTCGCTGGCGTGCCCACGTGACAGATTCACTGCACAGGTGAGGTAGAAAAAGCGCAAAACTCCCATACCCCATCAATCAGGCACAGATAATCAAAAATCGAGCCTACTGTGATCAGTTACTTCCTTGCCAGGATGAACGGACGAGTTGGTCAATTTTCAGTGGCAATCAGCCTGTGACTTCCAAGGAGCTGACAACTTATCTCAAGGAACGCTTCAAGAACTATCCGTCGCTCAAGCTCTACGTTCGGACGGATGCGCGAACGCCCGGCAGACAAGTCAAGGAGGTCATGAAGATCGCCGCCGAGGCAGGGGCTATCGAGGTGATTTTTGGCGTCCGGCAGGAAGGAAACGCGTCGAGCATTCCCAGATTGAACTGCAGATCGCTCCGATGATCGATGTGTGCTGCCGGATGCCATCTTCCTGATTTCAGACGCCAGCTTTCAGTGGAGGGAGGGAGGGAGCCTCAGCGATGTGCCCTGGCAGGAGATCGCAAGAGTCGTCAAGGGCCCGCTCCAGGGGGCTGGGGACTGCGTGGTGAATTTTATCGGCTTTCAGATGAAGCCGGAAGATCGACGAAGAATGGAATCGATCGTCCGAGCCACGATGGGAAGATCCGTGAGATCGAGTAGCAACTTTAGACGGCGATGCGACTCCTTTATCCGCTTTTCTTCATCTCCGGCATCCCGGCGCTCCTGTACCAAGTGGTGTGGCAGCGCTCGCTCTTCACCATATACGGGACCAACACCGAATCGGCGACTGCGGTGGTCGCGGCCTTCCTGCTGGGGCTGGGCCTGGGTGCCTTTGCCGGCGGCTTAGCGGCGAGCCGCTGGCCTACCCGGCTTCTCATCATCTACGGAGTCATTGAATTTGTGGTCGGCCTGTTCGGTTTCGTGTCACTGCAGATCTTCGACTGGGTAGGCCTGCGCTTCACGGCGGCCAGCATGGCGCAGACTGGGATCGTCGCCTTTTCGCTGGTGGTGCTGCCAACGCTGCTGATGGGCGCGACACTGCCGATCCTCGTCGCCTTCCTGGTCGCGCACAGTGGCCACGTCGGCAGTGGCGTGGGCATCCTTTATTTTGTCAACACGCTCGGATCCGCCTTCGCCTGCGTCCTCGCGGCGGAGTTCCTGATGGAAACTTTGGGCCAGCGTGGCACCGTTGCCGTCGCCGCGATCCTGAATCTTATGGTAGGTGGAGGGGCCATCATGCTCGGACGCATGCTGCGGAGCAGCGCGGATGCCGGCGAGCAGGCGAGCGAGGAGACCGCGCGCGGCACCGGCGCGTTCCTCTTGAGCAAGCCGCGCGCAGCGCTGCTCGCCGCGTTTACCGGCTATCTCTCGCTTTCCTTCGAGATCCTGTGGTTTCGCGCCTATGCCTTCCTGTCGGGCGGATCGGCGCGCGATTTCGCGCACCTCCTCGCCTTCTTCCTGGCCGGGATTGCCTTCGGCGGGCTCGCCGGGCGGCCACTGTCGCGACTCGCCGATGCCTCGCCTATGCATGCCCGCCTTGTGCCGACTGCGCTGCTCGCGGCTTCTGCGGTGACCGCGTTGGTCTGCGCCCCGGCCATGGGGCTGGTGCCCGCGATGGCACCCTCGTGGGTCGCCTTGCCCTTGGTCATGCTGGTGGCCGGGTTGTGGGCGGCGCTCTTTCCGGTGATCGCGCATTTGTCGGTGGCGCCCGATCGCGGCGTCGGCGCCGGGATCGGGCAGCTTTACCTCGCCAACGTGGCGGGGGCGGTCGCCGGGTGCCTGTTCACCGGCTTCGTGCTCATGGATCATCTGGCCACACGCGAGCTCACCATCGCGCTGACTGTCGTCGGGGTCGCCGTCGCCTGGGTGCTGTGGAGCGACGCAGCTCCTCGGCCGAAGCTCGCCGCGACGGCCGGCCTATCCGTGCTTTGCGTCGCGATTGGCGTTGCGGCAATCCCGCTTTATGCAGATCTCTATCAACGGCTCCTCTATCGGCGCCCGGTCTCCGATAGCCAACGCTTTGATCGTGTGGTCGAGACCAAGGGCGGCGTGGCAGCCGTCACCCATGAGGGCATCGTTTATGGCGGCGGCGTCTACGACGGGCGCATGTCGATCGATTTCGTCTACGACGTCAACGGCATCTTCCGCCCGTTTTCGGTGAGCGCCTTTCACCCCGCGCCGCGACGAGTCCTAATGATAGGGCTTTCCGGCGGTGCGTGGGCCGAAGTTGTCGCCAACCACCCGCAGCTCGACGAGTTGGTGGTGGTAGAGATCAATCCGGGCTACTTGAAGCTCATCCCGCGCTATCCGGTCGTCGCCGGGCTGCTGAACAATCCACGCATCAACATCGTAGTCGACGACGGGCGCCGCTGGCTGCGCAACCATTTCGGTCAAGGCTTCGATGTCGTGATCATGAACACGACCTTCCACTGGCGCTCGTTCGCCTCCAACGTACTCTCGGTGGAGTTCCTGCGCCTCGTGGGGTCGGTGCTCAATCCGGGCGGCATCGTCATGTTCAACGCGACCGGCTCCGCGGAGGTGCATCGCACCGCGGCTGTCGCGTTCCCGGACGCCATGCGCTTCGCCAATTTGATGGTGGGCAGCCGCGGTCGGATCGAGATCGATGTAGAGCGCTGGGAAGCCGTGATGGAAGGCTACTTCATCGAGGGCAAGACGGTCTTGGGCGACGGCGATCGGACCCGCAGCACTCGCCCGCAATAAGGCGCGACTCAGTGGCGTCGATAAACCGGGTGCCAGCGCCGACGATTGGGACAGCGTCGAGACCCGCCAGCACATCCTCGCGCGCACCCAGGGCTTGCGCGTGGTGACCGACGACAATATGGGACTCTGATGCTGGCGTTAGCCGCCGGCCGTCGACTATCGTGCGATTAGAGATGTCGGCTTCAATTGGTAAGGAGCATCTGTGAGAGTCCTATCCGGACGCCGTTTTCGCGCCGTTTGTGACGATTTTGTAACATTGTAGCTGCGGATACGAGGCGTTTTGCTTTAGTAGCCAACGCTGGAATGTCACTCCCCCGACAATACGAGGCATCGCACGCCAAGGGTTCCCTTTGTTCTGACTTTACGCCGATTCGGCTGGCCGCCTGGTTGGCCATCGTGCTGATCGTGAGCAAGGCTTTCTCCTCGGCCGGTTCCGCGACTACGGGTGGCTGCTGGACCTTTCGATGGCGTCCTACTGCGATGTCCTTTTTGCGCTGGGCCTGGGCACTGTGGGTGCCTCGGGTTGTGGGCTGCGAGTGGGCGCCCCGCCATTTCGTCCGGTCTGCGGCGCGCCTTCGTGGGAATTTGCGTCCTTTGCGCGTTCTACTCGGTGATCGCTGCCGGGGTGTTCAACTACTTCGGCAGGCCTCTCAGCTACGATTTGCTGAAGTTGGTACACGGCGTTTCTGCCGTGCAATCGTCTATTCTTAATCGGCTTACTCTGCCGGTTGGCGTAGCGCTCATCGTCGTGCCCGGCGGCTATTACGCGCTGGCTCGCCGCCTGGCCCGGAGGCGGGAAGGCTCCCGTGTTCGCGGTCGCCATGCTGGCGGCGTGGTCCGCTCTTGGTTGCTGGCAGTTTTATCACCGGCCCACGCCCTACTTCATGCCGCACCTTTCTGTAAATCCGCACATCGAGCTCGCGCGATCCACATGGAATGGGATGACCGGCCTTGGGAAGCCGGAACTGCTGACTGATTATCCGCGCGAATATCAGCATGAATTCAGGCCGCGCGGTTGGCGGGAGGCCACGGCAGGCAGAGAATATCTCAAGGCGGCCGCCCACGGGGCGCCGCCGAAGAACGTGATCGTGATCGTTCTCGAGTCGGTCGGCACCAAGTATTTGAGCCTTTATGGGAGCAGCTATGACACGACCCCGACGCTTGTCGAAGAGGCTGCGCACGCCTTGGTTTTCGAGAACTTCTACGCGCACGTTCAGTACACCTTCTGCTCGTTCATGGCGCTGACTTTCTCGATATACCCGGGCATGCCCTGGTGTTATGCGCCTGGGGAGACCTTTGCACGCGGCGGCTCACGCTCGCTGCCACGGACGCTTGCCTTCTTGCTAAAGCAGCGCGGGCTCGCACCGCCTTCCTGAGCAATGGCGAT
>CAWASQ010000041.1:0-42011 GCA_963784465.1 uncultured Verrucomicrobiae bacterium
TGGCTCGACGACTCCTTCCCCGACTACGACACCGAACCGGTCATGGCGTTCTCCGCCACCTGAAACGTCCGGCCGGGCCCGAGTGCGCCTCTCGCACTTCTTGTTCGGCGACCCCAGCCCTCCGGCTGCAGCTTTTTCGGGTTGTGGGCGCACCACGTGTTGCCTCAATGAAAAAAGACACCGGGGAGGAAAATAGATGGGGTATGTAGCCTCAACGAAAAGGACACCGCGGGTAGGCTTGTTCACAAACGCCCGGGAGGGCGAGGTAGCGGCAGCCCGAGCCCCGAAGGGCTGGCCGCAGCTCTCAAGCCACCAGCGTGTACACAATCGCGGACATGGCCGACGACACGGCCGCGCTGATGGACGCACTCTATATTGAGAAGGCGCACGTTTGTGGTCTGTCGATGGGCGGAATGATCGTGATGGAGTTCGCGCTCCGTCACCCTGGTCGCCTGGATCGGATGATCCTGACTGGCGCGCCCGGGGCGCCCGCTCGCGCGGCCTTCCATCCGGTCATGACCTGGAACTGGGTTAAGGCGAACGACAAGACCGGTGAAATCTTCGCCTGCCAGCAATTCACCCGGCTGTTCTCCAGCGCGTTCCTGCGCAACAGGGAGGCCGTTCAGCAGACCGTCGCGATGCTGTCGAGCAATCCCAACCCGGTCGGCCCGCAGGCTATAATCGACAGGCCCAGGCGCTCCTGCGGTTCGATATACTGGACCGCCTGGCAGGCGTGAAGGCACCCACCCTCTGCATCGTCGGCGAGCGAGATCTGTTCACGCCAGTGCACGAGTGCCGCGAGGTCGCCGAGAATATTCTCGGCGCCAAGTTCGAAGTGATCAAGGGCGACGGCTCGTCCCACGTCGTGCCAATCGAGCGTCCGGACGACTTCAACGGCCTCGTCACGAAGTTCCTGTCCTGAACGGAAAGCCATTACGCAAGCACTGCTCGCGAACGTCGACGGCAGCAGCACGTTGCGATCGACCACCGCGGCGTTCAGCTACGCGGCGGAATCGAGTTCGTGGATTTACTGGGAATGTTTCGAGGATGAGTCCTTCGGCCGCTGCCCTCGCGGCTCGACCGTTGCCGAGCATGGCGTTCTGGCGCGGGGAATCGGCCCAGCTCCGAGCTGCTCCCAATCGAACCCATCACACACGCCGAACCCATTACACACGCGCACGCATCGATCGTGAAGGCGACCGACCCTGTGGCGAAAGCTGGCGTTCTTCGGCGGCCGCAGTGACCCGCTCAAGAAGCGAATCGAGGAAACCTTCATACTTGCTGTTGATTGGCTCGAACTCGCCGCGGGAGTGCGGGCCTACTTCCTGCAGCCCTTCAAGATTCCCACGGGGTCGATGCAACCCACCCTTTTCGGAATCGTCGGCATTCCGACGGCGAGTCCGCCACCAAATCTCCTCACCCGGGCGGTTCAGCTCGTTTGGCTCGGCCGCAACTACATCGATGTCACCGCAAAAGAGGATTGCCATTATTCTGGATCTTCAGGAGGCGACCTATTTGAATTTTTTTACTTTCACCACAATTATCGGTGAAAGCTCCCAATATACAGTCTTCGCTCCGCGCGACACGTTGTATCGAGACTTTGGCGTCCAACCACGCAGGACCTATCGAAAAGGTGATACGATCGCCCGCGGCTATATCGATATAGGTGATCAGGTATTCGTCGACAAGATCTCCTACAACTTCATCCACCCGGGTCGAGGAGACGTTTTCGTTTTCAAGACCTATGGAATCCGGCGCATCGAGATCGGACTGCCGCCCGGTGTTCAGTCGCAGCATTACATCAAACGGCTGGCCGGCCTCCCTGGCGACGTCCTTCGTATCAACGCTCCTTACTTGTTCGTCAATGGACGTGAGGGCTCTGAATGGGTCTTTGAGCGCGTGATGAGCGGCCGGAATGGCTACCGAGGGCTTTCTACATGCAACAATTCCCCTACCTCTCAACACCGGAGGAAACGTTCAAAAGTGCCGGAGCAAGCCATTCGCGCTCGGCGACAACAGCTATTTTTCAAAGGACAGTCGCGATTTTGGGGCAGTTCCCGAGCTGAATGTGACTGGCAAGGGCTTGTTCGTCTACTGGCCCTTCAGCAAGCGTTGGGGTCTGATTCACTGAAGAAAATGACCCCCCGAAGACAACGCCTTAATGAGAACCCGCCATTTCCGGATGTATCCCTTACCAATGTTCGCGTATTGGTCGTCGATGACGAGGTCGATGCGCGCGAACTCGTAAAAAGGATGCTGGAAATTGCTGGAGCGACCGTTTCCATCGCAGGCTCCGTATCGGAAGCGATGGAATGCGTACTCACGGCACGACCCGACGTGCTGGTTTGCGACCTCGGGATGCCCGGTGAAGACGGCTATTCGCTCATTCGGAAGCTGCGAATGCTCGAGGAGAGCCGAGAGGTGCCTTGCCCGCGGTTGCACTCACTGCATATACGCGATCTGAAGATCGTACGAGAGCCATTACGTTCGGGTTTTCAGAATCATCTGGCGGACACGTGTCCAATGGATGCGCGACCCATCAACTCGCTTACAAAAGCGGGCGAGGTAGCGGAACTGATCCCCGGTGGCATGGATGTGACCCCGGCAGCGGCCGGGCTCGGGAGGCGAAACGGAACTTTCACAGTCCATCTCGAACCATCGTTGCCAATATAGCCAATGCGACCCGCATCGCGCACCGCCCGCTGCTGACGTTCCTTTTGAATCTCCCACAGGCGGCTATTGCTCTGGGGTGCGGGTCGATTCGCGGCGCATCCGAAGAGCATCAAAGGGATTGCGATTGCGAGTCCGATGGAGCGAAAGCTCATTCAATAACGTACCGCATTGGCCCTGCTCCGGAAAGAAAAGCCGTGTTCGCCTCGGAGCGGAAACAACAGATAGCCCCGATGCTTCTTTGGCAGCCGGGGCTTGTATGCCTGAGGATCTCGCTTTAGGTCGTCACTGACCTGCGGAGTTCAGGCCGGAAAGCGGCAGGAAGCGCGTCGAACTCGAATTTGTAGGGGGGCGCGATGCTCCAGACACCAGTGCAGGACATGGACCCACGAGTTTCGCGGCATCTCAATTTCAACTTACGGTTTGCCGCTCTCAGATTCGACAATCTCCAGATCAATGAATTCGGGCGATTCTTTGGCCAGATTGTTGGATTTACGCATGTTCTGACAGGAAAACTTGTTTACGCATGCCCTGCCAAAACTTGCGCGACATTTTCGGGGTATGATCGCGATTCGAGTGGTGGCCTGGCCCTTTGCGGGCACAGGGCCGGATCTTAACGGGAGGCGGATAGTAAAGGTTGCTCCTTTCCCGATAACCAGCGCTTTCGACACGGACGGAGCCACCGTGTATCTCTAGCGAATCGTGATATTACATGATGAGGAACCGCGAGACGTTTAGCTAGCTTTTTTGCAATCGCACGTTAAAACGAAATACTGGATTCCCAACCATGGACGAAAACGAACCATTGGAACAGGCCCAACAGCGGGACATCGTCACCATCAAACAAGTCAGCAGCGGGCGCTTTTTAGTCGGCCAGTATCGCGGCGACTGGAACGTCGTCACGAGCGACAACACCTTTCCCTCCGGAGATGATCCGAGATGGGTCATGACCTCCCAAGGAGCGGGCATCTACACCTTTCACCGACTGTTTCGCGCACAGCAGGGAACAGGCACCTACGAGCGCTATATTGATGCCCATGAGATCGCCGAGAAGGACTTCAGCGTCGTGACAAGGGAGAGACAAGCCTTCGACAAAACGCAACTCTGGCAACTCATTCCGAAGGGCGGGGACGTCTTCGAGATCATGCAGGTGAGCAGCGGCAGGTCCCTGGATGCCCACGAAATACCCGCCATGAAATATCGCGTGGTGACACGGCCGAGGCAGCACAACCCGACCCAGCTCTGGAAGGTAGTCCGTTCCAAGTTGGATGCACTGTGATCAATCGGCGGGCTATCTCCCCGTTTTTTGGACGTCAGAAATCTGATGAAAAATGGGATGCAACCAATTGTCGAAAAATGAGTTCCAAAAGTTCCTTCCGCTTTGCGGGAACTGAAGAAACTCGTAAGGACTTAGAATGGGAAAGCAATTTGGGACGCGCGCGCTCCACCGTTCTGCACGTTTGCAGAATTGCTGTCCGCAAGCTCTTCGAGCCAAATTGATGACGCTTAGTGTCTTTCCGCTTGATTGCGTCAGGGCCGTCATGAAACTCCGCGCTGGGCCGCCGGCATCACCTTTGTAAACAACCGTTTTCCAATTTCGTGGGACCAGCAGGCATCACATTCGGACCAGCGGTTAGTTACGTACCAGTAACCCATACTAACATGCTTCCGGTAACAAACACGCGCGTCACCGCGATAGTGGGAAGGTCAAATAGCGGGCCGCAGCACCGCTACCGTAAATCCGCCCTCTGGCTTAGAACGTCAGTCGAAAGCCCGCCGAAATGTTATTCGACAGGTAGTTGGTGCGGAAAAGCTCTCCGTCGTAGTAGGCGTAGGTGCTGATGCGATCGTTCCAGTGAATGGCAAAGCCTGCACCGATCAACATGCTGTTGCGCGACCGATCTCCGGACCGCTGACCGTGAAGCTATTGCCCGCGCCGCTCGCAAAGCTCGAAACAAGCGAATAGTCGGTGTCCCCGAACTCATGCCTCCGGTGGCAAGGTCGTAACCGCTTGCATTGAAGGTGCTGTCCACGTTGGTGAACTCACCAAGGCCCGTCGCAAAGACTCCCCAGCGATTCTGCGGAACCGGTGCGAACACCGCCGGACCGCTCTTGCCCTCGGATCCGCTCACGCCGGCGAATCCCTCCCAAAAACTCGGTCCGCTGCCATTGATGGCAAAGCCGCCCGAGAAGCCGCTGCTGCCCGCGCGGATGTCCGTCATGCGCCTCTCCAGATTGGCCGTCTGCACATTGGCAAGCGACACCCCAATGACAAAAATCGAGGTCAGTTGCTCGGGCGAGATCAGATCAATGTCTTCGCAGAGGTCAATCAGAGCTTCGTTGTTGAGAAAATCGATCAACTCCGATGCCCGAGGATCGCCGATCGCGCTGTCGAGCGCCTCCCCCCACTGCGATCGCATTGGGCGTGCCGCAGAAGAGGCTGGCAAATTCTGCAAACGAGCCCTGCTGAGCTTCCAGAATAACGATATTCGGCAAATAGGTAACGTCGAAGACTATCGCGGAACCGGTCGCAAGGAAGTCGTTTTCCACCTGCTGAACGTTCCACCCACCCCACCGCTCGCAGTGAGGAACGCGATCTGATCGCCCACCTGGAGAGTGAAGTTCCCCACGCGAACGAGCTGGAGCCTGCCACCGATGTTAGCCCGGCCATTCACCACAAGCACATCGTACTGGCCCCCCGAGGCTCCCGCCACTTCGATGCGTAGGGTCCCGCTTGGGTTCTGTGTGTAGTTGCCGTTGATCGTGAAACGGAGACCAGTGGAGACCTCTTACAGATAGCTGCCCGACATGGATTCGAACCATGAATAAAGGCCAAAGGCTTGGTTATTACAGAGTAAAACGGCAACCCGCTGGCGTCTGGTTGCCATTCCAGGCGGAATAAAGGCCCCGTGGGCAAAGGAAGCGCTTGCCCGGGCTGCCGGGGCGCTGCCGCAGATTTAGCGAGGGCCAAGGTAGCCGGCGCTCTAGCCAAAAGGCTGCCACGGGCAACCTGGCGCAAAGTTTACCGCAAGGCGCTTGCGAGCAAGAGGTATTTTTGCAAAAGCCGGCCCGTTCGCGCGTATCTACTTGCTATGAACTACATCATCTACGGCATCCACGGAACCGCCGAGATCTTCGCAGTCCTCTCCCCTATCTTCGTGCCTGCGGTAATCGGATATTGGTACGGTTGCGAAAAAGGCAAGGCCGTCGGCTTCAAACGCAAATAACCACGATGAGTCTTTACTGCAGTAAATTAGAAAGGGCTGTTTCACAGCGCTAAGAAAAGAAACAAAAACATGTATAAACCTATACTTGTCGCCCTCATCACCGCAGCCGGTTTTACCGGTTGCCGGTGGGATAAGAGCGCAGAGGCGGCGTGCTTCAAGACCCCCGATAAACGGGGATCGTCCATCACGTCCCCGACGCCGGGAGCACGCTGGCTCTCCTCTCCCCTCGGCACGGTGGCCCTCGCCACCTTCCGTCGGAGGCTGTCCTAAAAAGAGGGCATGGGGCGCGCTGTCCTAAAGCGGCGCGCTCCAAAGCCTTGGGGGAAAGATTTTATGAGCAAATACAAAATGGACGACAACACCATCGCCGACACCAAGAAGGCGACCAAAAGCTGGCCGGCAACGCCTGGGCCGGAACCTTCCGGGTTACCTATAGCTTGAACGGCGCCGGCCACCGGATAACCGTGCAGGCCGAAAGCGCCGCGGAAGCGCAGCGCACCGTGCAGGCGCTATTCCCGACCTGCTATGTAACCGGCGCGCACAAGGTGCGCTAAGGTTCTCAGTGCACCGGCGGCCGCCCGGCGTTAATATTGCGGCCATGATCAGCTTGAACAATGGTTCCGGTAACAAGGAACACCAGCCGGAACCGGACGAACCCTACAAGCCCGGCATGCCAGCCCCGGCCGCGGACATAGAATTTTGGCGTGACGTTTTCCGCGCGCTTTTGCCGGAAGACGAAACGGAAGCCTAGGAAGCGCGGCCTTCAGCGCGAAGCCGGCGCATCGTTTCGGTTCTCCGCTGCCGCAGGCGCGCGGCTTTCGCCGCCTGCCCCCTGGCCGGCGCGCCAGGTGTTTGCTTGCGTTCAGCCTCCGTGATTCCCAGTTCTTCGCGTTCCAGCGCCTTGAGTCCGGATTCCGGGTTCACCGCTGCCGGCATCCGGCCCAATTCATTGAGCAACGAGTGAGCTTCTTCCTGAACCACCTGGGAAATGGCGTGTTCCTTCGCTGAGTCGGCCAGGCCCATGGTAACCAACCGCCGTGCGATGTTCCTATACGACAGCAACGTTCTTTGCCGGAAGCAAACCAACGCATAGCTGATCATGTCCTTCACCTCCCGCTTCGGAAGCAATTCACCACGACGACGCGCCAGTTCCATTTGGGCCACTGCCGCTTTGGCACGCATTTGCTCATTGCGGGCGCGCAGATATTCCTCTGAAAGCAACGCAAGCGTTTCCTTGCTTGCCGGTGCGCCGTTCGGCGTGGTTTTTGGCAGCCGTGGCTTGCTTCCTTGAATTCCTAGGTGCGGGTGTTGGGCCATTGGTCAAAAACTAAATAAATCGTGGCCATTATTGGGGCAAATTTTGTGCTCGTTCCGGAGCGCTCGAAGGCAAAACGCTGGAAAGAACCTAGACCGGCCAGGGGGCACATGGCATGCATCTACCAATCCAGCCACGACCGCTCGTCCTCGCGGTCCTCCGGTTCCTTGCCATACCGCACAAGTGGTCGCTCAGCGGGCCTTGGTTTCGCGGCGCGAACCTGATGCCTTCCCTTCCGTTTATGCGGCACGGCTGCGCTGTCGCGGCCGACACGGCCTTTTGATTCGGTGCCCGCCACAACGGCCTTGTTCACGCAATAACCCAATTGTCGGGGCCGTCGCCATAGCTCACTTCCAGCGGCCGCGGGTGCAGGCTTCGAATGGCGTTCACTTCCAATGCGCGGACCAACCGTTGCAAGGTGGCCCAGTCGGCCGCCGTGTCATTAAAGCGAACAAGGAATTCCGGCATGCCAGCGCCATCCAGCGGTGCCGCGGCAAGGTAGACCCCCGTTCGCTTGAGCGCGATCGAATACACTAGGTGTTCGCCCGCAAGTTCCAACGTGGCATCCAAGGCCGGGTGCGCGCCGGATTCCGACAGGGGGCCAAGTGCCAGAACAACCATGGCCAGCTCATTTTCACAGAACACGGCCAGGTTGATCGCCGCGCAAAGGCCGGTTTTGCCGTCCATGTTAGGAACCACGCAAGGCGGCCGCGCGGGCTTCGGCTGGCGTCCGTGGCGTGCGTTTCTGCGCCAGGAGCGCCGCCGCCATTTTGTTCGGCGTAGGTTTGGCCGGTGGTGTAGACGCCGCGCGCCAATGCTTGAGCAGATCTGCCTCTTGCGCCGGCGTTACGGAAACGGAACCGCAAAGCTCCTTGGCATCGTTAACAATGCTAAATTTCACCAAGGCCTTGTTGGCCGAAACCTTTTCAAGCCTGAAATTCATGTGGTGATCGGTTGTGGCGGCGGTTCGCCGCGGCTATCAATTACACCCGCATAAACCCATTCGTCGCCTTGCCTTGTGAAGCATTGTTCACCAGGCCTGAGTTTGGCGCGTTCAACGCGCGCAAATTCGCCGCCCCTTTTCACGTAAAACTGGATTATTCTTGCCGTGGCTTCCGCTTCCGCGCGCGCCACCACGGAATCAGTGGAATACTGGTTGACCAGCATTTGCGCCTTCACTTTGGCAACGTGGAGTGCATGCGCATCCTCGAGGGCCGCCTGCACGTCTTCGGGCAGCCGTTGATGCGCTTCCGCAAACGCTTCATTCTCTTCCTGCAACAGCACGTTGCCCCGAACAGCACGCGCCTGGCGGCGCAGGTGCGGCGGCAGATCATAAAAATTTCGTTCCGCCGGATCGAACGGCTCCTCTTCCTCGCCGGTGGCGATGAGCGCCTTCAGGTTCTCCGGCAGTTCGTGTTCCGCAGCAAACGGCAACACTTCGCCTTGGCGGTAATATTGGCCGTTAATAATGCATGCGGTTTTTAACCGAACCGGATCATGATACTTTGGCGGCTGAGGGGGCATAGGCTAAGGGTTCCGGCTAATATAACACCAGCACCACGCAAACAAGTGTCGAATATTCCAAATGGAAAACCTTGTGCCGCACGGCGGTGCGCGTAACCTGCATCCAGGCTGCGGTTGGCGGCGCGTTTCTTTCTGTGCGCGCCGCCCGGTTCAAGCGCCGGCGGTTTTCTTCGTCGTTACCCGTCGGCGCTTTTCTTTCTGGCCACCGCCTGACAGGCTTTGCTAGGTTAAGTGTTGAACGTATCGCCGCCGACGATTTGTTCAACACATATAAAGAGGAGGAGGACGCTCGGTTACACAATAGCCGCGGCGCGCGACGACAAGGCGCTCTGGGCCGAATAGATACCGCTCGATAGAAACCTTGCCCGCCGCCTCGAGTTTCCACGCCGCCCGAATGAGCGCAACACTTTCGGCGCGCGTGCCGCCTGCCCACAACTCGGCCAGGTAAAAACATGGCCGGTTTTCGAGCTCCGATAGTATGCGGCGCTGCTGGCTGCCGGGGCCTTTGCTCATAAAGCTGGTTGTTTCATGGACGGCAACGTCTTTTTGTTGCCCGCGGGGCCGTTAAAGGATGAGTGCCTTCTGTTTTTTCAACCAAAGCGTGGCGGCGGTGAAATCGTCATCGGTGGTGAATACCGGCGCACCTATTCCATCGGCCTCCGGTAATTCCGGTTCAGGAACAACCACCGGCGGCGGCTTGATCTTCGATAAAGTGTCGTGGGCCTGCGCGGCAAGCGCGTTGCAGGCTTTGGCGGCGCGCATCAGGGCGGCCTGCGCCGCTTCGATGCGCTTGGCGAAGGCCACATACTCGGTGTGTGCCCCAAGGGTCCCATTCGCCGCGTCGTGCCATTCCGCGGATGCTTCAAGGACCCGCCGCCGCAGCGTGTCGTCGAAAAACGGTTCAACGGCTTCCCAGGCTAACCGCCGCAACGCGCCTGGGCGAAGGGCGATACACGCATCCAATTCCGTTTGCTCCCGCCCGGTCCTGGCCTTCCAATTGGCGGCGCGCAAATCTTTCTCCTTCAGCGGCGTCATCGGAAGTTCCAGGTCTTCGGCCTGTTCCGCCGTAAGCGCCGCGCGGCGCACCTGGATGCTCAAGTCCGGGTAAAAAAGATCGCGCAGGGCTTGCAGCTTCCTGCTGACCGCAACGGGCATCGCATGGCCGCTAGGATCGTGGTCGGAAAAGTAGAGCACCACGCATGGCCTGCCATCTTCCGCGGCGCGCTTGGCCAGCTCGGCAATGCGTGTGTGGCTTGTGTCGCCGGTCATGGAAAGCAATTCGCCGCCGGTTATTTCAGCCACTGGTTGAAGGATTGGCCGCAGGCTGCTTTTCTCCGTGATCAGCACGATGCGGTAAGGCTGCTGTGCCTGGAAACGCGCGTGGAATTGCGGCAGGGGACTTGACACCGCAGGAAGTTCTACCCAGCCGCCGCCGAGCAGGTGCACCACCGGCGGCTGGTAATCCGGAATATAGAGATCCGCTTCTTCGTTCCGCGCGTCCGTGATGCGTTCGAACGGAACATACCCCAACCAGCGCGCCGCATCGGACGCGTGGCCGCTCAGCCAGTTCCAATCATCGGTTGAGTTCACGTAAAGCCGGCCGTCCGGCTTGCGGACATCGGCCGCGCTTGCCACCAGGTAATGCAGCCCGCGGGTGTGGATCACCTGTTCGGCGAACCATTGGCCGTCGCGGTGGTTGGCTGGCGTGTCCAACCGGTACGGGTCGGTGTCCAGCACCGTGAGTTCCCGCATAGTGTAGCCACCGGCTTCGCAGGCTTCCGCGAGAGCCGCGCGAAGCGGGCTGGCACCGTTGCCGTATGGAGGCAAGGCTTCCATCCCTTAAGCCTTCGCTGGTTCGGCGGCCGGTGCAGGTGCAGGTGCAAGCGCAGGTGCAGGTGCAAGCGCCGCCTGCGCCTTCGCCCATGCGTGCCTGTCACGGTATTCCCTGCGGTAGTCGGGAAGGTCCCACCAACACACTTCCACTTCACAGCCTTGTTCTTCTACCGCATTAAAAAGTGGTTCGGCCTTCCACCCAGCAACAAAGGCTTTGCATGGCGTCCCTTGTTGCCCGTCGCGCCGCCGCCAGCGCGGCCATGGCTGCCTCTTCTTGCACAAAGGCGGCAACCAAGGGCTTTCACGCATTGCTGCGGCGTGGTGGCGGCAGCCGGTGGCGGTGGCTCCGGCTTCACCTTCGGTTCGGCAGCGGCCGCCTTTTTCGCCTTCTGCGCGGTGTCCCTGCTGACATTCGCAATCTTGGCAATCGCGTTTGCGCTGGCTTCAGGGTTCGCCACGGCTGCCGCTTCCGCCCGTTCGATCGGGAGGTGGCCGCTTTGCGGAGTTTCCGCATTTCGGCCAGCTTGTTCACGGACGCTGGCGACCGTCTTGCCATCAACCTTCAGCGCCTTGCCAACCTTGCGGTCGGAAGCCTTCGGATCAGCCTTGATGAAGGCCGCGATTGCTTCGCGCTTCTGTTCCGGTGTTAGGTGCCGCCGGTGCACGTTCGCCGAAAGAACGTACTTCTCGGGGTTGCGCACGTGGTGAGGCCATAAAGCTTCCGCACGCCCCCGCCCTCAAAGTCCGACGGCTTAAGCTCCAAGCGCCTTAACGCTTCCAGGCGGTTTCGCCCGTCAAGTAAATATTCAGGGAACGGTCCCTTGCTGCCGGCGGCGCGTTCGCGGTCATCAACCCAGATGACAACCGGCTCGCGCAGGCCGTTCTTCTTAATATCTGCGGCCAGTTCGTCAATTTCCGCGTCGGCCATCATTGGCAGCCGTTCCGCTGCGGGGTGAACTGGCGGGGTTTTCCAGGTAGGTGGTGGTGGTTGTTTCATAGGACATGTGCTACACTTGCCGCATCCAAGACTTGCGCGGCCTGGCGGAAATAGTTGCAGGTCGCGCGGGTCAAGAACGTCTAATTTTGACATAGGGTAACAAAAGGAATTAAGGAAAACTCTATGCCGACCCACGGAATGCGCAACAGAAGTGTTAGACGGAACCCCTTGCGCGCCATGCAATTACACGGCTCTTAGCCGTATTCAAATCTAAGCATACTTACGCAAACCTATGCAAATCAGGTGCTACCGGAATTGCTTATTTTGTGCGAAAAAACCTTCGCAAAACCACTAAAGCTTAGAGTGCCCACAGGCGGCGGCCGCGGCACACGTCTGCGGGCTGCCGTAGGTGTAGCGCGTCATGTCCGTGTGGCTGTGGCCCATTTGCTCTGCCAGCTTGCCCCGATCCTGCCACTGCGCCAGGTGGTAGCTTTTGAAGGAATGCCGCAAGGTGTTGCGCGGCCACGCCGGCCAGGCCAGTTCATCCATGAGGCCGCGGCGCAGTAAATACAAGGTGCGCTGCCCGCCTGGCAGCACCTTGCCGCTGGCCGGCGCCACGGGTTCAAGGTGCCGCCGTCAGGCCAGCAAGATTTCAACGTTCCGCGGTTTCCAGCCGGCAACCTTCTTCGGGTTGCGCACGTAGATTTCGCCAGCGTCCCAATCAATGTCTTTGCCCACGGGCCACCGCAGGATCTCCTCCGTGCGAAGTCCGGCGAAGCCGCCCAAGCGCAAGGTAGGCGGTCAAACGCCGGCACGGCTTCGCGATGCAAGGCACGCCCGCATTTGGTCCGGCGTAAGCATCTCGGGGTCCTGGTGTTCGAGACGGCGTTCCTGCAGTCGCTTCATCGGGTTGCGTGGGATCACTTCGAGGAAGTCCAGGCACCACGCGAAGAATCTCCGGGTGACCCGCCAGTGGTTGTGGCCGTGACGGGCGACAACCCCGGCAAACGATCTCAACCACGCGTCGAGTTCTCGATGGCCTACAGCGTCAATTGGCGCACGTGCCATGACGGGCCACCAGGCGGTTCAGCACCTGCCGGCTTGGAAGAACGCTGGCGGGTGCGCTCAAGGCGGGCGAGCTACAAGCGCGGCGCATTCGCCAAGCGTGCACCTCCGCCACCGGCTTGCGTCCTGGCCTTCCACGCCCAGGAAGCCTTGCTGCTTGAATGCGGATGACGTATGCCAGCGCCTTCTCACGATCCGCGAAGAGCGCCTTTGCGACGCGCTTGGTGCCCGTGACATTGGCGGGCACGGCGACCATGAATGGGCGTGGCTGGTTCCGTAGGCTTTGACGACCTTGATGCTGCGCATGGTCTGCCATGGTCTGCCACTTTATGCTACTTTGTCAATCTTTTGTGGTTCCCTGGCATTCCATGGCGTTATAGGCAAGGTGATGCCCTCCAGGCTTTTACAGAGAGCTGCCCGACATGGATTCGAACCATGAATAAAGGCTCCAAAGGCCTCTGTGTTACCGTTACACCATCGGGCAAGAGCTGGCTAATATCTCCGTGGTGAGGTCGAGTCGCAATTGAAAAGAACTAGTCCTTCTTTGGCAATAGATGGAGGCACATCGCGAATACCGGACTGAAATCCTCGGGACTGCGTTCGACCCAGTTCCGAATCTGATCGAGCGGAAAGAAGGCGCCGGTCTCCAGTTCGAGGGGCGCGGGTTCGAAGGGCCCTTCATGCGCGCCGCGAAAGACTTCAATGAACTCCCAACCGGTGGCCCCTGAGCACGGCAGCTTTGCGATCCTCTCGATCGGACAGTCGATTCCGATCTCTTCGCGAAGTTCGCGCCGGGCGGCCTCCTCGTAGGACTCTCCCGCGTCGACGTGGCCGGCCGCCGACGAGTCCCATTTGCCGGGGTTGGTATCTTTCCAGATCGAGCGCTTTTGGAGGAAGACCTCTCCGAGCCGATTGAAGATAAGGACGTGAATCGCTCGATGACGCAGGTTATTCACATGGACCTGATCGCGCGATTCAGAGCCAATCACGCGGTCCCGCGCGTCCACCACGCAGAACAATTCCTCGCCATGCTGAGCCTTCGCCGGTCGTATCAACTGAGAAAGCCTCTCCCATTGGGGAAGGGAAAGCTCCTCCGCGCGGACAGTTTCCTCCACGCCCAGAGCGGCGCATAGTTCTGACCAACGGTGTTTTTGCTCGATGAGGAGATTGCGCAGTTGCTTGCGTCGTTCAGAAAAACCGCGGCGCACAAGTTTTTCGAAAAGGACCTCATCACACGGTGCGATACAGCCCGGCGCTTTCCGTTCGAAGACAACGACGGCCGAAGCAACCTGGGGCTGGGGATGAAAAACCGAGGGAGGAAATTTCTTTGCGCAACGTATCGTCCATCGACGCGAGGCACATACCGTCATCGCGCCAAACTGCTTAGTGCGCGGCAGGGCGACGAGTCGCTCGGCAACCTCCTTTTGAAGCGTTAGAACAAGCATTGATGCGGGTGAGAGGGCCGACGTATATTTGGCGATCAATGGCGTCGAGACATAGTACGGGAGATTTCCTATGACCTTGACCGGTCCCTTGCCATAGAGCTTTCGGAGATCGATATTGAGCGCATCATCGTGGAACAGTTCCACGCGCCGGGTATCGAGATTTTCGCGCAACCATTTGACCATTCGACGATCCTTTTCGATCAGCGTGAGAGAAATGTCGTAGCCCGTTAGCAACCCGGTGAGCGCACCAAGCCCGGGACCAATCTCCACGATGTGTTCGCCCGATTTGATGTCGAGTTGGGCGACGATCCAGCGCGCAAGGTTTTTGTCGTGGAGAAAGTTCTGCCCAAGACTTTGGCGCGGACGCGAGCCGAGAAGCTCGAGGGCCTTTTGGATTTCTGTCCGAGTCATTGACTTCTGGAAGGCGACTCCTGGGTCATTCACAGTCGGCCGGTGAACAAGTCTTTCAAGGCGCTCGCTTTTCTTCCCAAGTTATTCACAGGGCGGAATTGATGTTAACATGACATGAAAATCACCGCTTGAGGCAGCTTCCGATATGAGGCAGCGTAGCGGCTCGTCAAAATGAAAAAGTCCGGCTGTGTGATCATTGCCCTTTTTCTCGCCGTCTGTGCGAGCATGTTCGTCAATCTGCTGCTTTTCGCTGCGCTTTTTGGCGTTAGAGGAGCCGCAAACGTTGCGACGGTCAAGACGCTGCGCGAAAGGCATTTTGAGGAGGTGGTAGTCAGGGACGGGATAACGCCTGGCCCGAAGATCGCTGTGATTAGTCTCGAAGGCCTCATCGCGCATGGCGAGGCGAGTCCGCTTGGAGAGGATACGGTGCAGGGATTCAAGAATGCTCTCGAGCAGGCGCGGGCGGACGCCCAGGTCAAGGCGGTGGTGATCTCGGTCGACAGCCCGGGCGGCGAGATCACCGCGTCCGATGTGCTCTACAACAGCCTTCGGGAGTTCAGCAAGGAGAAGCCTTCGGTCATTTACTTCAATTCGATCGGAGCCTCAGGCGCTTACTACGCAGCTTGCGGAGCGAGCTACATCATGTGCAACTCGACAACCTTCACCGGTTCGATCGGGGTCATCATTTCGACGCTCAACTACCGCGACCTTTTCGGAAAAATTGGGCTCGAAGCCGTCGTTTTCAAGAGCGGCAAGTTTAAGGACATGCTTAACGGGGCGCGCGAGATGACTCCCGAGGAAAAAGCCTACGTGGAAGGGCTTGTTATGCAGAGCTATGACCGTTTTGTCGGAATCGTGGCCAAGGCCCGCAATCTGGATGAGAAAGCCTTGAGAAGCGGCGTTGCGGATGGACGGATAATGAGCGGAACCGATGCCTATGCGGCTAAACTGGTCAATCAACTTGGTTATATCGAGGACGCCTACGAAAAGGCGGGCGAACTTGGCGGCGCTCCCGGGGCGCGCGTTGTCCGCTACAAGCGCGCGATCACACTGGCCAGCCTGCTGCGAATGTTTAGCGAGACGCAGGCGCCGTCGTTCAAGCTGGACATTCTCGAAAAGTTCCCTCGCCTGGAGCCTGGTCGCGTCTATCTGCTCCCTTCTTTCTTCGCTCCTTAGAAGACTAAATGGAATTCCTCTTCTCCGGGGTGCTGAGCCTGGCCAGCGTAGTTTACTATCTCCGCGTCGCCCGCGAATCGGATCTACCCTCCAAATCGAGGACCGACCGTCAGTCCTACGGGACACCCGATGCCATTTTCGCCAGTGTTCTGGTGCTTTGGTTTCTGACCAACATCGTCGGTTCAGCGAACAGGGTGCTGGTCGTAAACACTCAGTTGCTCATCATTGGGGCGATCTTTTCATTTCTCCTGCTCGTCTTTCTCCTCTGCTTCCTCGTCCTGCGAGGCCGGGATCCCGTCGATCTTTTCGGCCTGCGCGGTGTCCCCTGGAAGCAGAATATGCGTGCGGCTTGCTACGGACTGGTCGCCGCCTTGCCGGCGATCTACTTTGTTCATTCGTTGAGCTTTCGTTTTTCAGGAGCAGAGGCTCAGCCTCAGCCGTTGCTGCGATTTCTGGCGGACCACGCGGGCTGGCACGACAGACTCTTGCTGATTTTGACCGCCGTCCTTATCGCGCCGATTTCAGAGGAGTTGATTTTTCGGGGTTATGTTTTCGGAGTGCTCCGGCGCTACGCCGGACGGTGGTGGGCGCTGGTAATCAGCGCCTGCGTGTTTGCAGCCATTCATGCGCATATCCCGTCGCTAGCCGGTCTTTTCGTGCTCGCTGTCGCGTTGACTCTCGTCTACGAAGGCACAGGATCGCTTTGGGCTCCGATCCTGATGCATGCCCTTTTCAACAGCATAACGGTGATCCTCACTCTCGCATGGCCGGAATCTCTCCAGTGAAACTGCAGGACGTGAGCGAAGACGGTCTATTAGACATCCTTCTCGCCGATCTCCCGCCGGGGCGAGGCACCGTCGTGGGGCCCGGCGACGACTGCGCGGTCGTCCGGGGCTACGGAATCCGCCAACTGCTCTTGTTGAAAACCGATTGCGTCGTCGAGACCATCCACTATCTGCCCGAGGATGAACCGCAGAGGGTTGGATGGAAAGCCCTCTGCCGCCCCTTGAGCGATGTCGCCGCAATGGGCGGAGAGCCACTTCATGCCCTGGTCAGCATCATGTCGCCTCAAGATCGAACCGTTTCCTACTGGAAGTCGTTTTATAAGGGCCTTATCAAGGCCGCGGCGCACTTCGGCGTAGGCATCGTCGGAGGTGAAACTTCCCGCTCGGTGAGAGCCGCGGTGTCCGTCTCGCTCGTCGGACATGTTGAGACGGGGCGCCTAATCACCCGTTCCGGCGGCCAGCCCAACGATCTCCTGTTTGTGACGGGAACTCTCGGCGGCTCCCTTCGCGGACGCCATCTGGATTTCGTCCCCCGCGTTGCGGAGGGTCGCTGGCTCGGCGCCCATGGATATGCTCGCGCGATGATGGACTTGAGCGACGGTCTTGCGACCGATCTTCCGCGCCTAGCTGGGGCAAGCAAATGCGGCTTTGAGATTGACTTCGCTGCGCTGCCGAGAACGCGTGGTTGCGACAGCAACCACGCGTTGTGCGACGGCGAGGACTACGAGTTGCTGCTTGCCGTCGCTCCGCGGCTGGCCGGCCGACTGCGACGCGGCTGGAAGGAAACGTTTCCCGGCGTGCGGTTGACGGAAATCGGTCGCCTTACTGAAGCAGGCACTCCCTCAACTGTGCTGCCGGCGGGGTTCGATCATTTTTGGGTTACCAGAAGCTCGATCGTTGGGGCGGGTTAGAAATCGCATGATCCGCATGAAGTATCACGCCCCGGGCACCCCCCCGGCGACGTTAGTTGCGAAGCCAAAGGCCGGCACCGGAGCCCCCGTTCTCACCCTCATCCAGTACGACGGCGATTCGATTTTCGAGGAGGAATTCGACACCTTCGAAGGCCTGATGCGGCGCTTCGATCCCTCAAAGATCAATTGGATAAACGTGGACGATTTGTCCGACGTCGAGCTGCTCCGCAAACTTGGGGACACGTTCAATATCCACCCGCTGGCTCTGGAGGACGTCCTGAACACTACGCAGCGTCCAAAGGTGGAGCAATACGCTGACCATTTCTTTATCGTCAGCGAGATGATCTATGAAGTCGACGGGCGAGTTGCCCTCGAGCAGCTAAGCGTTTTTCTCGGCAAATCGTATGTGCTGACGATTCAGGAGGAAAGCGAACACGATGTTTTCGAGCAGGTTCGTTCCCGTCTGCGCGCGGGTCGCGGCTACGCTCGCAACATGAAGGCCGACTACCTCGCCTACGCGTTGCTTGACGCGACGGTGGACCAGTTTTATCCGATCCTGGAGACGCTCGGTGAATCGGTCGAGAAGATCGAAGCCGAGTTGTTGCGCAAGCCGTCGCGCGAAACTCTACGGAGACTCTATGAAACCAAGCGCCTTCTTCTCCAACTGCGCCGCACCGCTTGGCCGCAGCGGGAGATTTTCAACACGCTCATCCGCGATGATTCCGGCCTTGTCTCGAAGGAAACACAAATTTTTCTTCGGGACTGTTACGACCACTCCACCCAGATCATAGACATTCTCGAGAGCTATCGCGATCTCGCCGCGGGCCTGATGGATATTTACCTCTCGAGCCTTAGCTTCCGCACAAACGAGATCATGCGGGTGCTGACCGTTATCTCGAGCATCTTCATTCCGCTGACCTTCCTCGCCGGTGTCTACGGAATGAACTTCAACACCGAACACCCCTGGAACATGCCCGAACTTAACTGGCCCTTCGGCTACCTTCTTTGTCTTGGAGCCATGGCCTGCATTGCCGCGGGAATGATTCTCTTTTTCAAACGTAAGAACTGGCTGTGAACTCGCTGCTGATTCTCACCGCCGGATTTGGTGAGGGCCACAACGCCGCAGCCCGAAATCTCGGCGAGGCTATCGCAGCAGCCGCGCCCCGGATGAATGTCGTTATCAGCGATGTTTTCCTCGAAGCCTACGGCTGGACCAATCGTCTCGCTCAAAAAGGATATCTCGCCATTATCAACCGCTTTCCCGCACTGTGGAGGAAGGCCTTCGAGATGCTCGATCGCACCCGGATCGTTGAACAGCATATCGGCGTCTATGGTGCCGCTGCTCGCCGCACGTCACGTCTCATCGCGGAGCTGCGCCCCTCGGTCATCGTTTCCACCTATCCTGGCTGCAACCACCTCCTTGATTTCGTCTACCGCAGGAGGCTCAGGCGTCCATTCCGAACGGTGACGATCATCACCGATTCCCTAACTGTGAACTCGGTGTGGTACCGCAGCTACAGCGACTATTTCCTCGTCGCGAATGAGCCGACTGCGGACGTCCTCCTGAAAGCCGGCATACCGCATCAGAAGATCCGTATCCTCGGATTTCCAGTTCCTAGGATCTTCGCAAGCTTGAACGGATCGCGCTCGATTCCGCCGTCGGACAATCACTGGCGCATTCTCTATGTGATCAATTCGGGACGCCAGATGGCGCCTGAAATCGTCAGGCGTCTGCTGCTTCTGGAAGATGTGACCCTCACAGTGACCGCCGGGCGTGACTACGACCTCGCACGCAGGCTCTCCGCCATTTCGGATGAGACCAGAAAGAGGTTCGATGTTCTAGGTTGGACTCCGGAGATGCCGCGCCTAATGGCGGAGAGCCATCTGCTCATCAGCAAGGCGGGGGGCGCAACCGTTCAGGAAGCCCTCGCCGCGAAAATTCCGATGATCATCACCCAGATCGTCCCTGGACAGGAGGAAGGAAACGCCCGCCTCATTCTCGATAGAAAAGCCGGCGCGCTGGCCACCACTCCGCTGGAAATTTCCGCGGCCGTGGGCAACGCCTTCGCTGATGGTGCGCGAGAGTGGATGGGATGGCACCAAGCCGCCTCATCCCTCAGCCGGCCGACGGCTGCGGACGATATCGCCCGCTTCATCCTGGATCTTGGGTAAGCGGAGTTCACCGCGAAAGGCGCGGCGGCGGAGCAAACGCCTCAGGTCTCGCAATAGCGATCCCCGGCGTCACCGAGTCCCGGCACGATGTAGGCTTTCTCGTTCAACTTCTTGTCCAGCGCCGCAAGAAAGATGGGCACCTCGGGATGTTGACTGTGGAACAACTTCGCGCCTGTTACACAGCCAAGCAGGGCGATCAGACGAATGCGCCTGGCACCACCGGCCTTTAGCTTTTCCGTGGCGTCCGCCGCGCTGTTGCCGGTGGCAAGCATGGGATCAACGAGAAACACATCGGAATCCTTGAGATCAAGCGGGGCCTTGAAGTAGTAGCTCATTGGCTCGAAGGTTCTCTCGTTACGATAGGTGCCAACGTGGCCCAGCCTCGCCTGGGGCAGCACGTGAAGCATGGCCTCCGCCATTCCAAGTCCCGCACGGAGAATTGGCACAATTGTCAATTCCCTGCAAATTCGATGCCCTTTGCAGCGCTCAAGCGGGGTCTCAACATCAACCTCCGTGACCTCCAGGTCGCGCGTGGCTTCAAACGCCAGCAAGGCGGTGAGTTCGTGGAGCGTGCGCCGGAATAGCTCCGTCGGTGTGTCTTTGTTCCGGAGAATCGTGACTTTCGCTTTCACGAGAGGGTGATCAACGACGGTGCATCGAGGCAGGCGAGGTTCACTCATGTGGCGAGATTACACAGTTCCCGGATGGATGACAGAAGTCCGTCGAGATGGGAGAGGCAATCCCGCGCGTGACAGGCGGGAGTTCTTTCAACAGACTCCAATTCATGAAAACAAAGGTGAGATGGGGTGTGATCGGCGTCGCGAATATTGCGACGAGAAAAGTCATACCCGCCATGCAGCGCGGTGAGTGGTCGGAGATTGTGGCAATTGCTTCGCGAGACCTCGGGAGAGCGAAACAAGCTGCGGCTGAGCTTGGAATCCAAAAAGCTTACGGGTCTTATGAGGAGCTTCTTGCCGACCCGGATGTGGAGGCCATCTACAATCCCCTGCCCAACCACCTCCACGTTCCCCTGTCAATAAAGGCTGCCGAAGCAGGAAAGCATGTGCTTTGCGAGAAGCCGATCAGCCTGACGGTCGAGGAGGCTCGATCCTTGCTCGAGACACGAGATCGCACCGGCGTGAGAATCGGTGAAGCCTTCATGGTTCGCACGCATCCTCAATGGCGCAAGGTTCTCGAGCTCATCAGGGAGGAACGCATTGGCAAAGTCCGATCTGTGGTAGGTTGCTTTAGCTACTTTAATCGCGATCCGAAGAATATTCGCAATATCCTCGAATATGGCGGCGGTGGGCTGATGGATATTGGCTGCTATCTCATCTACACTTCCCGACTTATCTTTGACGAAGAGCCGCGGCGAGTTTGCGGGCTGATCGACTACGACCACGAGTTGCGGACCGACGTCATGACCTCCGCGATGCTGGATTTTCCCTCCGGGCACTGCGTCTTCACCTGCAGCACACAATTCGTTCCCTATCAGCGAGTGCAGATCCTGGGAACGGAGAAGAGAATCGAGGTGGAAATTCCCTTCAATGCACCGCCCGACAAGCCTTGCCGCATCTTCGTCGATGACGGCGCCGATTTCTCGGGGCAGGCAGCGGAGATTCTGGAGTTCCCTGTTTGCGACCAATACACCGCTCAGGGAGACCTATTTTCGCAAAGCATTCGGCAGAACACGCCATTGCCTGTCCCTCTGGAGGGCTCAATCGGAAACATGGCGGTTATTGAAGCAATTTTCCGATCGGCAAAGTCGGGCAACTGGGAGAGGCCTCTGGCGTAGCCGGGGCAAATCCGCCCTCTCGCTCTTCCCGTTCAGATCCTCAAAGGTCTGCGCTCCGCGTCGGATTTGAAACAGGCGTCAAGAATTTTCTGAACTTCCGCCCCGCGAGCGAAGTCCGGCTGGTCCTGGTTGCCGGTCAGGATGGACTTGATGAATCGCTGGTAGATATTGGGAACCGGCGCCGCGACCATGTCTTTCCAGATCCCCTTGTCCAGATCCTTGCCGATACTGATGCGGTAGCCGTCGGTCGTGCGCTCGGAGTCGATTTCAACGGAACCCTTGGTGCCGGAAACCTTGAGATAGAGGCGGTTGATGTGTCCGCCAGCCCAGCGCGTGGTATGTACGGTGCCCAGCGCGCCATTCTTAAACTCAATACAAAGAACGGCGGAGTCGTTGGCGTCGAGAACATACTCGCCCACCCGGTCGCGCGGGGCCTTGCGGAACGTCTTCAGATGGCAGTACACCGACGAGATATGGCCGACGGGATATGTGGCAAAGTCGATGATGTGCACGCCGATGTCGCCGAGAGCGCCCTTGCTGCCATGGCTTGTCGAGAGACGCCACAGCCAGGTCGGCGTCGTGCGCCAGTCGCCCCAGATCTTGCTCGAAATCCACGACTGAAGGTAGCTTGCCTCTACGTGCCGCATCTCGCCCAGGGCCCCACGCTGCACGAGGGCTGAAACGGCCTGGATGCAGGGCCAGTCGCGATACGAAAAATTGATCATGTTGATAACGCCGGCCTTGCGCGCCGCGCCGACCATGCGGAGAGCATCCGCATAGTTGAGGGCCAGTGGCTTCTCGCAGAGAACATGCTTGCCAGCCTTGAGACACTGAATCGAGAGCGGGGCGTGAAACGCGTCGGGCGTTACGTTGCTCACTGCGTCGATCTCGGGATGTCTCAGCAATTCCTCCACATTGGGATACGAAGCAGGAATCCCGTGCTTATCGCAGAAAGCCTTGGCGCGGATCGCATCGACGTCGACTGCAGCGACGATCTGAATGTTCTTGATCTTCTGGAATCTCTCGGCGTGATAGTCGGCCATCCGGCCGGTGCCGAGAATGGCAAGGCGCACAGTTTTCTTACTCATTCTTTTTGATCGATGGGATCGCGATTATTTGTAGCCGACTGTTGAACGGAGTCGCGCTTCGGGATCGTCCGGAAGCGGCTCGATGGGATCGGCATTCGGGCAGGCGTCAGCGATCCGCACGGTAGGACGCGCCCAATGGATCGCATTGGTAATTATGTGTTGAACTTGCGGGTGGTGGTAGGAGGGGTAGGTCTCATGGCCGGGGCGAAAGTAGAAGATCCGGCCATTGCCGCGATACCACGTGCAGCCGCTGCGGAAGACCTCGCCGCCGGTAAACCAGGAGATAAAGATCAGTTCGTCGGGGGTGGGAATTTCGAAAGGTTCGCCATACATTTCCTCGGCAGGAACCTCGAAGTACTCGCCAATACCCTGCGCGATGGGATGGGTGGGAAGAACGTTCCAGAGGCGCTCTTTGTCATTGGCCTCACGCCACTTGAGCGAGCAGGTCGTGCCCATCAGCGCCTTGAAGAGCTTGGAGTAATGACCCGAGTGCAAGACGATGAGGCCCATGCCCTCCAGGACACGCGTCTTGGCACGCTCGACCACCTCGTCTTTGACGTCACCGTGGGCCATGTGGCCCCACCAAAGGAGCACGTCGGTCTCGTCGAGCACAGACTCCGGCAGGCCGTGCTCCGGCTCATCGAGGGTCGCGGTGCGAACTTCGAAGCCAGGCTCTTTGCGAATGAAGCCGGCGATCGCCTCGTGCATGCCTTGCGGATAGATCTCTGCGACTTTGGGGTTCTTCTTCTCGTGGCGGAACTCGCCCCAGACGGTAACGTTTAACGAAGTGGACATACAAATTTTCTGTTTGAACTATGCCACGTTCATCTCCTGCATCAATCGCAGCGAATGGCATTTGTCTGCGATTAAAGATAAAAATCCGACCTGATGCTTGCGATTGCTCAAGACCTTGAGGCAAGTAATCGCTTCGCTGCATGCGGGCCGGTTGAAGGCTCATATTCCCCGGCAATTGGGGCTTTTTCAACGACGAAGCGGCTCTTTCTTTCATACCACGCCCGAACTATTTATCCAGACCGGAGGATGCACCGATTTCGAATGCCCTGCCGAGAACTTTCGTTTGAGAACTGGGGAAATCTGTGTGATGCCCAGCGGCGTTCCTCACGCCGAAACACCCGTGGATCTGAGAACTCGCTACGCGGTCCTGGTCTTCATGCAAGCCCGAGATGGATTTATCATTCAACGGGCGCTGGCAACTCCGAGGCGCGAGATCGTGGCAGCCGCGACCGAGCATCTCTCGAGTCCGCGGGGCCGGGCAGGATTTCGTTACCTCGATGAAATGTCGTCGGGGGTCACGCCGCGCACCTACCGGATCACGAAACTGTAGAAGCGAGCCCTGGAATAATAAGCGCCATGCGACCCCTCTGGAGAAGCGTCCTAAGCTGTTGCCACCCGAAGGCTATCCGCTGCGCCTTCCAGATAGACGATCTTCGTGAGGGTGCGGCGAGTGATGGTCGTGTTGCTTTGCCTAGACATCAGGTCTTGCGCGCGGCGAAGGGCACGATCCGTAACCCTTGCGGCGGCCAACGGGTCGGAAACCAGGTCAACCGCCATCTGATAGATTTCTACATAATGCTGCTCAACGAGCCTGTCGAAGGGAGTAACTGCAGTCTTCATAGGGCGTGCTTTAGCCATTTGTCGATTTAACCCGAAGATCCTTACCGGGTTTCGGAGTTTTCGGAGCTTTTCGAAAAGCTCTTTCCGCCCGGATATCCCAGCGCTTGCGGCTGAGAGACATCAGAAGACTTGGTCGAGTGTTGCGCGCAGCTCGGGCAACAACTCTTGCCGGTCAACGGCCGCAGCGAATCGCAGTGCTTCATCGCTACGCCCGCACGTGAAAAGAATCAGCGCGTAGTAGGCCTTGCCCTCGTTTCCAAGCCGGTGCAAATCATTCCGAGAATCAAGGGCGGTGCAGCGTCCGCAGAGCTCATCGGTTCAATTACGGCAAACATACCGGACACGACGCCGCCGGGTGGCACTCCGGGAAATCCGACGCCAACAGTTGTTCCCGAGCCTTCGACCGTGCTCGGCGGAATCTCAGCGGGCGGATTGATTCTGTTTCTCCTGCGCCGTTTCAGGCGAGACGGTTCTGCCGCGGCGGTCGCTTAGAAGGCACGTGCGCCCTCGTCCTCGATTCACTGCTAAAGACGGAAAGAAGGACGAGGCGGCCCCCGATTCAGGCCGCCCTTCTACTGTCATCTGGCGCATCGCAGCCGCGGAGGGCGCCGGTGACTTGCGTCCAACTCCAACACGTCCCTGAGAATGGACCACCGGGGCTTTGGATCGTCGCGGGCAACCGACCAATTCCCCGCGGGAGTTTCCGGTAGCAGCACGGTATGATGCCGAGTTATAGCCCACCCTAGTTCGCCTAGCTTTGAATACGGAGAAGTCACACGAAGACCCTGCGCAAGCGGGTGCGGCGGAATCGAGTCTGGTGAAAGAGACGTCAACAGACTGCTGAGCTCAGGATCGAAATTCCCGAGCTGGCCCAGCGGGTAGGCTACCGAAATGTTTGTGCGCACGATCTCTCCGGTATCCGGATCTTCGATGCCACAGGCCCTGGCCAGGCGTTGGGTGGCGCCGTAAAAGAGGCAGAAGAGCACCACGGCCGGCACGTAGTTCCTCGACAGCGCTGTGAATGGGTCGCTCGGAATAAGAATCTCGAGGAGGCCTGGAGAACCCTTTTCGGCGGCATCCGCAACCAAACTTATCGAAGACGCTTGAGGTATGCCGTGAGCCAGCAGAATTAGCAGTCCAAACGTGATTCCCCAGAGGGCGACATAGAATTTCCAACCCGAACGAAATAGCCTCCATGCCTGCGCGGGCGCCATGCTCCCGAGCCCATGAAGCAGCGAACAGATGAGGTAAGGATATACGGCAACTTCCAGAAGGAGCACGTAAACCTCCCCAACCGGGCGAATGAGATGCGCGTAGTCGCCAAGAAACAACCCGACGAGAATGCCAATCACTCCCCCGATAGCCACCGGCCAGACCGAAAGCTGCGTCGGGCTGGCAGGCATGCGGTCGGACGGCTGGACCATCCGACACAGTTATCAAACCAGCCGTGTTGAGAAAAGCCCCGCCGCGAAGACAAGGTTCTCGCCCTTCTTGACGAGGGATTCGAGCCTTCGCCGAGGAAAGCTGCTTGATCTGAGACTAGGTCTCAGTAGGAGTAGAAGTGCCATGAAATTCTCGGCCCGTATCTCGATATCCTTGCTTGCCTTGCTTTGGATGATCCCGCAAATGCGCGCGGCGTCTCCGATCGCTCTTTCGAAGGTGGTTGTCGCCCTGAAGCCGGACAAGGATCCCGATGCCATGATTGCGGAGCGCACGGAGCTTTCGAAGCACCTCTCCAAAACGCTGGGTAAGCCTGTTGAGGTGATTGTGCCTCTTTCAGCCGCCGTCATCCTCGAGGGATTGAGCAATGGCACGATCGATCTCGCCTATCTCAGCGCCACGGACATGCTCAATGCCATCAACCAGCAAACCGCGAGCATTCTGCTCGCGGGAGAGATAGACGGTAAGACTTCCTATCAGAGCTACTGGGTCACGCTCAAAGACAAGCCGTATCAATCCATCGCCGATCTCAAGGGAAAACCCATTGCATTCTCAGGCAGGACGAGCACCTCGGGATACGTGATTCCGCTTTGGGACCTTCGTCAGAAAAACCTCGTTTCGGATTCGGGAAAGGCCGAGGAATTCTTCGGCGCAGGCAACGTGTGGTTCGGTTCCGGATACGTGTCAGCGGTCGAACGCGTTCTCAGCGGCGACGCAGAAGCAGCCGCGGTCAGCTACTATGTTCTCGACAAGGACAAGCATTTGACGGCGGAGCAGCGCCAGAAGCTGCGACGCCTCGCAGAGCAAGGTCCCGTGCCCACACATGTCATCGCGATTCGTTCCGGAATCTCGGATGCGGACCGGACGGCTTTGCGCACATGCGCTGCTTGCGATGGACCAGGAGAATCCAGAACTTCGCGATCGCGTATTTACCTCCAAGCTTGTGGAAGTCGACGCCGGAGCGCATCTCGGCTCCCTGAAGGAATCAATTGCGCTGGCCAAGCGCGGCAGCGAATGACCTTCGAGCCTCGACAGGCCACGCTTCGCGGAGTCGGATTGAAAAGGCGGGGGCGATGGCTTTTTCGCGGGATGGACCTCGAAATGCCGCGGGGAAAGTTTCTCGCGATCGTAGGGCCATCCGGAGCCGGAAAGACCAGCCTGCTCGGATGTCTGGCGGGCAGCGTGGCGCCTTCAGAGGGAGAGGTTACCTTCCAGTGCGCGCAAGGCTGCCGCCATTCGCCGCCCGACTTTCGCAAGCGTCTGGGCATTGTCTTTCAGAATTTTCTGCTCATCGGGAATGGAACGCTCCTTCACAACGTGCTTTGCGGACGTCTCGGAAGATATCCGTGGTGGCGCACGATTGCCGGCTTTCCACGCTCTGATCGATCCGAGGCTTTCGAGCTCCTCAGCCACCTGGGGCTCGCGACGTGCGTTTACCGGCGCGCCGCGGAGGTTTCCGGGGGCGAGCAACAACGGGCGGCGCTGGCTCGAGCTCTCTTCCAGGAACCCGAGGTGCTCCTCGCCGACGAACCGGTGTCCAATCTTGATCCGGATCTCACCTTTCACGTCCTGGAGATTCTTCGGCAGCAAGCCCGCCGAGAATCACGCACGGTCGCTGTGTGTGCTCCATGACCAGAGATCTGGTGCGAACACTTCGCCGATATTGTCATCAGCCTGAACCCCAATCAGCCGGAGCGATGGACCGTCCGTGCCCTCGATGGCGACCATGCCAATGCCGCGGGCGGATAAAGGGAGCCGCGCGGACAAAGAGCCGGAAGGCCTGCCCCGGCTTGGCTGGCATCAACGGCTGAACGTCACGACCGTTTCGCTCCTGGTCTTCCTTATCGCGATTTTGGCTTCGCTTCCCGCGATGCGCGGTTCGGGACGCGACCTGGATCATGCCGCAAATCTGATCCGGTTCCTCAAGCGCTTCTTTCCGCCGGACTTTTCGGTCACCGGCCAGATCCTCAAAGCATTGGCCGAAACGGTGCAGATCGCGGTGATGGCAACGTTCTTTTCAGTCGTCCTGGCCTTTCCGCTTGCAGTTGCTGGATCATTGACCCTGTCACCTCGCTGGCTGGTGGCGATAGCGCGAATGGCAATGAACTGTATTCGCACCATTCCAAGCCTCATCTGGGCTCTTATCGCTGTCGCGATCGTCGGCCCGCATCCGCTGGCAGGTGTCGTCGGGCTCACGTTCTATAGCCTCGGCTACCTTGGCAAGTTCTTCAGCGACGCCTTCGAATCGGTTGATCTCGAAGTTGCGCGGGGATTGCGCGCGATCGGCGCGGGACGCATCCAGGCTTTCCAACATGGACTCTGGCCCCATGCGCGTCCGTTGGTATGGAGCTCCTCGTTATGGATGCTAGAATACAACATTCGTTCCGCTTCGATCGTGGGCTATGTGGGAGCGGGAGGCGTCGGCGTGCTGCTCCACATCTATCAGGAATACTATCAATGGGATCGCTTTGCGGCGGTGCTGATCTTTATTCTGGGCCTGGTCACGATCCTTGATCTCGCCGGAGAATGGATTCGAAGGCAGGTCGCACCCCGAATTTCCGACGCTCCACTTGGAGCGTGACGGAACGATATCTCAGCGATCCAGGCTGAAGCGAATCGGAACTTCCACTTGTGTGGAAACGGGTCTTCCGTCACGCCGTGCAGGCTTGAAAGTCCAACGCAAAACGGTAGTTCGAGCGCGATCGTCAAGTAGCGCGTGGCCGGAGGATTTGACGACCTGCAACGCGGAAACTCTTCCACGCTCGCTCACTGAAACGCGCAGGATGACGACCCCAGTGTGGCCAGCCTTTCGCGCGAGTTCGGGGTAAGACGGGTGGGGATTGAAAAGATATGCCACCTGAGTCATCCGGCTTCCGGAGGTCGCATTGGCCGATGCCGCCTGGTTCCCTGTCCCCGCGCTGTTTCTGGCGCCCAAGGGAAAGTCTTTGCGTGCGTTGGATGTCGATTTTCGCTTGGCTGGGGCCGGTGCAGGCGTCGGCTGCCGCTGGACGTGCTCTTGTTGGATCACTTCCCGCACTGCGTCAGGGGGTGGAGTTGGCGTTGGTGGCAGGGGCTCCTCGTTGACAGTGGGCATCGTTTGGTGCGATTCAACATGTTCAGGCGGCTGAGTGGTTTCTTCCGCATCGACAGGCAATTCCTCGGAGGCGGGCGGTGCCGCAACGAGCGCCACTTCGATGGCCGATTCGCCTCTCACCACTCCGTATTCCGCGGGCTCAAAGCCAAGACCTTTCGGCCAGACAAACAGGAACCAGGCGTGAATTCCGATCGCCAGGAGTGCGCTGACGACATAGGCCCGTGCACCTGGGTCAACTAGCAAAGGCGCCTCCCGCTTCCGCTCTCCCGTGCCCGGCCCGGCCGCTCTCGACTGAGCGAGCATGCCACTAACGGCTTTTTGTCTCGATGGCCACCTTCGTGATCCCGAGTTTCCGGATCTCGTCAAGCACGGAAACAGCAAGGCCGAATTCCGCTTTCGCATCGCCGTGTATGAACACTCGCGGATCCCCATGTAGGTCCTTCAGAGTCTTGAGTCGCTCAATAATTCCCTCAAGGCTTACAGAGTCCTTGTTGAAATAGAGATCGCCTTCCGCGGTCACGGTGATGGCCGCGTAGTCCTTGCGCTCCTGTGCGACGTCCGGAGGACGCGACGGGAAGGTTTACCGGAATGCCGCGATTCTTGATCATGGACAGCGACATCATGACGAAGGTCGCGAGCAGAAAGAAAATGATGTCAATGAGCGGGATGATCTCGATTCGCGCTTTGCGCGCGGCCCTGGGGGACGGGATCTTCATGCTCTCGGCGAGTTCGCGGTCCTGGAGGGCGTGACCCGCTCTTCCCTATGCTTGCCAAGTGGAGCTCGAGGTGGGTGGCGGCGTCCTGAATGTGGTCGCGAGCGTCGCTCCAGTTGCGCGTTCAGATAGTTGAACGGCAACAGCGCAACGATGGCAACGGCGAGGCCGCCCGCCGTCGCGATAAGCGCTTCGGCGATCCCTCCAGCGATGGCTTGCGGGCGCGAAGAAGACCTCCGTACGGACTTATCCGGTGAGTCAGCGCATAGGTAAGCGTGCGTGCCACGATCTTCGCCGCACCCCCGCCACCGCCCCGGCCGCGCTCGACTTTCTCGAACATCTCACGAACGGCTCGCAGGTCGCGGCGGGTACTTCGCGAACAATGAAATACAAGCGGATCTCGTCAGGCACCGTAACGATCGAGGCCGAATTCGGCTTTCGCATCGCCGTATATGAACACTGTTCGATCATGGGACTTCGAGGTCCTGAGAACGCCTCGCTGGAAGGACGTCCCGCAGTAATGGGCCGGTTCGCTGGTATCTCAGCTTCAATGCGTATGACGAAGTTCATGGCGAACCGGGAGACTGACTCAGGTGACGGCCCGAATGCGGTGAACTATTCAGAAAACCGCAACGCGACTTCGCGGTTCTTCGACCGCATGCGGATCAGCCGCTATGCGATTTACCTGATCAACGAATGGGATATCTCGGACGATACGCTGTTTAGCTTCCGCGCCTGGTGGGACTACTACTACCGTTTCAGCCGGCGTCAACGCGGGGGTGGGTTCGGCACTCTTCCGACCGGTCCGAGCGTCTCAAACCAATCAGCTTGAAACCCAGCAATTCTACACGTTGGGGCATCGAACCGCGGATTCGCCACGACTGGGAACTCTTCAACCAGACGCACACCCTGACCGGCGGCATGCTGCTTTATAATACGTACTCACCGAGAGTCGACGCACGGGGCCAGAGCCCAACGGCCATGTCTGGTCCGATTCAGAACCAGAGCAAGCGCTACACGTGGTATTATTCGGTCTTTGCCGAGAACAAGTTCACCTCGGCAAGCTCTCGATCACTCCTGGCATCCGTCTCGAGAGCATCTGGCAATCGGTTAATGAGAAGATCAACAATGCCAAGGAACAAGCGGGCGATCCCCTTGCAAACCAGACGGCCTTCAATTTTGTCCCGCTGTTTGGCATTGGGCTGGAATATTCGTTCACCCCGAAGATCCAGGCTTACGCGAACGTTTCTCAGGCCTATCGACCGCCGATCTTCACACAAGCGATTCCGACCACGCCGAACACGGTGGTTGCCGGCGACCTTCAGGAAAACTTTGTTTGGAACTATGAGTTCGGGTTCCGCGGCGACCCGACTCCGTGGCTGACCTGGGATACGAGCTTCTTCATGATCGACAATTCCGATCAAATCGGCACTCGCACTGCCGACAACGGAAACCTCACGATCATTGAGAACGCCGGACGCTCGTTCGTCTACGGCTGGGATCTTTTCACACAGGTTGATGTCGTTGGACTCGCAGACTCCCTGTTCAACCCGGCAGCTGCCGGGCCCCTCCCCGGCTCCGCGAAGAGCGCCAAGGACACTGTCGGAACCAGTCGAAGCAGTTGGGTCGACACGTATGGATCTCTCTACGTCTACTCCGCTTTGACGCTGCAGAGCGGCGAATTCATCAGTGGTCCCAACACAGGAAGGACACCGCAATATCTGCCAGACTACGTGTACAGAGTCGGTCTTATTTACAATTGGCGGGAGCGCGTGAAAATCGCATTCATGGGCAGTTTCCTCGGATCCAGCTTCGCCGACGACACCAATACGGCCGCGCGCTTCATTCCCGCCTATGACGTCTGGGACCTCACCGTGGAAGCGAAGGTCTACAAGGACTACGTGAGCATTATTGGAGGGGTGAACAATATTTTCGACCGCCTCTACTATGCCCGCATTCGGGCCGATGGCATCGATCCCGCCATGCCGCGAAATTGGTATGCGGGCGTTAAGGTTTCCTTTTAGAACCGATCTTCCGCGCGCAATGGACCGGTGTCTTGCGACACTGCCCGCAGGGACGGCGATCAAAACAAGCCGCCAATTCCTCGCATGCAGCTTGGCTAGCCAAGCAACGTCTAAAGGCGTCTCACTTGTCCGGGTTTCAAGCGGCAGGAAGGCCTATCCGTCGAAACACGGTTGACCTTTCTGCCAAAGAGACGAAGTCCTCCGCATGCCAGGAGGTCTTCTCATCCACAATCCGAAGGCGGGATCGCTAGACGCTGAGCTTCTTCCGAAACTCGTTTCCTCGCTCGGTGAAGTGGCATCAGCCAGCGTCGAGGAACTCGGAGAGGCTGGCAACGCTTTACAATACGCCAAAGCCAATCGCTGTGAATGGATCGCCGTCGCCGGAGGAGACGGCACGGTCGAGAGCGTGGCTGTCAGCGTTGGTTGGCACAAGGCTCTTCCCTTGGGCATTATTCCAGCTGGCACGTTCAACAACTTTGCCCGAAGCCTTGACCTGCCCTCGACCCCATCGAGGCCTGCCAAGTTATTCTTGCCGGGAACGCCCGGCCGACCGACGTGGGCTTAGCAAACGGAAGGCCGTTCTTCGAATGTCTCGGATCTGGCTTGGATGCTGCCCTCTATCCGCTCGGCGAGGAAATCAAGTCGGGCCGTCTCCATCGGATAATCGATTTCCTGCGCCGCGCTTACCGCTTTGATCGCCAGAGATTCGTGTTAGAGCTCGATCGGCCCGCATGCGATGCCCTCGCGCGCGCTACCACCAACGAAAGCCACCGGCTGGCTCGCTTTCTAAAGAGAAATCAAAAGTCCAGCATCGCGCTCTCCGCGTTGATGGTCATCGTCTCCAATGGTCCCTATTTTGGAATGAACTTCGCCGTGGCGCCGGAGGAGCGAATGGACGATGGGCTTCTCACCGTTTCGGTTTTCAGCCGCTACAGCAAAGTTCAACTCTGGTGGCACTTTGCCTCGATCGCCTTTGGGCGCCGCGAATACTCACCCAAATCCATCGCCTTTCGCGTCGCCAGACTGCAAGTGACCGGTCCGCGAAAGCTGCCGGTCCATCTCGACGGCTCGCCCCATGACGACCTCTGGCCGCTGGAGATCGAATGCAAAAAGGGCGCGCTGCGCGTCTTTCGAAGAGCAAGGCAATGACCAGGCCGCCACGCGGTTCCATTTTTCGGGATCTCCCCGACGCTGCTCGAAGCGAGCGTTTCGAAGAGCTCTGCCGCACGGGATCTTTCCGCATCGAGAGGATCACGTCTGCCGGCCAATGCTCAGCGCCCGGGTTCCATTACGATCAGCCGTGGGATGAATGGGTGCTCGTCTTGCAGGGCCGGGCAACCATCAAGCTCGAAGACCCCGAGGAGACTGTGCATTTGTCCCGCGGAGATTGGCTCATGATCACGGCCCATCGCAGACACAGGGTTGACGCCACTTCCAAGGCGCCGCCCACGATCTGGCTGGCGGTCCACGCGATGGCTGCTTGAAGCGCGAACTCCGACCCCGAAGACTCCACCGCCCCCGCTCTTCGACAAGCAGGACGCTCTTATCGCGCCGACGCCGGTTCGGTCTCGGAACCAAGATTGAGAAACGGAACGATCTGGCTTCCATTCACACGCGGCAAGACACCATCCCACTTTTCGACCGTGCGAAGCTGTATCAATTCGGGACTCTGCTTCGAGCGCTTCTGCTTCGCGTCGAATGGCATCCGCGCGCGCTTTGGATTGCACTTCCGTCGAATAGGCCTCCGCTTCTGCGCTCAATTGCCGCTCCGCCGCCGCCGCCTCCGCCTGCGTGACCCGCTTGAGCTTCTCGTTCTTGGCCTGCAAGGCTTGTTGCTCGGCCTGCACTTTGGATTCGATGGCGCGGTTGAATTCCGGGGAGAAATTGAAATCCGTGATCGCGAGATTCGCGATGCTGATGGCATTCTCGACGCCCTTTTCCCTTAGTGTATTGTTGAGGTAGGTGGTTAGGCTTTGCTGGATTTGCTGCTTTACGAGCTTCTCGCTTTGTCACGAGCTCTTCGGCCGTGAATTTTGCCGTAACCGACTTTACGCACTCCTGAATGGCGGGCTCGACCAGCGTCGCCGAAACCTTTCCCAGATTGCCGATCCGTTGATAGGTGAGAGGCGCAATCTCGCCATTCATTGAATACTGGGTAGTCACTTGTGTGCTGACCGTCTGCAGGTCCCTGGATGCCGCGCTGGCCTGCGCATGACTGGCCGTGAGCCGGATGTCAACTTGTTCGACCTGATCGAGGAACGGCTTCTTCAGATGAAAGCCCTCCCGCAGAGGCTCGGGCTGAACAGCCCCCAGCGTTTTCAAGACTCCAACATGGCCTGCCTCGATGACTACTCCCAAACCGCTAAAAACAACGGCGAGAAGGAGGAGGATGACTGCCAGGGGGATAAGACCTTTAAGAATGGGATTCATGAGAGTTGCCTCAATAGTATTTGCGCTTCGATCAAAATAACGAGGCGCAATGCATCGTGACGCGGCCATCTGCGCAAGACGAAACTTCTTCGCCGGCGAACGCAGGGGAAGATAAACTGCCTTCACTTCGCTTCAAAGTCTTGGCGCGCTCCCAGTTGGCATCTACGGTAATTCAATGCCGCGTCGTAACGTAAAAATCGGCCCCTGCACTCTTGGTGGGAAGAATCTCCTTTTCATCCTTGGTCCCTGCGTGATCGAAAGCGCGGCCTTTACGCGGCGAATGGGCCGCAAGCTCAAGACGATCTGCGCCGACCTCGGCGCACAGTTCGTCTTCAAGGCGTCCTACGACAAAGCCAACCGCACCTCGGTCAGCTCCTTTCGTGGAACAAACGTCCGCGACGGATGCGAACTGCTCGCGGAAATCGGCAGCGAACTTGGCGTGCCGGTGACAACAGACGTCCATTCGCCGCAGGAGGTTGAGGTGGCTTCGCAATTCATCGACTTGATCCAGATTCCCGCATTCCTGTGCCGCCAAACCGACCTTATCCTCGCGGCGGGGGCCAGCGGGCGCGCCGTGAACGTCAAGAAGGGACAGTTCCTCGCGCCTTGGGACGTGAAAAACATCGCTGGGAAAATTGCAAAAAGCCGGCTGCCGTGCGTTCTTTTTCACCGAACGCGGAGCCACTTTCGGTTACAATAATCTCGTGGCCGATATGCGCTCGATCTACTGGATGCAACACTTAAATCTTCAGGTTGTCTTCGACGCGACCCATTCCGTTCAACGTCCAGGCGGTGCGGGTGACCGGACCGGCGGTGACGGCGCCCTGGCCCCTGTGCTGGCGCGCGCCGCGGTTGGCGCCGGCTGCGATGGCGTCTTTATCGAGACCCATGAGAACCCCGCAAAAGCCCTTTCAGATGGCCCAAATCAGATTCCTCTCCGCGCCCTCCCAGGCCTACTCGACCAGCTCAACCGCATCCGTAGTGAAGTTCTCGCTTAGCCTGGCCCTCGCCGTCGCGCTTTCCGCCGGGTCGCTCGCTGGGCAGCGACCCGCCGCCACGCCCCCAGGCAAGGAGGCTGCAGCCCCAGAAAAAAGCCCAAAAAAAGCCAAGGGAGAACCAAAGCAAGCCTCTTCGGGTCAGGATATCGATATTCCCGTGCCCGAGGGTGTTCCCGTTAAGGGCATTAAAGTGCCGTCCTACTCGCCGGAAGGCAAACTGCTCATGATGCTGGATGCCGAACTGGCACGCAAGCTGGACGCGGATAGAATTGAGTTTGAAAACCTTAAAATCGACGCTTATACCGACGACGAGAAGAAGATTTATGTTGAACTGCCGCGGTCGATTTTTAATTTAACAACGCGCATTCTCACGAGCGAGAGCCGTGTCCTGATTCGCCGGGAAGACTTTGAACTCGTTGGCGACGCCGGGGAATTCTACACAAAAAATCGTTTCGCGAAGATTCTCGGCAATGTGAAAATGACCATCTTCAGCACAGAGAGTTTCGATCGACCATGAACCGCCTGCTTCCCGCCACCCTCCTTCTCCTGATGTTCTTTGGCCCGCCCGCGTTCGCCGCGCCGCCGAGCGAAAAACCGACCATGAACCCGGAGCTGAGTAGTGAGTCGCCCGGGGAAACGAAAGATCCCTTGGGTGTAAAAGGCCTCACCAAAGATCGTCCGAAAGACGCGAAAACCGAAATCACCTCGAAGAAGCAGGCAACCTTTGACAACGCCAAAAACGTGGCCGAGTTCGAGGGCAGCGTCGTGGTCAAGGACCCTCAATTCACGCTTTTCTGCGACCAACTTCGTGTAACCATGAGCAAAGACCGCAAGGGACTTCAGCTCGTGGAGGCCTTCGGAAACGTTATCATCGTTCAAGACAACACGGACGAGGCGGGCAAGAAAGTCAAGTCAACGGGGCGCTCGGGCAAGGCCGTTTTCGAACCGGTCTCGGGCGACGTCACTCTCACCGAATGGCCCTCAGTCCAACACGATATCAACATGCAAGTTGCCACCGAGCAGGGAACGGTGATGATTTTGAACCGCGCAGGGAAGATGACGACAAAGGGCGGAAGCCGAACAGTGATCGTCGACAATAGCACTCAGGAGTAGGACTGATGAGCATTGCACCAGCCACCTCCCCCCTTCCCGCGATCCAGCCGCAGGATCACAAGCCGCTCCTCACCACGGATAAACTGGTAAAGATTTACGGTGGCCGGACTGTCGTCAACGGCGTGGATATCAATGTCAAGCGCGGCGAAATCGTCGGTCTGCTCGGTCCCAACGGCGCCGGCAAGACCACTACGTTCTACATGATTGTCGGCCTCATCCGTCCCAACGCCGGCCGTGTGATTTTCGAGGATCGCGACGTAACCACCATGGCCATGTATCGCCGCGCGCGTGAAGGCATGGGCTACCTGCCGCAGGAAGAGTCGATTTTTCGTAAGCTCACCGTGCATGAGAACATCATGGCCATACTTGAGACGACAAGGCTCGGCAGACAGGCCCGGAAGCAGCGCTGCGAGGAGCTCCTTACCCAGTTTGGAATAGAACACCTCGCCCGCAACATGGCCCTCACCCTCTCGGGAGGCGAAAAACGCCGCCTGACCATCGCACGCTCGCTTGTTACCGAGCCCTCCCTCCTGATGCTCGACGAGCCCTTCAGTGGCGTTGATCCCATCGCCGTCTACGATGTGCAGCAAATCATTCAGGACCTGCGCACCCAGGGCCTCGCGCATTTTGATCACCCGATCATAACGTCCGCGAGACCTTGAATATCGTGGACCGCGCCTACCTTATTTTTGAGGGGCGCGTTGAAAGTCAGGGAACCAAAGACTTCCTCCTCAATGATCCGATCAGCCGCAAGCTCTACCTCGGCGAGAATTTCCAGATGTAAATGGCCACATCCGCAGCCCATCGCGTCCCGCACATCACCGTCGGGCACTTTTACGCGAACCACGCGGAGACGCTGGGCCTGCGGCTCGAGGGCGCATCACGCGGGCTGAACCGAAAGATTCGCGAACCGACAATCAACCGGCCGGGCCTTGCGCTCACCGGATTTTACAACTACTTTGCAGGCAAGCGCATCCAGGTGTTGGGAGCTGCCGAGCTCAGTTATATCCGCAGCCTGAACGGGGTGACCATGAAGGAGAAACTCCAGCATCTCTTCTCGCGAAACTTTCCCTGCCTTGTGATTGCGCGAAACTCTCCCACTCCTGGTCCGTTGCTCGACCTCGCCTCCGAGTTCGAGACCCCGGTGTTTCGAACCCACATGATCACCATGAAGTTCATCAACGCGGCCACCATCGCCTTGGAGTTCGATTTCGCCCCCTCCACGCAGGAGTATGGCAGCATGGTCGATATCCAGGGGGTCGGCACCCTCATCCGCGGCGCCAGCGGCATCGGCAAGAGCGAGTGTGTGCTTTCCCTCATCGAACGCGGCTACAGCCTGGTCAGCGACGACATCACCAGAATCCGTTCCATCGAGGGCCGGGAACTCGTGGGCACATCCGCGGACATAACCCGCTTCCACATGGAAGTCCGCGGCATCGGCGTCATCAACATCAGTTCCATCTTCGGCGTCGGCAGCGTCCGAAGCGAAAAACGCCTCGATTTTGTCTTGACACTTAAAGACTGGGAAGAGCTACAAGATGTTGATCGGATTGGCTTGGACAGCGAGTTCTACGAGATCCTCGGGATCAAGGTCCCTCACGTTACAATTCCAGTAAAAAAGGGACGTGACCTCGGCCGATTGGTCGAAGTTGCTGCGCTTGACCAAAAATTAAAAAGCATGGGACAAAACAGCGCAGTTGAATTTAATCAGCGTTTGCTTCAAATGATGAGTGAACGACGTATTAGATAATGGGCCTCTTCTCCGGAAAAAAATCAACGACCGACGATGTTCTCCGCTGCACGAAGGAGATCGTGATCCAGAACCGTAACGGCCTGCATGCGCGGCCTGCCGCGATGTTCGTCAAGATCTCGAGCCGCTTCCGCGCAGAGGTCTGGGTCGAAAAGGACGGTGAGCGCGTCAATGGCAAGAGTATCATGGGCCTGATGATGCTCGCGGCGGGAAAAGGATCCAAGCTCCACCTCATCGCAGAAGGCGTGGACGCGGACAAAGTGATCGCGGAGATCGAAAATCTTGTTCAGACCCGTTTTGGCGAAGAGTAGAGGGCGAGCGGCCGTCTTGCGTTGGTAGACGGTTTTTTCGCATTTCAACCCAGAAAGAAACCTGTTACGCCTTGCGGCGTGAGTGGAAGTGATGCCCAAAGCACGCAGGAAATTCGTTTTCAGGGAGTTCCCGTAGCGCCCGGCATCGCCCATGCCCGGGTCGCTGTGCACTGGCTGGACGACGAAGAAATCCCCGTTCGAACGATCTCCGCTGGCGAACTTCCCGAAGAGATCGCGCGCTTCGAGGCCGCCCTCATTGCCACCCGGGCCGAGCTTCTTGAAATCCAGCAGCGTATTGCGGATGCGATTGGCTCGAAGGATGCCGGCGTCTTCGACGCCCATCTTCTCGTGGTCGAAGACCGCACGCTTATCGATGAAGTTCTCCGCAACCTCGAAAACGAACGCCACAACGTGGAATACGCTTTCCACCAAGTCGCGGAGAAGTATTGCCGCACACTCGGGGCCATCGACGATCCTTACCTGCGCGAACGTGTCGTGGACATCGAGGACGTTGCACGCCGCGTCATCCGGCACCTCCTCGGAAAGGCGACCCACACGATTGCCTCTGAGGACAAGCCGCACATCATCGTGGCGCGCAATCTCACCCCTTCCGACACAGCCTCCATCAACCGCACATTCGTCCTCGGCTTTGCGACCGAGCAGGGAAGCAAGACCTCCCATACCGCCATCATGGCCCGGTCGATGAATATTCCCGCCATTGTCGGGCTCCATGACATCTGCGGCAGGCTTTCCAGCGGCGATGATGTTCTGCTCGACGGCTGACACCGGGCTATTCATCCTCAATCCCACCCCTGAGACCCTTCAGGAATACGGCAAGATCGAACTCCGAAAGGAGGAGGTCGAGGAGCGCCTGGGGCTCATTCGCGACACAGCGTCGACGACGAGCGACGGCCGCCACATCATTCTCTCGGCCAATATCGAATTGCCCGAGGAGCTCGACGACGTCTCCAGCAGCGGCGCGGAAGGTGTCGGACTCTACCGGACCGAGTTCCTCTACCTCAACCGCAACGAGCCCCCGGATGAAGAGGAGCAGTTCGAAAACTATCGCCTCGTCGCCGAACGCTCAAGACCATATTCGGTGATCATCCGAACACTCGATATCGGCGGGGACAAGCCGTCGGAAAGTCTTAAGTTGGACCAGGAGCAAAATCCCTTCCTGGGTTGCCGGGCAATTCGTTACTGCCTCCAGCATCCCGAAATTTTCAAAACCCAGCTCCGAGCCATATTGCGAGCAGCGGCGGTTGGCAACGTGCGCCTCATGTATCCCATGATTTCGGGGATCGGAGAATTGCGTCGCGCCAACGCGATCCTTGATGAATGCCGCGGCGAATTGAAGAATGAAGGAGCGGATTTTAATCCGGACATCGAGGTAGGTATCATGATCGAGGTGCCCAGCGCCGCGCTTACTGCAGATCACCTCGCGCGCGAGGTGAAGTTCTTCAGCATCGGGACAAACGATCTCATCCAGTACGCAATTGCCGTCGATCGCGGGAACGATCATATCGCGCATCTCTACGAACCAACGCATCCTTCCGTCATCAGGATGATTAAGACTGTCGTGGATGCCGCCCGGCGCCGGGACATCTGGACAGGAGTCTGCGGTGAAATGGCGGGTGACATTCAGCTCACGCCACTCCTTCTCGGACTCGGCGTGGACGAGCTCAGCGCAAGCAGCGCCGTCGTTCCCAGGGTAAAAAAGGCGGTGCAATCCCTTTCCATGCCAGTCTGCGAGACCCTTGCCAACGAAGTGTTGGACCTCGAGACCGGCGAAGCCATCTTGCATCGCTGCTTGGAAATCGTGCGCTCCTGCTACGGAGAGCTGTTGGACTAAACTAGGACTAAACTAGTTTTAGCGGGCTGCCAAGGACCGCCAATTTCAAAGACAGCATTCGTCTTGAGCCCAAGAAATTTTATCACGGAAGGGAATTCACATCATCGTAGTGGCCTTTTTCGATCGTTCCTGATCCAAGAAAAGCGCCTTTCCGACATTCTCAGCAGGCAAACGCTAAGCCGGCCGTCGAAGGCCACACATCGACACTTCTCAAGATTCGCGGCGCAGCGAATCTTATCTCGCCTGACAAGATTGCCTTAAACGCGATGGCTCGCGCTTTACATGCCAGTCGTGGTCCAACGAACGCGGTGTCGATTTGTAGGGGCGGCTGTGCCAGCCGCCCGAAGAAGCACTGCCGGTTGACATATCGTCCCCACATCTTCACATAACGCGGCGCGTACTCGTCAAGCCTCCCGCGCCCCGCACAAGATGGACTGTAAACTCAGCATTCAGAGAGGGCCCTCCGGCTCACTCCCTCTTGCGGAGTCGAGCTCTTCGCTTTGACTTATGGCCGCTGCGGGCGCAACATGGCAGCCCGATCATGACAAGGTTCCGAGAGATCATGGATCTGGTAGGCACCGCCGTGGACACTGCTGGCGTCGACGTCATGGTCTTGGAGCGACGCTCGCGACAGTTCGGAATCTGTTCAACCAGCAAGGGCGCACACTGAACGCTTATCGCCTTTGCCGCGAGGATTTGGGACGGGCTATTCTGGTTATCGTCCGCCGATATCCCGCAATCGCTTCAGGAACATCATCGACCTCAGATATCGTGATTCTGCTATTGTGGATGGCTCTCTTGCTCGCGCCGCTATTCCAGGAAGTCAATCTCTTCGGACTCCAGCTCAGGCGGAGCATAGAGTCCCTTAAAGAGCAGGTGCAGAACCTCACGTTCACCGTGCAGAGTCAGACTCAGTCGGTGAGTATCCACAACTACCCGGTTCCCCCGTCCGACAGCGAGATTGGCGAAAGAAGGAAGGAGGCGGAGAAAGTGTTGGCCGCGGGATTGATGCATTAGATCGCTGCCGGACGATTCGCTGCCTCAAGACCCCGAGACAAACCTTCTCTTTAACTTAAGGAGGAACATTGAACTGGAGCTGAAGCGCATCGAATCCGGTCGTTTTGGTCTGGGTTGGGACTATAAACGGTTCTCTTTGTTTCAATCGACGCAGCGTTTGCTCCAGGCTGGACTACTGCCTCCGAGCCTGGCAGCTGCGATGAGGGATGTTTATGCCATCTGCACGGCTGCGATGCACGACGAGGAGATGTCACCGAAACAACTTGCCTACGCAAAGGAGATCGGCCCGCAGATCGTTTCGGCCCTGACAACGATTCGATAGGCCTCGATTTCAACGCGTCCCGATTGTTTCTGGGCATCCAACCCGGCGTTCGCTTTCGTAGAAATCGTATCTCCTCGCACCGCGCGCGCGGAAGCTTTTCGTTGAAGACGCTTTGATTGATACTCGGCGATCAACTCGGCCGTGGAGTTAGCGCGACATAAGATGAAATGTCTCATTCAAGGGTTCATACCACTCTGCTCCGGCGACCAATGCCGGCGGGGCCGAAGTGCATCCGCTTTTTGAAACATGAGCCTTTCGCTAACCTCTTTGTTCCGGCCTATCGTATTTGCGTTGTTGCAACCTCGAATCAAGATTTGCTGTGTCAAGTCCACCGAGGAGGCGGCACAGGCTGATTTCACGATTGGGACGCTCAGTCGCCGGATTCGCGATTCCAGACGACCTCGACGCCGTCAAGCTCGAAGCTCTCTTTGCCGCCCTCGCGGACGGAACTCGCTAAAACATAACGCGCGCATGCTCACCGATTGCGACAGGAGCATTGAATAAGATCTCCATGAAAATGGCTGCCCAAGCCGTAGGGAAAGTCGCCTACTTCATTACCCATCCGAACGTCATCATTAGCGAGGATATTCCCGTAACACGGTGGCCGCTCTCCGAACTGGGGCGGGCGCGAATGCTCAAGTGCCTTGGTCTGCCCTGGGTCTCCAAAATCACATCCATCTATTCCAGCACGGAGCAGAAGGCGGTGGATTGCGCAAACATCCTCGCGGAACACTTGTCCCTGCCATTCGTTCAGATTCGGGAACTCGGCGAGAACGACCGCTCGTCTACAGGGTTCCTGCCGCCCGGCGAGTTTGAGCTCATGGCCAACGAGTTCTTCGCCAATCCTAAGCTCTCTATACTCGAGCTGGAACGCGCCATCGACGCCCAGCAGCGCGTGGTTTCGGCTGTGAAGCAGTTACTCGAAAACGACCACTTGCCGGCATTGCTGCCATTGTTT
>CAWASQ010000042.1:0-16227 GCA_963784465.1 uncultured Verrucomicrobiae bacterium
ATCCGATCCAGAGGGGGATCGTGACGAGGCCGATGAGGGAGGTTCCGAGCACGACTTGAAGCGCTGTAGGCATGTCGCCATGATACACTTTGGTGACAACGATGGGAAAAATAGCGGCTGGCATGGCGGCCTGAACGACCAGGACGGACTTTAGGGCGGCATCCCAGCGGGGCAATTTTCGTGAAGAGCAAAATGAGCGCGGAAGAAAGCCAATGCGGACCGCGGTTGACGCAAAAATGGTGCGGCTTCCATGTCGCAGCGAGTCCGTATTGATGTAGTCGGCGATCAGTGCACTCGCTGAGCAGCAAGGCCATCGGAATCGCGCAGACAGCCAGCAGATGAAATGTCGTCGCGATCGACGAAGGAATCCAGGCCTTCGCGCCGATGGCGTTCAGCAAAATCGCGGTGTGGATTGCGATTATCGGAGGGTTGAGCGCCCGGCGCCAGCTTCCCCTCTCGGCATGGCCTGTGAGCTGCGCAACCGCAATGCTCCAGAAAGCCAGTTCGACCCCAAGGCAGTACGAAGAGCACTCCCATCGTGTCGCGATCGAAGAGAGCATTGCAAAGCGGAAGTGGGATATAACCATAGTTGTGAAGCGAGGTCGTGAATACGAAGGTCCTTCGCGCGCCGCCTTCAGGAACGCGAAAGAGTTTCGCACCCCACCTGGACACTGCAATGCCAAGGACAATGGATCCAAAGCCCATGACAGGGGGAAGTATCCAGTTTGCCGGCTTGGCCAGGGCACCGTTGCCAATGATCGTATCAAAGGCCAGGCTAGGTGCGAGGAGAGTGACGACCAGCCGTGTGAGCGTGCGATCGGCCTCGCCCGAAAGGATCCCGATTTTCCGCATCAGGTAGCCGAGCGCCATGACAACGAAGACCGGCGCGACAATCTGAAGCAGAAAGTAGAACTGCGCGATCACGATGCTGCGGTTCTTCCCGAACCGCAGCTAGCCGAAGACCAGAATGCATATCACCACGGACGCGATGACGCCGGCAAGATCGGCAATCAGGCCCGCGGCTACCGCGTGACGGGTGCGTCGGATCGCGACGGAGCCGAAATAAACCGCGATCACGTAAAACGTCGTCTCGGTGCTGCCCATGACGGTGGCGCCCATCCTGGCTATCAAGCTATCCGGACCGTGAGCATTCACCAATTCGGCGAAGATGCCATTCGAACCGCTTCCGCTGAGCGGTCGCATGAGCACGAGCGGAAGGAGTTCCGGCGGAAAGCGCAGGGGTTGAAAGATCGGGGAAAGGACGCGAGCCAAAAGATCCACTCCGCCGGCCGCGCGAAACATCCCGACGGCGACAAGGATCGCCACCAGGAAAGGAATGATGCGGATGGCGACTTGGAAGCCTTCCTTCGCCCCCTCGACAAATTCTTCGTAGACGGGAACGCGCCGCGCCGCGGCGTAGAGGGGGAACATCGTGAGAACAAAGGGAATGGCCAGCAAGGAGATGACCTCCACACTCCGGGCCAGCCAGTGCTTGCCGGACCACTCCTCGGGCAGAACGAAGGGTTTCTCTACCGCTAGGAAACTTCTCACAGAGTTCGCAAGATTTTCGAACGCGTGCGGAATGAAAGCCATCGTGACGAACAGCGCGCCGAAGATGCAAAGCGCCAGCAAAAGGTGGACTTTCCATCCCGCGCTCAGAGGCGCCGTAACAACTTCTTCGATCGGCGTTTTATTGGGGGATGGTGGTTCTTCTTTTCTTCTCTCCAGTTTCGGCAACGCAAAATAGGGCAGCTTTTCGAGGGCCTTAACGGCTGTGATTCCAGCTGCCGTTGAGCAGACGGTCGCCAGGAAAGCCGTTCCGATGATGGAGGTCGGGTTAATTGAACCCGCCGCAGAGAGGATTCCCACGGTCGTAGCCGGGATGAGTTGAATCGAGCTCGTGTTGATTGCCAGGAACGTGCACATCGCATTCGTGGCAACGCCAGGTCGCGGGTTTAGCTTCTCGAGGTCCTGCATGGCGCGCAGGCCAAGCGGTGTGGCGGCGTTCGCCAGGCCGAGCATATTGGCCGCCATGTTCATCACCATTGAGCCCATCGCGGGATGCCTCGCCGGGACGTCAGGAAACAGCCAGCGCATGATCGGACGCAGCGCACTCGCGAGCAGGTTAACGAGGCCGGATTTTTCGGCCAGGCGCATTATGCCAAGCCACAAAGCCATAATTCCGGCTAGCGGTAGCGCCAAAGTCATGACAGCCGTCTTGCAGGCGTCGAAGGCGGCGGCTGTCACTTCGCCGAGCTGGCCTGACACCGCGCCGAGCAGAACAGCCAGCACGACAAGTCCAAGCCAGATCCAGTTGAGCATGGGGGGCAGTTTGTCTCACGCAAACGGGAAACTGCGCAAAGCAATTTTGTCCCGACCATCTGCGCAACGCGATATATCGATAGGACCAAGGCGCCTCGGCGCGTCGTTTTCAACGACGCACAGCGCGGAATCGGAGAAAAACCCTTGCTCGCAGAAGGCGAGCGCCTACTTCATCCGATCGAATGTCTTTTGGAGGAGTTCCTGGTCACTGAGTGCGCCGGCCTTCGCCCGCGCCTCTCCAATCCACTTGTTCTCAAGCGCGTTTTTTGTGGGGCGATCAATCTCGAAGAACACGCCGAAAACGCCTGGAAACGGCAGACTCGCGAGACGGTAGGCGGCAAGCTCGTCCGTCACGTCATGGCGCGTCTCATCCTCCGGCGAATTGTCCCACTTTCTTTCGTCGATGAGCGCGAATGTTCCTCCCTTGCGCGGATTGCCGGCATCGAAGGCGCCCGGGAAAAACTCGACACATTCCGAGAGCACTTCCACCACGGAGAAGCCATCGTGGTCCATTGCCCGCTCGAGCATTTGCATCATGTGATTGATTTGCGTGGCGTGCGTGCGGGCCACGAATGTGGCGCCTGCGGCGACCAATTTCTTGATCGGATTCACGGGCTGGTCAATGGCGCCGGTGGGATCGGTCTTCGAGCGGAAGCCAATCGGCGAGGTGGGAGAGGTCTGTTTTTTCGTCAGGCCATAGACGAAGTTATCCATAATCACATAAGTGAGTCGGATGTTCTTGCGCGCACCGTGCTCGAGGTGATTACCACCAATCGAGAAGCCGTCGCCGTCGCCTCCGAACAGGAATACATGCAGATCCGGCCGGGAAAGGCTGACACCCGAAGCGAGGGGCACCGCCCGTCCATGGATAAAGTGAGCGCCGTGGGTGTTAACGAAATAGGGAAAGCGCGAGGAACATCCAATGCCCGCAAGGGTAACAATGTTCTCCTGCGGAAATTGGCGCTTCTCGAGAACCTTGTAGAAGGCGGCCAGGACAGCGAAATCCCCGCAGCCCGGGCACCACGTCGGGTGATCAGCCGTAAGAGCCTTCTTGGTGAGTTTTTCTCGTTCCTCGATAACAGGCGCAGCATTCATTTCAAGACTCCTTCCAGGATTTCACGGACGCGGAAGGTCAGTCCGTCGGTCTTGGTGAGGCTCCGGATTTTTGGATTGCAGAACCTGGCGCGCAGAATCGTGGCCAACTGGCCGTAACCGTACAATCCCGCATCATTCATTTCGACAACGATGACCCGCTTGAAGCGGTCGAAAATTTCGTTCAAACCGCTTGGCAGGGGGTGGAGGTGGCGGAGATGGAGCGCGGAGAGCCCTTCGCCTCGATCCCGGGCCCGGTTGATCGCCTCGTGAATCGGGCCATACGTCGAGCCCCAGCCAACCAGCAGTGCCTCGCCCTCGGGATCGCCGTGGACTTCCGGCACCGGGATTTCTTCGGCCAGCATTTGCAGTTTGCGGCGTCGTTTGGCGGTCATCGCAGCATGCAGTTTGGGACTGCCTGTCGGGTGTCCCATCTCGTCATGCTCCAGGCCCGTTACGACGGGATATCGGCCAGCGGGCATACGGGTGCCGGGCGGAGCATGCTGAGTGCGACGGTCGAGGGCATAGGGTTTGAAATCCGGGTCCCGCGGGGCAAGATCGGGGTTCGGATCCTGCATCAGTTTCGTGAGATCCGGCTCGTCGAACGCCTCAATCCGCGTGGCGAGCGACGAATCGCTGAGGATGATGACCGGAGTGCTGTATTGACGAGCGATGCGCGCCGCCTCGATCGCAATGTAGAAGCAATCCTCGACGGTCGAGGCCGCAAGGACGGCGCGCGGACTATCACCGTGGCCGCCGAAAATCGCTTGATAGAGATCGCTCTGCTCGACATTGGTGGGCAAGCCCGTGCTGGGCCCGCCCCGTTGGACGTTGACCACGATGAGCGGGATTTCGGCCATCGACGCCCAACCGATCGCTTCCGTTTTGAGCGAGATGCCCGGCCCCGCACTTCCTGTCACCGCCAGATGACCTCCGTAGGAAAAGCCGAGCGCCAGGGAAACGGCCCCCAATTCGTCCTCGGCCTGCACAAAAAGTCCGCCATATTTTGGCAGTTCGCTGCGCAGGATTTCCATGATCGAAGACCAGGGAGTAATCGGATAGCCCGCCCCGTAACGGACACCCGCCGCTATCAAGCCGTAGGCCAAAGCCTGGTTGCCATCCATGGTGACCTGCACTCGGCCCGTCTCGGTCTCGATGGCGGGCTCGAACCGGTAGAGCCGCGAAAGGACGTTACCGACGGGATAGGCAAAACCGGCCTGGAAGGCCATAAGCGCGGTATTGGCGACGTCTCCGGATTTTCCGCTAAACCGCTCGCCAATAAGTCTTTGGAGTTTGACCGTATCCAGATGAAAGATTCGGGCAAGAAGTCCCAGCACGAAGATGTTTTTTCCTTTGTCTTTCGCAGATCCTCCAAGCGCCTCGATGGTGAGACCGGTGATTGGCACGCCCACATGAACGAACTGTTTCTTGTTGGGATCGGGCTGAACGTTGTCGGAGTCGTAAAGCAACACCCCGCCCTCGCGAAGAAAAGTGATGTGGTCGTCGTAGCTGTGCTGGTGCAAGGCAACGAGGAAATCCGCCTCGTCCCCTGCCGAGAGGACCTCGCCCGACCCGATGCGCACTTGAAAGATGGATGGCCCTCCCGAAATGGTCGAGGGGATGGTCATGTAGGTCATCACATCCTGAGAACTGCGGCCCGCAAGCCTCGCCAGCAAAGCGCCGGCAGACTGAATTCCGTCCTGGGAATTTCCAGCGAGGCGAATGACCGCGTCGCGAATGCGTTCGGGTCTCAAATCCGCGCGCATTCCACCGGCATCAGCAGAAGGCGCATCTTGCAGAACAGAAAGGGAACTCACGATAAAAGGTTAATTAACTATCGCCTCATGCGTGTCTTGTCAACGCGGGCGGTCGACGCGCGGGCTCGCGAAGCCGCCCCGGCACGTGATGCGCAAGCTTGGAGCTAATTTTCGACCAGGGACTCCTGCGAGAATATTTCGGGCAATCGAGCGGCTCAGGATTTCTCTGAGGAACGGCGCAGTGCGGCTGCGTTTGGACCGCGCGACCTGCTCCGGGGTTCCGCTTGCGACGATCTCGCCGCCTTTGGATCCGGCCTCCGGGCCAAGATCCAACACGAAATCAGCTTCGGCAATCACATCGAGGTGGTGTTCGATAACGACGACGGTGCCGCCCTCGTCGACAAGGCGGTGGAGGATTTGAATGAGCTGGGTAACATCGTGCGCGTGGAGGCCGATGGTGGGCTCTTCGAGAAGGTAGAGGGTGGATTTCCCTCGCCGGGTTGTTTGGATTTCCTCGGCCGCGGCCGTAGCGCGGCGAGTGAGTTGAGTGACCAGCTTGATGCGCTGGGCCTCGCCTCCGCTCAGGGTAGGACTTGGTTGGCCGAGCTGGAGGTAGCCGAGACCCGTTTCCACGAGAAGATCGAGCGCTCTCCGGATCTTTGGGTGCGGAGCGAAGAAACCCGCGGCCTGCTCGGCAGTCATTTCCATGACGTCGCCGATCGACCTGCCATTGTATTCGATTTCCAGCGTGGAGCTGTTGTAGCGTTTCCCACCGCATTCCTGACACGGCATGTAGGAGACGGGAAGAAAGTTCATTTCGAGCTTGATCACTCCCTGTCCCTGGCAGGCCTCGCATCGTCCACCCTCGTTGTTAAACGAAAAGCGGCTTCCCGTGTAACCACGCATACGCGCTGCGGGCAGATTTGCATAGAGGGCGCGAATTTCGTCGAAGACCTTGATGTAAGTCGCCGGCGTCGAGCGCGAAGTCTTGCCGATCGGAGATTGATCGACTTCGAGCACGGCGCCAACCAGTTCAAGGCCTTTAATCGCCCGATAGGTCGCGCCTCCCGTGACAGCGGGATCCTCGGTGCGGCCGGTTGCGCGCGACTTTCGGTTCAGAGTTTCCCTTACTGCGGGAAGCAAAATTTCGCCCACGAGAGTGCTCTTGCCAGAGCCGGAAATGCCGGTGACTACGATGAGGCGGTTGACCGGAATGCGAACGTCGAGGTCTTTGAGGTTATGCAGCCGGGCGCCGATAAGGTCGATCCAGCCAGGAACATTCGCCAGACTTCGCCGGGTGCCGCGCGCCGGATGCCTCATCGGATGTTTGAGGTATCTGCCCGTCAGAGAATCCGGATTGGACAGGATTTCGCGAAGCGGCCCGGTCGCGACGACTTGCCCGCCGTGCGCTCCGGCCTGCGGTCCCAAGTCTATGATGTGGTCGGCGCGGCGCATGGTTTCCTCGTCATGCTCGACAACAACGAGCGAATTCCCGCTGAGGGCGAGCGTCTCCAGGGCGTCGAGAAGCCGGAAATTGTCGCGCGCGTGCAGGCCGATGGTCGGCTCGTCGAGAACGTAGAGGACGCCGCGCAGGTTCGAGCCGAGCTGAGCTGCGAGCCGTATGCGCTGGGATTCTCCGCCGCTCAGCGACTTTGCCGCGCGGTCGAGGGTGAGGTAGTTCAATCCAACCTGGCACAGAAAGCGAAGTCGCTGGGTGATTTCGCTTACGATGTCCTTCGAGATTTCTTTGTCGCTTCCCCGGAATTTGAGGCCACGAATAAGGGCAAGGCATTCTTCAGCGGAACTGCGGGTGGCGGTGGTAATTGTTTGGCCCTGCAGGAAAACGCTCCGCGCGGTTTCGTTGATCCGTGTTCCCTGGCACATGGGGCATGGGCTCAAATCGCCGTGGCCGAGTGTCTCATGGCTGCGTTCTTCCGCGAGCTCGGCCTCGAGTACCGAGTCGAATTCCCTGCTTGAATAGTCCTGCCAGACTTCGCCGAAGCCGCGGCAGTGCCCACACCAGCCGTGCGGTGAATTGAAGGAGAATAGGCGTGGGTCGAGCGGCTCAAAGGCGCGGCCGCAACCCGGGCAATTCATCTCGGAGCTCACAATATGGAACTTCCCTTCGCTGTCGCGCACGCTGGCCGACCCCTTGCCAATATCGAGCGCACGGCGCACCAATTCCTTGGCATCCCCGCGGGGGACAGCCCGCCGATCAACGCATCGATGCGATGTTCCTTGAAACGGGCAAGTTTCGCAAAACCGGCGACCGGAAGCAGTGCGCCGTCCACAAGGAGAAAATCGATTCCCTGCCGCGCAGCCCAGTGGGCAATCTTTGTATGGAAGCCCTTTCGCGCCCTGATCAGGGGCGAAAAAATCTGAACGGCGCCGCGCCGGGCGAGCCGTTGAACGGAAGCCGTGATGGCCGAAAGAGTTTGTTTTTCGACCGCCATCCCGCAATCCGGACAGTGCTGTGTACCGAGCTTGGAGAAAAGAAGGCGCAGGAAGTGGTAGACTTCCGTGACCGTTGCCACGGTGGATTTCCCGCCGCCGCGAGTCACTCGCTGTTCGATTGCGACGCTGGGGGGCAAGCCTTGGATGGAATCCACATCGGGCTTTTCGAGCTGTTCGACGAACTGCCTGGCGTAGGCCGACATGCTGTCGAGGAAGCGCCTCTGGCCCTCCGCGAAGAGGATATCGAAAGCGAGAGTCGATTTTCCCGATCCGCTCAGCCCGGTGACGACAACGATCTTTTCGCGAGGAATTTCGACGGTGATGTTCTTGAGATTGTGTTCACGGGCTCCGGAAACGCAGATCGCTTTCGAGGAATCCTTTGGCGTCTCCCCGGGCGGAACTGCCGCTCGATTCCAGCGGAATCGATTTCTTCCACCGGCGCCGTTAAGGACCTCCTTCAGGAAATATCCCGTGTGCGACGCCTCGCATCGCGCGACTTCTTCGGGCGTGCCCGCAGCAACGACCTCCCCTCCAAGTTCTCCAGCTTCGGGGCCGAGGTCCACCAGCCAGTCCGCGCATTTCACTACCTCCATGTTGTGCTCGATCACTACGAGGCTGTTGCCCTCGTCGACGAGGCGTTGGAAGACCTGAAGCAAGCGGGCCACATCGTCGAAATGCAGACCGGTGGTAGGCTCATCGAAAATGAGCAACGCGTCCGACTCGCGACGTTCGGCGAGATGTCCCGCCAACTTAAGCCGTTGGGACTCTCCACCGCTCAGCGCATTGACGGGCTGACCCAGGCGAAGATAGTCGAGCCCGACGTCTGCGAGCAGCTTCAGAGAAGTTACGATACGCTCGTTGCTCGCGAAGAATGCGATTGCATCGCGCGCCGTCATCTCCAGCACATCATGAATCGAGGCGCCTCGAATGCGGATTTTCAGCACGTGCGGTTGAAAGCGTCGTCCTTCGCATTCGGGGCAGCGCAGGTAGAGGTCGCTCAGAAACTGCATCTCCACCTTCTCAAAGCCTATCCCCGAGCAGCGTTCACACCGGCCGTCGCCTGCGTTGAAGGAAAACGAGGAGGGGGACAAACCGGCAGAAAGGGCGTCCGACTGCGTGCCGAAGAGTTCGCGAATGGCATCATAGGCGCCCATGTAAACGGCAGGCGTCGATCGCGGACTGCGGGCCAGCGGCGATTGGTCGACCATGATAACTTCTCCGATCTCCTCGTCTCCCGTGATTGAGCGGCAGAAACCCGCCGTGTCGTGATCGTCGGGGCCGGAGGAAATGCGTGGTGCTTCGGACACGTTGCCAGCGAGATTGCGATAGAGGACATCGTGGACCAGCGAGCTCTTCCCCGAACCCGAGACGCCGGTGACACAGCAGAGCACCCCGAGCGGGATCTGGACGTCTACGTTCCGAAGGTTGTTGTGCCGGACGCCCGATATCTTGATGAACCGTTTCGCTTTGCGGCGCCGCGGCGAAATCGGAATGGTTTTCGTTCCCGAAAGGTAGTCTGCGGTTAGCGAGCGAGCACCACTCGAGGTTCGTCCCTCCAGCTCCGCAGCAGGCCCGCAGAACATCATCCGGCCGCCGTCCGCGCCGCGCCCGGGCCCGAGATCAACGACGTGGTCGGCGCTTCGAATGACGGCCTCTTCGTGCTCGACGACGACAAGCGTGTTTCCCTTGTCGCGCAGTGAGTGCATGATGTTAACGAGCCTCCCGGTGTCGCGCGGATGCAACCCGACCGTCGGCTCGTCGAGCACAAACAGGGTATTGACCAACGATGCGCCGAGGCAGGTGGTGAGGTTGACGCGCTCGATCTCGCCGCCGGAAAGGGTGCGGGTCGGGCGGTCCAGCGTGAGATAACCGAGTCCGACTTCGTTCATGTAGCCCAGCCGGGAGAGGATCTGGCTTTGCAGCAGAAGGGATGTCGGGTCGGCGGGGGAAGCCTCGCCGACGCGATTTCTGCCTGCAAGTCACGCAAAGGCGTGGCTGCCACCTCCGGCAGCGTCTTGTGGATGGGTTCAATGCGAAAATTGAGCGCTTCGGGTTGCAGGCGGGCGCCCCTGCATCTTGGGCACGGCTGGTAGCTGCGGTATCTGCTGAGCAGCACCCTGATGTGCATCTTGTAGGTCTTTGACTCGAGCCAATCGAAAAATCCCTTCACGCCGTACCACTGGCCGTTTTGCCATGCTTCGTCGGGGTCTCCGCCCTCACCGTTGATGACCCAATCCTGGTCCGCCTTGGGCAACTCGTCGAAAGGGCAATCCACGTCAACTTCGCTCCGCGCCGCGGCCTTGAGGAGGTCGCGCTGGCATTCCTTCGAGTGACCGCTCTGAAAGGGCCTGATCACGCCTGACCGAAGGGACTGGGAGCGATCAGGCAGCACGCGATTCCAATCGATGCCGATGATGCGGCCGAAGCCGCGGCATTCCGGACAGGCCCCCAAGGGATTGTTAAAGCTGAAAAGTCCGGGACTTGGCGGGCGAATTGCAATATCGCAGTGGGGGCAGTGCCAGCCGGTGGAGAATGGATGCGTGGACTCCTGATCGATGATCTGAATCTTGCCGGCACCGAATCGAAAGGAGGCCTCAATCGCCTCGGCGAGACGGGACCGAACTTCGCTCGTAGGGGTCAACCGGTCCTGAATGACAGGGACAATCGGCGGGAGCCACCCCGTCTCGGCAGGCTCATCGGTGCGCGTTGCCTTCCTGTTAAGCCAGACTCGCATGTAACCTTGCTGCCGGAGGAACTCGAAGAAGTCGTCGGGTTTGGTTTTGGCAGGGACTGGTATGCCGAAAGTTACGAGAATCTGGCGTCCGGCGAAGTCCCGAAGCACCTGTTCCACCACGGAGCCAGGAGTTTCGGTGCGGATCTCGCGCTGGCAGGAGGGGCAGTAGGCGCTGGAGACGCGAGGAAAGAAGAGCTTCAGGTAGTCATTGATCTCTGTGATCGTGCCGACCGTCGAACGCGTGGTCTTTACGTGGTTGGCTTGCTCGATGGCGATCGCGGGCGGAATTCCCTCGATGAAGTCGGCCTTGGGCTTGTCCATCCTCTCGAGGAACTGCCTCGTGTAGGGACTGAACGTCTCGACGTAGCGCCGCTGCCCTTCCGCGTACAGCGTTTCGAAGGCCAGGCTGGACTTGCCGCTGCCGCTCGGACCCGTGACAACAATCAGGCGCCCAAGCGGCAGGTCGACGTCAATATTGCGCAGGTTATTTTGACGCGCGCCCCGGACGCGTATGAACGAAGACACCGCTCACCCTACGACGAAAAATTAAGCCGTCGCGCCCTCTTTCTCGATATTTTTGAGCTCTTCGGTTCGCAGCAGTACGCGCTGGCGCATGATCTTGCCGGACTTGAATTTTACTGTTGCGCGTGCGGGAATCACGACATCGTGCTCGGGTTTGTGGGGGTTTCGTCCGACGCGCGACTTGGTCAGCCGCACTTCGAAAACGCCAAAATTCCGCAGCTCAACATCCTGCCCTTTGGAAAGCGCTTCAGTAATATAGTCGAGCGTTTTCTGAATAACGTCGAAAACATCCTGCTGAACCAGCCCCGTCTCCTTGCTGATCCGCATTACTAAATCCCGTTTTGTAAGGTTTGCCATTTTGCAAATGTCGTTGCCTATCAAGCTTAGTAAGCAGATCTCGCGCCGTTTCGCAACACGGTTTTGGTTATTTTCTTGATCTTCCGGTTTCAGACAGGGATTGGCGGACGAGTTTCAGGGGTGAACTGTATGCGACATCCCACTCGCGGATCGGTAGGGCCAGGCGATGGGTCCAATTGGCATCGTCCGCGGGACCGGGCACGTTGAAGCGTTCGTCGGTCCCGAAGAGGTCGACGATCATGTGAATCGCTATCCAGGAGTTGCTGGCAAAGAGGCCGTGAATGAGAATTTCGTGGATTTGGTTGCTGTAGGGTTGCGGGAGCGCGAAATCGGGATGGCCGCAGAAATCCATCAACTCCCACATTCCGTGGATTGCCACATCACGGAGCGACTTATCCTCGCTTTGCGCGACGCGAAAAAGCTCGTCCCAGTGGGACTTGACTGGGGCATGATCGTGTGTGGCGAAGGTCGCGAGGCTCAGGCGCTGGTAGTCCTTTCCAGGAATCAGGCGGTTCCAATTGCGTTCCCACGGAGGGATCTTGAAGCCGGGGATCTCGAGTTGCTGGAGAGTGGGCCTCACATAGGGCGGAACTTCGCCGAGATCCTCCGCAATCAGGCGATGCGGGCCAATCTCCTCCAGCATCATCTTGAGGAGTCTTTCTCCGTGTTGACGGTTGTATTCGCGATTTTCTTCGATGGAATCGTCGCGATCCATAAAGCGCGGCAATTCTCCGCCAGTGACTTTCATAGCCTGTTCGGGTGCAAGGTCCGTAAATTTCGCATTGTCCGACGGCGGCCACGGGAAGGAGTAAATTCGGAAGAAGCCGAGCGCGTGGTCCACCCGCAGCATATGGAAGATGCTCATGAGGAGCTTGAGGCGTCTTCGCCACCAGGCGAAATTGTCCTGGGCCATGCGCTCCCAGTTGTAGAGGGGGAAGCCCCAATTCTGGCCCCATTTGGCGGTGAAGGGGTCGGATTTGAAGGCCTTTTCCGGAGGTGCGCCGATCGATCGTTTGAGATCGAAGATGTCCGGGTCGCGCCAGACATCTGCGCTGTACCTGCTGACGCCGACGGGCACGTCACCCATCAGCGCAACGCCCTGGGCCTCGGCATGCTCGCGGACTGCGCGCCATTGCGAATAGGCGATCCACTGCACGTAGGCATGGAAGCGCATGAGATCGCGAATGTGCCGTCTGCTTGAGGGAGTGAGCGATTCGATCCAGACTCGAACGGCGGTCGGCGAGCGGTGTTCTCTAGGCCATTGGTCGGAGGTTTCGCACTCCTCGTGCCAGCTCACGAGGGCGCGGTGCGTCGCGTAATCTGTGAGCCAGTCGGCGTTCTCTTTTTCGAAATCCGCGAACGCCCTTCCCCTTGCTTTGTCCGTGTCGCGCGAGCGAAAGGTCTTGAATGCCGCGTAGAGAAGCTGGCGCTTGAGCGACCTGACCTCCCGGTAGTTGACAGCTCCCCGCCGGAGCATATCCAAATCGTATTTTGCGGTGATGCGCTCGAAATCTTCGCGGATCAGGTCGGGCAGGATCCCGGGATAGGTGGCAATCGTCGTGGGATCGATCGCCATGGCGCTGAGGAGGTTGTAGGGACTGCTGTCACTACCGGTTTCGTTAATCGGCAGAATCTGCACCACCGAGAGTCCTTGCTGCGCGGCCCAGGTAATCAGTTCATTGAGTGCCTCGGTATCCCCGATTCCCAAATCGTTTTCGCCACGAATCGCAAAGGACGGTGCGAGGATACCCGCGATCTTATTCTCGGGATTTAGCTCAAGCACACCAGCGTCTTACAAGGCGACGTGTATCATGACAATCGCTATTCCTCGGCGAACATGCGTTATCCCCGGTCACAAAGCGTACTTCAGCGTGACAATTTCGAAGGGGCGAAGATCGATTCGAACGCGGCCGTTCTCAAGCGTGAGCGATTTTTCCTCCCTCTCGAGCAGGCTGGCGAGCCATGCTTTTCGGACCGGCAAAGTCGTCGTGACTGCCAGGGGACCGCGAGCGCCCTCGGATTCGTAGAGCCGGACGATGATCGCGCCGCCGTCTTCGGCAATTTTTATCGTCTCAAGGACCGCGCCGGCGCGGTCCGCAAAGAAGAACGAGTGCGAGGCCGGCAAAGGACCGTCGGCTGGCCTTGGCTCGCGGACGAGGAGCGGAACGTTCAGGGAAGAGGCCTGGTCGATCACCTGGCGCAGCCCGCCCGGGTGAGGCAAAAGCGAGTAGGTGAACTTGTGTCGACCGCGATCGGCAAGCGGATCGGGCGAATTGGGGGCTCGCAGCAGACTGAGGCGAAGGATGTTGCCCTGAATGTCGTAACCGTATTTGCAGTCGTTGAGCAACGCCACACCGTATCCGGTCTCCGAGAGATCGGCCCACTTGTGTGCACAGACTTCGAACTTCCCCATATCCCAGCTCGTATTGGCATGGTTGGCGCGTTCAAGGTGTCCAAATTGAATCTCGTATGTCGCCTTTTGCGCATAGACATCAACCGGGAAGGCGACCTTCAAGAACTTTTGGCTCTCGTTCCAATCGAGTTCGGTGCGGAAATCGATGCGAGGTGAGCCCGCGCTCAGGACGATTTCTTGTTCGATTCGGGATTTCCCGAAGGTTCTGGTGACACGCGCGGCAGCACACAGCGGGCCTGACTCAGCGATCTCGAGTTTTTCGAGACCTTCGACGGTTATACTTCGCTCGCGGTAAAAAATGTCAACGTCCCAGGCTTCGTAGTTGTTGGGAATGTCCTGATGGAGATGGAACATGTTACCCGGGCCACTGAGGACTTCGCGTTGGGCACGAAGGTCGAAGACGCTTGCCAGATGTCCCTTGGCATTGATTTTCACGCGCAGCAGGCCGTTTTCAATCGTGATGCCTTGGCGGGATGCCATCGCTTTGACGGGATCATCGGTCCTGCGCAGGAATTCGTCGGACTTTTCCACGACGACGTAGCCGAATGGCGGCACATCAACGCTTGCTCGCGCGCCGTCCGGCAAGGTGATGATCTCACGACGGCGGACGCCAAGGGTATTGACGACCAGGACCGGTTCCTTGAAGGCGGAGGAATCGACGAGCGACTCGAGAGTGACCAATGCGGAATCGCGCACGGACTCGCCGAGCTGGCGGATGGTTTCGTAATCGCGCGCACTGTCCTGATACACCCAATGGATCGACGAGCCGGGAATGATGTCGTGGAACTGGTTGAGAAGGAGCAACTTCCAGGCTCGATCGAGGGCGGAGTGATGCTTCTCGGGATGCGGCTCGCGGAGGCCAGTCACGTCATAGACGGCGCGTCCCGGGTTTGCAGCCGTTTCCTTTCGTCCAGGCGCAAGCGCCAGGGTCACTGCATCGAAAAACTCTGCATCGCGAAGCAGAATCTCGGATTTGCGATTTCCGTATTTTGTCTTCGCCTGGCTTGTGTAGGTGCCGCGGTGAAGCTCGAGGTAGAGCTCGCCCACCCAGACCGGCAGATCCTTCGCGTCGGCCCTGGCCTTCTCGAAGAACGTCATCGCCCTCTCCTGCTCGAGCTTCGGCAGACCGTCAAAATCGCGCGCGCGGCGAGCCTTTTCGAGCATCTCGATGCTGGGACCGCCGCCGCCGTCTCCCCAACCATAGACGAGGAGCGATCGAGTGGCGCGATCGAGTTCCTTGAAGTTTTGGACGCTCCTCATGAGCTCCCCCGGGCCGGTGTCCGCGTTGTAAGTGTCGGCTGGCGGGAAATGGGTGAAGATGCGCGTCCCGTCGATGCCCTCCCAGAGAAAGGTATGGTGGGGGAACTTGTTGAATTGGCTCCACGAAATTTTCTGAGTGAGAAAGTTTTGGATGCCGCTCTTGCGCATGATCTGGGGCATGGAAGCCGCATAGCCAAAGACGTCCGGAATCCAGACGTCCGTTGTCTCGTAGCCGAGTTCCTTCTCGAAATAGCGTTTCCCGTGCAGGATCTGCCGGACGAGCGATTCGCCGGAGGCCAGATTGCAATCGCTTTCCACCCACATCGAGCCGACGGGTTCCCATTGGCCGCGGCGCACCGCTTTTTTGATGCCCTCCCAGATCTCGGGGTAGTAGGTCTGCATCCATGCATATTGCTGCGCCTGGGAGCAGACGAACACGTATTCGGGATACTTCTCCATGTAATTGAGCGCAGTGGAGAAGGTGCGCGCGCACTTGCGAATCGTTTCGCGAATCGGCCAGAGCCAGGCGGTATCGATATGCGCGTGGCCGACCGCGGAGAGCGTGTGGGCGGTGTCCCCGTTTCGGCGCCGCATCACGTCGCGGAGGGCGGCGGCGGCGCGTTTGATGCTGGCGGGATCGGTGTGGTCGAATTCGTTGACCGATTCGTTTAGGGCGTAACGGAGCTCCGCCCGGCGCTGGGAATTTTCGGGCAGGGCGCCCATTGCTTCTGAGGCGAATTTGAAATCGTAGTAGAAATCGAAAGCCCCGGGATTCCGGCACGCGAGTTCTGCCTGTTCCAGCCTGAACAGCGGCGTGCCGTGGTAGTCGGGAAGGTTGAGTCCCAGGGCGCAGCCGCCCGGGTCCGTTCCGCCGTTGGCCGCAGCCTCCACAAAGAATTCGAAGCGCTCGCCGCCCTTTGCCTTCCCGGCGATTTCGACCTCGCGGCGGTTGAAATTGATCGCACGGACGAGGCGCTCGTTTTGGTAGATGGCGCCTTCCGCCGCAAAGCCCTCGGGGCCCAGATTTGTCAATCGCACGAGGGCGACAACTTCACGGCCCTTCCACTCTTTTGGGACCTCCCCCTGGAAACGGAACCAGGCAGTGTCCCAGAGCGAACCCCACATGTCTCCGACGGAGAACGGTGCGTATTTGGCCTTGAACGCCCGCTCGGCGCGGACCGGTTCGCCATGAACGGCCCACACCGCGACTTCAATCGGGACCCGTGGCGAATGAACCAGCCTCTCAATGCGTTCGACGGTCTGACGAATGCGGCTCTCTGTGAGAAGAGGATGTTTGAACATGCGAAAGCGGCAAA
>CAWASQ010000043.1:0-45529 GCA_963784465.1 uncultured Verrucomicrobiae bacterium
TGGCGATACCTACGGCAACGAACCACGTAATCAGGGTCGCTATAAAACCCATCCCCGCACCGACCGCAACGGGATGGCGATGTTCCCGGTTCATGCCAATTAAACTGGCGGTGATTGCAGCAAGAACCAGAACACATTCCAAGCCTTCGCGGAAGACCAGAACGCCGATGTCCATAAATGCGACCGTGGAGCTGGTCGCGGGAAGCGTCGGGTCGGGTGTGCCGTAAGAAGCGATTCCTTGCCAAACGAGAACGACAACGACGCACGCTGCCGCCAAAATCAAAGCGATACGCACCGGAAAGCTCCGGAACAATGAACCTTCCGGAGAGGAACTCGAAATGGTTACCGACATCCTGCGTGAGAATGAATCTCAATAGTGTCCTTGTCAAAAGATTTCTGGGCTCAGATCCCGGGCAAGACGACCACGCATTCGACGATTAGCTGCAGTGGACGCCGCGGGGCGCGCACCTCCTGCTACAGACCCGAACCAAAGTTCTCAATGGTGATCTCGAGGAGACCTTCCGTACCTGGTATCCGGCGTTCCGCAGCAAAACTGAAACGAAGGCAGCAGGACCGGAAATTGCCCCCGGAATTTAACGCTCTCCGAAAGCGTGGCGAACTCCGCCAGCGATATCATGAAGGACAGGAAGATCAGCTCGGAGCGCTCGGACTGGTCGTAAACATCATCGTCCTTTGGAACACTCTCTACATCAACGCCGCGCTGCAGCAGCTCGAACAAGAGGGTTTCGCGATCCAGTCCGAGGACATCGTCGCGAAGACTCTCTGTTCTCAAAGTGTAAGAAAACGGGGAGATTCCCGACTCATCAAACAACGAACGAGAGCACTATGAAATCCCAACAACTCACCGATCTCGCTCGCGCGGGCTACGAGCTGCTCATCGCGGGCGCTTCAAGTTTGAAATCGCCCTTTCTGCTTCTTGTCCGGCTCTATTGGGGCTGGCAGATGTTTGTGTCCGGCCGCGCGCATTTGTCCAATGTCCCGGCGATGGTGGAGCGGTTTCAGGAATGGGGTGTGCCGTTCCCGACTTTCAACGTTTATGTCTCCGGCCTCACGGAGTGTGCGTGCGGTCTCCTGTTGCTCGTGGGTTTCGCCTCGCGGCTGACCACCATTCCTCTCATCGTCAACTTTTGCGTCGCATATCTCACGGCGAGCCGGGAGGTCCTGCTAAACGTGTTTCAGCGACCCTGACGCGTTCGTTTCCGATGCCGCATTTCTCTTTCTGCTCGCCTCTGTGATCGTCTTCATCTTCGGGCCGGGTGCGTTCTCGGTGGACGCCGTTCTCAAGAAACTGTTCGTTGCACCGCGCAAGAAGGAGGCCGAAGCCATTGCCGCCGCTTCACTCTTCCCGAGGACCATCATGGCAAGCTACGGAGTCTGCAGTGAACTACTTGAACGAAGGCGATCTGCAAATCTTCCGGACCGACCGAACGAGGGCCGCGCGCCTCCACACTGGGCGCTGACTCGACACCGTGGCGGCCATCGTCAGCTCAGCAGCGAGTGAGACTCTCTTTACACTTGCGCGCTCTAGGCAGATACTCTAGTCACCGATGCCATTCGCCGCGGAAACAGGGAAAAAATCAAGCTCCCATCCGGCAAACAGGAGCGTAATCTTCGTGAAAGGTATCTCTTCGCGCACTCCAACCCATTTTGAACACCTCACGACGGCTTATTGCCGCAACTTGGGGAGCTCAAAAGCAAGAAACCAAAAAACCAAATGAACACAACGAAAACACTCATCGCGGGCGCCGCGGTGGCCGGACTCATGGCCGGGTCGCTCCCGGTTCGCGCCTATGCAGCCAACACATCCACTCAGGCTGGAGTCTCTCTCCAGACGATGGCGGAAGGAGAAGGGCACCCATTCCTGCAAGGGACAGAACGCCTGCAAAGGCCAGGGCGGCTGCAAGACTAGTGACGCCGGTTGCAAAGGCAAAAACTCCTGCAAAGGCAAAGGCGGTTGCGCCACTGACGGCAGCAAGCCCAAGTAACCTAACGCGGAAATTCCCAGGGAGCCCGGGGTTCCAATTCCGGGCTCTCCACCTCCCATGCCCGCCAACTCTTTTAACGGCCACACTGATTACGGAATCGGGATCGGACTCCGCGTGCCGCACTACCGGCATATTCTCGAGAAAAAGCCCGGTGGTGGATTGGTTCGAGATCATCTCGGAAAACTTCATGGTCGATGGCGGGCGTCCGCTTGAGGTGCTCGATTCGATCCTCGAACAATACCGTGTCGTGCAGCACGGAGTTGCCATCTACTTTGGCTCGGCGGACAAACTCAACCGCGAACACCTCAAGAAGCTCAAGCGCCTCGTCAAACGCACCAACACGCCCTGGCTCTCCGATCACTTGTGCTGGGGAAGCGTCGACGGGCGCTATACGCACGATCTGCTACCAATGCCCTACACGTTTGCAGCAGCTCGGGTGACGGCGCAGAAAGATCCGTGAAGCGCGTGACTTTCTCGAGGTGCCGATCTGCGTCGAGAACGTGAGCAGCTACGCGGAGTTTCATGCCTCGGAGATGACCGAGTGGGAATTCCTAAGTGAAGTCGTCGAGCTCGCGGAGTGCGGAATTCTGCTCGATGTGAACAACATCTATGTCTCATCCAAGAACCACAATTTCAATCCTTACGATTATCTGAACAACATTCCCCACCATCGTGTTGGCCAGATTCATATCGCCGGCCATTCAAAGTTCGAGAAATACATTCTCGACACACACACGACCATCCCGTGCTGGATCCGGTTTGGAAGATGTATGGACACGCGCTAGGAAGGATCGGTCACACGGCCACACTGCTTGAATGGGACGACCGCATCCATCTTTTGATGAAGTCCACAATGAAGCGCTTAAAGCCCTCAAGTTCCAAGAGAAGCAGCTCGCGGCCCGCGTTACGTAAAGTTCGCTCACGGGCCTATCTGCTCGATCTGCAACGAACAATAGCGGGCGCGATTGTCGTACTCTTACCCCGCATTGACGCATGCGATGCCGTCTTGGCGCTTCGCCGTATTTGCTCTCTCTGCTGGCAACCGCTGCCTCCGCTCGTTCTTTCTCTTCACGCTGCCAGCCGGGGCTGTTGCTGACATCGTGAACCGGCGCACTGTGATCGCGAGTGCTGTGCTCTGGCAGGCAGCTTGGTCGGTGATTCTTGCCTGTCCGACCCCCCCTTTGGAACGACCAGTGCGAAAGCAAAAAGGGAGGGAGACCCTATCCTTCTCGACAACGATATTCAAGAAGAGCCCATGCGTGAGAGAGTCCAATCGACGGAACAGCAATATTTCGAGATCCGAATGGTCCTACTCCCCCTGCCCTATCTTCTGGCAAGGTCGCCACGGTTGACCGGGACCGCTTGATCTGCGTCATGTGATACAAGAAGCGAAGCTCCGCTATACGGGAGGCAGCAGCTCCGGAACTCAGCTTTATTTCCGTGGCGTGGCGCGGACCCGATGATGATCCCTCCGGTGGCGTCGCGCCAGGCAACCCGTCCGTTGTAGTTGCTGGTGAGCGCGCCGAGACCGGGACCACTACCTAGGTCAGATCAACTTTTCGTCCCCAGCAATGGCCTTACGAAGTTTGTCGGTCTTCTTTTTTTCCTTTCCTCAAGCAAGTCATCTCGCTCTTGGTATCGGAAGTAAGCGTTTCCAAATTTTAACCCTTAACGCAGACTTTACGATCTTCCTGGAGAGCATAAAAAGCCGGGTGCTTAACCCGCGTCTGGGGGCTTGATTCTCGAGTAACGACCGGCATCCAGGGATTTGGACCGCCAGATTTCCCGTGGCAGGGCTGCACACTTTTTTATGCGGATCCCGAAGCTTGAAGCGGGCCAGGGCGTCGCTCTCCCGTTACAGATGCGTCCCGGGCGGCTTGACCGCCGACTTGTTGACGCTCTTCAGGTAAGCGACAATGGCGGCAGTATCCTGGGCGTCATATTTCTTTGAGAATGATGGCATCTCGCCCTTTATCCCACTCTGGATAACGAGAGTCATGTGCGCACCGCTAATTTGGAGATTCAGAAGGCTCGGAGCGTCCTCACCCCCATCTGCGTCCCGACCATGGCATTGAGCGCAGCTTCGCAGGAAAAACTCCCGTCCTTTGGCAGCCAAGTCTTCAGCCGCGAGCGGCTTGTTTCTAACTTCCGTCTCTCTTTCCGGTTGATCCCGATAGATTCCACCAGCAGTAAATGTCGCCACCAAGACGACCACCGACGTGACGACGGCAGCCACTGCACCTTTGATTTCGAGAGGGGTCATTACGGCACACCTGCCCCGCTAAGGAGTATTTCGCCCCCAAAATACCCTGCCGCAGCAACGAACCCGGAAGCCAGTAACATCAAAATCAGATACACGCACAGTCCGATCCGCGATGTCTCATCTCTTACAACAAGCCTCCACACGGCCAAAGCCACAAGAAGACCGAATGCCGGCCAGACGAATCGGTGATGCCAGCCCAGATAACCGCGGCCCCACAAATCACCTTTGGTAAGAGCGATGCTAGAGACCACGGCGCCCAAAGAACCCAGGGCGGCAACGGCTAGGCCGTAGAGGCTTACTAACCGCAGCCCTCGAGCAAAGGGCAGCTTTTTAAACGTGACAGAGGCGAAATCGCAAAGCGTTGAAAACAGCAGCAGGGCAATAGGGAAATGTGTCGTTGCCCCGTGAAGCTTATCCCAGGGAATCATCGATAGCCTTTCGCTTACTCGAGTGTGGAGTCCACCGCGGCCAGGGGATGGTTCGCTTCGGTATAGCTAACCCAACTTTCTCAACTCGCGGAGAGAACTAACGATTTTTTGGCAAGAAGGGCCCGCGAAGGCGCATAAAATGGACATCGGAGCCGCCGGAGGCTTTGTAGTGAAGACCTAGGCTCTTCGCAAGGCAGATTTTCTGACTATGCTTGGGAGCCGTCATGTTTTTGAGATGCACGCAACGCAGGAAAGACGGCAAGGAACATCGCTACTGGTCGATAGTGGAGAATCGGCGATGTGCGGGAGGCAAGATCGTTCAGCGTCCGGTGTTGTATCTTGGCGAGGTCAATGACAGCCGGCGTGAGGGGTGGTGCCGAGTTATTGAGGCTTTCGACGAAGATCGCGGCCAGCAGAGAGCTTTGGCTCTATTTGCCTGGGATCGGAAGGTTCCCGATCATGCCGCTGATTACGGGGTGCAGGTGCGCCTTAAGGAGTTTGAACTCCATCGAGCTCGACAGTGCGGGGCGTGCTGGCTGGGCTGCGAACCCTACGAGCAGCTTGGGCTCGATGAGTTCTGGGCAGCGCGATTGCCCGATAGCCGGGAAGGCACCTGCTGGCGCACTCATTGATCCGGGTAGCGAATGGCGCTTGCACCGGCAGTGGTTTGAGCAAAGTGACCGATGGGCGATCTGCTGGGCGAGGACTATTCGCTGGTGGAGAAGAACGCTCTTTACCGCAGTCTGGACAAGCTGCTCTTTCACAAAATCGGCGCTCTTCGATCACTTGAGCGCGCGTTGGAAGGACCTCTTCGGGGCGCAGTTCGACCTGCTGCTCTATGATCTAACCAGCATGTATTTTGAAAGCGATCCGCCCTTTCCTGAAGGTGACAAGAGGCAGTTTGGCTACTCGCGCGACAAGCGTCCCGATTGCGTGCAGGTTGTCATTGCCCTCGTCGTCACTGCGGAAGGCTTTCCGCTGGCTTACGAAGTGTTGGCCGGCAACACCAGCGACAAAACCACGCTGAAGGACTTTCTCAAAAGGATCGAGAACCAATACGGCAAGGCTCAGTGTATCTGGGTGATGGACCGGGGGATCCCCACCGAAGAGGTCCTCCAAGAAATGCGCAGCAGTGATCCGCCGGTGTATATCTGGTAGGCATGCCCAAGGCCCGGCTAAAAAGGTCTTCTGATAGCAGAGGAAGAACCGGCCACGACCGCGTAATTTGTGATCCGCATGGGAGTTCCGTGACCGTGGCCGCCATGACCGTCGCTGCCATCCAGATCGGCTAACACCGATTGGTTGTCACTCGCGTCAAGAATCGGTGAAATCAAAGGGTGCCCGCGATTGACTCCAGTGTCCAGAACGCAAACGGCGGGCGCGCTGAGTGACGGCCATGTGATTCGTCCAAGGGCGTCATCAATCCATTCCCGCTGCTCGCGGGCGTCGAGATCGGTCAGCTCCACCTGGGTAAACGCATCATGACTCATGCGCCGGCGGGAAGTACAAGCCGCTTTTGGATGAATTTCGCGAAGCTATGCTAGGAGATTCCACAGGCTGAGCCAATGCCAAGGACGGTCTTTTGTATCCGGGCGGGATTGAGCGAATTGGGCTGTAACGACCGAGCGAGAACGCTCTGAGCTACGGATCACGATACCGAGGAATCATCGAATTTGGCGAAGGACCCCGGAACCGGAAGAGGTCCCGCCCGAAGCAGGATTAAGCTTTACGCTTTAGGTTTCGGGGGTGAATCGATCGTGCACTTGGTGGAGGACGGTCTTTAGGGCGTCGAGGAGATCTTCGAGGAGCGCGATCTCGTCCGCGAGGTGGTCGCCCTGTTCACTGTTGCGCCACTCCTCAGTTTGGGTTTCGAAAGCAGTTTGTTTTTCGACGCGGAGCTGTTCTACATCGGCTTTTAATTGTTCTGCGAGGTTAATGAAGTCTGTGGAGCGACGGAATAGAGTTGGGGAAACTTTCATACTCATGCAAAGAATCTGCTCCGAACATACCGGGAATTCCCGCCGCAGCGAGGTAAGGCCAGCACATGACAAGAAAAGCGCCAATCATTTACAATCCAGTGGCAAACGCCACTCTTTAAGCCGCAAGAATGCAGAGCAACTGCAGAGCGCGATTTCTCTCGCTTTTCGGAATCTGGCGTAACTCATTGTCGATCAGGCAAGCCAGCACCCGGATTCGAACCGGGGACGTAGCAGGGCACCTTGAGCTGGCGCAACCGACGCGCAATGACGAATCCACACGGGCCTGCTTCGTAGCAGACCTCTATGGGCGGATTTTCTCGGTGCGCTTTGCGAAGTCGCGTCAGCAGCTTCTCGATAGCGTGAAGATCATTGCTGATGGTTCCATAGAGTCGCATTTCCCGTTTCGACCGCCCTGAGCTACCGCGACGGTGGTTGAGTCTTTATGGACATCGAGCCCGATCTAGAGTTCCTTCTTCATAGGTGTGTTTGTCAGTTCGCATTTCACATTGGATGAATCAGAACGCTTCCCTGCCAAAACGAGGACCGTTCTTGCGGCTCTGTCCTTACCGACAACCCGCGAAAACATGAACGGCAGACACACCGCCCTTTTCAAGACTGCGCGTCTAGGCCGCCCTGCCCCAAAATGCCATGATCCTTACCGTCATCGATCCGATGAAACACCATCCCCTTTCTACTTCTCGTGCCAATGAATCGATTGCTTCGCGCACTGGCGCCGCGCTCAGCGTCGGCGCTCAAGCGTTAGGATCATTGGCCCTGGGCGCGCTAGCGGTCGGCGCGCTAGCGCTTGGCGCAGTTGCCATTGGTCGCCTGGTGATCGGGCGCGCGCGGATACGGCGCGTGGAAATTGACGAGCTTGTCGTTCGCAAGCTTCGTGTTACTGAGGACCTGAGCACGCCCGACCGTTCGGTGACTTTCCTTCCAGAGCGAACGATGGTCTACCAAGAGACTTTTGTGCAGCGGGACCAACACCGGATCTACGTTCGAGACCACCCGGGGGCGGAACCGACGATCGTTGTGATGCACGGGTTCCCGGACAACTTGCACCTCTACGATCGTCTGCTCCCCCACCTCTCGCCGCCGCGCCGGGTCGTGGCATTTGATTTTCTCGGGTGGGGCAATTCGGATAAACCGGCCGGCTACCCTTACACCACGGACAATCAAGTCGGCGACCTCGACGCCGTCATCACACAACTGAAGCTCGGGCCGGTCGTCCTCGTCGCGCACGACGCCTCGGGCCCGCCGGCCATCGACTGGGCACTGGCCCACCCCGAGCGCGTGGAAGGGCTGGTGTTGTTGAACACGTACTACTGCGAAATGCCGACGCTCCGGCCGCCGGAGGCGATCTGGCTCTTCTCCACGCCCGTGGTCAGAAGCGTCGCGAGGCCTGTGTCGCAGATCTTCGGGAACTGGCTCTTCCGCCGGATGTACTGGTGGCAGGTCGGGAGGTTCATCCGAGACGCGGATGTCAGACGTAAGTTCGTGCCGCTGCTGTATCAACAGTTCGACGCCACACCCAGCGCCCGCCCCGCCTTCTTCCGCTTGAATGAAGACTTGCTGCCCATGGTCAGGTCGCGCACGAAAATGATCCCCAAGCTGAGGGAGTTCAGGCGCCCGGTCCGGATCATTTTCGGCGACGCCGATTATACCCTGAACAGCGGTGTCGCCCGGACGTTCCATGAGTTCCTTCCGGAGTCTGAACTATTCCTTATCCCGGGTGCTCGACACTTCGTCCAACTGGACGAGCCGGAGCAGGTGGCGCGGTTAATCCTGGCCATGGCACGCCCGGGTTTCACGTAGGGTTTAGTCTTGACGCTGCCGTGTGCAATTCGGGCACCATAACCACCATCTGCAAAATGCTGTCGTCTTGACAAAGCACGCCGCTGAACAAGTGCAGGAGAAAGTGGATCCCGTCTATCGCTCGGATTCGCGGCGGATCTTCGCAACCCTGATCCGCGTGCCCGGCGACTTCGAGCTCGCCAAGAACCTCTCCACGGTGCCTTTCGACTTTCATCTGCCGCAGTCGGAGCGCAAATGATCCACTGATCGCTGGAATCAAGTTTACGGATTGAGAACCGAATTCTCTCCATTGACTACAAAACGATGACACTGCAATCCCGTCGCACAGCCGGCATCCTGTTGGTGATTCTGCCTACCGTGATTTATGGCGGCGCGGCAATCCTGAGTTTGCTGATTGACGATCCACGCTATCAGCAGAATGCGCTGCGCCAGGACCTCTGGCGTGCAGGGCATGCCCACGCCGGCGTGCTGTTGATCCTCTCGTTGGTCGCGCTTCGCTACGTGGATGAGGCCAATCTTTCCGAGAACCTCAAGAAAGTTGTGCGCTCGTCGATTCCTTCATCAGCTATCTTCCTTCCCGCAGCGTTCTTCCTGTCTGTCCTGAGCCCGGACGCCACCCAGCCGAACCCGTTAATTTACCTAGCATATGTCGGCGCGGTGGTGCTGGCGATAGGCTTGGTTCTGCTGGGCATCGGATTAGTGAGAAAGCCGCCGCCCGACTCCGCGCAAAAGTGACGAATTGCGGACTAAGCGAAATCACCGTGGATCAGTGCGGTTTTTTGATGGCATCGATCTACTTGCAAAGGCACACGTTGGTGCTAGCGCGTCGACAACGGCGGTCTCAAAGGTCACCCCGTGTCGCTCAAACTGGTGCACTCCGACAGTCGAGTCTCGAGACCGTTTGCAAGCCGCTCGCGTTCGTTTAACGAAACCGGCATGCGCGAACCTTGCCGCGCCCATCTGCCGGAAAACGGGCTCGACCCACAAGAAATGGTAACTACCCTCATTCTTGGATGGCTAGGCGATACAATGCTTCGGAGGATCGGAGAATTCGCAGATGGAAGGTCGCGTTCAGAATGATCCTTGCGACGGGCGTCCTGACGGGATGGGTCGCCGCATGTCGCAAGAGTAATCCTCCCGCACCTCCGCCTCCCGCAGTTACCGTGGCTCAGCCCCTGCAGAAGGAGATCACGGACTGGAACGAATACACGGGACGCCTCGCCGCCGTGGAGAGCGTCGAGGTGCGTCCGCGGGTAAGCGGCTATGTGGATTCTGTCCACTTTGTCGAGGGGCGGGAAGTCGAGGAAGGGGCATTGCTCTTCGTCATCGATAAACGACCGTTTGAGGCCGAGGTAAACCGCGCCAAGGCGCGTCTTTCTCAAGCAAAGGCCGCGCAATCTCTTGCCAAGGCAAACCTTGAACGCGCGAGAAAGCTCGCTAGCACGCAGGTGATTTCCAAAGAAGAGGCGGATATCCGTGTCAGCGAAGCGATGCAGGCGGATGCGGACGTGGAACAAGCCGCCGCCCAGTTGGATTCCGCGAATCTCCAATTGGGCTTTACGGACGTGCGCTCGCCGATCACCGGGATCGCCGGCCGCTACCTGGTGACGCGGGGAAATCTCGTGCAAGCGGGCAGTGGCGAAGGCACGCTGCTGACCACCATCGTGCCCCACGATCCGATCTACGTCTATTTCGAGGCGGACGAGGCGGCCGTGATCAGCGCGATTCGCCGCTACTTCGAAGGCGGCCAGCCGGGGCGTGGAGATCCGGGCTCGCGGCCCGTTCAGATGCAACTCTCGGACGAGAAGAATTTCCCTCACAAGGGCGAGATCGACTTCGTTGACAACCAGCTCGATCCCACGTCGAACACCATACAGATGCGTGGCCGATTTGAAAATACCGATCGCTTTTTCACGCCCGGCATGTTTGCCCGTGTGCGGGTACCAGCCGGTGGTCCGAAGCAAGCGATCCTTGTGCCACAGGAAGCCATTGTCTCCGATTTGACGGCGCACTTCGTCTGGGTGTTGAAGCCCGACGGCACGGTGGAGCGTCGGCCGGTGGAGCTCGGCGGCCGCCACGGCAATCTTCGCGCCGTGCGCAACGGTTTAACAGCCGAAGATAAGGTCGTGATCAAGGGGATCCAAATTTTGCGCCCGGATGTGAAGGTCACTCCACATGAAGGCTCCATTGCGGTCCCCGAAGATGCCCCGGCCGACGGCAACAAGATTTCCCTGCCGGTCACTCCCGCTGGAGGCTGATCGGCATGAGCATCCCGCACTTCTTCATCGACCGTCCGCGTTTCGCAGTCGTCATCTCGATCGTTATCGTCCTGCTCGGGGTTATCGCCTTTCCCAATCTGCCGGTGGCGCAGTTTCCTGAGGTAGCTCCGCCGACGGTCGTCGTGCGCGCAAGCTATCCCGGTGCGACGCCCGATGTCGTGGCGGAAACGGTCGCGGCTCCGCTGGAACAGGAAATCAATGGCGTCGAGCACATGTTGTATCTGTCCTCTCAGGCGACATCCGATGGTGCTCTGGCGATTACGGTGACCTTTGAGCTGGGGACCGATTTGGATGAAGCGCAGGTGCTCGTCCAAAACCGGGTGGCGATTGCCGAACCGCGCCTGCCCGAGGAAGTTCGGCGCATCGGCGTGACCGTCAACAAGAGCACCCCGGACCTTCTGCTTGTCGTTCAGATGTTTTCTCCCGACGGTCGTTACGATCCGCTTTACATTAGCAATTACGCCATTCTGCAGGTTCGCGAACAACTTCGCCGCATCGAGGGCGTGGGTGAGGTCAGGCTCTTCGGCGCGAGGGAATACAGCATGCGGATCTGGCTTGATCCGGACAAACTCGCCAATCTGAACATGACGCCTGACGACGTTGTCGCGGCCTTGCGTCAGCAAAATATTCAGGTCGCGGCTGGCGTGATCGGACAGCCGCCCATGGCCAGCGGAAATCCCCTCCAGCTGAACATCAGCGCCCTTGGGCGATTGAGCGAGGAGCAACAGTTCGAGGACATTGTCGTCAAGACCGGCGACCAAGGCCAAATCGTGCGTTTGCGCGATGTGGCGCGTGTCGAACTCGGCGGCCTCGACTACGGCGTCAACAACTACGCTTCCACCACGCCGGCGGTGGCGATGCCGATTACCCAATTGCCCGGTTCGAACGCGCTGGAAACGGCGCGCAACATTCGCAGCACGATGCAGGAGCTTTCGAAATCCTTTCCGGACGGACTTGAGTACGCCATCATTTACGATCCCACCACCTTTATTTCCGAATCCATCACGGCGGTGGAGCATACCATCTTTGAAGCCATCCTCCTGGTTGTGCTGGTGGTGATGGTTTTTCTCCAGACATGGCGCGCCTCGATCATTCCACTCGTCGCCATTCCGGTATCCCTTATCGGTGCGTTTGCCTGCATGGCTGCGCTGGGATTTTCCCTGAACAATCTTTCGCTCTTCGGTCTCGTGCTGGCCATTGGCATCGTGGTGGATGACGCGATCGTGGTGGTGGAAAATATCGAACGCAATATCGAGTTGGGGAAGCCGCCCTACGAGGCCGCCCGTGTGGCCATGAACGAGGTGAGCGGTCCTATCATCGCGGTCACCCTGGTCATGGCCGCGATCTTCGTTCCCACCGCTTTCATCCCCGGCATCTCCGGGCAGTTCTACCGTCAGTTTGCGCTGACGATCGCCGGGTCGGTGGCAATCTCCGGCGTTGTTTCGCTGACACTGAGTCCGGCCCTATGCGCCATCCTGTTGAAATCTCACGGCGCAAAGCCGGACTGGTTCACCCGGATCTGGAATCTGCTCTTCGGCTGGTTCTTCAAGGGATTCAACTGGCTCTTTGATAAAGTGGTCGGCGGATACACGGGTTTTGTCCGCCGCCTCATACGCATGACACTGGTCGCATTGGTTTTTTACGCACTCCTGCTCGGGTTGGCGTGGCTCGGATTCCACATCGTCCCGGGCGGATTCATCCCCACGCAGGACCAAGGATATGCTATCATCGCCGCGCAATTACCTGATGGCGCTTCGCTGGAACGCACCGATGCGGTCGTCCGGGAACTCACAAAACGCGCTCGGGAAGTCGAGGGTATCGAACATGTCGTGGCGTTTGCCGGGTTCAATGGAGCGACTTTTGCAAACAGTCCAAACGCCGCCGCGTTGTTCCCGGCCTTTGCGCCTTTTGATGAGCGAAAGAAAACCGGCCGCACCGGCGAGAAAATCCTCGCCGACCTGCGGGCCAAGTTCGCCGACATCCAGGAGGCAATGATCCTCGTGATCCCTCCGCCGTCCGTACGCGGAATCGGCAGCGGAGGAGGTTTCAAACTGATGCTCCAGGACCGCGCCAACCTGGGATCGAAGGCCCTCGAGGATGCAGCCATGCGCCTCGTTGTCGCTGCGAACACCGATCCGGCCATCGCCCAGGCCTTCTCCCCATTTCGCGCGAATTCCCCCCGACTATTCGCCGACGTGGATCGGGCGAAAGCACTGATGCTGGACGTCCCTTTGGAAAACGTCTTCTCGGCGATGCAGATCTATCTTGGCTCTGTCTTTGTCAACGAACTAAACCTGTTCGGGCGCACATTCCGGGTCACTGCGCAGGCGGACATACCATTCCGCGACGACCCAGAGGATCTTTTCCGGCTGAAGACTCGCAACCGCAGCGGCAGCATGGTTCCCCTTGGCTCGCTGGTCGATTTACGCGAAACGACCGGACCGGACCGCTTCGTCCGTTACAACTTATTCCCGGCCGCAGAAGTCCAGGGCGCGGCCGCACGCGGTTATTCGACCGGGCAAGCGCTTGCGGCGATGGAGCGTCTCGCTGCGGAGGTCTTGCCGCCCGGCATTACTCTGGAATGGACCGAGCTGGCCTACCAGGAGAAGATCGCTGGGGGAACGGCGGGGCAGGTGTTCATTCTCGCCATCATCTTTGTTTTTCTCGTGCTGGTCGCTCAATACGAAAATTGGTCTCTTCCGCTGGCCGTGATTCTTACTGTTCCCCTGTGCCTGTCTGGCGCCGTTTGGTTCGTCTTAGCCCGCGGCCTGGATAACAATATCCTCACACAGATTGGCCTCATCGTTTTGATCGGCCTCGCGGCGAAAAATGCCATCCTAATTGTCGAATTTGCAAAGCAAAAAGAGGACGAGGGAATGGACGTGTTGTCAGCGGCGGCGGAGGCCGCACGATTGCGCCTGAGACCGATTTTGATGACCTCGTTTGCCTTCATTCTCGGAGTGCTTCCACTCGTGCTCTCCTCGGGTGCGGGCGCAGAGATGCGGCGTTCGCTCGGTGCCGCAGTGTTTGGAGGGATGTTGAGTGTCACTCTTTTCGGCATTTTTTTCACGCCGGTCTTATATGTTGTTATCAGGCGATTAACGGCGCGGAAGAAAGCTCCCTCCCGGCATAGCGCATACAGCGCACCAATTTCTGTTCTTGAGCGCCCTGACAAACCATAGGAACACGGAACAGTATCGTGAAATGGGTCGCGAAAGAGCTCCCTTCCTGTCGATATGACTGATCTAGGCCTAAAATAAGCGAAAAGCCGACCCGAAGTGCGCCAGCGTCGCCCTGGGTCGCATTTTCGACATCGTTGCAGGCGGCTTTTTGCCAGTGCAGGCGGGCGTAGAGGAGATCAATGCCGTAGAGTTCGGCAAAGCTGGGAAGCGTGTCCTCGTAATCGTAGCAATCAATGAGATTCTCGATCGCCTCCTCTTGGGTCGCGCCCCAGCCGCAATCGGGCTGGTCATCCTGATCGTTGGTGTAGTAGGCACACCAATCATCCCCCCGATACGGGATCGGGGGGATGACGTGCTCAGTTGTGATTTCCTTGCGCCTAGGAGCCTCATAGTGACCTTTTAATTGCTCAGGAAAGCCGCCACTGGGCTGCCAGGGCAACGCAAGCCTGGTTGGCCTTTTTGCCTTTTCGCTACGTTTGCTACGGCAATTCCTCATACCCAGCAATCATTTGGCAAGATGCGTAGGAGTCAGGCTGTCGTTTTCATTTATTGGAATGATGGTCGGCCATTCTTCAGGAGATGCCCAAAGCCTAAGACTGATCGCTGCTTGTTCTCAACGTAATGGGCGGCAGTCACCGCGACATTGGCATGGCGCAGCATCTCCTGGGCAGCAGTCAACCCATACCTGGCATTGATCTGGCTTCCAAACTCCTTGCGCAACGAGTGGAGGGGAGTCTTGGAAGTCACACCTTTGGCTCGAAGCCAATCGATCAGGCAACGAAATTCACTATGACACCGGTAGTTGCCATAGTCTGCTGTGTGGTCCGGCTCCTGGTCGCTCTCGATCACAAACTCCTTCTTGCGCCTGGCATGGAAGCCACGAAACAGTTCAAGTAGTTCTGCGTCAACCAGGACATCGGCTTCCGAGTCATGACTCTTTGGCCGGAAGAATTTGGTGGTCTCGATGCGAATGACACCTTCATCCCAGCGGAAGGCACTCCAGGGAAGCTTGTCGATTTCATTCCTGCGAAGACCAGCCATCGCTGCCAGGAGAAAGATCTTGAGTTGTTCGGTGGGAAGCTCTGCACGTGCTTACTCCAGTAGCGTGGCAATATCGAAGGTGGAGCGATAACGTGGCACACGAACCCTCTCCACCTTCACCCGGCAAAGGGCAACGTCTCTGGAAGCTCCACCAAGACTTTGATGCGGTTGAGCGAGTTGGCATCGAACGGCCTTCCCATCCGATTGCTGCCGCCTCTGAGCTCACGCAACCACTGCCACCGAACTCAAACGAGCAAACGAGCGATGTCCCGGCACGCCTGCCTTACTCATTTGAGCGGCGCGAATTCTGACGCGACGTCTCGATAAATTTGTAGCGTTCAAGATCTGTCCGTTTGATTCCTTCGGGCCGGTAGCGATGCACGACGCGATCAACCATCACATCAGTACCCGTCAAATATGCGACCGGTTCAAACACGGCGGGGTCTTGCAACATTGCGAAAATGCCTGGGAAGTCGAATTTCAAAGCCGTTGGGAAGCCATTGTTGACATAAAGCGGAACGCCTCGCTTATCAGATTCCTCCATCAAGGAAACGTATTGGTCGAACGGTGGAAGCTCTGCGCACTCTCGGATCGTAGACATACGGTGGCTGAGTGGTCGCCGCGGTCATAATATTGAGGTTTTCTGGCGCATTGGGATTCAGACTTGGGCGCGTGACTAGAACCGATTCCCGGTAGCGTTCCGCACCCCAGGTCAACAAGAAATGTCTTGCGGGATTTCTGAAAGCACCGCGAACGCTCCGACCAGCACAACCGCGAGCATCGGGCCGGTCCATCGCGCCGAGGGAAATCGCCGCAGCGGCGAAAACGCCCGGAAGGCTCCCACAGCTACCATGAGCGCGATGCCCTGTAGCATGAAGCCGACGTACGATTCCATGAGAGCCTTGTTCCGAATCGCGGCATAAGCGTAAGTCAAAAGTGCCGGGAAGATCAGAACCGCAACAAGCCAACGCGCTCTGGGCTCTATTACCCACAAGCGAAAGATTCCCAGCGCCAAGAAAGCAATGGCCAGCATGATGGCAATTTGAAAGGTCAGCGGATAGGCCTCGCCAACGGGGAAATATTCCATGTAGGGGGTCGTGGTCGTCAAACCGCTCTTGTTCCAAGGACTTCCCGTGAGCAAGAGGGTCCCGACGTTCTTCAGAAAGGACATGGGCGCGGTAAAATCCGCCACGTTTTTCAGATAGCTAAGAAGCTCAGGAACACATGGCAGGAAAATCTGCAGAAACACACCTCCGGCGAAGGCTCCAGAAACCAGCCATCGGAGGATGAGGATATCGCGTCCGCGAGAAAATCGCTTCTCTGTAAGGAGACTGGTGGCGATGCAGAGATGCAGGATCAAGAAACCGTAGACAAGGCAGGCGGCCACGTATAGAGAAGAGCGAAACTCGCCATCGCAAGTGCGATCCACCATTTCCATTGCCCTCTATTTAACGCGTAGACCGCCAGGAGGACACTGACCGGGATCAAGAGTGCGACAAGCCCATACCCGCGCGCTTCGGTGGTAAAACGCATATGCCACGGGTGGATGGCGATGAGCCAGGCTGCAAGCGCACCTTCCCATGCCAAGCCAAAGCGCGCCGCGAGAAGACCTATTGCGCCCACGGCAAGGATGCCTGCGAGATAACTGGGCAACCGAGCAGCCGCTTCGCTGAGTTGCAGACCCGTCGGACGCGCCAGACTCCGCCAAGCGGAATGGCTCAACCGCGCAAGGATGCTCTGAAATATGTGATTGGTTGTAGTGTACTTCCAGAGCGTGTTTTTCCAAGGTAGTTTCTTGAGCTCAACGGTCCCATCGCCCTTGACGCGATATTCTCCTAATATCCAACGGCGCACGCTGTAAACCTCGTCCTCCCAAAGGCTCTGGCCCAGCCGCGGGAGGCCCAGTGATGCACATGCAATCATTGCCCCCACAAGGCACAGAGACCGTCGATGAACCGCATGCCAGCGGCCCTTCACGCAATAACGGAAGACGTTGTTCACAAACGCTGTCCGAACCACACGCAATCGAGCAAACATCTATACGCTGCGGTCAGCGCTAGACAAGCCATATGGAGTCAAGTGGACTGAGCACATATTTTTGTAGGGTCGTAAGATTGGCCTCGAGCGCAGGCTGGACATCGCCATGCGAGCTACGCTCCAAACTGCCCTCCATTCGATGCCCGCAGACTGAAGCCGGAATGAACAGTCGGGGTGAGCCAGCCGGGCGATGACAATTGCGACTTATGAAATCACGCGCTTCTGGCTCCAGAAGAGCTTCTCTAACAAAACCATCAGGGCCGACCACGATCGAGCGGGTGACGAGGCCATTTCAGGAGTTCAGCGAGAGCGAAGCTGCCGGCGGCGTGCTGCTACTGGCGGCGTCGGCGCTGGCACTCGCGTGGGCAAACTCGCCCTGGGCGGAGAGTTATTCCACGCTTTGGGAGCACAAGTTTACCATTGGCTTCGAGGGCTTCGCGTTGTCGAAGTCGATCCTCCATTGGATCAACGACGGGCTCATGGCGATTTTCTTTTTCGTTGTCGGCCTCGAGATCAAACGCGAGCTGCTCGTCGGCGAACTCGCTTCGCCACGCCAGGCGGCGCTGCCGATCGCCGGCGCCCTCGGCGGGGTGGTGGTGCCCGCCATTCTCTACTTGTCGCTGAACGCAGGGGGACCGGGCGCAGCGGGCTGGGGCATCCCGATAGCTACAGACATCGCTTTTGCCATGGGCGCGATGGCGTTGCTTGGCAGCCGTGTGCCTGTAGGATTGAAGGTTTTCCTTACCGCCTTGGCCATCGTGGACGACATCGTCGCGGTGCTGGTCATCGCAATTTTCTACACGGGAAATCTATCGTGGCCGAGCCTCGGAGTGGTCAGCGGATTGCTTCGCTGCGCTCCTTACCGCGAGTATCCTCGGGATGCGACATCCCCTCCCGTATGCATTGCTCGGAGCTCTGCATGTGGGTAGCGATGCTTCTCTCCGGGGTTCACGCTACGATCGCCGGCGTCCTCCTGGCATTGGCGGTGCCGGCGCAGCCGCGAATCGACGTGGAAAAGTTCATCACGCGCGGACGCCGCCTTCTCGATCAAATGGAGTATCCCGACGATGGCGAAGAGCACATTTTGCGAAGCGAGGCGCGGCAGGTTGCCGTGATGGCACTCGAGGATGCGTGCGAGAAAGTCGAGACACCCCTCCAACGCTTTGAACACACGCTGCTGCCGTGGGTGCGGCTGATCATCATGCCGGTCTTCGCGTTGGCCAATGCGGGCGTCGCGCTCGGCACTAACACCGCGGCGGCGGCAACGAGCCCTGTCTCGCTCGGCATCGTGTTCGGGCTTGGCGGGCAAACCCATCGGCATCTTTTGCGCCTCGTGGTTGGCGGTGCGCCTGGGGCTGGCATCGCTGCCAGCGCAGGTCGGCTGGCGGCAAATTCTCGGCGTCGGCGCGCTCGGTCGGCATCGGCTTCACTATGTCCATTTTTATCGCCGGCCTGGCCTTCGCCGGACAACCGCTGTTGGAGGTCGCGAAGCTCGGAATCTTTGCTGCCTCGCTCATCGCCGGAAGCACGGGATTTCTTTTGCTCTTTAAATTCGGGCGCGCGTAATGTCGGCTGGCACGCTCAGGCATCCAGAGTTCATTTTGCTCTCCGCAAGGGGATTTCTCGATCCAACGCAGGAACTCGGCTGCGAAGGGTTGTGGCAGCGAGACTCGGTTTTTCTCGAAGGCGAACTTTGGAGTCAGGCATTCGACGAACGGATTGGGAGAAGAAAGGACCAGTAGAGCGAGTGCTGCCTTTACTGAAGGTGATCCGAAACGCTGCGGCCGTTTTGCGAATTCTCCCCCAGACTGCGCTCCCCTCCCTTTTTTCTATTCCCACTGGTCTAAATTGCCGCCAAGGATCGCGCGGCCTTCAAAGAGGGTGCAGCAGGGTAAAGGTCGCCTTTCTACGCATTACCGGAGGAGTTTATCAGAGTTACGACTTTGGATCATCTGCCCCTCTCCTCCTATAGGACCCCAGTAGGCGAGTTCACAACGTTCGGTTACGCATTTGGACCATCGACACAAAACGTGAGAGAAATCACTATGAAGTGGGACTGCTCTTGACATCAAGTAGAACACGGAGTCGTGTATTAGTGTGAGGAAGAAAAGTCGACTGCATTCTCTGAGTGGACTTCCAGAGTGTCCGTCCAAGCCGCCTTTGGCCGAACGCCCGTTGCTGGAAATCGAGACTGCCGCTGAGTTGGCGCGAGTGTATGAGACACTGGCGAATGATACGCGCATTCGCCTTTTGCACGTGTTGCTAAAGGAGGGTGAGATTTATCCAAGCGGCTTGGCAGCGAAGCTTGGAATGAAACCGCAGGCCGTGAGTAACCAACTCCAGCGTCTTTCGGATCGGGGAATCGTTCAGACGCGACGCGACGGGAATAATGTCCTCTACCGCATTGTCGATCCATGTGTGATCGACCTCATAGATCGCGGCCTCTGTTTGCTGGAGGATACGCGCTCATCTCAGGCCCGGCGATGAATAGCAGACTGGAGAAGGTTCGGAAATTGAAACTGGACGTGTCTGAAAAGACACCAGCGCCAGCTCGACGTTGGGTGCTCTGGCTTTTGCTGGCTAATGGTCGTTGCCGCCGGTGCATTTCTGGCTTTGAAAGATAGGCCGTGCGGAATTCGGTTTCTGCAATGGCGGAGACATCAACTGCCTCCGCTTACGCAGCCCCCGCCGCCGATACTTCCGCAGCGCCGGCAGAAACGTCGGGGCCGAGCCGATTTACCGCCGCCGGTTACGTCGAGCCGATACCGCCATTTCCCATCCACGTCAGCCCGCTTGTGCTCGGGCGGATTGATGAATTCACCATTACCGAAGGTCAACCGGTAAAGGCCGGGCAGATTATTGCCAAACTCAACTCTCAGGAATTCGAGAAGCGACTGGCGGAGCTGCAAGCAGCTCTCGGTGTCAATGCCGAACGGCTGACGCTGGCCGAAACCGAGCTTGCTCGCTCAAGAAGACTTGCCGCTACGGGGGCGGCAACCGGGAAGGAACTGGAGCAGGCCAGTGCGGATGCGGCGGTTCTGCGGGCGGAGGCCGCGAAACTCCAGGCTGAGATTCAAACCGTCGAGTGGCAGATTCAGCAAACGGCAGTCCGCGCTCCGGTCGATGGAGTATTGTTTGAGCGATTGGCGAACGTGGGCAGTTTCATTTATTCCGAGTCGAACCGGGAAATTGCTTCGATCTACGACCCCGCGAAGTTGCAAATATGGGTGGACGTGAACCAGCGCGACGTTGCCCGCTTGCACGTCGGGCAGCCGGTGGAAGTCACTCTTGATGCGGAGCCCGGCAAGGTTTTTACCGGCGAGGTTTCGCGAATTCTGCCTCGCGCCTCGCTCTCGAAAAATACGATCCAGGCAAAGATCCTTCTCAATGAGACGACGCCGAGTTTTCGCCCGGACATGAGCGTCAAAGTCACATTCCTTTTGAAGGATGGAGCAATGAGCGCGGTGGACAGAAAGTAACTTCGCCATGAACCCCATTGTTGAAATTCGCAATGTTCACAAGATCTATACCCGTGGCAGCGAGAAGCTCGATGTGCTTCAAGGCGTGAATGTTCAAGTCGCGGCCGGCGAGTTCCTTGCTTTGAAGGGGCCAAGCGGCAGCGGCAAGACCACATTGCTTAATCTCATGGCCGGGATCGACACGCCTTCCTCTGGCGAAGTGATCGTGAACGGGCGCGACATCTCGAAAATGGGTGAAGACCAGCTTGCGGCCTGGCGCACGCGCAACGTCGGTTACGTTTTTCAATCCTTCAATCTGGTGCCGGTTCTCACCGCATATGAGAACGTCGAGTTGCCCTTGCTGCTTCTTCCGCTTGACCGTCGCCGCCGTCACGAGCAAGTCATGACCTCTCTTGAGGTCGTAGGACTCGTGGACCGCAAAGACCATCTGCCACGGCAACTGAGCGGCGGTCAGGAACAGCGTGTGGCTATCGCGCGGGCCATCGCAACTGATCCTCCGCTCGTACTGGCTGATGAGCCGACCGGTGATCTCGACCGCGAAAATGCCAAGGCCGTAATGGAACTCGTCGGAGAGTTGTGTCGCGAGTTCAACAAAACGTTCGTCATCGTCACCCACGACCCGAAGGTGGCCAAATGTGCAACTCGCGTTCTGCACATGGATAAGGGCGTGCTCGTCGAAAGCGCGCAACTCTCGGAGGCGAGCCTGTGAAGTTCCTCTTCTTTGCCTTCAAGAGCCTGTCGCGTAACCCAGTTCGCACCACGTTGACTTTGCTGGGTGTGGGCGTCGCGATATTTCTTTTTACCGGCGTGGTCTCACTCGACCAGGGGATGCGGCGGATGCTCGCAAACTCGGCGGACGACGATACGCTCGTAGTGTTCGACAAATACCAGGGCTGTCCGCCGCTCTCGAAGTTGCCGACTTCCTACGAGGCGCAAGTTGCCGAACTTTCCGGTGTGGCCGAGACGACGCCAACGTTGTTCCTCCTGAGCGCCTGTTCGCGCGCTACCGATCTGGTCGCCGTCCACGGAATCGAACCTGAAAAGTTCCGCCGATTCAGGAAGATCGAAATCCCCGAGGAACAATACCGAGCCTTCTGCGCAGGAGCGCGGCGCAGCCATCGTGGGCGAGAAGGTGGCCCGCGCTTACGGATGGCAGACCGGGCAAGCGGTCACTCTCCAGAAACTCGGCGACATCTCGTTCACCGTGCGAGGAATTTTCCGCGCTCCGGGCAGCAGCCTGGAAAACGCGATCCTCGTGGATCTGGACTACCTGCAATTTGCCACGAACCAAACGGGCAAGATGACGTTGCTGCTGGTGAAGGTGTCTGATCCCGCGCGAGCTGGAGCGGTCGCGGAGCGGATTGACGCACTGTTTTCGAGTTCGGCTTCGCCGACGAAGACGACGCCGGAGCGCTCCTTCATTGCTTCGGCAATCTCGGGCGTGACGAGCATCGTCGAGTTCAGCCGATGGCTGGGTTACGTGGCGCTTGGCATCATCCTCGTGGGCGTAGGCAACAGCCTCGCGATGACGATCCGAGACCGCACTCGGGAATTTGCCATTTTGAAGACGCTCGGATTTCGGCGGCCGCAGGTGCTGCGCCTGGTGATCTTCGAGGCCGTGCTGAGTTCCCTCTTAGGCGGAGCGCTGGGCGCCGGACTCGCGTGGCTCGCGGTGAACCGGTCGAATCTCTCGCTCTCGGTGGAGGGATTCACGATAGCGCCGCACGTCACCCTCGAGCTTGCTTTATGTGGCGGTCGCCTTGGCCGGTGTCCTGGGAACGGTAGCGGCAGTTCTTCCAGCAATTAACGCCAGTCGTTTGAAGATCGTTCAAGCCTTACGGGAGGTGGATTAGGGTGGCGCTGCCGCTCCGCTACAACTTCCGCAGCCTCTTGCGCCGAAAAACCCGCGCGGCGATGACCGCGCTTGGGATCGGACTGGCTGTATTGGTGTCCGTGCTCATGCTTGCGCTCTCTACAGGTTTGATGAACAGCATCCGTGCGACGGGTCATCCTCTCAACGTCCTTGTCACAAGCAAGGGAGCCGAAACCACCGAGTTTTCCGCGATCGACCTTCGCGTGTTGGATGTCCTGCGGTTTTCGCCCAATGTCGCGCTGAAGGACGGCCAGCCCCTCGCATCGCCCGAGCTTTATTTCACCACGCAGGTTGAAATCGCTCCCGGCGTGCCGTCGAGCGCAAGCTCTGGTGCGCGGCGTTCTCCCGCTCGCCCTGGGCGTGCACGATCAAGTGCGAGTGACGACAGGCCGTTTTCCCAACCAGCCCGGCGAAATCATGGTCGGAGCATTGGTCCCGACCAATCTTGGTGTCTCCCCGGAGCGCCTAGCCATCGGCCAGTCGCTCGTTTTCGAGGGAACACGCGTGGAAAATCGTAGGGCAATTCACTGCGCCGGGGACCGCATTCGAGTCAGAAATATGGGGACCGCTTGACGATCTCATGGTGGCGGCGCGCCGGAGCGAACTTTCCTCGATCGTGCTGCGCGCGAGGGACGCCGCCGCGCTGAAGGAAATGCTTTTCGACTTCGCGACGCGCTCCGACGTTCTGGTCGAGGCCCGCCAGGAAACCGCGTATTACGCGGCCTACGCCGAGGCGTTTCGGCCCGTGCAATTCATGGTCTATGTGATGACCGGGATGTTGGTTTTGGGCGGCATGTTCGTCGGCATGAACACGTTGTTTGCCGCGGTCATGAGTCGCATCCGCGAGATCGGCGTGCTCCGCACCGTCGGCTATCGCCGCTGGCACATAGCCCTTGCATTTTTGATCGAATCGCTCGTCCCCGCTCTCGTTGGAGGCGTGCTTGCCTGCCTGCTTGCGCTGGGCCTGAACGGATTCGCCCTGCGTATCCCCATGGGCGCATTCCGATTTGAGATCGGCCCGTTTCTGCTCGGCGCAGGGATGGGATTAAGCGTGTTGATTGGAATTTTAGGCGCGGCCTGGCCGCTTTGGCGCTCGGCGCGCCTCAAAACCGTGGATGCCATCCGGCATCTCTAAAACCAAAGAGGAGAAGAAAAAATGAAAGCAATCATTTCAACATTCATCGCCGTGATCTGCGCGGCCAGCGCCGTGATGGCGCAAGACAAACCGGCATTGACAGGCGTGGATTCACTCGCCGCCAAGCCCAGCGATTATGCCGGCAAAATCGTTGCCGTCTCGGGCATCGTCGAGCGTGTTTCCGAGACGAAGCGAATGTTCACGCTTATTGATGTCTCCGAGGCAGGCTGCGCAGACGGCTGTCAGCGGTCGATGGTCGTGGCCCAACTCGGCCAAGGCCTGACAGCGCTGCCCAAAGCGACGGAGCCGGTCGTTGCAATCGGCAAGGTGGACACCTCCGCACCCGCCGTGCGCGTGACTGTGACCGAACTGGTCTCGGGCAAGGAAGCCGTGGACGCGCGCTTAAAGCAACTCTCGGCCAAGTAGGAAGTAGTGATATTGGCGATTTGGAACGAGTTCGCGCGTTTCGTTGCCGATGCCGCGCCTGCGTTCGTTGTCGGGCTGACGCTTTCCGCTGGTGTGCAATGGCTCGTGGCGCGCAGTCATTGGGCGGCGAGAGCTCTTTCCTGGGTAGCGCAGTCTGTTCCAGGTGCCGCTCTGGCGGGCGCAGCCTTGCCAGGGTGCTCAATGACAACCGTGCCGCTGGCGATTCCCCTGAAACGCCAAGGAGCGGGTGATGGCCCACTGCTCGCCTTCATCATCACCTCAGCGCTCCTCGGACCTGCCTCCATCGTGCTCACTTTTACGATGTTTGGCCCGGTGTGGGGAGTCCTTCGCGTGGCCCTGCCGCTCATTGCGGTTTGCGCGCTCGGTTGGGCATTGCAGCGATTCGGAAAAAAGCTGCATTCGGACGGCACGGACATCGACGAAACGTCGTGCTCTTCGGGGTGTGGGTGCGGCAGCGGCGATTCCGGTTGTTCTTTCGAGGAAGGCCGTTCTTTTTGGGCCACCCTACTGAGCATGATCCGCAATCTGGTGCCCATACTTTTGCTGGGCCTGCTTGCCGCGGCTTCTGCGTCGGTCCTGATCGGCAGGGAGCACATCGAACAATGGATGGGCGACGGCGTATGGGCTTATGCCGTCGCGGTGGCGGCAGGCATACCAGCCTATGTCTGCGAAGGCGGCGAAGTTCCCCTTACGGCGGCACTCGTCACGATGGGCGTGGGAATTGGTCCCGCCTTTACCTTCATGCAAGCCTCCGTAGGCACCTGCCTGCCAACTCTAATGATGCTGCCCAAACTCATCGGCGTGAAGTTGACGGTGGCCTACCTTGCCTTCTGGTTGGTGTATTCGGTTGGGAGCGGAATCCTCGTTGGATGGATTCTGTAATTGATTCATTCTATTGGGAAAGCGGATCGCCTTCCGCACGAAGCCGAGCAATCAGCATCGCGCCTGCAATGAAAAGCGCGGCGCTGTAAGCAAAGGCCACCGTCGTGCCTGCTACGGACCAGAGTAGGCCGACAATTGCGCTGGAAAGAAAATCGCCAATACCGTTGACCGTCGCCAGCACGCCGAAGGCCATGCCGTGGTGCGCCTCGTCAACGAGTTCCGCGCACAGCGAATCTTCCAGCGTCTCCTCGATGCCGACATAAATACCACCAAGGACGAACACAGCGCCAAGCATCCAGACGCTCGCGGGCAGCGCGATAATGACAATCGCCATTACCGCCGCCAGTGCGTAGCCGGTGGCGAGCACGAGGTTCTTGCGGAAGCGGTCGGCCAGCCAGCCGGCGACAAAGGCGAATCCGGCGTAGAAGACATTGTGCAGCACATAGAGTGCGACGGCGACGCTGGTTGCTTTGGTTGCGCCGAGCGTGGGAGTGAGTTTCTGGGTGGCGAGCAGGATGAGAAGCGTGTGTGCGAAGTCGCCCGCTCCGAAGAGGCCGACAGCGACGAGAAAGCGCCGGTATGAGGCGGGAAGCATCTGCAAGCCGTTCGCCGAAGGAAATATGCGGGACGGGCGTGCGTTGCTTCTCCACGACCAGAAAAGCAATGAGACCGGCTGCGAGCAGACCTGGAACGAGCGTGACAGCAAACAGGCTTGGGTAGTGGTAATTAAAGACAGCCAGCAGCCACAATGCGGTGGCGGGACCGACAATCGCGCCGAGCGTGTCCAGCATCCGCTCGAAGCCAAAGGCGCGTCCGTATGTCTCGCGCGTGACAGCAGCTGCGAGCAGCGCCTTACGCACGGGAGTCCGCACGCCACGTCCGAGCCATGCCGTGGCACGCGCCAACAGAACATGCCACGCTGTTGTGGCCAGTCCGATCGCCGCCGTGCCAAATGCGGTGACGACGTAACCGAGCACGGCGATGGGTTTGCGGCGAGGCAGTTTGTCGGTGTAGTAGCCAGATCCCATTTTGGCGAAGCTCGACAAGCCGTCGCTCACGCCTTCGATCAGGCCAAGCCACGCTGCCGCGACGCCCATCGAAGCGAGGAATGCAGGCATGAGCGTCGTGGCAATTTCATGGGACCAATCGGAGAACAGGCTTGCCAGCCCGATGCCAAGCACAGTGCGATTCAACCACCGAATGTTTGCCTGGCTCTTGTTACGTTCGGGAGTGGAGGAAGGCGCTGCCATGGAGGCCGGAGAACTGGTGACTATATTGGCGGTTATTCCGGCAACATCTTTGGACTATTTTCGGTCAGGATTCCAGTTCTGCGAGGTCTTCCGCAGCCGCCCACATCTTATTGCCGGAGCTTGCAGCAACTACCAAGCGTGGGGGTCGAAAGGAGAAGTGTATCTGCGTATGGCTTTTGATTCGCGAGGCCAGCCGGGGCCAGACAATGTCACTTCGGCTGCTCAAGGGCACCGGGCTCTCGCGGATTGAGTACACTTGCCGTCTTCCGGCCCTTGACGAAACGAACCAACGCCTTGTGGACTACCCGTTAGCACGTCGTTTTCTGAAGGACGATTTGAGTTGGGGGTTTTCCGTTTTGAGAAAATCCGGGATCCAAGCGATTTGTTTCTTGAGGCCCTTAAGCCGTTTCAAATCCCCCCGGAATTGTGCTATTTCCCGAACGCAATCTTGTAGACAGCGCAGTTGGGTTTCCAGCAGCTCAGAGCCACCTTTCCGGCACAGAATAAATGATCCAACTCTGGAATCGGGTAGAGCGTACAATTTCGTTCCGACGCAGATAACCCAAGTGACGGGAGATTCTCGCTTGGGGGCCACCAAGTATCGCTTCGATATGACAGACGCACAGGGGCGAGGCTAGGAGGAGGTTGAGAATTCTCAAACGAGTTCGGTCGCAGAAGCATTCGTAAACCTGAATCAGTTCTTCGGAATTCACTCGGGGCATATGCATCCAGATCTCTTCGCCCCTTCCAGATAGCTCACTGAGCAGCGGCGTCAATAGCAGTGAAATGTGACAAAATTGTCACACTTCTATAGTGTTCACAGATTCGCTCAGGCGTATATGTCGCCTTCACCGGAGTTGTCCATGAGCCAAATCCCATTTCTTCGAATCGGAGCCCTTTGTGCCGCCTTTCTTGCTATCGCGACAGTGCACGGGCAAGAGAAGACAATCAAGATTGATGGATCAAGCACGGTTTACCCGGTGAGTGCGGGAATCGCAGAGGAATTCCAAAAGCAAAAGGGTGACAAGGTGAAAGTTGACGTTCAGTTCTCGGGTACCACCGGCGGGTTCAGAAAATTTCTTAAGAACGAGACAGATATTCAGGACGCCTCCCGCCCCATCAACAAGGACGAAATCGCTCAGGCGAAGGCAAATGGCATCGAATACATCGAGTTGCCCATTTGTTTCGATGCGCTGACCGTGGCGGTTCATCCGAAGAACGACTGGGTCGACTCGATCAAGGTTTCGGAGTTGAAGAAACTTTGGGAGCCCGAAGCGCAGGGAAAGGTCAACAAGTGGAATCAGATTCGTCCCGAATGGCCAGACGCCGAAATCAAGCTTTACGGGGCTGGCGGCGACTCAGGAACATACGACTATTTTACCGAGGTCATCGTCGGAAAGACGAGGTCGAGCCGTTCGGACTACAGCGCGAGCGAAGACGACAACGAATTGGTCAAGGGTATTGAGGGTGATCCCTATGCCTTGGGCTTTATTCCATATGCCTACTACTATGCGCAAGAGGACCGCCTGAAGGCCCTGGCCATCGAGTGGGATGTTGACCCTCACGCGGGAAGAGAAATCAACGCCAAGCCCGTTATGCCTTCGCCCACAGCGGTGCTAAGAGGACATTACAGTCCTCTTGGCCGTCCTCTGTTTATCTACGTGAATAAGAAATCACTGGAGAGGCCGGAAGTCCGCGAGTTTGTCGAGTTCTACATAGACACATGCGCGGATGTTGTGAAGAAGCTCGACTATCTGTCCCTTTCGGACATGGCTTATAAACAGGATCTTCGTCGCGTGAACGAGGGAGTGACCGGCACTGCTTTTTCGGGTGAGCCACCCATTGCTGTATCTATTCAAGATATTTTGACGCGTAACCCCACACCTTAGAGCACTGCAAAACGAGCGGATCGCATTTTCGCAGATGTCACAGGATTCGCATCAACATCGTTCGAGCGCCTCGAAAGCGAATCGCGAAATAACAACAAAGTCTTCGAACAACACACACACTAAACCTATGAAATACCGAGCGAAATCCACCCTGTTCCTTGCCATCGCAGCGACCGCGTTCAGCGCCTACGCTGGGCCGGTGGAAGTTGATCCCGCAATCCCGTCATACACCCAATCGAGCGGTGTGTCGGGCAACCTTAACTCCATTGGCTCCGATACCTTGAACAACCTGATGACCTTCTGGGCCGAAGGCTTCAAGAAGGAGTATCCGAACGTCAACATCCAGATCGAAGGCAAGGGTTCCACGACCGCACCGCCCGCGCTGATCGCGGGCACCGCCCAGCTCGGACCGATGAGCCGCGAGATGAAGAGCTCGGAAATCGATGAATTCGAAAAGAAGTACGGCTACAAGCCGACCGAAATCAAAGTGGCGATCGATGCGCTGGCGGTTTTCGTCCAACAAGGACAACCCGATCAAGGGTCTCACCCTGGCCCAGGTGGACGGTATCTTCTCCAGCACCCGCAAGCGCGGCGCGGCAGGACATCACGACGTGGGGGCAAGTCGGCTTGACCGGCGATTGGGCGAACAAGCCGATCTCCCTCTACGGCCGCAACAGCGCCTCCGGCACCTACGGTTACTTCAAGGAGCACGCGCTGAGCAAAGGCGACTTCAAGACCACCGTCAAGGAGCAGCCAGGTTCGTCCGCGGTCGTTCAAGGCGTTGCCAGCGATCATCGGCGCCATCGGCTACTCGGGCATCGGTTACATCACTTCCGGCGTGCGCGCCGTGCCGCTGGGCGAAGAAGGAGGCAAGTTCGTCGAAGCTACCTACGAGAACTGCCTGAGCGGTGACTATCCGCTGGCTCGCTTCCTTTACGTCTATGTAAACAAGAAACCCGGGGAGCCACTCGACAAGCTCACGGCGGAGTTCTTGAAGTTTGTGCTCTCCAAACAGGGGCAGGAAATCGTCGTCAAGGACGGGTACTTTCCCGATGCCCAAGGAAGTGGTTGAAGAAGACGTTGGCCGAAGCAACTAGTAAGTAACGGCAGGGCTTCCGGATTTGTCCCGTCCCGAGCTCCATCGTGATCGTGTCCAATTGAGAGAGGACTCGGGCGCGGGCTCTTCGGTAGTCGCCTTTGCCGAGCAGTCTCTTTATGGGAAAGCCAAACTATGCGAATGATCCAAAACGATTTCTGACGCAGCCGGTCACGCTTTTCATGGACCGGTTCATGACCGGATTCATCAAGATCGGCGGCGTCTTGGTTATCACTGTCGTTCTGGGAATCTTTGTCTTCATCCTGCTGCAAATCTTTCCTCTTTTTCAGGCAGCAAGGGTTTCCGAGATCAAGAGCGTGCCGCTGCCGGACGGGGCAGTATTCTGTCCTGGGCATCGACGAATGGGGGGTGCAGCCATTCCTGATCGAAACTAAGGGAAGAATCGTTACGGCGAACCTCCAGATCCGGCGAAATCTAGAGATTCCGTCTCCCTTCGGAGCCTCCAAGCAGCTTTCCGCGGTCGGCTACAACGAGCGCGAGCAGAGAGTCATCGCAGGAACGACCGATGGCCATTTTTCACTGGCCGTCAGCAGAAATATTCCGCGACTGGCGATGGCGAAAAGCACAAGGTCACGCTCGCCCTGGAGGCTCCAACCATTTAATGCAATCGGCACAGCCTGGCGTGCCGATTCAGTCTATCGGTTTCGGCGACGCCGGGGATCGCAGGCTCGTCGCCGCCGTCCAGGAAGTCGACGGACAAAAGCAGCTTCACGTCGCCAGCCTCGGCACGGAAGCGCTCGCTGATCGGAAACGGCAAGTTCCAGGTAGACAGGACCTACGAACTTGGCTCCATGCTGACGGGACAACCCGTGCAGGTATTGATTCCTGCGACAGCCGATAGCGTCATCGCGCTTAACAGCGATGGCTCTGTGAACTATCTTTTTCTGAAACCCGACAGGGAATTCGAGCTTCGCCAAACCTTCACCCCCTTCGAGGACGCGGAAGATCCCGCCATCTCGGTCATGGGTTTTTTGATGGGAGATGTCTCGATTGTGTTCGGGAGCGTGGACGGAAGGAACCGCGTCTTCAGCCTCTACATTCCCGAGGGCGAAAGCCGCCGGCTGTTCGGAATGCGCCACGAGTTTCCGAAGCTTCCGGGCAGTCCGAAGTTCATCACCAGCACCCTGCGCAACAAGGCGTTTCTCATTGGCGGGGGCGACACGGCCTCGCTTCGCTACATGACCACCGACACGATCCGATGGGAAAGCGCTCTCCCTTTCGCGCCAACCAAGGCGGTAATCAATGGAAAATACAGCCGCATGGTCTTTCTGGATGCGAAGAATACCTTGCACGCTTTCTCTCTGGATGATCCCCATCCAGAGGCTGGGTGGCAGGCGTTTTTCGGCAAGCTTTACTACGAGGGAGCTGCCGAAAAGAAGTGGGACTGGCAGAGCACCGGCGGCAGCGACGACTTCGAACCCAAACTTTCGCTGATACCTCTCATCTTCGGCACGCTCAAGGGAACGCTCTACGCCATGGTGTTTGCCGTGCCCATCGCGATCCTCGCCGCGATGTACACCTCGCAATTCATGGATCCGAATTTCCGCCAGATCATCAAGCCGACGATGGAGATCATGGCTTCCTTGCCATCGGTCGTTCTCGGCTTCCTCGCGGCCATCTACATCGCGCCGCTGATCGAGACGCGCATCCCCTCGCTGCTGCTCGTCTGTGCCGGGGTTCCCACTAGCCTCTCTGCTGCTGGGCTGGTTCTGGAGTATGTCTGCCGATAACGGTCCGCAAACACATCAAACCGGGCTACGAAGCGTTTGCTTTCCTCCCGATCATTGTCGCGCTGATTGCCATTTTTTGGAGCCTCGGACCCGTTTTTGAGCGGATTGCGTTTGTCATAACGGACGCCGATGGCCAGAAGATCGCCGATTTCCGCTATTGGTGGCCCGCCGTAACGGGAGCTTCCTTTGAGCAACGCAACTCGATGGTCGTCGGTTTCATGATGGGATTTGCTGTCATTCCGATCATCTTCACGATCACCGACGATTCCCTTTCCAACGTGCCGCCAGCCTTGCGGACGGCGTCGTTCGCCTGCGGAGCGAGTCGCTGGCAGACCGCGGTTCGCGTCGTCCTTCCGACGGCCTCAGCGGGAATCTTTTCCGCCGTGATGATCGGCCTGGGTCGGGCGGTCGGCGAGACAATGATCGTTGTGATGGCGACCGGAAACACCCCGGTTATGGAGTGGAACATCTTCTCAGGGATGCGCACTCTCTCGGCAAATATTGCGGTCGAATTGCCGGAGGCTCCGCAATTCAGCACGCTTTATCGCACGCTCTTCCTTGGAGCGCTGTGCCTCTTTATTCTCACGTTCACCGTTAATACGATTGCCGAGATACTGCGCCAGCACCTTCGCGAGAGATACAAGACGGTCTAGCAAATGCACGCTCCGAGAAAGGACTTCAAAGACCTCCTCAGGGTCCATGCCGCTCCGGGCGAGCCGTTCGTGTGGCTCACCTCGATGGGTCTCGGTATTGGTCTCCTGATGGTGGCCGGATTGCTCGGAGTTATCGTAATGAACGGCCTTCCCGTCTTCTGGCCGGGCAGGGCGGTTACCGTGAAACTCAAGGAAGGACGTCGCCAGTCCAGTGCCGAACAGTCCAGAAATTGTCGGCGAAATCGTCCAGGAGAGAACGAAATCGGTGAAGGTGCTCGGGGCCGACGGCGAACCCGCCGCTGACCAGAAGGAGATTCAACTGTTTGTAGGAAACAAGGATACCTATGGATTTAGCTTTGTTTTCCTCGATTCGAGCAGCATCGGGTCCATCGGACGGCCAGCGAACCTACTGGTATTGGAAAGAGTCGAATATGGCGACGCGTTCGGAACACCAATAGCTCTCCAATTCGCGGACGGTCAGCGTATCGAGGGAGGGTCACCGGAGTTCGACTCGGCCTTGCGAGACGCTCGTTCGCGACGGCAACGCGCGCCGCGCGAAAATTGAGGAAATCGAAAGGATCGAGATCGGGCGCATCAACGCTCAAATGACCGAGTGGCGTGTCAAAGGAAGAGGTTCCGCCGAGTCGCAGAAGCAGATCGCGGAACTTGACGAAAAGTACAACGTCCTGGCCGCCGAAGCGAAGGCCCTTCGGCTCAAGCAAAATGAGAACCAGATAGTCTTGAGGCTCCCGAATGGTGTCGAAAAATCCATCGCAATCGGAAACATTATTTTCGCCTACTATCCAAATCAGCTCGGGTTTTTGTCCCGGCTCGGAATCTTTCTCCACAATATCTGGGGCTTCTTGACGCTGGATCCTCGCGAGGCGAACACGGAGGGTGGTGTCTTTCCCGCCATTTTCGGCACCTTCGTCATGACCCTCCTTATGAGTATTGCAGTGATGCCTTTCGGCGTGGTCGCAGCCATTTACCTCCGTGAGTATCGCGTCAGGAAGGGTTATTCGTTCGGGCCGTGCGGATCGCCGTCAACAATCTGGCCGGAGTGCCCTCAATTGTCTTTGGCGTCTTTGGCCTCGGCTTTTTCGTCTATTTCATGGGAGGGACGATCGATCAGCTTTTCTTTGGAGACTATCTTGCCAACGCCGACCTTCGGCACCGGAGGCATCCTCTGGGCCTCTCTGACCTTGGCGCTCATGACCGTGCCGGTAGTCATCGTTGCGACAGAGGAATCCATAGCCTCCGTGCCGCGCGGAATGAAGGAGGGTTCGCTTGCCTGCGGCGCGTCCAAGTGGCAGACCATTCAGCGCATCATTCTTCCTGCCTCGCTGCCGGGGATCCTCACTGGTCTCATTCTGGCGATGGCACGCGGAGCCGGCGAAGTCGCCCCACTCATGCTAGTGGGTGTGGTGAAACTCGCTCCGAGTCTGCCGCTCGACGCCGAAGCGCCATTCATCCATCTTGAGAGAAAATTCATGCACCTCGGCTTTCACATCTACGATCTCGGCTTTCAGTCACCGGATTCCGAGGCGGCGAAGCCGATGGTATTCGCGACCACTCTTCTCCTGATTGGCCTTGTCGTGCTTTTGAATCTCGCTGCGATCCTCATCCGCGAGCGCCTGCGCCGAAAATTCAGCACGGGCGCGTTCTAGCCACCCCATGATCACCGATCCTCAATCCGAAGGCATGTCCGATCCGAAAGATTACCCTTCCACCTCTGAGCAACTCGCAACGGATGACGGCAGCCCGCAGGCCTGACTTCATCAAGATCGCCAACTTTTCCTTCTGGTACGGAAGCAAACAGGCGCTCTTCGACATTTCATTGGACATACCTGAACGGCAGGTTACGGCGTTCATCGGGCCGTCCGGCTGCGGCAAATCGACGCTCCTTCGCAATCTCAACCGCATGAACGATCTCATCGAAGGCGTGCGACACACGGGCGACATCGTGGTCAACGAGCAAAGCATCTACGATCCCCACATTGAGGTCATTTCGTTGCGCAAACGCATCGGCATGGTGTTTCAGAAATCGAACCCGTTCCCGAAATCCATTTATGAAAATGTCGTCTATCCGTTGCGCGTGGCGGGACAAAATAACAAGTCTGTCCTGGACGAAACTGTTGAGCGCAGCCTCAGAGGCGCGGCTCTCTGGGAGGAAGCTCAGGATCGCTTGCACGAAAGCGCACTAAGCCTTTCCGGCGGACAGATGCAGCGCCTTTGCATCGCGCGAGCCATCGCGAACCGGCCGGAAATCTTGCTCATGGACGAGCCGTGTTCGGCGCTCGATCCTATAGCGACCGCCAAGGTGGAGGATCTCATCCATGAGTTGAAGAAGGAGTTCACCATCGTCATCGTTACCCACAACATGCAGCAGGCGACACGCTGCTCTGATCGGACGGCGTTCTTATACTTAGGCAAGCTGATCGAATTCGACACCACCACCAAGATTTTCGAGAAGCCCTCTCAGAAACAAACCGAAGACTATATCACTGGTCGCTTCGGTTGATCACCAATCCCGTCCGTTTCTTAAGCTATGCCTGAATCGACCCGTCGTCACATCCTTAGTGAGTTTGACGTCGCATTGAACTCCTTGCGCGACAACTTGCTTATGATGGCGAGTCTCACTCAGCGAAATCTTGATCGCGCGCGCACCGGGCTTTTGTTGCGGGACGAAGATCACTGCAATACCGCTATAGCAGATGACGAGGAAATTGATATCCTCGAGACGCAGATGGATTCCGAAGGGATGCGCTTATTGATGCGTTTTCAACCATTGGCTTCTGACCTCCGCGTGGTCATTGCGACCATGAAAATCAGCGTCAACCTGGAACGTATTTCTGACCTTGCCGTAAATATTGCTCGCCGTGTCCGTAAATTGATCGCCCTCTCTCCGATTCCGCAAACAGACCAACTCGACATTCTCTTTGAAGATACAACAAAGATGCTGGCGGATGCGGTCCAGGCATTTGCTCTCAACAACCTTTCCTTGGCTTTTTCGTTGAAGGCCCGCGCCCAGGGTGCCATTGCCACTAGCCATGAGTGTGCTGCCGAAATCACTCACAGAATGTCGTTTGAGACCGGAGATAATCTTCAAGTCTACTTGGAGTTGATCTATGTAGTCCGTTACCTTGAGCAAGTTGCCGGCCTCTGCGCCAATATCGGCGAAGATACCGTTCTGGCGTTCTCCAAACATCCCACCGAACCAAAGGATTACCTTGAGTGAACGGCATGAACCCCGTCGAATGCCCGCCGAATCATTAAACGACGTGATCCTCGACCCGCGACACGAGGACGCTTTCTTGGGCCACTCGGATCGAGCTGCCAATCCGGGCGAGAAGATTCAAGCGCGCAGCCTCATCGTCGCCGTTGGTGCGCGCCACAAGCACTTGGGCGTTCCTGGCGAGCACGAGCTTGAGAACAGGGGTGTAACGTTCTGCGCGACTTGCGACGGCGCTCTACCAGCCTTCCGGAACAAACCTTTTGTGGTCGTCGGTGGCGGCGATACCGCCTGCGAGAAGGCCATGTATCTGACGCGGTTTGGCTCCATTGTCTCATCTCGTACATCGTCGCGACACGCTCCGCGCCTCAAAGATCATGGCCGAGCGCACCCTCGCGAATCGCAAGATTCAGCCGGAGTGGAATTCAACTTGTCGAAGAAGTGCTCGATGTCTCCGCCGATCAAGTAACCGGCGTGCACCTCAAGGATGTGGCGACGGGAGAATCCCGCACGCTGGAATGTGCGGGCGTTTTCGTCGCGATCGGCCATCGCCCGAATACAGAAGTCTTTCGCGGGCAGCTCGACATGGACGACATCGGGTATTTGCGCCTTCGCGACGGAAGCCGCACGAATGTTCCCGGCGTCTTTGCGGCAGGCGACTGCGCCGATTCCGTCTATCGACAAGCCGTCACCGCCGCAGGGCATGGGCTGCATGGCCGCCATTGACGCCGAACGCTGGCTGGCTGCGAATTCCTAACAAACACACACATTATGAGCAAACCTGACATCCTCATCCTCTGTACCGGAAACTCCTGCCGCAGCCACCTCGCCGAAGGCATCCTGAGACGCTGCTGCAGGCGACATCGTTGAACGTCCATAGCGCAGGCTCGAAACCAGCCGGTTACGTTCACCCCAAAGCCATCGAAGTCATGCAGGAAATCGGAATCGATATTTCCGGCCATCGCTCCAAGCACCTGAGCGAGTTCCTCGATAAGCAAATTGATACCGTCATCACGGTCTGTGGCAACGCCGACCAAGCGTGTCCAATGTTTCCGGGACAGGTAAATCGTTACCACTGGGGTTTTGACGATCCCGCCCACGCGACCGGCACCGATCAAGAAATTCTCGAGGAGTTTCGCAGCGCTCGCGATCAGATCAAACTCGTCTTTGAAGCGTATGCCGCCGGTCTGCGTCGCGGGCAGTCTCTCCAACCTAAACCCACAGCGCCGTGAACAAGCAACGCTTCAAACTCCTCTTCCTCTGCACCAGCAACTCCGCTCGCAGCATTATCGCCGAATATCTCGTAAAGACTTTTGCCGGTGACAGATTCGATGCGGTCAGCGCAGGAGCCAGCCCAAATCTCATCCGAACCCCCTTGCCTTAAAGGTCCTTAGCAGTCACTACAACATCGACGTCAGCGATGCCCGCAGTAAATCCTGGGATGAGTTTCGCGATGTCAACTTCGATTTCGTCATTACTCTTTGCGACGTTGCCCCCTGCCCGGTATGGCCAGGACAGCCGATCATCGCTCATTGGGAAACGCCCTCCCCTTCTGATGTCGAGGGGACCGAAAAGCAAAAAGAAGATGCTGTTTGGAAGGTGACTCAACAGATCAAACGTCGTCTGGAGCTATTCTGGTCGCTGCCCTTCGACAAACTCGACGCCCTGCGACTCGAGAAGGCCACGAAGGAAATCGGCCAGAAAGAGTTAGTCGATTGATCAGTACCGATCCTGCACTTTTTCTGAGACCTCGCAATAGATCAAACCGTCAGGACTATTCAGAACAGCACTGGTCGTTGCAACAGCCTTTCTCCGGTTTGATGGCCGTGATGTTCGCAGAGGCGACATAATCTCCTGCTCGTTTACCTGGGAGCCAATCGTTGATGAACTCTCTGCTGGACTCTTTAGTCTCGATCCGGATTTGCTCGAAGCCCGCTGCGGTGAGCATGGTTTCAAGTTCCGAAATCGAAGCGGCACCTGCTACGCAACCCGTGTAAGCAGCGAAGTCGGCGATTAACCACTCGGGTATCGGTTGCAGCGCTACGATGTCGGAAACTGCGATGCGACCGCCCGGTTTCAAAACGCGGAACGTCTCCCTGTATACGCGCGGCTTGTCCGGCGAGAGATTGATGACGCAATTCGAGATGATCAGGTCGGCTGTGTTGTCAGCCGCGGGAAGATTTTCAATCTCGCCCAGGCGAAATTCGACATTAGTGTAGCCCCCCTTGACTGCGTTCGCACGAGCCTTGGAAACCATTTCGGAAGTCATGTCCACGCCGATCACTCTTCCAGTTGGTCCGGTCTGTTTCGCGGAAAGAAAACAATCGAAGCCGCCCGCCACTACCGAGATCGAGAATGGTTTCCCCTGGCTTGATCGAGGCAAGGGCGGTTGGATTGCCGCATCCCAAGCCCATTTCCGAGCCTTCCGGCACAGAGACGACATCATCCGCCGAGTAGCCGAGTCTTTCGGCGTCGGTGCCGCATTCCAACACCCCGTCGTCGCCGTTCGAGCCACAACAACTCCCGCTCTTTTGTGCGATTGCCCCATATCGTTCCTGCACCTGGCGGCGCACCTGATCCTGTTCAAGGGTATTATTCATAATCTGTATAATTTTGCTTTCGTGAGAGAAGACGAGCCTTCCACGGAAAAGACGCAGACTTTTTCAAGATTCTTCGCAGGAGTCGCAGGCGCACACGATCCTTGGAAGTGCGGCGCTGAACATCAACGACACTGCCGTAGCGGTCGATTTGCCACCGACAACACTGCTCAATGGTCTCTTTCACCATGCCACGGGCGCGCTGCACACGCGACTTGGCTGCGGAGACAGAGATTCCGAGACGGCGTGCCAGCTCGACCTGGCTGACACCCTCGTACTCCGTAGCTCGAAGAGCGTCTCTATAGATAGCCGGCAGCGAATCGACTACGCCGCGCACGTACTTCGATAGAACCTCGCGCAAACCTTGCTCCTCTTCGTCGAGCATCGCATTACCACCCTGCACGATCGCATGCTTTCCTTCCTCGAAATGCTCAGTGTTCTTAGAGCGTCGGAAATAATCCGCCACGGTGTTACGGGCAATCGTAAAAAGCCAGGCCTCGTACCGCCCGCTGCCCTGAGAAGGCCCACTGCGGGTTGCTTTGACGAAAACGTCGTGGGTCAGATCCTCGGCTACCGCAACATTTCCCGTTCGACTCGCGATGTAACCCAGAATCGCGCTGCGCGGAAATGAGGCGGAAGATATTTCGTCTGACATTTTCATTTTCTGGGAAAACTTGCCCTAGAAAGACGAAGAAATCGAAAAATGGACGCAAGAATTTTCAACGGATGTTTCACCTTGCTTCCACGGTAGTCCGGATCAGTCCCCGAGCGTAGGAGGGCAACGCGGACGCGGGGGAGGCAGTCCAGAATGTGCCTATCCAATGCTTGTTCGTCTCGGGCTCACCGGAGGGTGTCCAGTATTGCAACTTGACATAATTGCATATTTGGCTAAACTGCCAAGTATATGACAGCAAGGAAGGCACGCAGCGAACTTCGCGCACAAGTCGTCAAGGCTCTCGCCCATCCTTCGCGTATTCTCATCGCGGAGGCGCTGATTGATGGTGAGCAGTGCGTGCTGAAAAGCTCGGCTGAACGTGTTCGACCAGCTGCGCTGCCAATGCCCGGGAGCGCTTGAAAACAATCTTGCGGCAACCCAGCCGGAGGCGTTTATCAGAGGGTACGTTCAGATGCGTTCCAATCGAGCGACAGGTCACTACACCTCAATCTCCACGATATCCGATTTCTTCGGCTCTGGCCTTTTCGCTCTGCCCCGCGCAGAAGGGTCGCATGGCTAGAAATATTCACGCGTAGCGATATAGTCATTTACGAATATCATGAGAGCGCCATATTCTTTCCGTGGAATTGATTCAGATTTACCGATGTTTCTGCGATGCCACGCGGCTGCGGATGATTCATTTGCTTACGCGTGGTCCGCTTTGTGTTCGCCATTTCCAGGAAATTCTCGATATCCCGCAGACGAAAGTTTCCCAGCACCTCGCCTACCTTCGCAAGAAGGGCCTAGTGGAATGCACAAGACATGGGACCTGGATGATTTACAGCCTTCCTTCAAAACTCTCCGTGGAACTCGAAGCCAATCTCAAATGCCTCCAGGACTGTGGCCATACCGATAGGCGCCTCCGTGCTGATCTCAAGACGCTCGAGAAGGTCCGCGCTGACTGCGGATGGATTGAAGAAGCCCTCGAAAACAAACGCAGCAGCACCTGCTAAGACCCATGAATCCAAACAAACCTCGCTTACAATCATGTTCCTTTGCACAGGCAACTCCGCACGGAGTATATTTGCCGAATACCTGTTGAAAAAAATCGCCCCCGTGCGCCTCGAAACCCACAGCGCCGGAGCGAGTCCGAAACCCGCGCCGCATCCGCTCGCATTGGAGATTCTTCGCGAGGATTTCAAAATCGACGCATCTGATGCCTACAGCAAATCGTGGGATGAGTTCAAAGATGTGCCGTTTGATTTCGTCATCACCCTTTGTGACAACGCCAAGGAAACCTGCCCTGTTTGGCCGGGCCAGCCGATCCTTGCGCATTGGAGTTCTCCCGATCCAGCCGCAGTGGAAGGTTCGGATTCAGAAAAACGGCGAGCTTTCTGGCAGGTCGCCCAGCAGATAAGACGCCGTCTTGAGCTCCTGGCCTCGCTGCCCTTCGAGAAGCTCGACGTTCTGCGGTTGGAGGCCGCTACCAAGGAAATCGGCGTGCGGGAGAAAATCGAGATTGGCAATCAAGCGCCCGCTTGATTCGCGGCCGCGATATCGCACTTATGAGCAATAAGCCAACTGTTCTTATCCTCTGCACCGGCAACTCCTGCCGTAGCCACATTGCGGAAGGTATTTTGAGACGCGCTGCGGGCGATTTTATCGAGGTGCAAAGCGCTGGCTCAAAGCCTGCGGCAGTATCCAAGGGCAGCAAGCAAGCCGCCGGGACCGGAGAAGAGAATGCCTGCTTAGCAGGTCGAGCGCCTGCAAACGGCAGGCGTTTGTCTATCTACGTGTAAGAAAACCAATGAGTGCACCGATTATTAAAGAAGTGGTCCGCGAGAAGTATGGACAGGTTGCCGAAGCGTCACATCGGGCGCTAGCAATTCTTGCTGCGGCGAAGCTTCCGCGCTCCAAGCCTCTTGCGATCAGAAACCTCAAACCTCTACGATACTGCGCAGGAAGGCGAAGTGCCCACACGGCGATCAAGGCCGCTCTTCGTGCGGCAACCCCACGGCCCTTGCCGGATTGAAACCTGGTGAAACCGTGCTCGATCTTGGCTCCGGAGGCGGCATTGATGTGCTGCTTTCCGCTCGGCGCGTCGGCCCGAAAGGGAAAGCGTCCGTCTCGACATGACCGATGAGATGCTGACCCTCGCGCAGAGAACAAGCGCCAGAGCGGCCTGACCAACGTCGAGTTCCTGAAAGGCGAAATCGAGAACATCCCACTTCCCGATATTCTGTGGATGTGGGATCGTCTCGATTGCGTCATCAATCTTTCAGCCGATAAAGATCGCGTGCTCAAGGAAGCGTTTCGGGTGCTGAAACCGAGCGGGCGCTTGGCCATCTCCGATATTGTCCAGGGCAAGGTCTCTGCCGAAATCAAAAAGAGCCTGGAGCTTTGGGTGGGCTGCGTCGCCGGTGCCTTGAGCGATTACGATCACGTGACGAAACTCGTCAAAGCCGGTTTCGACGATATGAATATCGAGTCAACGCGAATTTACACCTTCGAGGATGCGCGGGCGGTCCTCTCCGGTCAGGGCCTCGATGTCGATGCGCTGGCCCGAGAGGTGGAAGGCAAGTTCATCAGCGCCTTTATCCGTGCGAGCAAGCCTGCTGCGGCCTCGTGCTGCGCGCCCCAGTTGCTGTTCCTGCAAAGGGCGATGACTCTTTCGTCCCCGCATCGTCACACTTGGAAATTTACCAGCGAGCCAAGAGTCTTAGATTCCCCTTTTCTTGAGGTGTCCCGCATTGCCCCTTGACAGGATTGCATATTTGGCAAACGCCAAATAAGAGCAGGAGGCGCGCAGCGAACTCGCGCAGTCGTCAGCGCCGCCGGGGAGGTGAGCAGTGCGTCTGCGAACTGACCGAGTTGGTGGGCGCGGACATGTCCACGGTTTCCAAGCATCTTTCGATCATGAAGGCGGCGGGGCTGGTTGAGGTGGAGAAGCGCGGCCTGAACGTGTTCTACCGACTGCGTTGCAATTGCCTGGGAGATTTCTTCCGTTGTGTAGACAGTATCAATCGCGGACAGATGGTCGCTTTGCAACGCGCTGCAGCCTGAATTTTTATGACAAGTAATTGGTTAATTAGCAAAGTAAGAAAGCTTTGATGAATACAGAAAGTAAGAATATGAATACACTCCAAATCTACGATCCAGCCATGTGTTGCTCGACCGGAATCTGCGGACCTGATGTCGATCCCGAACTGGCAAATTTTGCCGCTCTGCTCTCCCAGCTTCAGCAGCGCGGCGTAAAGGTCGAACGCTACAACCTCGGCCAGCAGCCCGTTGCGTTCGTGCAGAACGCGCAGGTGAAGACCCTCCTCGAAAGGGAAGGAGTCGAGGTCCTGCCGGCCATCTTTCACAACGGCGAGTTATTGCTCAAGGGACGCTACCCAACCCGCGAAGAGCGCGGAGAATGGATTCGCCTGTTGTTAAAATCCGAGACGAAATCGGGCAATGCGGCGCGGACCGCGGGAGTTGCGCGATGAAGGAGCTACCACGATTCGACCCCGCCGACTCCACACCGACACGGTATTTGTTTTTCACCGGCAAAGGTGGCGTTGGTAAAACTTCGCTCGCGTGCGCCACGGCCGTGCGCTTCGCGGATGATGGCAAACGCGTATTGCTCGTGAGCACCGACCCTGCGTCCAATCTCGATGAAGTGCTCGGCGTGAGTCTTTCGGCAAGACCAACGCCCGTGCCGGGCGCGCCCGGCCTGGATGCGCTGAACATCAATCCGGAAGAGGCGGCGGCGCGTTACCGCGAACGGCTCATCGGCCCGATGCGCGGGGTGCTGCCCGAAGCGGCGCTGGCGAGCATGGAGGAGCAGCTCTCCGGTTCCTGCACGATGGAAATCGCGGCGTTTGACGAGTTCACGGCGCTGATTGGGCAACCGGAGGCGGCCGCCGAATACGACCATGTGATTTTCGACACGGCGCCGACCGGCCACACGCTGCGGCTGATGAGCCTCTCGAAGGCCTGGGACCAGTTTCTGGAATCGAACACCAGCGGCACCTCCTGCCTCGGACCGCTGGCCGGACTGGAAAAGCAGAGGGCAATCTATGAGGCCACGGTGCGCATGCTGGCGGATGGGTCGAGCACGACGATGGTTCTGGTGAGCCGACCGCAGCGCGCGGCGTTGCGCGAGGCGGAGCGGACTTCGGGCGAACTGCGGGCACTCGACGTGGGTAACCAGGTACTGGTGATCAACGGGATCTTCCATGCCACCGACAGGACCGACGACCTGGCGCAGGCGCTGCAGCGCCGAGGACAGAGAGCTTTCACGGAAAATGTGCATCTGCTGGAAGCCTGCCGATTTGCCAATCCGTTGCGCCCATGCAACATCCTCGGCATCGACGGACTGCGGGCGCTGCTTAAGGATGAATCGCGGAGGTTGCTCCAGCCGTCGGCTTCGACCAATGGCAGCCGCCTGCGCTGGAATCGCTCGCGGATTTCGTCGAGGAAATCGCAGAGAGCGGACACGGCGTCATCATGACGATGGGCAAGGGCGGCGTCGGCAAGACGACCGTCGCCGCCGCCATCGCGGTCGCACTGGCGCGAGCGCGGGCTTCCCGTGCATCTCAGCACCACCGATCCGGCCGCGCACGTGGCCGACGTCGGCGGGACAGGCGTCGAGGCTTGACGGTCAGCCGGATTGATCCGGCAGCCGAGACGCAGGCTTACACGCGAGCAGGTGATGGCGACGGCCGGGACGCAGACATGGACGAAGCGGCCGCGCCTTGCTGGAAGAAGATCTGCGCTCGCCCTGCACCGAGGAGATCGCGGTGTTCCGCGCCTTCGCCCGCGAGGTGGCCGGGGCAAGGAGGCGCTTCGTCGTGCTCGACACCGCGCCGACCGGGCACACGCTGCTGCTGCTCGACGCCAGCGAGGCCTACCACCGCGAAGTCGCGCCAGGCACGACCAGCGACAGCCGGAGGAAGTGCTGCAACTTCTGCCCCGCCTGCGCGATCGCGAGCTTCACGCGCGTTCTGCTCGTCACGCTGCCCGAAGCCACGCCCGTGCACGAGGCCGCGAGCCTTCAGGACGACTTGCGCCGCGCGCAGAATCGAGCCGTTCGCGTGGGTCATCAACCAGAGCCTCACCGGCAGCGGCTCGCCCGATCCGTGCTCCGGCGCCGAGAGACGCGCGGAGCGCCCTACATCAGCGAAGTCGTCGCGACCCACTCCAAGCCAGACGCGTCGCTCGTGCCCTTGGCTGGCGCGAAGAACCGGTCGGGATCGGAGCACCTTCGGCAACTCTCAAACGTCCCTCTCGAACCTTCAACCCACCAATAGCCACTATGACCACCTACGTTTACGAAACCATCCCGCGAAGGCCGGCGAGAAGCCGCGCTACTACGAGATCAAGCAGAGCATGAACGACGCGCCGCTCACACAGCATCCCGAGACCGGCGAGCCGATTCGCCGCGTCGTCCTGGGCGGCTTCGGCGTTTTGAATCCAGCGGGAAATCCGGAGCGCCCTGCGAGCACGGCAGCTGCGGCTGCGGCCCGGGCGGATGCTGCGGCTGAAACTGGAGGAACTATGAGCTCCAGAAATCACATTTCGACCGGTCGCCATCGCGCCCTGCCACAACCCAAACGGCTCGACTTCTTCGAGCGCTACCTGTCGCTCTGGGTTTTCGCTTGCATGGTCGTCGGCGTCGCGCTCGGCAAGCTGCTGCCCGAGCTCACGCGCACGCTGAGCAAGCTGGAGTTCGGCGCAAGGCTCGCAGGTCAACGTGCCCATCGCCGTGCTGATCTGGCTGATGATCTACCCGATGATGCTCAAGGTGGATTTCACGCGCTCGGCGGCATCGCGCGCAACGGCCCAAAGGACTGCTGGTCACCCTGTTCGTCAACTGGCTGGTCAAGCCGTTCAGCATGGCGCTGCTGGCGTGGGTCTTCATGCAGATATTTTCGCGCCTGGATTCGAGCCGGAGACGGCGAGGAACTACACCGCCGGCCTCATCATCCTCGCCGCCGCGCCCTGCACGGCGATGGTCTTCGTGTGGAGCTATCTGACCGACGGCGACCCGGCCTACACGCTGGTGCAGGTGGCGGTGAACGACCTCATCATGCTGGTCGCGTTCGCGCCCATCGTGATGTTCCTGCTGCGGCGTGGCCAACGTCGTCGTGCCGTCGAAGGTGCTGATCACGTCGGTGGTGGTGTTCATCGTGATTCCGCTGGCGGCGGGCTGGCTGACGCGCACGTCGCTGCTCAAGTCGCACGGCCGCGATGGTTCGAGCAAGACTTTCTGCCGAAGTTCCATCCGGTGACGATCGTCGCGCTGCTGGCTGACGCTGGTGCTGATCTTCGCGTTCCAGGCGGAGAACCTCACCGACGCGCTGGCTCGCCGTGCTGCTGATCGCGGTGCCGATCCTGATCCAGGTCTATTTCAACTCCAGGCTCACCTACCTGCTGATGCGGCTGGTTCAAAGTGCCGCACAACGTCGCGTCGCCCGGCGCGCTCATCGGCGCGAGCAACTTCTTCGAGCTGGCCGTGGCCGTGGCCATCACGCTCTTCGGCCCCAGCTCCGGCGCGGCGCTGGCCACCGTCGTCGGCGTGCTGGTCGAAGTGCCGGTGATGCTCTCGGTCTGCCGCGTCTGCAACGCCAGCCGGCCATGGTATGAACGCGGCATTCCGAAAAGCGAGCCGGTACCTGCATCCTTTTCCACAGCCTTAAACGCAAACGAAAAGTAAACCCCAATGCTATCCCGCGTCCTCATTGCCACCGACGCCTCGGAAGCGTCCTCGCGGATGGTCGAGTGCGCCGGGTGCCTTAAACGCGTTAGTACGCGCGACGCGCTCCTCGTCCACGTGCTCGTCGTCGAAAACATCATGGGGGGCTTTATGCGACGCTCCGAGATTTCTACCTGCCTAAGCTTGAAGCGCAACGCCGCGTCCTCGAAAGCCACGGCCTAAGCGCATCGTTCGAGCTGCCGCTTGGTCACCCGGAACATGAGATCAATCGTCTCGTGGAGAAAAATGACGCCCAACTCATTGTGATTGGCTCCCGCGGACATTCGCGGATCAAGGAGATGTTTCTCGGATCGACGGCATTCAGAATCCTGCACTCAGCGCGTGTGCCTGTGCTGCTGTTCCGTCTGGAGGTGGTCGAGCAGGCTGAAAAGCAAGAGTGCCGCACGGTCTGCGACGACGTCTTTCCACCACGTTCTGCATCCGACCGACTTCTCCAAAACGTCAGAGCGCGCCTACCAATACCTTGAATATATCGTGAAGGAGACACACTGCGCGGTCACTTTGTTGCACGTACATGATCGCATGTTGCTGGAGCCCCACGCTGCACACCAAATGGAGGAGGAGGGCCGGAAGATCGACAGCGAGCGTCTCGAACGGCGGCGCGAACGGCTCCTGCAGCTTGGAGCAGCCTCGGTCGAAACGCTGGTGGACAGGGGACATCCGGCGTTGAAGATCATCGAGCGAGCGAAGGAAAGCAGCCGCACGCTCATTCTCATGGGCACGCAGGGCAAGGGCTTCGTCGAGGAACTCTTTCTCGGCAGCGTGGCGCACAACGTCGCCCGTCGTACACCCCT
>CAWASQ010000044.1:0-34612 GCA_963784465.1 uncultured Verrucomicrobiae bacterium
CGTGCTGGCCAAGTCCGGAAAGGCGAAGGCTACGAAATACGAGGAAATTGACGCCGCTCCTGAAGAGAAGGAGCGCGGAATTACGATCAACACCGCACATGTCGAATACGAGACCGACAAGCGCCACTATGCGCACGTTGATTGTCCCGGCCACGCCGACTACGTGAAGAACATGATTACCGGTGCGGCGCAGATGGACGGGGCGATCCTCGTGGTGAGTTCCGCCGATGGCCCTATGCCGCAAACCCGCGAGCACATCCTTTTGGCTCGCCAGGTTGGCGTGCCCTCGATCGTTGTCTTCATGAACAAGGTGGACATGGTTGATGACAAGGACCTTCTTGATCTTGTTGAAATGGAAGTTCGCGAGCTTCTCAGCAAATACGAGTTCCCCGGTGAGACCATCCCAATCGTCAAAGGCAGTGCCCTCAGGGCGCTCGAGGGCAATGCCGAATACGAGAAGGCGATCACGGATCTCATGGCCGCGGTGGACGAATACATCCCGACTCCTGAGCGGCCAAAGGATCAGCCGTTTCTCATGCCCATTGAGGACGTGTTCAACATTGAAGGTCGCGGCACTGTTGCCACCGGCCGCGTCGAGCGTGGCGTTCTCAAGAAGATGGAGGAGGTCGAGATCGTCGGCATCCGGCCGACTGCGAAGACGACCGTCACGGACATTGAGATGTTCCGCAAGCTGCTGGACTCCGCCGAAGCCGGCGACAATGTCGGCGTGCTTTTGCGCGGCATTAAGAAGGAGGACATCGAGCGCGGCCAGGTTATTGCCAAGCCCGGCACGATCAAGCCGCACAAGAAGTTCAAGGCGGAGATCTACGTGCTAAGCAAGGACGAAGGTGGCCGCCACACTCCGTTTTTCTCCAACTATCGTCCGCAGTTCTATTTTCGCACGACGGACGTCACGGGCACGATCAAGTTGCCTGACGGCGTCGAGATGGTGATGCCAGGCGACAATGTTTCCATCGAAGTCGATTTGATCACTCCCATCGCGATGGAAAAGACGATCCGCTTCGCCATTCGCGAAGGCGGCCGCACGGTCGGCGCCGGACGCGTCGCCGAAATTCTGGACTAAACTCACGTCTCTTTCCCGAAAGGACAGTAGCTCAATTGGTAGAGCAGCGGTCTCCAAAACCGCCGGTTGGGGGTTCGAGTCCCTCCTGTCCTGCGGAAGCACAAACAACTATCCAAAGCATCATGATCGGAAAAGTCCGCAAGTTCATCGGCGAAGTTCGCATCGAACTCAGCAAGGCTCAGTGGCCTTGGGATGCTGAATGAGAAGGGGTTCAAGACGTTACAAGGAGCTTGCGGATTCCACGATGGTGGTGCTCATCGCGATGCTGATCCTTGGCGGATACATCTCTTTTTTTGACTTCATCCTTATCAACGTCGTCGGCTTTCTGACGAAATCGTAAACAATGGCAATTGCACCACGGGACCAATGGTATGTCGTGCACGTTCTCTCTGGTCTGGAGCAGAAGGTGCAGGAAAATCTGATTCGCCGCATCAAGCTGGAGGAGATGTCAGACTACGTTTACGAGGTCCTCATTCCCACGGAGCGGGTTCAGGAAATCAAGCGCGGCAAGAAGACCGAGACGACGCGCAAGTTTTTTCCCGGCTACCTCATCGTGAACATGAACCTTCTCGACGAGAACAACCAGCTCGTGGAGAAGACTTGGTATTTCATCAAGGATACCGACGGCGTGATTGGATTCGCAGGCACCAAGGATCGGCCAATTCCGATGCGGAAGAAGGAGGTGGACAGCCTTCTCGCTCAGGTGAGAGAGCGCGAGGATTCCGTCAAGCCGAAGATCAGCTTCGAGGTCGGCGACAAGGTCAAGGTGGCCGATGGGCCGTTCCAGAACCAAAATGGAGTCGTTGAAGAGATCGATCCCGAGCGCGGAAAACTTCGTGTTTCGGTGACTATTTTTGGTCGCGAAACGCCCGTTGACCTCGAATACTGGCAGGTTGAAAGGGCCTGAAATCGTGCCGGCGAGAGGGTGATTTCGGGGACAAACATTTCGGCTTGCCTTATAAGAGGGAAAGGCGGTTAAATTCAGGCATGCTCCCCCTATTTCTCGCCGGCGGCGCCTTTCTCGGGGCGATCACGCAGCCCGAATCCGAGCTCTACAATCACACGCTTCGCGGGGAGCGAATTCTCGCCAAGGAAGTTGTTTGCCGGAACAGATGGGGGACGCCAATGCTGCCCGATGGAAAAGGAGGCTACAGTGTGATTGCTCCGATCAATCCGGAGTTTATCGCCCAAAGCCTTATTCAGCCTCCGATTACGGGAGGGCCTGTCTTTCGACCCGCCACTGTATCTCTCGCAGGGGAGCCTCAAGGTCCGTAGAATTTGGCTCCCTTGCCGCAATTTGCCGACATCTCTTGCGTCGCAAGAACACTTAGATAATTGTCTCAGTGCAATATCCCCTCCTTCTTATCTGCAGTCTGGTGCTTGTCGCATGCGTCCATCGCGAGAAGATGCCCGTTGGCGATCGGGTTCCTTTCGATCAGCGCCTGATTAATTTCCAATCATTGCACAACAGCGCGCGGACCAAGGAACTGCGGGCCTACTTCACCAAGGATGCTAAGATTCAGTCGCCGCTGACGCCGCGCCTGGCAAGCCCCGAAAAATACCTGCAAGCACTGGCTGCCGAACCCTATTATCTCGCTTTTACAAGGACGGAGGTCGTTTATTCGCTGCCGAGACGCGCGGCAACGCGCAGCGACGTTTTGGCCAGCGCTCCGGGACGCTTCAACCTTAAGGAGCGTGTGACAGTCGACTGGCGGGTGGAGGACGGCTATTGGCGCATCTCGAGAATTCTCTTTTCGGACTGGTCGCCCATGGTGGGCACCTGGCGCCACAGCGGATTGAATCGGGAAGGCACCATAGAACTTCGTGTCCTTCCGGATGGAAATTATCTCGTTTTCCTCGCTGAGGACACCTCGGCGCCCGCGTTCCGTGGAAGCTATCGCCTGGAGGGCAATAAGATCATCCTTTCGGACACTTCGTCAAACGACCCGCAGAAACTGCAAAGCGGGGAGGGAAGTTATCTCTTTGTGCGCACAGCGACCGGTGTGGATCTGCGCAAGGTCCAGGACGAGAACGCCTGGCGGGCCGAACGCTTCGAGGGTGTTTGGTCGGCAGCTCAGTGATTCGCGAGATGCTGAGGGATGGAAAATGGAATGTTTTGGTCCAAGAGTCGAAGACCGTCTTCGCCACAGCCGACGGCCCGTTAGAAAAGGCCGCCACAGATGAAGGGCTGCGCGTCTGGAATGTGGAAAAAGCACCAAATCCACCTAGTCTCCAACGCGCAGCAGGTGCTCCCACTGGCGAAAATCACCCTTGAATCCGATACTCTCGGCGACTCGAAACGTCGAGATGAGGCAGCGTTCGATTTGCTTGCCTCCCTTGCCGGCGCGGTCGCACACTAGCCGGTATTCCCTGCGAGCCTGGCAAAGGTGTGTCGCGAACCGGTCTCGGTCACCGGACTCAAGCAACGCCAGAAGCTTCTCGAGCGTCTGTTGCGTCTCCTTGAGTTGCTCGATAACTGCCGCGCGGTTCATTATCGTGTAATATCACGATACGATCTTGCCGCTCAATCGAAAACCTGTTGGAAAATCCACTGGCTGTTCTGAATGCCGCCAATCCAAATTTCTGCGCAAGATCTAACAATTTCTCCGTAATCATCATTCCTATGATGCTCAAACTCGCTCAGGAATTTCCTTTCCCGAGACGAATACGCATAACACGACCGCTTATTCTCCTGAACAGACCTGTGAACGCTGTTGATGCAGACGGAAAGAGGTTGTATCGTATGCGATGGGCCTTCGCTCTACTGGACTCGCCGGCGCAACCTCGTTGATGGTCCTGGGATGCGCCACCGACCAGTCCTTCGATACGACTGAAACTCCGCAGGAGCGCGCACAGAGGGAACGTCAGGAGCGCGCGGAACGTGTAAATTTGGGTCGCATCGGTGAACTCGACCGAGCGCCCCGTTCTACTGTTGCGCCGCGCCCGCGTGGGTCGAATCCAGATGCACTAGATTGGACCCCACATTGAGCACGATGATGGCAAGACGCCGGCGCGTGTCTGAAACCTGTGGAAAAGGCGGTCGCCTAATACTTCGTTCCCCGCTTGCTGAAAAGATCACCACGGTCAGGGTCTCGCGATTCTGGTGGTGGTTGCTTCATGGGCTCGCAATACGTCACGTTCCGTGTGATCGCGGTCATCTGAGTCTCCCCGGCTAAGTCGAAGATCGTGAACTCGCCGTTCACGTGCATCGTGTCGAAATCAACAAAGCACCATGCGCCGCCGACAAAGTTGATCTTGATTTTGCTGGGTGCCATAGATGCCTCAGAAGTTCGTCCGACGGCTCGAAGGTGAGTACCGACCTCGCCGCCGCCGTGTTGCGTTACCAAATTCGAACGCCTCTTTTCAAAGCGGCCTGAGAGCGCGCGAATCCGGCTTGTTCACAAACCGGTAGCTCTGGCTGGGCGCCAGCGCCCGAGCTCTTTCCTTCGGGCTCGAGCTGCCGCTACCTCGCCTGCCGGCGTTTGTGAACAAGCCTACCCGGTGTCCTTTTCGTTGAAGGAACGTATTGCCATCTATTTTAATCCCCGGTGTCTTTTTTCATTGAGGCAACACGTTGAACGCCTCTGCAATTTTCTTTCCCACTGCGGCTTGCTCCCCCCCGCTAACTATATGAGAATAGTTCTGCAGGATTAGTTTTCCACCGTCCCTGTGCCCTTGAAGGCTTGCCAGTATCTTTGCGTTTACTCCCTTTCTTAGCGCCTCGGTCACGAACATGCGCCGGAAGCTCCGCTGCGAGAAGGCGGGGAAGCTTAATCTCCTGCAAGCGTTCCCGACGGCGACTTTCGCGTCCTTGATGCTGAAAACCGAATTGTCTGGCTTGCTGCCAGTGATGGCGCGCCTGCGCTCGAGAAGCGGTCTGGCTTGCGGGTAAATTGGGATTGTAAACGGTTCCTGCGTCTTGATGCGCAAAACCTGTATCGTGTCAGAGCTAAAGTTCACGTCGCGCCAGCGCAGATTCGCAAGCTCGCTCTGTCCTAACCCGAGAACGCCTTCGCCCTCGACGAAATCTGCGGTTTCGTGCCGCGTGTCGGCAAACTCCTGTTCACGGATGCTCTGCACGATTGAGCGGAATTGCCCAACGCTCGGGACAAGGCGAACCGGAGTAGTCGGCTTTTTGCGCTTCCAGACAGCATCCTTCGACTTTTCATGCGTGCCAGGGATCTCTAAAATGGCGCGGTCTTCCAGTGCCAGCTGGAAGCAGTTTTTTACCAATCCGAGCACAAAGTTGTGATAACTCGATCCGGCGCCCTCGGCGACGTCCGTGATGAAAGTTCGGATGTCTGACGGCTTTACCTTGCTGATCTGAATATCCGCTCCATCCGGCCAGCGGTCTTTGATAAGAGCAACAACGCGTTCTTTGTTCTTGAAAGCTCTCGGGGCCATGCCGCGGGATGCCTTGAGTAAGGTGTCAGCGTAGTTGGCAAGCGTCTTGCGGCGTGCCTCCTTGTCGAGCCGCTCCAAGCTCCTCATGGTGTCGCGGGCTTCCCGTTTCGCCGTCGTTAAGTCCGCGGCCTTCAATTTTTGCCAGGTAGGTTTGCCCTTAATCGAACCTCTTGCGTAGAAGCCCCCGGTGCGATACCTGTAAACGCCTTCTGCAGCACGAACGAACCGTTTTTCTTGTGAACTCATCTTTTCTAGTCTCCTCTCATTTGCGCCTACATTATAGCGTAGAAAAGTGCTGTAGAAAGCAAAGACCTGTTGTCTTCGTAAGAACGTATCAACAAGACATTTACGGGCAGGTAGCTCAGCGGTAGAGCGGCAGTCTTACACACTGTTGGTCGGGGGTTCGATCCCCTCCCTGCCCACCATTCTTTCGCCAAATACTCGCTTTCAGCGGGCTTTCCGTTCTACGCGGGTCTCCCGCAATTGACATTGTCGATCTTCGCGGGAGAATCACGGTATGAGGAGAAGGTGCGTCACTATACAGCGGAGGGGGAGGTATTCGCGGCAAGAGGTCGCATCCGCGGCACTTGAACTCAGGGAGACCGCTGGGGAACCCACGGCGCTGGCTTTCGCGTTCGTAACTCCAGACTACATTCCTCATATCGAGGAGTTCAGCGAAATGGTTCGCGTTGACGGCCATGTTATTGAACTCGTGGGCGCCACTGGCGCGGGGTTTACGGTGGATGGGGAAGAGAACGAGGAAGGCGGAGGCTTTGTGTTGCTTGCGCTTGGTGCGCGCAACGGCGCTTTCGAAGTCCGAGCGTTCGATCAGACGCGTGTGGAAGAATCGACGGAACCCGCCTTCTGGCGCAAGCTTTGCGGGGTGATGAGCCCGGGCGCATGGATTGCTCTTACCAATCCCTTCAGCTTCGATACGGAGCGCTGGCTTGCAGAATGGAACGCAGCATGGCCCGACGTGCCGTGTGTGGGCGGATTAGCGTCCGGATCCAATGACGGAGAGGGTGTTGGAGTCTTCCACAACGGAAGGCTTTTCGACGCCGTTCTTGTCTCGGTGACGGGCCTGCGCTTGATGTCCATCGTCAGCCAGGGATGCCGTCCAATTGGCGAACCCCTCACTGTGACGCGCGCGGAAAGCAATGTCGTTTACTCGCTTGGCGCTCGTCCGGCGTACGAGGCGCTGGAATCTGCTTTCGAAGGCCTCACCGAGGGCGAAAAGGCCGGAGCCAAAGGGAATTTGTTCGCCGGGCTCGCCGGGACCGAGTACGTGGAAGACTTCAAGCCAGGCGACTTTTTGATTCGTAATATCCTTGGTGCCGACCCGAATTCCGGTGCGGTGGCGATTGGAGGATTTCCGCGCGTTGGCCAGACCTTGCAGTACCAACTTCGCGACAGGAATGCCGCTGATGCCGAGTGGCGCGCCGTGCTGCGCGGCGCCGCCGCGGAATCAGGCCGTTCGCCGCTTGCCTCGCTGCTCTTCGCATGTTCCGGACGGGGATCCCGTCTCTTTGGCAGCAAGAGTCACGATGCCGGCTTGCTCGAGGAGATTCTTGGTCAGCACGCGAGCGCGGGATTTTTTTGCAATGGGGAGATCGGTCCGCTCGGTGGTCGCAACTATATTCATAGCTACAGCGCGACAGGCGCATTGTTCTTCGACGAGGAACAGGAAAGGTGACCGGAAGCGGCTCGTTTCAAGATTCGTCCTCTTCCTCCTCGTCAGGACCTTTTCCGCCTTGCTGCTGCATCGTTTCCAGCACGTCAGACATGTCCTCGACCTCGTCCCAAACCTCCCGGCTTACAAAGATGGGGGCTTTCTGCTGCGTTGCCATGGCGAGGCAATCGCTGGGCCGCGAATCAAGTTCGATGATCTTCCGCTGCTGAAGTTCGTTTTCGGCCGTAATGATGAGGCGGCCAAAATATGTTCCGCTCTTGAGATCGTTGACGATGACTCGATCCACCTTGGCACCGACAGCGGCAAGGATCAAGGCCATCAGATCGTGTGTAAGCGGACGCTCCTTCGAAGCGCCATTCACGAACATGTTAATCGCACTGCCAACGCTCGGATCGACGTAGATCACGAAGATCTTCTCTTCGTTGCCAATGAACACAGCCACTCCCGCATTCGTCGGAATGAGCGCTTTGATCTGCACTTGGACCACATCCTTGCTCATGGGGCAGAACGTATCAGGTAACGATGCGCTGGGCAACTGTCGTCACCCCCACGCGCGCGGGCGAGGTAGGCGCGGGAAAGCGTTACATAGCGCTCCGCCCATCTGCGAATGCCAGACTGCTCTTGCTTCGCTCAAGCGCTCTCTTGACCGTCGCCGGAGATCCGACGAACCAGCGAGCCTGGCGGGATCTCCAGTGCCCATCGTCACGGTGGCATTGGCTCCGATGATGCAGCGGCGGCCAATCTTTGCGCCATCAAGGATGATCGCTCCCATGCCGATCGAGCACTTCGTCCTCGATTTCGCAGGCGTGCACGATCGCCTTGTGCCCCACGGTCACCCACTCGCCAACGATCGCCGGCAAATCATCGGCAACGTGGACAACAGAACCATCCTGAACGTTGGAATGCGCCCCAATGACAATTGGCGCGATGTCGCCGCGCAACGAACATCCCGGCCAGATGCTTGCTTCCTCGCCAATGGTCACATCGCCAGCCACAAACGCGCCGGGCGCAATGAACGCCGACGACGCCACTCGCGGTGAACGTCCGAGAAACATCGCAATTTGCTCTTCGAAAGTCATTCGCGCTATATATCCGCCTCCGGGCGCCCGCCTGCAACTCCAGGCGGCTTCAGCCTCCGCAGGCGATTCGGCCATGACGATTTGTCTCGTTGAATTGTTGACAGTCTCAGAAAGAATTCAGGGCATACTTTTTCCGGTCTCAGTCAAAGCCCCCATCTTTTCCTTTCCCATCAAATGAACAAAGTCGAACTCGTCTCCTCCGTCCAAAAAACACTCGGAACCAGCAAAGCTGATGCTGAGCGCGCCGTGAATGCCGTGATTGATGGCATCAAGGCCGGCGTCAAGAAATCCAAGAGCGGTTCAACTTGTTGGATTTGGTACATTCAAGGTAGCTTCCCGCAAAGGCCCGCACAGGAGTGAACCCGAAGACCGGCGAGAAGATCAAAATAAAGGCCTCGAAGACGGTTAAGTTCGTCACCGGCAAGTCCTTCAAGGAGCTCGTGTAGGGATTTCCCCCCCGCACCGAGAAAACCCGTTTCGCTGAAAGGCAAAACGGGTTTTCTCATTTTTAGGTGTTTTGACCGAGGAGATTGGATATTCCTTGAAGTTCCCAATCCCCTATGAAATCTCCCATCAAAATTGCTGTGACTGGCGCGGCCGGCCAGATCGGATATTCCCTGCTTCCCACGAATCGCTTCGGGCGGCCTCTTTGGACCGGATCAACCCGTCGAGCTGCATCTGATCGAGATACCGCCGGCCCTTAAGCCTCTTGAGGGGGTCGTGATGGAATTGCACGATTGCGCGTTTCCGCTGCTGCACAATGTGATTGCCACCGCGGATCTCGACGAGGGATTTCGCGGCGTGAGCTGGGCGCTGCTTGTTGGAAGCGTGCCTCGAAGGGCTGGCATGGAGCGCAAGGACCTCCTTGGCATCAACGGAAAGATATTTGTCGAGCAGGGACGGGCGATCGCGGAGCCACGCTGCGTCGGACGTTCGGGTGCTCGTCGTTGGCAATCCCTGCAATACGAACTGTCTGATCGCGATGAGCAATGGGAAGAGATGTGCCATCGGATCGTTGGTTCGCCATGACGCGACTCGACGAGAATCGCGCGAAAACCCAGCTTGCGCTCAAGGCCGGCTTCGCACTGGCGGCACGTGAGCAACGTCGCCATTTGGGGCAATCATTCCAGCACGCTCTATCCGGATTTCTTCAACGCGCGGATCGAAGGAAAACCTGCGACCGACGTGATTCACCGACCGCGAGTGGCTCGAGACCGACTTTATCAAAACCGTGCAACAGCGCGGCGCGGCGGTCATCCAGGCGCGCGGCGTTTCTTCGGCAAAATCGGCGGCGCACGGCGCGATCGAATCCGTGCAGATCAATTGTCAATGCGACTCCAGGGGACGATTGGCATAGTGTGGCGCTTTGTTCGGACGGCAGTTATGGCATTGAGAAAGGCTTGATTTGCTCGTTCCCGACGCGATCGGACGGCGCAAGAATCAGCATCGTTCAGGATGTGCCTCTCAACGACTTCGCAAAGTCGAAGGTAGAGGCGACCGTCAACGAATTGAAGGAAGAACGAGCGATGGTTGCAGAGTTGCTGCCGCAATGATCGAATAGAGTAGGGGTAATTGCCCGAATTCTCATCCTGCAGGGTTGTGCTTCAGGGCAGTTTGTCTGGCCAATTCGGCTATTTGAAGGATATCGGCGCTTTCAGGCAATCGCGCCGGGCGCAATCGAAGGGGCTCCGAGTTGCTGGCGCCGAATTTCGCCGCCCTGCCAGATCCACGCCTCGCTCACTGAACGGCCCGACCAATCGTGGATCGCTCCAGGTGTGAATGGAGAGCAATCGCGGATTGATGGCGGCGGCAATGTGCATCGGTCCGCTGTCCACGCTAACCACGAAGGCGGCGGCGCCGACCAGCCATATCATTTGTCGAATTGTCGTTTGATTGAGGAGATTGATCGTATTGGCGGGCAAGCTTTCTCCGCATCTTTCCGACGCCAGCCAGGACGACGGTTATTGGGCGCACGGCGCTACAGAACTCGATGACTTGCGCTTGGGAAAGCGACTTTGCCTTCGCCGCGGGCAAACGGATGAAGGAGGATGAACGGAGTATTGCCATGCAGGGCACGCATCGCAGGTGTCCCCGGGGGAAGCGGAAAGACCGGAGTCGTGACTTTTGGCAGAGCCAAGGGTCTCCAGGATTCGCAGATACCTGAGCACGGAATGCTCTCCGTGGCGCACAGGCGTGAGGTCATCATAAAGCCACCTTGCGCCTTCGCGCGCGTCAGCCATTCCCACGCTTCGCCGCGCGCGGCTAAGCGCGCCATGAGGGCGCTTCGAAGCAAACCTTGCAGATCCAGCGCGACGTCGGGACGAAGGTCTTCGAGTCGAAGCGCCCAGGGGATGGACCGGAGCATCCCGGCAATACCGCGAAATTGCTCGCGGGGAAACGTGATTGTGCTATCGACCACGGGATTGTCGGTCAGGAGCGGTTCCCACCGTTCGTCCACGAGCCACGTGATTCTGGTGTCGGGCAGGAACTCCTTCAGCGCGGCTGCGCAGGGGATGGCGTGAATAATGTCGCCGAACGAGCCCGGTTTGATGAGCAGGAGCGTCTTCAGTTGCGTCAAACGCGTGCGCGCGTATACGGAGAATCTAGCGTCCCACGGCGAGACGCTCAGCGAGTCTTCGAGGCAGGCCGGCTTCGATGATGCGCCTTCTGCGCGCCGGCCAGATCGTACTCGAGGCGGCGCAGTTGCACCTCATTGCTGCTTGTGTCGTAAATGCAATAGGCGGCGCGCCAGTCTCCATCGCGGGGTTGTCCAACGCTGCCGACATTGATGAGGTACTTCTTTCCGTGTTGCAGCGCGAGAACGTCGAGCGGGATGATTCTCACGCTCCCGTCGCGAACGTACGCCTTGGGAGAGTGGGTGTGACCGATGAAGCAAAGAGAGGTATGCTGGTAATTGAAGCTGGCGGCCGCGTCGAGTTGATTGAAGACGTAGCCCCATTTGTGCGGAGTGTCCAAAGTGGCGTGAACGATCGTAAAATCGCGCACCTGGCGTTGAAGGCGCAGCGAGCGCAGCCATTCCTTGTCCTCGTTCGAGAGCTGTTCGCGCGTCCAATTGATCGCCTCCTCAGCCAGCGGGTTAAAGCCTTCCTGGTCACCGAGCATCGAGGCTTGTTCGTCGTGGTTGCCTTTGACGACCGGGCATTCCAGGTTGCGCACGACTTCGATGCATTCTTTGGGAAAGGCGTTGTAGCCGACGATGTCGCCCATGCAAACGTAATGGGAGCACATGTGTGCCTTGGCGTCGGTCAGGATGACCTGCAACGCGTGATAGTTGGCATGAATGTCGCCAAAGATTGCGAAGCGCATGGAAGAGATTGGTAAAGCTTAGTGGTCTCCGGAATTTATGCGCTCGCGCCTCGGGAACATCCAGTTTCTTTTCAAGTTCTTGCAGCGTTGCGATCAGCGTAGGTTTTCGGCCCTCGGGTCCCTGCGTCATAAATGCTTTTCTCAGAAGCTCGTAGGCAGACTTCTCGCGACCCGGGGCACTTTGCGAGCTCGTAGCCCGCGAAGCGTGTGATATAGGGCGGGGCATCCGGAAGTTGCGAGGCCTTGAGGAAGGCCTCGCCCGCACCGCAATGGTCCTCAAATTTGTCGCGAAGCAGAATCGCAAGGCTCCTGTAGAGAAAGGAGCTTTCGGGATTGTTCTTGATACCGCGCTCGAGGATAGTCGCGTCCGAGCTTGAAATACTGGCGCTGGTTGCGAATGCGCAGCGCCTCGCTGGGTTGCGAGGTGTCCCGAAGTGCCGCAATGCTGGCGTTCCAGGCCATGTGCCACGCCGCCATGTCCCAATAGAGAAGCGACCGTGGTTGAAGGGTCGTTACGGTGTCGAAGAGACCGGCCATGCGGCCCCACTCGGTGCGCTCCCAGGCATTGTTTGCCTCAATCCAGAGATAGGCGGCAAGCGGGGAGCGGAAGCCGCTCAAGGCCGCAAGGAAACCCATTTGTCCGACTTGCTCACGCAGCCCGAGATCAAGCGGAGCATTCCGCAGTCGGGCCCGCTCCTGCGCTGCATCAAGGGAGTTTTCGACAGGCGCCTTCAGGAATCCGAAGACCCCGATCAATGCGATGGCGATCGTCTTGCGGATCATAATTCCCGCCCCGCAAAGATGAAGGCCGCAACGGCAAAATAGACGGCCACGTACGTCCACCCCAAGGCGAAAGGCTTGAGGAAAATGCTCGAGAGGTATGGCGGCTCCGGCAATCACGTCGTCCGCGAGATTGAAGGTTTGGAGGTCGGGAAAAAGGAGGGCGATGAGACCGACGACCAACACGTGTCCACCATTTGATTTCGATGCCTTGGAGCCAGTATTCGCGCGCCGTGGATTGCAGGTGGCCGATGAAGTAGATGGCGGCAGCGATCATGACCGTGAAAGAGGGAGGAGGTTGCGAACGTGGAAATCAGGAGCGTGAGCGATGCGAGCACGGCGGACTTTACGAAAATCATGAGAATGCCGGGCACCAGGTTGATGTTGAAGGTTGCGTCTGTGATCGCCTTGAGCGCAGCCGTCAGTTCCTCGGAGGGTCCGTCGGCAAATTGCGCTCGCGTGTCGGCGAGCACGCCCTGCTCGCGCAGCCATAGCACCAGGCAGAAGACCGCGCTCATCAGAAGGGTGAACAGAAGGAGCAGCAAAATGATTCCGGCGAGCTTGCCCAGAAGGTAAACGAAGCGCGGAACGGGCTTGGAAAGAAGGTTATAGATCGTGCGGTCTTCGAGGTCCTTGGGCAGAAAATTCGCCGTGGCGAGAATGGCGAGCAGCGAGGTAAAGATAGACATTGCGCCGAGGCAGACGTCTTTGAGCATCTGAAATTCCTCCTGAAATGTCAGGCGCGCCATGAACAACGAGCTGCCGATGGCGCAGAGGGCAAAGACAAGGATGATGTAGAAGATCTTTTGGCGGACGAGTTCGGTGAAGGTGTTCCGGGCGATGGCAGCGATCTGAATGGTCATGATGGCATTCGAATCCGGATCTTCTGTTTCGAAATGCCGCCTTCCCGGGGACGAGAAATCGAGTGCCGACTTTCCTTCCTTCCAAGGCAGCCGCGATCTGACCGGGTTTGCGGCCGTCCAGGATGCATGCGGTGATGCCATGGGAGAGTGCGAAAGTCCACGGCCTGGAGTTTCGCGCGCATTCCACCGACAGACATTTCTCCTTTGTCGGAGACGCACATGTTGAAAAACCTCAGAAACGCTCTCGGCGATGGCGATGCGGCGTCCATCGGAGTCCGCTCAACCCGTCGGAGGAGGTCAGAAGCAGCAGAAGGTCTGCATTGACAAGATGGGCAACCTCGGCTGACAGGCGGTCATTGTCGCCAAAGCGAAGTTCCTCCACGGCGACTGTGTCGTTTTCATTGATAATCGGCACGATATTGCCGGCTGCCAGGATTCGTTCGATGGTGTTGAATGCATTCTGACGGCGCATCCGGCTGTCGATATCGTCATGCGTGAGCAAAAGTTGGGCGACGATCAAGCCGTGACGCCGGAAGGCGGCCGCATACATGCGCATGAGCTCAGGCTGACCTGCGGCGGCGCAAGCCTGTTTGCCGGGAAGGTCTTCGGGACGGCGGTCGAGTCTCAGCATATGCACTCCGGCGGCGATCGCGGCGCTGCTGACGATCACGCAGGAATTCCCCGCTTTGACCAAGAGTGAGATCTCGGCAGCGATGCGGCGAAACTGGCTGGCGTCGAGCGCGCGACCTGCGGATCGCGAGAGAGTGCCGGTTCCAAATTTGAGGACGATGCGGGGCATGGGATGGGTCAAGATTCTCGGCGTTCATCGCTCAACGTTCAACGCTCAATCCGGGAACGCGCTGGCGCGCCCCGCGGCTTGGGCATTACGACTTGAAAGTTGAGCGTTGAGCGTTGCTACGGTTGTTTGTGATCATTTCAAGAAATCCGCTTTCCAAGGCAAGGGGTTCCTGAACGCCAAGGACCAAGGCGGCTGCGCAGGGATTCGAGCGCATCAAGGCGGCGCAGCAGATCGTCTGTCGGGATCTTCTCGGAAAGGGCTTTCACGACCGGATTCTCCGCGGGGAAACCATGTTGGACCCGCAGCGCCTCCCCGAGCGCGTCAACGACGATCTGCAGGATGCGGTCGCGCTCGCGCAGGGCGCCTGCTTCGACGAGCGACTTGATCTGCGCAGTTCGCTCTTCAAGCCAGGAAGAATCGTCGAGACGCCTGCTTATAGCGCGCAGTCTCCTTGCGCAGGATGGCTCTCGTATTCGGAGGCGATCTTTTCGCGCAGAGCGAGAGGAGGATGCTTTGGAGCGTTCGCGTGAACCGGAAAGCCTCCGCGACGCCGGGTATTGCGTCGTTCAACGAGGCATTCCTCCAGCGCCTTGAGTATGGCCATTTCCTCTGCGGTCGGGCACGCGCTTGGTCGCTTCCAGGAGTGGGATTTCGACGCAGCGCGAGCGAACGGTTTCCAGGATCGCCTTTGGTCGTGTGCTCAAAAGGAGGATCAGCGAGCCCTGGAGGCGGTTCCTCCAGGGTTTTCAAGAACGCATTGGCTGCCTGTGGCTGCAAGCGGTCGGCATCGTGGATGATCGCGACTTTGCTGCTGGCGAGCAGGGGCTTGCGCTGGATGGAATGCTCGAGTTCACGGATCTGATCGATGACGATGCGTCGCGACTTCGACTCTGGCTGCACCATGTGCACATCGGGATGCGCAAGGGCGGTCTCCGGTGAGCATTCCAACACGAGCGCGGCAAGATGGACGGCCAGCCAGGATTTTCCGCTTCCTGCAGGTCCCGGTGAGAAGATAGGCGTGCGCAAGCCGGCCCGCCCGCGGGATTCGCTCAGTTGTTCAAACGCCGATTCCTTTGAAAATGGCATGGGAACGAAGGGCCGCGCGAATTTCGCGGGCGATCTGTCTTTCGGATTTGGTTGCATCCAGGAGACGGATTCGATCTCGGCTCTCTCGCGGCAAGTTCCAGATAGCCGCGGCGAACTGCTTCATAAAAAGCAGAAGGCAGTTCCTCCATGCGGTCGCGATTTTCGTTGGAACGGCCGGCCAGCCTCTGGCAAGCTTCGGCCGAGTCCATATCGAGCAGGAAGGTGATGTCCGGGAGTCTCGGCCCGGCTGCAAAGCGGTTGACGCTCTCCGACGATTTCCGGCGCAATATTTCTGGCTACACCCTGATAGACAGTCGTGGAATCAAGGAATCGGTCGGAGATCACGATTCGACCGGCCTGCAAGTGCGGGAAGGATTTCCTGACGGACGAGTTGGGCCCTGCTTGCTGCAAAGAGAAGAAGCTCGGTTTCGGGCTCATGGCGCGCCCTTCGACCGAATGCTGCAAGAGGTGACGGATCGTTTCGCCGATGGACGTGCCGCCAGGTTCGCGGACCACGACCGGCGTGTTACCTGCGGCAAACAAGGATTCGACAAGCAGGCGAATCTGAGTGCTCTTGCCGCAACCTTCAGAGCCCTCGAAGCTGACGAAGAAACCTGTTTGACTGTCTTGGGGCATCGACGGAGATCATGAATCTTGATGAGCAAGACGTCCCGTGCAAAGCAGGAAAATGTGTTTCGTCGAAGTTGAGGAAGAAAGCAAGGGCTTCTTTGAAGAGGCGTTTGCTAATCACGAGATCTCCTTCGTTCGAACGTCTCGATGCGGTGCCCGAGGACACGGAAGTGGTGTCCGTTTTCATCAGCGAAAGGATGGACGCCTCTTTCCTGGAATGCTCATCCGGCACTCGCCTGATCGCCACTCGTTCGACCGGATGCGACCATATCGATCTCGACGCCTGCGCGAAGCCGGGGAGTTACCGTGGCCAATGTCGGCAACTACGGCGAAAACACCGTCGCCGAGCACACCTTCGCGCTCATCCTCGCGCTTGTCCCGGCGCCTGAGAGATTCGGAGCAGGCTGTGCGCACTGGGCGTTTCAGTCGGGAGCGTCTGCGGGGGTTTGACTTGCGAGGCAAGACACTCGGCGTCGTCGGAGCCGGCCGCGTCGGGCTCCATGTCATTCGCATCGGAATTGGCTTCGGCATGCACGTAATCGCCTACGACGCGCAACCGCATCCCTTCTATAGCGAGTTGCTTGATTTTCGCTACGTATCCTTCGAGCAATTGATGCGCGAGTCCCACGTGATCACCTTGCACGTGCCTCTCAACCCTACAACGCGGCATATGATCAACCGGGAAATGCTTGCGCTCTGCCGCTCTGGGCTTCTCCTCATCAATACGGCCCGCGGGGCGTTGCTGGACTCCGGGGCGGTGATCGAGGCTCTGGACAGCGGAACGCCTCGCCGGGGTTGGACTCGACGTCCTTGAGGACGAGCGCGTCTTCCGGGGTGGAGCGACCAAAATTCTCGGCGAGAAGATTGCCGAACGGGTGCGCGGTGCCTCCGCGCCGGTTTCCAGGGAGCCGTCACCGCAGCGCGTTGGCTGAGTTTTCCAAGCTCGTGGCGCACAATCGGCTTCTGAACCGCCCGGAAGTCGTGCTCACGCCCCACGTCGCTTTCAACAGTCACGAAGCGATAGAGCGTCTGAGAAAATTGACGGTGGACAATATCAGGAACTACCTCGAGGGTCTGCCTCTCACTCACTGCTGCACATGAACTACTGGCTCGTAAAACAAGAGCCCTCGGCCTATTCGTGGGATGACTTTGTCACGGACGGCAGGACCGCATGGACGGGCGTCAGAAATTTCCAGGCACGCAACAATCTTCGGTCGATGAGACTGGGAGACCGGGTCTTCTTCTATCACAGCGTGAAAGATAAATCCGTTGTTGGCGAGGCAGAGGTCGTTCGCGAAGCGTATTCGGATCCCACCGCGAAGGAGGGCGACTGGCTTTGTGTCGATCTGAAGCCGATCAGGTCCCTGCCTCATCCTGTGCCCCTGGAGAGGATCAAGGCCGAGAGAAAGCTGGCTGGGCTGGCGTTGGTGCGCAGTCCACGTCTCAGCGTGATGCCGGTTCCGGAGGATCAATACCGGACGATTCTCGCGCTTGCGAGAGGCTGATTCCGCTGGCGCTCGCCCAAAACAGGGACGATTTTACTGGATGATCACGTATCGGCGTGCGGGAGTCGCATCCACGTTCTCTCCGACGTTTGAGGCCGTTATTGCGGAGGCCTGTTCTTTTGCCCGGCATTGCGGCGCAGAGCTGGAGATTGTCCATGCGGCAGCGTTCGATGCCGAAAAGGAGAAGCGCTTCCTTGAGGCGATCGGCCGGGCCGCGGCAATACGCTGGGTCGAAAAATCGCCTGCCGCTCAGGCGATTATCTCCGCGGCGCACCAACACGATTATGAGCTTCTCATTGCCGGCGCGCTCCAGTACGAGGACGCTGACAGGCCATTTACGAGCAGCGTGGCGCGTGAGCTCATGCGCGAAGCGCCCTGTGATCTTTTGCTGGTCCCGAGGCCGCTCGAATCTCCCGACGTCTTGCGTCGCGTTGTCTTCGCCTTCGAACCCGGTGAGGACGTTGCGGCGTTTCTGCAGCATTTCGTCAAGCTCCTGCGACCCGAACACGTCACGATCGCCGCAACCGAGACTCCCTTTGCGGCTGCGATTGCCGCCTCGCGCGGGAGAGGAGCCGCGGGACGTCGACGCCTGGCTGGGAGAGATTGGCGAGCAGGTATCCGGCGGCGAAACCGAGATCGAGACGCGCATCGTGCGGTCGAACACCGGTTATGCGTTGTGCGACGTTATTGAGGGCCTTGAGGCGGATCTGCTTGTGGTAAGGGCCCTTCCAGAGGAGCAAGGGGGGCACTTTGCCCCTTCATGTGGACTGGCTGTATCAGGTAATCCCGACGCGCCTGCTGGTAGCCAAGACCTAACGGACAAAACCGGAAATAGACCAGCAGAAGGAGTTTCTCCGCTTTGGAAAGGCGATAGCGTTTCTGAAAGACGCGGAATCCATCGGCTTGCATCCGGGAGAGGATTTTTTCGTAGATCGCGCGCATGATTTCGGCGGGTCTCAGCGCGACTGCGTCTTCTGCTGGCAGGGCGCGGTTTGCCTCCAGCAAAAAGCGCACGAGTCCGCGCCGCCTCAAAGCGCATGAGAGCACCGAAATTGTCGCCCAGCATCGCCGCTCAGGAGGTCAGCTTCGGTGACGCCGAACTTGTGAAGATCCTCAAGCGGAAGGTAAATGCGTCCCACGGCGGAGTCTTCTGCGATGTCACGGAGAATATTGGTCATCTGCAGCGCATGGCCGAGGAATTCGGCGTAGACTTTGCTTTTTGGATTTCTGCAACCAAAAATTTCGATGCTGACAAGCCCGACTGCGCAGGCCACGCGCCGGCAATAGGCGCGCAGTTGTTCATACGTCTGGTAACGAGTCGGCTCGATATCCATTTCAACCCCAAGAACGATCTCCTCGAGAAGCCCTCGGTCGATCTTGTGCCGGGCAAGCACTTGAGAGAGAGCCGGAGGCAGGCGTGTCTCCGGTGTTAAGAGCAATCTTCCAGAGTTCAAGCAGATCGCGCTTCTCCGACGCAGAGCGCCCTGGCTCGTCGGCGATGTCGTCTACGGCGCGGCAAAAATCGTAAAAGACCAGCGCGTCCCTCTTGCGGTCAGGCGGAAGGCAACCCAGCGCGAAGGCGAGGTTTGATTTTCGCGCGCCCGCGCGGGAGGCGAGTTGAAGGGAATGGGCGTTCACAGGAATTCGTCCGAGGCGATCCGCCCGTCGCGTATTTGAAGAAGGCGTTGCGCCCTCGCGCCGGGACGTTCATTTTCTCCCGCCCAAAGCACGCAAAGTCCCAGTTCCCTGGCTGTTCGCGTGGCAAGTTCGAAAAGCTCGTCGCCCTCTCGCGGCGAGAAGGCGATGAGAATCTTTGGGCGGTGAACGAGGCGCGGGCGAAGGCAGCGCGCTGCTGGGTCGAGGCGACCAGGCTGCCGGCAAGCTGATTCTCGCGATGCGCGATGCCACAGAAATCGAGCGCTTCAATGGTTCGCTCGCGCGCGGCATCGGTATCTATGCCGCATATGCGGAACAGCGGCATCGCAACATTCTCCGCCAGCGGAGAAGGATGGCAGCAGGCATGGGTTGGGAAAAAGAAAGCCGAACGTTCGGGCACGGAGGCGCTGAAGGTCTTCATTGGCAAGGTCAGCGACGCCTCGTCCATCCACGTGCACCCCTCCCGAGTCGGCGGACTCAAGCAGACCAAGAACGCTCAGAAGGAGTCCTCGCCCGGCTGCATCCGGGCCATCGAACTCGCAAACCATTCCCGAATCGAACGAAGCCGTGACATTCTCGATCGACGCGGATTGTCCGGTCTCGTTCCAATTCTCACGATGGCAAGAGACGTCCTTGCAGGAAAGAACCGGATTCATTTTCAGAATGGAATACCCTTCGCGCCGTCCTCGCACGATTTGTAGAAGCACACGAAGGCCGCAAGGATCCAACCCAGGGAGCAAGCGCTGAGGATCTGGGCGAAGGATCGTCCAGGAATACCGCCACAAGTCGACCACAAGCCAGGCGCTACCGGCATGTTGCAAAGCCTGCAGCGGAAAGAGCAGCGCAAGCGCCGCAAGAAGAAAGACCAGGAAATGGAACCCATGCCGCTTGAGAAACCGCCCGTGCGCGGCAATCGCACCGCGCAGGGAATCGTTATGAAGCGTAAGCCGGATCTGAACGGTTGCCAATGCAAGCATGATGCCTGCCAGGGCAGGTCGAACAAGCGCCTCAGCTACCGCGAAAGTGCTCCAGCTGGCCGGGTCGCCCGTGATCCAGGCCTCAGCGAAGAGCGGAAGGTGGATGAGAGCAAACGTTGCAAGAATAATCACCGCGGCCCATTTGAGCACGAATCCCATCCGGCGCACGGCAAAATGAAGAATAAGCCCGCGGCGAAAGTTGAGGCCTCGCACCCAGCCGTAAGCGATGAGAATGAGATACACCTGAAAGCAAGTTCCCAGCAGGTATTCGAAAGCAAATGATAGCGCATTAATGACGCTCGAGATGAGGACAAGTTCGTGGGGAGAAAGAATCTGGGCAATCTCCGGTAGAAGGATAAGAGTGACGGGTTTGACCACGGACGCGCATGCGCACGAGGCAATCGCGATAAGAAATAACCACGCCCAGTTTCCAAATTGCTTCGAGAGCGCATAGGCCAGCTCGCCGGTTAACCCGCGGTAGTTCGTGAAAAACAGCACTCCGCAGAAAACCGAAACAGGAAACGTGGCGACCAGGCAATTGAGAGCCGCCGCGAGCCACTCGGATGCGGGCAGCATCGCGGCGAGCGCAACTTGCAGGGGCTCGGGCGGCACTTTGCCAAGAACCGGATCAGTGTCTGGGATTCGCCCGATTCTCAAATGCAGCAGAAGCAAATCGCCCATCTGAAAAAGACCGTAGGCAAGCGTAAGGCCCGCAGGAAGCTTCCAAAGAACGGCATGACGACCAACGCATCTCCAGCCACTGGCATAAGCGTTTCGGACTGAGGGCAGGCAAAGAGCGAGCACCCATGCGACGAGCACCGGCAGAATGAGCCACTTGGTTTCCGAAGGCACAGCGTAACATGAGCCAGAAATTTTCGCTGGGAACGAGTCTTTCCACCGTTGAGAGTCCTCGAGGATGACATTGGCGAACAAAATCACGATCGCGCGAATTTTGCTGATTCCAGTCTTCGTGCTTTTTGCGATCTACTATGGAAGAAGCGTCGAGCAGGGACGGCCGGAGGAATGGCAGCGCTGGGCCGCGGTCATCGTCTTTCTTGTCGCCTCCGTGACCGATTGCCTGGATGGGTGGGTGGCGCGCAGATTCGGTCAACGAAGCCCGCTCGGCGCCGTTCTCGACCCGATCGCGGACAAGGGGTTGCTCTTGAGCGCGATTATCACGCTCAGCCTGAGCAAATGGACCTATGCGTTCCCGCTATGGTTTCCGGTTCTCGTGATTGCGCGCGACGCGGTGATCGTGACGGGCTGCGTCATCTTGAAGCATCTCAACGGCCACCTCGAAGTAGAGCCCAGTTCGTGGGGAAAGGCTGCTTCCGCTCTGCAAATGGTTGCCGTCGCGTGGGTGATGCTGCAATTGCCTTTTCATCTTTTTTTCGTGTATGCCGCCGGGCTTTTAACATTTGTGAGCGGCGTGGGCTACTTGATTGATGGCCTCGCTCAACTCCGGCATCACGATTCTCCCAATGCGTAGCGTTGCGATCGTTGGCCGGCCTAACGTCGGAAAGTCCGCACTCTTCAATCGCCTCGCCGGCCGCAAGATTTCGATCGTTCACGATCAACCCGGCGTGACCCGGGATCGCCTTACCGCGATCTGTCGGCTCGGCGTCCGCTCCGTTTGAAATCGTCGATACGGGCGGAATCGGTTTTGATCCCGATCCTGACTTTTCAAGGCTCGCTCAAGAGGCTGCGCAGGCCGCCATTGAGGGATCCGACCTCCTGCTCTTCGTCGTCGATGGCCAGGCCGGCGCCACACCGCTGGATCTCGAACTTGCCGAGCGGCTTCGCCGGTCGGGACGCCCGACGATCCTTGTTGTCAATAAGGTGGACGTCCCGGAGCACGAGGGATTTCCGGCAGATTTTGCGCGGATGGGATTCTCGCAGACCTTGGGCGTTAGCGCGGCGCACGGCCGGGGCATGCTCGATCTCGCTGAGGCCATCGAGGCTCTTCTGCCGCCGGCGAGCGATGAAGACACCACGAGGGAGTCGCCGCGACTGGCCTTCATCGGAAGGCCGAACGTCGGAAAATCATCTCTGGTCAATACGATCCTTGGCGACCGCCGCACGATCGTCAGCCACATTCCCGGAACGACAAGGGATGCCGTCGATATTGCCTGCGAGCGGGAAGGACGGCGGTTCATCCTCTGTGATACAGCGGGAATCCGCCATCGATCCAAACGTAACGCGTCCGTCGAAGTTTTCAGCGTGATGCGGGCAGAAAACGCGATAAAGCGCGCGAATCTCTGCGTTCTAGTCATCGACGCGACGAGCGGGGTGACTACGCAGGACAAGAAAATTGCGGGCTTGATCCAGAAAGCGCGCAAGGCCGCTCTCGTGGTGCTCAACAAGTGGGACCTGATTTCGCCGCAGCGACAATCCGATTCCGAGCTCTTGATCGAACACGTCGAGCGCGTGCGAGAGGATCTGTTTTTTCTCGATTACGCGCCGGTCGTCGCCCTCTCGGCAAAAACCGGTGTGAACGTGCGAAGGCTCTTTACGACGATCGAGAAGGTCGGCCAGCATGCGACGCGCCGAGCCGGCACGGGCGAGTTGAATCGTCTCTTGCGCGCCGTCATGGAGCGGCATCCTCCTCCCCTGCACGGCAACCGACGACTCAAATTGCTCTACGCCACACAGCTTGTGCCGCAGAACCAGAGCCCCTTTCAAGCCCCGGAGTTCCTCCTGTTCGTCAATGACCCGCGACTCCTGCCTGAAAGCTACGCGAGTTTTCTGCGGGCGCGCTTGCGCGAAAAGTGGGGCTATCCTGGCTTGCCGATCCTGTTGATGCAGCGTGGACGGGAAAAGCGCTCCTGAATCACACGCGCGAATGGGTTGCCCAGGTCAACGAGCTCCGGCTTCGGACCTTTGAGGGCGCCGGCAAGATGGACAAGCCAGTAGATGCAAAGCAGCGCGACCAGGAGCGGAAGAAGCGACCGAAGTCTCCCGAGAAGCAAATTCCAATCGGACCGCGCGACCGCGGAATGCCTCCCATCCAAGCACCAGGACGATCGCCGCGAACGCGACGACCGCAGGCAAAGCGGCTGGGTTGAGATAAAGCGCGCGGGAGAGGTCGCCCCGCAGCAAGGCCTGAGCCGCTCGGGTTCCGCCGCAAAACGGACACGGAAGACCGGTCGCGCTCTTGAAAACGCACGTCGGCAAACCTGGAGGAGAATGCAGGACGGCGGCGCAGAGAGGCAGAAGCGCCGCGCCAGCGAGCATGGCGATGATGACGGCGGCCGCGACCGCTCGAAACTTTCGCTGATCAAGCCGCAGCGGCGGAGCTCCGCTTCGATCGGCCTTTGCGCGAGATTCTGGCATGAGTGCCTCTATTCGGAAGTCCCGGGCAAGATTGCGACTGGTCGAGATCACACACCTGTGATCTCTCCTTTGGCCTGGCGAGCTTTGTAGTGCAACGAAGTTCGGCCGGGCTGCCGCGGCGGTATTCTTCGAACTTCTTCGTCAATTCGCGAGCGACGCACACGTCCGCGTCCGGAGCGATCTCGGAAAGCACCTCCAGGGTCTTCACAAGGCGATGCGGAGACTCAAAGAAGATGCTTGTTTCGCGACGCGAGATTGAGCTCTCGAGTTCCGTGCGGCGCCTGCCGCTCTTCACCGGGAGAAATCCGCCGAAAAAGAAGGCGTCGGTTGGAAATCCAGAGCCGACAAGAGCGGTAAGAACGGCGCTTGGTCCCGGCAGGACAGTAACGGGGAGTCCTCGCTCGCGGCATGCTCGGATGAGGCGAAAGCCCGGATCGGATATTCCCGGCATGCCAGCGTCTGTCACAAGTGCGACCGATTTGCCCGCCGGCGATTTCCTCAACCAGGCCCGCCGTGCGCGAGGCCTCGTTGTGCTCATGCAGGCTAAGCATTGGCTTTCGGATATCATGGTGGAGCAAGAGCACCGCGGAGTGGCGGGTATCTTCAGCTGCGATGAGATCGGCCTCGCGCAATGCTTGCAGTGCTCGCAGAGTGATATCCTGCAGGTTCCCAATGGGTGTCGGGACTACCGTAAGCAAAGGACGTTTTTCTTACCAGCCCTCCGACACCTCTGTCGTCAGCTTGACCGCCGCATCCTTCGCGGCGACGGAATGGCCTGCCGCTCAGTTGTCTGAAGATCGGTGCTGCTAAAGAACGAAGTGGTGCCGCGGACCTTTCCTTTTCTGAGAATGTTGCCCGTCACCCGATCCGACACCTGGTAGGCAATATCGAGGTCAAGCCCAAATTCCGCAGTGGCCAGAACGTTGTTCTGTACCGAGCGAATCGAACGGCGTTCGATCTTGGTCAGGGTGCAATTAAGGACCGCATCGGCGATGTCGTCGGAGACGATCGTGTAAGTTCCGTCCTGCTGCAGAGCCTTGATGAGCGTGTCGGCTAGAAGAACTTCTACGCGCGGCTCGTAGGTCCTGTTCTTAAAAGTCGGGACAGCCAGAGTGCGCACGGACCGCATCGGAGTGGGGCGGATTTCTCCGAGCTTGTAGCCGCACCCACCGAGAACGGCGCAAGCGGTAAGTGCTGCAACGAGACGGATCATTGTGTGGGGAGTATAGGCTCGATGGGCTGAAGGTCGCGCGTGTCGTCGGTGCGCAGTTGCGGTTGTCTCACCACGGGCAATTCGTCCGGGACAATCTCGCGCTTGGGAGGCCCGCTGTAGTCTGCAAGAGCTGAGGTTTCCACTTGGGCCTGGAGGCGGCGGCGAAGGGCCAGCTTTTCTCCCGATTCGGCACGCTCCGACCCGACACGAAGGATGTCGTCGCCGAACTGGCTGCGAAGCTCCTCGATGCGAGTCTTCGCTGTCTCCGCATCCGGCCGATTTCGGCTGCTTGCGGACGACGTCGTTGTAGTAAATGATGGCCGCCTTGTAATTCTTGGACCAGTCGTAATATTTCGCGATCGCCATGAGGTTGTCGGCTTCCGCGCGCCCGATTTCGCTCGAGATTGTCCCGGGCTTGCGGCGCTTTCTCGCTCTTGGGATATTGAAGCAGAAAGTCTTCGAAGGTTTCCTTGGAAAGCACGAGCGCGGAAAGGTCCTGGGAACTCGAGGTCAATCCGAGCCGCATGTAAATGTATGCGATCTGGTAGAGGGCGTCATCGCAGACGTCGCTGTTCGGATATTTGTCGAGCACCTTCTGGTAGGCATCACGGGCTTGACGGATCGCCTTCAGCCGCTGAAAAGCCAGACCGAGATTGAACTGGGTGATCGGCGCATAGATGCTGTAGGGCGCGTTCTTGAGGATGGCCTCGTACATCTTCTGAGCACGTTCGGCGCCGGTGATGCCGGGTACGGGGACCGCGTAGCCAAGAACTCTGACTCGGCTGAGATCCAAAAACGAGTTCGCGATAAGGACCTGCCTGGCGACCGCTCCCTCGAATTCCGGCGTGTTCGGATACGTGGAGATCAATTTTTGGTAAGCATCGAAGGCCGCGGCCCAGCGGCCCTGCAGAAGCAGAAGATCGGCCAGTTGCAGCTGCGCTTTCGGAGGCCAGGTTCGAGCCTGGATAGGTTTTCAGGAAGCGCTTGTAAGGCAACGATGGCGCCTTCGTAGTCTTTTGCGCGCGTACAGTTCCTCGGCCGCCTCGAAAGCGCTCTTGTCATCGGCGAACCGGGGAATGGGTCCCGATCCCTCTCTCGAGCTCGATCTGCACCTGACCTAGGAGCCTGCGCTTGAAGCGCGCAACACAATCGTCAGGGAAAAGAAGGAGGACTAGCGCAGGGGTTCGAAAAAACATTTAGGGGGCGAAACCTAGGAAACATCTTGGCCCCCGTCAAGCTGCATACTCCCCGAACACGCTGGCATCCCTCGGGCAATCAAGATAGCTTCGACCCATGTGCCTTCTTCTCATCGATGGTCACTACTATCTTTACCGCTCGTATTTTGCCATCCGAGGACTTACGAATTCGCGCGGCGAGCCCACGAATGCCATTTACGGTTTTCTGAAGGCGCTGCGCAAGATGGTGGCGGACTTGAAACCCGAACTTGGCGCTGTCGTCTGGGATCACGGCCTGCCCGACCGCCGCACGGCGCTGCAGAGCGCCTACAAGCAACACCGCCCGGAGATGCCCCCGGACATGCGCTCACAAGAGGCGTGGCTCCAGGAGAATGTGCCGTTGACAGGTTTCGCCAGCCTCAGCGTCCCAAACACCGAGGCCGACGACCTCATTGCATCCTACGCGCGCAAAGGTGTGGAGAGTGGTTATGAAATTGTCATCGCCACGAACGACAAAGACATCCTCCAATTGACAAGCGATCGCGTCGCCATCTACTCAACGGCAAAAGCGGATGCCGGAACCTCCGGCTTCGCATTGCTTGGGCCGAAGCACGTTAAAGAAAAATGGGGCGTTGAGCCCGGGCAGATCGCCGAAATTCTCGCGCTGACGGGCGACAGCATCGACAATATCCCGGGCGTTCCCGGCGTGGGCGCAAAGACTGCCGCCCAGCTGGTTCGCTCGCTATCAAACCGTGGAAAATCTTCTCAGGCAGCTCGGATACTGTGGAACCGGAGAAATTGAGACAAAGGCTCGGAAGACGCGAAGGACCTGATTCAAATCAATCGCAGCATGGTGGCTCTCGAAGACGATCTTCCGCTGCCGAAGGCCCTCCGTGATCTGAGGATCGCGCCTCAATACGATCCGCTGATCGCGGCACTTGAGGCTTGTGAATTCAAGAGCCTGTTGAAAGAAATCGAAACCGAAGCCAGCCGCGACACGCTGTCGTTCAACAGGGACAGCTCCTCTAGTTGACAGAAAGGAGCTGCGATCTAGCTTCGGAAAGAGTCCCGCTCTTGTCCAACTTCGTTTTTGGCGTCGAAAATTGCTTGCGCAAGCAAGTCAAGTGCCTGAGTTTTGCTTTCGTAAATGGCGGGAATGGAGCAAATTCAAGGGCTGGCGTTGCAGCAGACGCTATCGCCGCAAATGCAGCAGAGCTTGCATATTCTGCAGGCGCCGCTGATGGAGCTTCGGCAGCTTGTCACGGCGGAGTTGGAGGCAAATCCGACTCTCGAGGAGGAACCCCGGGAGATTGCCACGGGAGACAGACGGTGCGGAAGTCTGCAAAAGACGGAACTGGCCGACCAGTGGAACTGAATATTACGCGCAGCGCGCGACGTCAGAGCCATGGACGGCGGATGCGCAGGCGAGACGTCAGCATTTTTTTGACTCGCAGACAAAAGCGCCCACATTGCAGCAGCACCTGCTGGATCAGGTGAGCGGATCGGACATGACCGTTCGCCAGCGGGGCATTGCGCTGGTGATTATCGGAAATATTGATGAGCGCGGATATCTGCGCGCGACGGCGGCGGAGATCGCTTCCCAGGCGGGCTGTCTTGAGGAAGAAGCGGAGGAGGTGATCGAGATCGTGCAGGGTTTTGAGCCCGCAGGCGTGGCGGCGCGCGATCTCTCGGAGTGCCTGCTCATTCAGTTGCGCCGCAGCGGCCGGCAATACAGTTTGGAAAGCCGGATTGTGCAGCACCATCTCGAAGAATTGAGCCGGCGCAAGCTTCCCGAAATCGCACGCCAGTTTCACGTCTCGCTCAGCGACGTTCAAGATGCCGCGGAAGCTATCGCGCGGCTGGAACCCCGGCCCGGGCGGCCCTTTTCCGCCGAGGACGAGCAAACGATTCTTCCTGATGTGATCGTGGAGCGCGACGGTGATGCCTATACTGTGTCGCTCAATGACGATGAGGTTCCCTCGTTGCGCATCGGCGATGGGTACAAGGACATGCTTTCCCAGTCGGCTGCGGATCGCGAGGTGCGAGACTATCTGCGAGAGAAGATTCGCGGCGGAAGGTTCTTCATCCGGTGCGTTCAGCAGCGCCAGCACACTCTTCTGAACATTGCGCGAGAAATTGTCGAACGGCAGCGCGATTTCTTCGATCTCGGTCCGGCCCACTTGCGGCCAATGACGATGAGCAAGGTCGCCCAGGCAGTGGGTGTGCACGAAACAACGGTGAGCCGCGCCGTGTCGGGCAAGTACATGGCCACGCCACGAGGCCTCTTCGAGTTGAAGTATTTCTTTACCTCCGGCTACACGACCGACAATGGCGAATCGGTAAGCAACGAAAGCGTGCGCCAAGCTATTGCCGAGATCGTCCGCAGCGAGGATTCCCGGCATCCCCTTAGCGATCAGGATATCGTGGCGATGCTTTCCGAGCGCGGACTCCCCATCGCGCGCCGGACGGTGGCAAAGTATCGCGAGCAGCTCGGCATTTTGCCGAGCCATCTGCGCAAGTCTTTTTGAGCTGAGTTTCGCGGCGACTTCGCTTGTCGTCTCCCGATTCGGCAAGCATATTGGATCCACGATGCTGCCTCTTGATGAACAGACTCTTCGTGACGCCCTTCGGCGGGTGAAATACCCGGGCTTTTCGCGGGACATCGTGTCCTTCGGTCTGGTCAAGGAGATCCGGATCGAGGGCGAGGACGTGGCCGCTCAGCTTGTCTTGACCACGGCGGAGCCGGCGGTTGCCCGCCAGATTCGCGACGAAGCGCAGGCGGCTCTTGCGGCGGTGAAGGGAGTTGGACGTGTTGAGATCAAGGTCGACATTCAGGCGCCGGCCCAGGCGGCCGGTCTCGCCGGTCCGGCGAAGCTCGAAGGCGTCGAGCATGTCATCGCCGTGGCGAGCGGAAAAGGGGGCGTCGGCAAGTCCACGGTCGCCGCGAATCTTGCTGTTGCGCTGGCGGCGACCGGCAGCCGGGTCGGTCTTTGCGATTGCGATCTCTATGGCCCAAGCATTGCTCTGATGTTCGGCAGCAACGAACGGCCGATGGCTGACGATCAGGATCGCATTCTTCCCATCGAGCGCGAAGGACTCAAGCTCATGTCCATGGGTTTCTTGCTCGACGATGCCTCGCCCGCCGTTCTTCGCGGTCCCATGGTGACCCGATACACGCAGCAGTTTCTCCGTCAGGTGGCCTGGGCTCCTCTCGATTGCCTCGTGCTCGATCTTCCTCCTGGCACCGGAGATATTCAGCTCACGATCGTCCAAACGATCGCGTTGAGCGGCGCCGTCATCGTCACCACGCCGCAGGAGGTGGCGCTCATCGATGCCCGAAAGGCCGTCGCGATGTTTCAGAAAACCAATGTTCCCGTTCTCGGCATTGTTGAAAACATGAGCTACTTTCTCTGTCCTGGTGACGGACGACGCTACGACATTTTTGGCTCCGGCGGAGGAGAGCGCGAGGCTGCGCGCCTTCGGGTGCCGCTCCTCGGAAAGGTGCCAATTCGAGATTGCGGTGCGCGAATCGGGCGACGTCGGCCGCCCCCTCGCTGCCAGCGATCCGCACGGCGCCGTCGGCAAGGTCTTTCGACACATGGCAAACAAGATCCTGCGCGCTGTGAAGACTCGTTGACCGGCTCGTATTTTAATCGCAAATAATGTATTATAAGTGCTTTATCGGATCTCAATTTTAAGAGGAAGCCGAAAATGCGTTTGACAGGCAGGATAAATGGTTCCTTTAATACAAGCACGATGAATCCCCAGAGGAATGAGGGCTCGGAACTCGTCAAGAATTCCGTTCTTTACAAAGAATTTCTGGCTGAGAGAGAGGAGATTCTTCGTCATAAATGGATAGAAAGCGAGAAGGCGGGCCATGACATCGGCTTTGAGCGCGCGCTTCTGGATTGGATTGTGAAATACCGCTCGGCGTGGCGAGACGAACGCTCAAAGCAGCACCAGGCGAAAGCCGCTTAAGATTTTTGACCTTTTAACGCAGCCCTGAGAGGTCGCGAAGGGAGATGACACAACCAGCAAGAGACGCTTCTCGTGATGGACGCGGAGGCCATTCGCAAGGCCATCCGTCGAATCGCACACGAGATTATTGAGCGAAACGACGATCTTTCGCGGGTTGTCATTGCAGGTATCCCCACGCGTGGCGTGGAGATCGCTCGCAGGATCGTCGAGCACATCGAAGCGATTGAGGGAGTGCGTCCCGGATTCGGCATCGTCGACGTCTCGATGCACCGCGACGACATTTCCACGCGTGGAAGGCCAACGACGGTTGTCCCTACACAGCTTCCCATTGACCTCGAGGGACGAACAATTGTTCTGGTTGATGACGTGCTTTTCACCGGCCGGAGCTGCCGTGCCGCACTGGATGCGATCTCTTCGTTCGGCCGGCCGGCCCGCATTCAATATGCCGTTCTCGTGGATCGGGGACATCGGGAGTTGCCCATTCGCGCGGACTACGTCGGGAAGAATCTTCCAACGGCCCGGAACGAGCGAATCCGCGTGCGATTTGAAAGCCTCGATGGCACCCCGGATAGCGTTACCGTGGTGAGAGCCTCATGAGCCGCTGGACACGCAAGGATCTGATCGGGCTGGACGAGTTGAGCGCGGAGGAGCTTTGGAATCTCCTCGATACCGCGCGAGCATTCAAAGGAGTCGGCGAACGAAGCTTAAAAAAGGTTCCCGCGCTGCGCGGACGCACGCTGGTGAACTTTTTCGTTGAACCGAGCACGCGCACGCGCACCTCATTTGAACTCGCTGCCATGCGTTTGAGCGCGGATGTCGTGAACATTTCCGCCGGCGCGTCCAGCCTTCAGAAGGGTGAGACGTCTCAAGGATACCGCGCTAAATCTTCAGGCGCTGCGGGCCGACATCATCGTGCTGCGCCACAGCTCGGCTGGCGCCTCTCGCTTTCTTGCGGAAAGGCTCGGCGCCAGCATCATCAACGCCGGCGACGGCGCGCACGAACATCCCACGCAGGGCCTGCTGGATACGTTTACGATTCTTGCAGAAGCGGGGCAAAATCGAAGGTCTCAATGTCGCAATTGTCGGCGATATCCTCTTCAGCCGCGTGGCGCGCTCAAACATTTACGCGCTGACAAAACTTGGCGCAAATGTCACGCTCGTCGGTCCTTCAACGCTGGTGCCGCGCGCGTTTGAAAAGCTGGGCGTGCGCGTCGTTCACAAGCTCGACGAGGTGCTCGAATCCGCCGACGTGATCAATCTTCTCCGCATTCAGCACGAACGCCAGCGCAAGGAGTATTTTCCCGGGTCTTGGCGAATACATCTCTCTTTTTGGCCTGACGAAGGCACGGGCTGTCCTTCTCAAACCCGATTGTCTCATTATGCATCCCGGCCCGATCAACCGCGGCGTCGAGATCGACAGCGATGTGGCTGACGGACCCCGCAGCGTCATTCTCGAACAGGTCACAAATGGACTTGCCGTGCGCATGGCGGTTCTCTATCTGTGCGCCGGCGGCGTGGGCCTTTCCTCATGAAAATCGTTCGTATCGCCAACGGCCGGGTCATCGATCCCGCCAACAGGCGCGACGAAATTGCCGACCTTTGGATTGCCGATGGCGTCTTTGCCGATCCGTCCGACAGGCGAAACCCAGGCATCCGAAGCCGAAGTCATAGACGCAACGGGTCTTGTCGTGGCGCCAGGCCTGATCGATATGCACGTGCATTTCCGGGAGCCAGGCCAGGCGCAAAAGGAGACGATTGCCACCGGATCTCGCGCAGCGGCGGCAGGTGGTTTCTCGAGTGTTGTTTGCATGCCGAATACGAACCCGGTGGCAGACAATGCTGGAACAATCACCCTGATTCGCGAGAAAGCGCAGGCGAGCGCCGATGTCAATATCTTCACAACGGGTGCGATCACGAAGGGCCTCGCCGGAGAGGAATTGGCTCCATACGGGTCGATGGTTGGAGCCGGAATTGTCGCGATCACGGATGACGGACACTGTGTGCAGAATCACGAGGTCATGCGTCGCGCGGTTGAATACGCGCGGATGTTCGGCCTGCCCGTTCTTGATCATTGTCAGGACTATTCGCTCGTTGGCAACGGGGTGATGCATGAAGGGCGAATGGAGCCTCCGCCTCGGCCTGCCCGGATGGCCACGCATCGGAGAGGAGGTCATCGTCGCTCGCAATATCCTGCTTGCCGAGCTCTGCGACTCGCCCATCCACTGCCAGCATATCAGCTCTGGCGGAAGCGTGCGCCTGCTGCGCGACGCGAAGGCGAGGGGAGTCAAGATTTCAGGCGAAGTGTGCCCGCATCACATCGCGTTGACCGACGAATGCCTTCAGATCTTTGACAGCAATTACAAGATGAATCCGCCTCTGCGCACGGCACGGGATATCGAAGCGATCCTTGAAGGTCTGGCGGATGGCACGCTCGATATTCTTTGCAGCGACCACGCTCCGCATGCCTTTTACGAAAAGGAGGTCGAACTGGATCAGGCGCCGTTCGGAATCACTGGCCTTGAAACCGAGTTTGCGCTCTTCTGCGACATCCTCGTGCACAAGAGGAAGGTTCTTGCTCTTGGCCGTCTCATCGAAATGTTCACCGCGAATCCCGCGCGTCTGTTGGCGTTGGATCGGGGAACATTCTCGACCGGCGCTCCGGCGGACGTTACGCTGATTGATGCCGATCCGGAGTGGACATTCGATAAGGAAAATTCCCAATCGCTCTCTCGAAACACCCCGTTCCATGAGCGCTGAACTCAAGGGGCGCGCGGTGCGAACGATCGTCGCGGGGAAAACGGTCTGGGCGCTGCGAAAGTTGACGGCGTGCCTACACGCTCGTTGCGGCAGATCCGGCCTCCCGAGCCAGGGCGGGCGCGCTGCAAACGCGCCGCGGTCTCGTTGAAACGCCGGTCTTCATGCCTGTTGGCACGCAGGGCACCGTCAAGGCTGTGTCGCCTGCTCGAGCTCCAGGAGCTCGGGGCACAAATCATTCTCGGCAATACCTATCACCTCCATGTCCGGCCCGGAGAGAAGTTGATCGCCCGGCAGGGCGGACTGCACAAATTCATGGGATGGCAGCGGCCGATACTCACTGACAGCGGGGGTTTTCAGGTGTTCTCTCTGGCCAAGCTGAGGAAGATTACCGAAGAGGGGGTGCATTTTCAGAACCACCTCGACGGCACTCCCACGCTCATCGGTCCGGAGCGTTCGATGGAGATCCAGCGGGATTTGGATTCGGACATCGTCATGGCTTTTGATGAATGTCCTCCTCATCCATGTGCCTACGAGGATGCCGTCGCGCAGCCTGGATCTTACTCTTCGGTGGGCGGCGCGCTGCAAAGCCTGGTGGCAAGGGGAAAGGGATGACGATCGACCCCTGCTGTTTGGGATCGTTCAGGGCTCGTCTTACGCGGATCTTCGGGAGCGCAGCGCCCGCGGGCTGGTGGAAATTGGATTCGACGGCTACGCCATTGGCGGCGTGAGCGTCGGCGAGCCGGAACCCGAGATGATGCGGGCCGTTGAAAGTGCGGAAGCGTTTCTCCCCGCCGGCAGCGCTCGCTATGCGATGGGCCTCGGAACGCCTCCCCAGATGATCGAGATGATCGCACGAGGAGTGGACATGTTCGACTGCGTCCTGCCCACGCGCATTGCACGTAATGGGACCGCATTCACGCGGAACTGCACCCTGTCGCTCAAAAACGCGGGCTTTGCGGAAGACCCGGGTCCGATCGAAGAAAATTGCGATTGCTACGCCTGCCGCAATTTTTCACGCGCTTACATTCGCCATCTGATCAAAGCCGAAGAAATCCTCGGTCTCAGGCTCGTGACGCTGCACAACCTTCATTTCTATTTGAAGCTTGCTGCGGACGGCGAGGACTGCAATTCTGGAGGGACGCTTCGCGGAATTTCGCAGAGACTTTGTCTCGAACTACCGCCCGCAGCGAAACCTCGTAGAGGGGCTTGCGCCAGGCGCCTTACATTTCACCATGGATCGCGCTGATAATCGCGCACGTAGTTGTAGCGGGTCTCGAAGCCGAGCTCCGGCGGGAACTCCTGATAGCCCGAGTTGATCCAGGGGATGTCACTGCGGTAGGGCGGACGATAGCGAGCCTCTCACTGTCGGGAACGGAAAGGTGACGATTTCGTAAATGCCGTACCCGAGCCGGGCGAAGGAACGCCCTATGCCGCGAACGAGGCCGTAGCTCCACGCTGCTGAATTGCCGTCGTCGTAGTTGACCGCCGCCATGGAATCCAACAACTCGGTTGGACCGAAGAGCACGTTGCCCAAGACCGCGCCCAAGCTTTCGCGTTGGACCGTAATCGGAGGCGGGCGGCTGTTGGATATCAGCAAACGCGGTTGCGGCAACCGCGGCAGCGGCAAGGAGGGACGCGGCAGCTTTCCTCATAGAAGCATCCTCTTAGCTGAGAAATTCACTCGCGAGGCAAGCAAAAAAGCCGAGGCTACCACGTTGCGAACTCGAGTGTCAGAATGGATCCAGCAGGGACCGGTATCACTGGGGATATCCTCGATCAGCTGCGAGACATGGGACTTGACCGCAGCTCCCGAGCCCGAGAGATTGTAGCCCCCTTCGAGAACGGAGACGACTCTGCCGCCGCACGGTCCTGCGGCAAAATCCATAAGCATGCGGGTGAGATCCGCAAAATCCTGATCGCGCAAGCCGGAATTGACCGAGAGGGTCGCCGTCGCGCGAATCAAATCCGGCGGAAATTAGGAGGAGTTGCGGACGGTAATTCTCAAGGGCGGGAAAAAGCCGGTCGCGAAACGCGCCCAGGATTTCTTCGCGCCCGGAGCCGGCGGGGAGGGGACAATTGATCGTGAGCCCGGCGCCCTTGCCTTCCCCGTTTCGGAAGCATGGCCGGTCCCCGGATACCACGGCCACTGATGCGTGGAGAAAGTAGAGGACCGAGCCGTCGGAGTAAAAAATTTCCTCGGTGCCGTTGCCGTGGTGGACGTCCCAGTCAACGATTGCCACACGCTCGACGCCGTGCTTCTTCTGAGCGTGGCGCGC
>CAWASQ010000045.1:0-5973 GCA_963784465.1 uncultured Verrucomicrobiae bacterium
GTGCGCGTCTCACTACGAGCCTTGCCAATGTGTATGGAGGAGGCGCTCTCGGCTTCCAGCCTGGTTGCGCTGCTTATCGCCTCCCTGTCCAAGGAGTCGATGGAAAGCTGGGGCTGGCGAGGTTCCCTTCTTCATCGGCCGAGCCGCCCCTCGCGCCGATCAAGCATCCATCGGCCTTTCATGTCGCCTATTATCTTGTTGTCGCGTTCGTTCCGACTTATCTGGTGTCCTTTGTCAGGGTGGATCATGCCGCCGCCATGCTCGTAGCGACTGTTGCTGGTGCTTTCAATTGCGTCCTTTTCATTGCGATTCCTGGCTGGATCTCCGACTTTGTCGGACGCAAGCCGGTTCTTCTGGCTGGATGCTTAGGATTTCTTTTCCTTGGCTATCCTCTGTATGTTTTGCTGTCGAGTGGAGAGCTCGTTTGGATGCTCATTGCCGCTCTTGCATTCGTGATGCTTTGTGCCTGTTTCATGGGACCTGCCATGACCGCCGCCATGGAAAATTTTTCCACCGAGGTACGTTTTAGCGGATTTGCTCTTGGCTATAATGTCGGCGCGGGCCTCCTGGGTGGCGTGACACCGCGTGTGGCGGCCTGGCTCATTCACTCGACAGGTAGCCTAACAGCCCCAAGCATTTATTTGATTGCAGCTTCGGCCACGCTTTTGGTGGTGTGCTGGAGGTTGAAGGAAACGGTCCACTCCGATCCGACATAGCTGCCAAGGAGACGAACCAGGCGGCGCTCCCGCGCATCTTGGCCCGATCTGTCGCTACCAAGCCGGAAGAGCTTTATCACCGGCGATTATCAATGGTTGCCTGATGCAAGGATTCTTCGTATTTACTTGATGTTCAGGCGAGGTTCCCCTGCGCTCAATAAGACATCAGACTCATGGCTGCCGAATATTCATCCTTTTCTGGTTGGGAAAGAAACCTAAAGCTCTCCAACGGCTTCGCCGAAGTCGTCATTACCCTGGAGGTGGGCCCGCGCATCATTTCTTACAGGCCCGCCGAGGGTCGAAGTGTTTTCAAACTGGTCGGCGCCGAGGCGGGCAAGTCGAATGAGGAAATGTGGAAGATTCGCGGGGGGCACCGTCTATGGACCGCTCCAGAGGACTTCGGAAAGCGGGGGAGCCTGTGTTACGCGCTCGACAATTCCGAAGTGGAGCACGTGATCGAAGACGAGTTTACGGTGAGGGTTTCAAACCGAATCGACGGAGCGGCGAAGATTCGTCGGGAGATGGTCGTCGGCTTGGAAAAGACCGGTCCGAAAGTCGAAGTGGAGCACCGAATCAGCCATCAAGGAGGTCCGCCCGTGGAGGTGGCGCCCTGGGCGCTTACGGTCATGGCGGAGGGTGGCTGTGCGGTCCTCTCCCAGCCACCGCTGGGCACCCATCCCGAGGATTACTTGCCCAATCGCTCGATCGTCTCTTGGCCGTTTACTGATCTGTCGGACGAAAGATTTCGCGTTGGATCGCGATTGATTTCTCTGCGTCAGACGCAACGTCCGCCGTTCAAAATTGGCCTTCGCCATGCCGATGGATGGGCCGCCTATGTTCTCGGCGATCACTTGTTCATCAAGAATGTGCCGTTCATCGAAGGAGAGACTTATCCCGATTTCGGTTCGAACTTCGAAACCTTTACGAACCCCGAGTTCCTCGAACTCGAGACTCTCGGACCGCTCAAGCGAATTTCCGAGGGAGAGACCCTTGTGCACAACGAATCGTGGGTCGTCTTTTCGGGGGTCCGCCTCCCGGACGTTGAGGAGGAGGAGGCTTTCCTGGAACGATTCGAGCCGTATAGAAAACAGCTCTAAGGACGATTGGCGACGTTCAGCGCGAAATCAGTTTCCTCTGAGCCTGAGCAGAGACAATGACGTTGTGATTCGCGGTAAACAGCGTGGTACCCGGCACTATACAAAAATCCCCATCGTCCGAGATGACTTGGCTGATGCCCGAAGCTTGGAGTGCCTGAAGTGTAAAGAGGTCGTATCCGTCGAGTGGCAATTGACTGAGCTGTTGCAATCCTGCAGCGACTGTCTTCGCATCGATTGTGAGACTTGAGGGCAATGGTTGGCCCATGTCTTCTACCGACTGCCAAGCCGTTTGAATCTCCTGAACCACTCGTTGGCGCTCATATGAAAAATTGTGCCGGTATTCCTTCAGAATCGGAGCCGGAGTCGGAGTCGCCTGGCAGAAGATGTCGTATTCTGTCTTCTCGATCTGATGCGCTAATTCCGCGAGCGAAAGACCGCACCAATAAAGTTCTGCTTTCGAAACAAGTGCGCGCTTCAAGTATGACGAATAGGCGGAAACTCTTCGCTGGGCAGGCGGTTTTGGAGCAAACTGAACGTTTGCGTAGGTCGCCCAGAACCACGCATTGGTATCAACATAAAATCGATCACCGACTCGGGGATTGTCAGAGCGCAGGTCAACGACCTGCGCCTGCACCATGTAGTTGACCGGCATCAAGCCTCAACGGCTTGCGCAGAAAGAACTTGATCAAGGACCTTGCGGTAGGCGGGATCCTTAAAATACCGCTCAGCATTTTCCACAGATCGGCGCAAGGGATTTTTTCCCGCTTCGGGCAGATTGGTGAATTTCAGGCGCTCGCGCACCTCATCCAGGGAATACCTTTCCAACAACAATCCGACTGCAGCATTGAAGAACTGCGATACGAAAATGCGTGTGCCCGCAAAGTCGAGTTCCACGACTTCGCCAGCATCAAATGCGGGCGTGTAGGCTTTGTGCAGCTTGACGCCATCATCGAAGGTCATGCACACCTCCCCGACGAGATCCCGAACGTTAATTCTCATGGTTTTTCCTTAGGTTAGAATAGCGGCTGATGCCGATCCATCCCTGCCCCAACCAACGATTGCTGAGATAATCAGCATATTCGTGCGCGCTCGCCTGCCGATGCTCGATGTAAGGAATCGAATTGCCCAGCCAGGAATGTCCCGGTCCACTGAAGGCTTCTGTGAACCCATTTTGTCGCAAATTTGCCGCAACGGACGGTTGCAGGCTGTCCCAAGCGAACTCCACACGCCCGCCGCGGCCCTCGAGGAGCCGCGCCAATCCGCCGAGAAACGCTACTGCGTTTTGCCGAAGAAACCGGCAGCACGAAAAATCGAAGCGCACCTCCAGTCCGTCGCTGCTGAGGCTTCGCCACAAGCGGCATAGCTCCCTGTGATCCCACTCCTGATCGAGTTTCGCAGCACCTACGTCAACGGCTCGCTGCGTGACGTTCAGCGACGATTCTCCGATTCGGAATCGTTTCATCTCTTTCGGCGCTATCCACGGAACGTCGCCGCCCCAGTAACCCTCGACGCTCTTGGATGGCGTGCCGCCGCTGATGACTTCGCCGACTTTCCCAAGCGGAGTCGTTTCTTCATCCACGAGCAGACGCTCATATTCCGAGCGCTGCGCAATAGTGAGAAGATTGTCCGCCTCGGCGAGAGAGGCTTGGCGGGCTTGGTGGGCTTCTTCGAGGCGGCTCGTCAGCGCTTCGATGCGCGCCACCAGCCGCCGCTGCTCCGCCAGCGGCGGGACGGGAATCTCGAAGGCCTCAAGGTCTGTCTTGGAAACCTCGTCGAAGGTGCAGCCGTCGCCGAGATGCTGAATCTCCGGCATCACGCCGCGCAAAGCCCAGTAGAGATAGCGGGTCGTCAATTCCGGTTTCGGCACAAAGCTCTTGCAGCCTTGGTTCGTGCAAACCGGCACGGTATTGATGGCGAGATGTCCGATGGGCGCACGACTGCTCATCACGACGGAATTCGTCGGGACGCACACGCGACGCCGTCGGCGGTCTGGCGCTTTGGCCATTTGGCGAGGAGGTCGGGGAAGTCGTTGCGGAATTGCGGACCGAACTTGCGCGCCTTTTTTAGCGAAGAGCCGTCGCCCTCTACGCGGTAGAACCAGACGCTTTCGGTGGGTTTGCCGGTTTTCTCGAAGACGAGGAAGCACGTCGGGTTGGGCGTGTAAGGCTCGAACATGCCCTTGGGCAGGGTGACGACGGCCTGGAGGTCGCACTCGGCTAGAAGGCGACGCTTGACTTCGATGTGCGCGTTGGTGTCGCCGAAGAGGATGCCGTTGGGCAGGATGATGCCGGCGCGTCCACCGGGTCGCAGGCTGCGGAGCGCGGCGGCAAGGAAGAGGACGTATTTCTCGCCTTTCTCGACACGCAGGGAGCGCTTGGGCGATTGCGCTGCGCCGGAGAAAGGCGGATTTTCGAGGATGAAGTCGAACTTCACCTCGTCCCAGCGGTCCTCGCTGCCGCCGATGGAATCGCGCCGGACGATGGGCGAGTAGTCGAAGCCGTGAAGCAGGGCATTCATCGCGGTCATGCGGACGAAGTCTGCTGCTTCACCATCTCGACGATAACGCGAATGAGATGGCGCGGGGTGCGGAACTGCGCGAGCGTTTCTGCTGGCCGAGATCGCTGGAGAGCGTCTCGAAGAGCTCGCCCTTCACATCGGCATCCTCGCTCAGCAGGTGGAGGGGTGAAATCAGATCCACCGCCCGCAGCGTGGCGCCGTCGGGAACGACGATACGGGCATCGTCGAAAATAGCACGACCGCCGGGCGAAAGCGCGGGGTGAGAGGCCAGCTTAGGCAGTAAGTCGCGCAGGGTGTGGAGCATGCGCTCGTTGTCGGGATCGGAGGCGAGGACGCTCCAGCGGAGCCTGGCGTAGTCCACTGTCTCGCCATCGACTTTGACTGTGGTGAAAAGCTCGCGCTTAGCCGGGCCGGATTCCTCGGAATCCATTTCTTCCAACATCTTGAGGAAAAGGAGGTAGGCGATCTGGGTAACGTAAGTTAGTGGATCGGTGACATTGGATTCCCACATCACCTTGCAGAGGCGCTTTAGGAGGTTTTGGAGCGAGATGCTGTCCATGCTAGTTAAGCGGCCGCGATCAGCTGGTTCAATTCGGTCAGAATTGCTGCGAGATGGTCGCGCCCGCCCAGAAGCGTGAAAGGCGCACGGGTGAAGACACTCGCGTCGATGGCCGTATATTTTGTCTCGCGGATGGAAGCCAGAACAACGTTGTGGAGCAGTCTGAGCATCCGCGCCTGTTGGGGATTGATGCTGTTCGAGTGTTCAGCCACCCAAACGGTAAAGGCGCGTTCAAGTCGTTGCTCGCGGGTTGGAAACTGATAGAGACCAAGGGCGGCGCGAATGAAATCGTTGAGCGAGCCGGTCGGCTGGTCAAAAGCTTTGGAAACGGCAATGACCGGCAGCGGGTCGAACTTGAAGCGGTCGATGATCTCTTGAAGCGGAAGCGGGTTGGAAGGGGGAGCGCGTTAAGCGTTGTTTGAAGCGAGCTGGTGCGATGCTGCCGAAGATTGGCGCGCCGCTCTAGGTCGGCACGCGTTGCCACACCGACCACCGGGCGAGCATCGCCCGCATCGGTACTCCCAAAAATAGTGCTCGCGACCGTTGCTGAGGATGTCGAAGGGAGCTGCCAAACTGACTGCATAGTCGCGCGCTGTCGCCCTCAGCTATCTGCCTTGCGTTTCGCCTGTAAAAAGCGGGCCGGAGCTTCGCTTCGAAACCAAGGACGGGAGATGATAGAGACTTACGATCGGTGAGTCCGCGCACACTTCCACCCATGATGCTAAAGCTATCTCAAAACCTTCCTGATGAGCAAGAGAGCGTAGGCTACGTGAAGCATGCCTTGGAAGGCGAGGCGAGATTTTTCCCAGCAGACGCAAAGGCGTCGGTCTGGCGCCAGGGTCGTGTGCTTCGACGGCGGAATTGTCGGCGCCAAATTGCAACGGAGGCGTTTCTGAGGCAATGGAACCTTACCGAAGCAACAGCCGGAGTAGTATTTTTCCTGAATCTAACGAGGGGGACTCGGTAGTTTTCGCCCGGTCTGCCATCTGTCGAATTGCAAACCCAACGTCACGAATCGTTCAGAATCCTCAAAGCATTTTTGGTCTCTGGCTCCGTATCAAAAAGAAGTATGATCTGCTTGGCG
>CAWASQ010000046.1:0-6988 GCA_963784465.1 uncultured Verrucomicrobiae bacterium
GCCTTGCCGTGTATCTCGCGGCGTCGATCGGGGCTTTCTTTGCAGGCAGTTTTTCATTCCTGCTTCTCTGCCGCATGGCCCAGGGCATGTCCTCCGGCGTGGGGATGGTGGTTGGCCGGGCAATGATTCGCGACCGTTTTTCCGGATCCGAGGCTCAAACGGTTATGTCCTACACGACAGTTGTTTTCGGGCTCGCACCTGTGCTGGCGCCGATTCTCGGAGGCTGGCTGGAAGTCGTGTTCGGCTGGCGCTCGGTTTTCGGATTTCTGTCTTTCTTCGGACTTCTCTTGTTGGTCGCCTGTGCGTTGAAGCTTCCCGAGAGTTTGCCACTCGCAAGGCGATCGCCTCTGCACTTGCGGGCGACCCTGAAGGACTACGGCACGATGGGAAGTGACCCTCGATTTCTGCTTCAGTCCCTTGCCATCGCCTTGGCCGCTTCCGCTCTCTTCATTTACATCAGTGCGGCCCCTGTCTTCGTCTTGCAGATTCTCCGCCTCTCGGAGACATCATTCGCGTGGCTCTTTGTCCCCCTGATCGCAGGAATCATGGCCGGTTCGTTGGCGGCCGGTCGCGTGGCGCATTGCTGGCGCCCTGGCCGGACCATCCGAATCGGATTTTTCATCATGATCTGTGCAGCGATCGTGAACGCGCTCTACGCCGCGTTCTTCACCGTCGCAATCCCCTGGGCTGTCATCCCGATCATGCTTTGCACCTTCGGTATGGCGCTTGTGTCCCCGGCCATGACCATTCTGACGCTGGACCTCTATCCCTCCAGGCGTGGTATGGCCGCGTCGCTCCAATCCGCTTTCGTCATGGGCGCTTTTTCCATTTATTCTGGTCTCGTGGTGCCTCTCCTTTTTGGAAGTGCGTTTAAGCTGGCATGTGGAGTCCTCGCGGGCTGTCTGATTGGCGTGGCGTTTTGGGTTTATGGTCAGCGCCACAAAAGCATCACGGAGGGTCTTCGCTGACTTGCTCAGCCCAATATTCCATATGCCACATAAGTAACAACTCGACTACGAAGCCGACGTTTCCTGCGCCGGCGATTGGCCGGCCGCCAATACGCGCGCATAGGGTCCGGAAGTGGTTCCGTTCATCTGTGCCCTGCCAGCGGGCCTCGAAGAGCGCTGCATTGCGGCGCCTGAGAAAAGCTCTAGGTCAGAGTAAAGAGGAGCGTTTTGCACATTAACGAGGCGTTTGTCGAAGGCACTCCCCGATTGCCACAAGACTCATTCTTGTAACGGCGAACTCATCGAACACCGAGAGCGCCTCAAGGATATCGCCGTTTTGCCATCAAGCACTCTCGGCCTCCGGCCGGCAGCAAGAGTCTGCAAGAGGCGATTGATGCACTCATCAGAGCGAAGCAGAAGCCGGGCGTGGCGCCCGTCACTTACGCGGCCTGCGATGGAACCTTGAAAGGTTTGCCGAGGCGCGAGGCAAGGAGAACACCGCGAAATTTTCTCCGCATCAACTTCAACAGCTCAACAAGAACAATGCCCATCGAGTTTTCGCGGACAGTCCGCTCGTACCAAAATCCATGCAGATGCTGGCGGTAACGAGCAACCCGCGTCAATCCAAGCGAAAGCGCAAGACCTACGGGATGGCTGTGCGTGGAGAATCGCTTGTTACCTATCACGGAAATCGAGCTCCTCGAAATCATCCCCGGCCGCGGCTTGCATATCCGGACCGGCAAGAAAGCTGGCTGATCTCCTTGCCCGAGGAGCTTCAATCGGACGAATTGCTCCGGGCAATTGCTTGTCGGGCTCCTGCGAACCCTACGAGTCGCCATCCGAGTTCCTGAAATCGAGCAGCAGACCGAGTCGTTAGCGGCACGGATCGCGGACCGGACCCCGATGAAGCGACGGTCAATTTGCCGAAGTTGCTAACGCACGGCCGTTGCTCGAACCGCCCAAGCGCGAGCGGTTAAACAGATCGAGCCATCAGCCTGCAGAGGCATCCGTGAGCGTATGCGGCCGCGCAGGTTCGCCCGAGCCGTCTCATCGAGCGCCATTGCGTAGGCAGGTGCGGGTCCCTGACCCCCTAGGAACGGGCGCCAATAGTCCTCGAAATCCGTGAAAAGCGTGAGGATATCCAAGGCCGTTACTTCGACTTGCTGTAGGCCAGAGCTAGCGAAAAGGTCAGCAAGCGCGTGTGGATAACATGTTGGAAACCGGGCTCCTTCGTCCATCGCGGTTGCATCCGGGTTGAGTTCAATCGCCGCATCCCAAAAGAACCGCATGAGATCCATCTTTCCGGCATAGTCCCAGACATAAGCTCCAATTGTGCCACCGCTTACCGTCACGCGAGCCATCTCAGAAAGCGCTGCATTCTGATTCGGGACAAAGTTCAAGACTAATCCTGAGACTGTCACATCGAACGACGCATCGCAGAGCGGGATTTCCAATGCACTGCCACGCTGAAGCACCACGCGACCGGCGAGATGCTCCTTTGCTTTTTCCAGAAAACCTTCAGATGGATCCACGCCTACCACCGAAAGAGGAACACGTATGGAGACATTGATCCTCCTGCTCACCCTGATCGTCGTTCAGACGGCGTTGGCGGCTGTCCTTGTTGCGCTGAACAAGCGCCGATAAGGAGTCCTGCCGCGCTGGACCCGGTCGCGGCGATCCTTCGTTCGCACCCCAAGATGGAAGGCCGCCATCTCGGTGGTGCGGACTTCCTCCACTCCGCCGTGGTTCTGATGAGGGGGATTCTAACGGAGTTCAGCTTCGAACACAGGGCTTATCCGTCCCCACGGTAGCCCGCTCGCTTCGCCTATATCTTGCGCTCCTCTACCTTTGAGACCTTTTAATACTAATTGCCTTCGACCCAGGTCGGTCGCCGATTATTCCATTTGAATCTTGGAGTTTATCGCCGCACCCCACGATTCGATGGAAGGACAGGTAATAGGGCTTTCCGAAAACGGCTGGTTTGACGCGGTCCAAAGGGTAGCGGTTTCGAGCACCTTAAGAGATCAGCTATTGTTATTGTGATTAGTTCCTCGGTTGTTCGACAGAGGTTTCTAACGTCCGCTCATTTTCGTTCAACACCCCAAGTCAAGTAGCGATTTCGACGCACCTCGACGCCTCATCGCCAGCTTTCCCGCCAGGCTTGATATTCCGACGGCCGTAGCCGATACCGAGCTATGTTCCCTTCGTGGAGACTCATCAACTCCGTCTCCACAACTTCAGCGAACCGTGCGCGATCTGCCTGCGGCACGCCATCGACAGTGCGCTGTTGAATAAGCGCCCCCGCCGATTTCCTGTCCATGCGTTCGCGAACTACTTCTGCGACAACCTCTCCGACCTTCTGTCGATAGCGTAGCCGAAACGGGTCCGGTTCTCCCAAGGACTGACGCACCGCCGAGTAACGAGCGCAGGATCGTTCATATGCCCAAACAAACACATCGCGCAGCAACTCGACCCGGTTCAGCTCATAAACGCCGAGAATTCCGTCGATGTAAGCCCGTTCCGGAACGTCCACGAACGAAAGCGGACAAAGGTTCTGTCGGATGAGCGGGATATTGGCCGCAAGGCGCGAAACTCGCTTATTCACGTCCTCGAAAGGTTGAAGGTACGGCAGATGAACCATCGCAAAGAAGGCCTGCTCGAAAGCATCGGCTATCGCTGTTGCTGTATCCAGAATTTGCTGAAAGCACTCGTCGATCAACTGTGGAATCGCGAGCGGCTGATAGACAGTCCCCGCAATGGCAACAGGAATTCTTCGTAAGCGGCCACCAGCTTGGGGATCGGAAAGCAAATTGTCCGATAGCAAAGCGTGCAGGTTTAGCAGGGTGTAGCGATTGAAACCGATTTCCTCGGCTTGTTCGACGAGAAGCTCGATGGCTGCCTTGTGATTCAAGATCATCTGCGCGTCCCGCGCATCTTTTCCTTCGGCACTCTCTCCCAGCTCCAACAGACGTTCCGTCTCAAGCAGCGAATAGGTGTTGCCTTCAAGGCGGCTTGAGTTCCACGACAGGTCAATAAGAAGACGATGAAAAATCTGTTTCGCATAGGTTCCCGCTGGACGTTCGCCATCGCGTGAGCGGCCCTTATCATCGAGGCGTTTTCGGATTTCGCCCGAGAGATAGAACGTTTTGTTCGGACGGTAAGCGTCGAGAAACGCGCGGTTATAACCTACTGGATCGCGCTTCTGGACTGGTTCGCGAACGGATCTCTTGATCGTTTCCGACTCGGTGGAGATGGGGACATAATCCTCGCTCAGAAGAGGAGGCTCCTCACCAATTCCGGCCAGTCGATATAGGCTCCCGCGGGCGCGCCCCTCCAGGATCAGTCGCTTCTCCTCAACAAGGCGAGCCAAACGACGCTGCAATGTTCGGCGAGGCAGCGTAGGAGCGATCTGCTTCGCGATGTCCTCGAAAGGAGCGCCGTTTGGAAGGCGCCCGACAACTTCCAAAATCGCATCAAGCTCGGTCCGCGGAATCTGCCTAGCCATGGTTTTGACGATAGTGGCGCAATTAAGAGTATTGCGCCACTAAAATGGTCGATAGCGGCGCAATTCGATGAATTGCGCCACTAAAGCGGGCTATGTGGCGCAATTTTGGGATTGTGCCACTTTTATTTTGCCGAAGTGGACCGCGAACTTCTCCAGAAGTGTCGCATAGCATTTTCCTGCAAAGCGCGTAATCGCCTGGGCTGCCTTCGCCCTCTAGCCCCGTTTCCCACTATGCACAGAGAGCGCAATGTTGACCTCGGCCTGGACCCTGCGCAGTCCATCTTCCGACAACTGTGGCAGCAGGGCGGCGATGTCTGCAATAATTGAGCGCTCCGATCGCTTGGAGCGATTCATTCTTCGCCACTCGTTGATCCAAGCGTCGATGATCTCCTTCTTGAGGCTTTTTTCACGCAGTGGGTGAGATTCCATCGAGTCCTGATAGGCGGTGCTGACATAGATGCTCAGGCTATCGACATGGTGCTCGCGAAGTTCCGGCAGGTCCGCAGCGCGCGGCAGACGTTGCTCTGGTTGCGCGAGGAAGAGTTGCTGTTGCCACACACCGTGGCAGCAACCGCTGGCAATGAAGTGATCTGGAAGCCTCCTACGGTGAGCCGAGTGCATCAAATCCTGCGCAATCCGTGCTACGCCGGAGCCTTCGCCTTTGGCCGGACCTGCTCCAGAACGATGATAAACAAAGGACGTATTCAGCGTTGTCCCGGCCGCCGGCGTCGGCCGCAGCATGAATGGGAGGTCTTGATTGTCGATCACCACGCAGGTTACATCACTTGGACGCAGTATTTGGAGAACCGGCAACTTATGGCAAAGAACCTTTCCAGCCGCGAAGGGCAATCCTCCGGAGCGATCAAGAAGGGAACCACCCTCTTAAAGCGGGCTGCTGCGCTGCGGTCGCTGCGGTCGCAGCATGCAGGTCGGCTACAGCGGCAGCACCGGCAAAGTAGGCCGTTACCTATGTGGCGGCAGGCGCGAGCAACGGGGTTCGGGACCTTGCTTGCAAATCGGCAGTCTCAAGCTGGACCGGGCGGTAAGCGAACAGGCTTTGGAGGCCATTGCTCCCGCCGGGATCGAGGCCGCCGTGCAGGCCGCTGAAGCCAGCCTCCTGGCCGACCAGGACAAGCGCCGCGCGCTCGAACTGGCCTTGCAGCGGGCGCGCTATGAAGTGCAGCGGGCCAGGCGTCAATATGACGCGGTGGATCCGGAAAATCGGCTTGTCGCCGGCGAACTCGAAGCGCGCTGGAATGCGGCGCTCGAAACGGCAGCCGGCCTCGAGAGCCGGCTGGACGAACTGGACGAGAAGCCCGCCGGACTAACTGCTCAACAACGTCGGCTGCTCACGGAAATGGGCACCGATCTGCCGCGTTTATGGAATGACTCGCGAGCGCCGGTGGAAGCCAAAAAGCAGATCCTTCGAACGATTATTGAGGAAATTGTCGTTACCACCTCGGCTGAAACTGCCGAGTATCGATTGCACATTCATTGGTCGGGCGGGGTGCACACCGAACTGTGTGTCACGCGCAACAAGCGTGGGCTGCACAGGCGGACAGCCGAAAAGAAGGTTGTCGAGCTGATCGAAGAACTCGTGAAAGTGTGCGAGGACAAGACAATAGCCGGGGTGCTCAACCGTCTGGGTTATCGCACCGGCCAGGGCAACAACTGGAGCGCCGCGCGAGTGGCGCAGTTTCGTTCCACCCACGGCATGAGCGGATTCCGGAAAAGAGAAGATTGGGTGACTATGGAGGAGGCAGCCCGGAAGCTGGAAGTCAGCCAACACACGGCTAAAGCGCTTATCAAAAAAGGGCTATTGCCCGCAAAGCAAGTGGTTCCCTGTGCGCCGTGGGTTATCGCAAGCGGGGACCTGGACTTGCCGGTGGTGAAGGCGGCAGTTCGAGCCAGCAAACGCGGCGAGCGCATTCCGCCAACTTTTCCCGGCCAGCAGGAACTCTCGATAAAATAAGGCTCTTCGAACACGTGTGCATTATGACGATACCTTGCGTAATACATGGATGCCGCCCTTGGGCCGCACGCCGCTCTTTTTGAGCGCGCGGTAGTAGATGCTCCGGCCGGTCGCCCCACAGATAGGACTTTGCTGATCTTCACCAAGGAACAGCCAGGGGGAGCCATGGCCGGGTCGTCCTTTGCGCTCGGCCAGCCAATATTCTTCGAGCACGTGCAACAAGTGCGGGCTCATGGGCAGCACCCGTTCCTTTGCGCCCTTGCCCTCCACGCGGATCTGCATGCGGGCGCGATCGATGCCGCCGCGGGCGCGCAGAGTCACTGCTTCCATTACCCGTAAGCCGCAGCCATACACCGTGCGCAGAAACGCGATGTCACGTGGACGGTGCGCAGCCTTGAGAATGGCTTCGACTTCCTCGACCGAGTAGGCGTGGGCGCGTTTGGTCTCGCGCTTGAGGCGTGGCACCTTGGCGAGGAGCTCGGCGGTGTCACGCCCGAGCGTGGTCCGGTAGAGGAACCGCGCCGCGCTGACCGCGATGTTGACGGAGGAACTGGCGATGAACGG
>CAWASQ010000047.1:0-25236 GCA_963784465.1 uncultured Verrucomicrobiae bacterium
TTCTGGGCGCAGAGCGGGCAGCCAGGTCTCCCGGCAGGCGTGGCGCGAAGAATCTTGAAAAGGATCGTGCGAAAAGATCAGAAGTGGAATACCGGATTCTTTTTGAGGGATCACGAGCATGCTTTGTTAATGAAATTATCCTTTCTGCAAACTTCGGTGTTGCATTCCTCTTCGGTTGAAACGTTCCGCTCAAACAGAATTGCAAGGTTTTGAAAGTCCTTCCCTCCAATAATTGCAAGGCCGGATTATTTTCAGGCAAGGTCCATGCCGAAGCGCCAGGTCAGGATAGGGCCGCTCTCGAACGAGTCATTGAGCAACAGAAGATCTGGCTCATGTTGATGCTCTCTCAAGCGTCGTTGGCCGTGAAGGCCTTGAGGGAGGCGGGGATTCCGTGTTTGATGCTGAAAGGAGGCGCTGGGCTGCTGGCGGAATGGCTGAAAGTCGAAAAACGTCCGGTAACGGACATCGATATCTTGATTGCTCCAGAGCAGTTGGAAGAGGCGGCGCGCATTCTTACGGCAAAGGGCTGGAGACCTGCCTTTCGACCTTATCTTCCCTGTGATGCCAGGAGACATTCGCACCCGGTCAGTTCCCCGGGAGGGGGCTTGCTGGTAGATATCCACTGGTTTTCCCTCCGGCATGCGCGGTGGCCGGGTGTGGATGATGTGCTTTGGCAAGGGGCTTGGCGAGCCAAGCTTTTTGATGGGGATGTCCTGATTCCTTCGCCGGAAGATTTCCTGGTTCATACTGTTGCTCACGGCAGGAGAGCGGGCAGCCCGGGTTCACTTTGGAGGAAGGATCTACGGACTCTGCTGGGACATCCCGGTTTGTCCGTAGATTGGGACCGCGTGGAACGGACGGTTCAGAATTACCGGGTTGCTCCGATGGTGGCTGCGGCATTGGAGGAAGTCAGAGCAGAGGCGCCCGATTGTGTGTCTGAGCAGATCTGCAGGCGCTTTCGGCGCCTTCCCGCGCCGCTGAGCGACAGATTCTTCCTCCAATTAGTCCGCCGGTTTCCCGAGGAGGTCGGATTTGGCCACGCGGTGATTGTGGGATTGGATTTTTTCCGGACCCGCCCTTGCAGCTTTCGCGAACTGCCGCGGGCGTTTGTGAAGTATCTGAAAGACCGCTGGGAATTGAGTTCACCTCGCCAGGTCCCGGTCCGCTTTGTGGAAGTGATCCTTTGGGGATTGCAGGTGGAACTGGGCAAATTCTTGAAGCGGTTGCGCGGGACGATCGGTTTCGTTCGAAGAAACACGCCGCGGCAACCTCGCCGTCCCACGAGAAAATCGCACCCGGTTCATCCTGTCGTTCGCGGAGCGAGGGCTCGTATCCTGATCGGAATTTGCAGTTGCGTGAAAAACCACGGCAAGCGGCGGGCCGTGCGCGAAACCTGGGGAAGACAAATTCCCCACTGGGATTCGCTGAAAAAGCGCACGTTCGGGAGAGCCCCTGCCGGCGCGACCGGAGCAACATTCTTCGTCGGCAATGGACGGCGCCGTGAGAGAGGAGGGACTCATCGTCGTGGACGAGGGGGATGAATATTGGGACCTCATGCGGAAGGTCCATGCCTTCTTAAGATTGCGCTTGAAGACCACGATTTTGATTGGCTTTTCAAGTGCGACGACGACACCTACGTGGCCGTCGAGCGGTTGAGAGATCTGACCGAAGGCGCGCATGAGCATGCCGGCAATGGCGTCAACAAACGCGGAGCCGCCAGTGGAGGAGCCGGCTATTTGCTCTCGCGACGCTTAGTGGAAGCGCTGGCTTACGATTTTCGCGCCGCCGCACCTTCAGGCTTCGACGAAGATCTTGTCTTTAGCGGGAAAGCCGCTCAATTGTGCGGCAGGCCGCTTGAAACTCGTCGCTTGGGCTGGAACAACAAAGTCATCCCGCGAGCCTCCAATGACCAAATCACGGCGCACTATATGACACCGAATGAAATGCGCACGGCCGACAGCCTATTCCGGAGAGACTTTGGAATCGCTTGATTGACGCAGTCGGGCAAAAACGAGCAAGGCCAAAGTCCATTGGACCTTGGCCTTCTCCCGCTGCCATCCACTGCGGAAATCTCGCATCGCCATTTCGGCGGTTACTTCTCCGAGATGGCCTCGGCGCCTCTCTGCTTCGTCTTCGCTTTGATTGCGTTTGACAAGGCAGGCACCTCGGCCATCATCGGATGCAATTCAATCAGGCTTTGCAGGTCAGGTAGCGTCGCAAACCGGTTACACCAACTATTGCCATCGCCATCAGCGCGAGGGTGGAACCTGAATCCGGCACGGACGGAGGGTTCATAGCCGAGATTGTGCCGATAAGCGTTGCCGAAGCTGTACCACCTTCCAGGACAGAGAACTTGTCGACCTGGCTGAATCCACTGCCTGTCACCGCTCCAAAGTTCATCTTCAACGAATAGTCTATGCCGTCTATTGTGAGGATGGTCGTGGTCGTCGGGAAGAGACTTGTAAGGAATACGCTATCCGCATTCTGATTAGCGCTGCCCACGTTATACGTGTTGAGCAGCTTGAAATCGAAGTTGAAATTCTGAGACAGGTCGACTGGAGAAGTGAGGTCGAGCGTCACTCTGAGATCCACTGAAGACGCCTCCGTTCCATTTAATACCGTGCCATTGAAATAGGTCAGCGTTCCCAGAGTAAAAGTCTGATTGGGAGGCACAACGCCTGCGAAGCTCGCACCATCAAATCTAAGCGAGTTCGACGGTGAATTGCGTCCCGTACCCCAGGTAAACTCATTGGTGTCAACACCCGTCGTGACCAAGGTTTGCGGCGCCACACCTACTGCCTCAACAAAGATCCCTGATGTGGTCCCCTGGAAGCTAACTGCCTTCGCATGAGAAGCAAAGCCCATGCACGCGGAGATTATCGCAATGCAAATGCCCATCCCCTGCGAAAACGCCAAATTGGATTTGTTCGCTATTTTCATTTATTGTCTTTTTTTTGGTTTAGAATTTGTAGTCTCTAATCGAGAGGTTTTTCTGTGCAGAGCTCTGTCGCGGCGCCGGGTTTAGGATGGGTAGAAGTTCCCGGCTCTTGCGATTGCGCTCCCTGCGCCAATCAAATCCCTAGATTACTCGCCAGCCAAACGGTCTTTTTCTTAAGACTTTCTTTCTCAGATCACCTTTTACTGCTTTTCTCCACGAACATTGATACGTGTGAATCAACCAGTCTTGCGAAAAATTCTCTAAAAGAGCCTTCACGTGCGACCGCGTCCTCCACGGCCGGCGATGGGGACCCGCGCAACGCTGGCGCGCAGTGATTGCGGCCCTGGCATCCTATATTTAGCGACCTTACCGCGCAGGCCGAGCGTTCCATGCTGGCCGGCGATGGGTACCCGCCCGCAACGCTGGCGCATAGCGACTGCGGGCGTGGCCTTGCCGCTACGGTTTGCGGCGGCGCTTCCAGATGACTCGCGCGAAGGCGTCGTGAGCGTGAATGCTTTCCTGGTTTACGGCCTGCACTTCGAACGATGAGATGCGAGGATCCTCTTTCAGAAGAAGTGCGACGTTGCGCACGAGGTCCTCGACGAATACGGGATTATCGTGAGCCTGCATGGTCACATGGCGTTCGTCGGGGCGCTTGAGCAGGGCATATACGGGAGCCGAGGCCGATTTTTCAGCGATCTCGACGAGTTCCTCGATCCAGATCCAGGCCCAGCCGTCTTTCGTCATCGTTGGGCGCACTTCGATGGTCACGTGTCCGCGTTGATTGTGCGCCCCGTAGTCGCTGATCTCCTTGCTGCAGGGGCAGAGCGTGGTAACGGGCACCACGACGCGTAGAGACACATCATCCTTCCTGCCGTTGCACGAGATGGAAAAGGTGCACTGGCAGCACACCTTCGCGCGGGCGCCGCTGACCGGCGCCGCCTTGTCGATAAAGTGCGGAAATGACAATTCCATGTGGGCGTTCTCCGCATCGAGTCGCTTCTTCAGTTCCTTGAGAATCGGCGGCAAGCTACGAAAAGTGATTTCGCCTTCGTGCTTTGCCAGGATTTCGAGGAACCGGCTCATGTGGGTGCCCTTGAAATGATGCGGAAGGTGCACTGACATCGAGATATCGGCGACTGTGGGCATTGGCTTCCCGCCACGGCTCTTTACGCTGATCGGGTAGCGGAGATTGGTAATGCCGACCTGATCAATAGCGATGCCGCGGGTATCCGCGGTGCTTTGTATGTCCTTCATGCTTTTCTTACCGCCGAGAGCGCTACGCCAAATAATACTCCGCCCACGACGAAGCTGTTTCCCAAACTTTCACCGATACGAGCCTGACTTCCCGGTCAAGCGGGTAGTTCTGCTCGCGCTTCGCAGAGTAACCGGCAAGTCTTTTGGACGAACGTCTCAAAGATAACACGCGCCATGACCTCTGTCGTCGGATCCTCATTCTCGAAAGAGATAATCCTCTCCCCGTAGCGCGCGCGCAATTCCTGGTAGGCCGGGTCGGCGGTGTTGACGCATATCGCATGATCCAAGGCTTCAAGATAGTCGCCGATGAGCTCTTTCACGACCAGGAAGTCACACACCATCTCGTTCCGGTCGAGGTGTTCTGCTTCGAGGACGAACTCCACTTTGCGCGTATGACCATGCGGAAATTTGCACTTGCCCTGATGTTTCGAAAGCATGTGGCCGCTTTCGATGTCGATCGTCTTGCAAACTCGGTATGGCATTGTGGTCAACAAATCGACCTTCCCAGTCGAGGCAAGTGCAATTTTGACCCCTCATGATCTCGTGGAAGCGAACCAGCCCCGGGAGTGATCTCCAGGACGAGCAGGTGCACCTGTGGCGAGTAGATTTGAACGTGCCGGACCCCAAATTTGGCAGCCTTCGCGGAACCCTCTCCGAAGAGGAAATTCTTCGTTCCGAGCGCTTTCGGTTTCCGGAATTGCAGCGCCGATTTGCAGTGGGCCGGGGAGCGCTGCGGGTGATTCTGGCGGGTTATCTCGGTGTCGAACCGGCGCGGGTGAAGTTTGGCTACACCGCTCATGGAAAGCCCTTCCTGCTGAATTCCCCCGCCGGCATCCAGTTCAATCTCTCGCACTCTCACGGGTTCATGGTCGCCGCAATCTGCCTGAACTCGCCCATCGGGGTGGACATAGAAAAGAAAGATCCCCGATTCCGGACGATGGAAATCGCGGAGAGGTTTTTCTGCGACGGTGAGAAGCAGCAGATCGCCGGCCTGGATGCGGGCGCCCGGCTTGAGGCGTTCTTTCAGATCTGGACAGCGAAAGAGGCGGTCCTGAAAGCCACTGGGCGTGGACTCGCCCTCGAGCTGACCAAGGTGGAAGTGGCGCTGGCGCCGCTGCGGGTCGTCGCGCTGGACGAAGGGGAGAATGTTCATAGTGAAAACTGGCAGCTCGATCGCGTTTCAACCGGCCGAGGAATACTGTGGCACCCTCGCGGTCGCAGCGCCTCCATCAAAGGTAGAATGGCGGGAACTGGCGTTGTAGAGGCGGATGTGCCAACCGCCTGTCCGCAGTTCGTTGGCACAAAGGGTCTGTTTAGCGCCAAAGGCGCGGCTTCATAATTGGCAGCCTGGGGCAACGCCCCAGGGACCTTGCACACACAAACCCAGCGCTGAAAGCGCGATTCATCCAGAAGAGTTGCTTCGGTAATCGTCCACGACATAACGCGTCGTCATACTCAACGCCGTATTTGTGCAGGAACTCCCGATATTCTTCCTGGAAGGTGCGGCTGACGAGATGTTCCTCCTGGGTCTCCACATATTCGAGGAGGGCGTCGAGCTGGCTCGGGCTCACCGAAACGCGCCGTAGCCACGTTGCCAGTAGAAGTGGCGATAGTCGGGCGCGAGGCCCTTGATCCATTTCGAGGATTTTTTCTGCAGCCCCTCGAGCATGTCAGCCTGCGAGAGAGTTCGCGGCAGTCGTTGTTATCAGATGAACATGGTCAGCCACACCGCTCGACGCAGGTTTCCGCGCCCGCTCGCGGCAGATGCGTGGCGTTGCCCAGGCTGCATGAGGCACGCCGTTGGCGATACACCAAGGGCTCAGCCGGTCTCTTGTGGTGCAGATAAGAATGATGACCTTACCGACTTCGGAGCAGGGACGATGGAAAGGGGCGAATGAATCGCGCTGACCGCGCTGGTTTTTATCCGGATTCGCAGGGGCGCACGCCGCAATATGCCGGCGCGCCTTTGGAAACCCTGTTCGGCGGGACGCCGCACACCACACGCGAGACTGCGCTATCTCCGGATGAAAAACCTCGCCGCGGCTGGATCCGCAAGCCCGCAAAAAATCGCGCGAATTTTATTTTACTGACATCCTGGCAATTTTTGTGTCGTCTGGAGGGTTCCGCCGTCCATGCCATGATTTCACTGACCGTTCCGATCTACAACGAAGAGGGTTCCATCGAGGAACTTTTCGAGAGAGTGCGCACGGTGATGAACCGGCACGGGGAACCGTGGGAGGTCCTTTTCATCAACGATGGAAGTCTGGATCGCAGCGAGGAGATTCTGAACAGGCTCGCGACGGCGCATCGGGAGGTGAAGGTGATCCATTTTCGCCGGAATTTTGGCCAGACGGCGGCGATGATGGCGGGCTTCGATTTCGCCACGGGCGATATCATTGTGCCGATGGATGGCGATGGGCAGAACGATCCGGAGGACATCCCGCGAATGCTCGCCAAGCTTCATGAGGGTTTCGATGTGTGTTCGGGCTGGCGAAGGGATAGGCGGGATAACTCCATCCAGCGGAATATTCCCAGCATCATGGCCAACAAGCTGATCTCCGCGGTTTCGGGGGTTCGGTTGCACGATTTTGGCTGCTCCCTGAAGGCCTATCGCGCCGAGGTGGTCGAAGGGATCCGTCTCTACGGCGAGATGCACCGGTTTCTCCCTATCTACGCGAAGTGGCATGGGGCGCGGATCACTGAGATTCCGGTCAATCATTTTGCGCGGTCGTGCGGGTCGTCGAAATATGGTCTTGAGCGCGTGATGAAAGTTTTGATGGACCTTGTGACCGTGAAATTCATGGACAGGTTTATGCTCAAGCCGATGTATCTCTTTGGTCTCTGGGGAGTTGTATTCTTTGCCGCGGCTTTTGGATTTAGCGTCTGGACGCTCTACATGCGCACCAAGGGATATTTCTTTACCAACACTCCGCTGCCGATGATGGCGGTTTTCTCCTTCATGACGGGAGTGATCTGCATCCTCATGGGGCTGCTCGCGGAAATGATCACCCGAACCTTCCACGAGTCCCAGAACAAGTCGATCTACATGGTGCGTGAGACCCGCAACGTGAAACCGCTCCCCAGGGCGGCTTGAAATGTGCGGTATCGCCGGATTCATCGGCGAAGGGGATCGGGGTGATCTCGAACGGATGACCCGCCAGCTCGCCCACCGCGGTCCGGACGCGGAGGGCTTCTATGTCGATGATGCCAAGGGTGTGCATCTTGGGCACCGGCGGCTTTCGATCATCGACCTGGCCGGCGGGGCGCAACCGATGATGGAGGCAGACGGGCGCTGCGTCATCGTCTTCAACGGTGAGATCTACAATCATTTGGAACTACGCGCGGAATTGGAGGCAAAGGGGCGTGTGTTCCAGAGCGACCACTCGGATACCGAGGTGCTCTTGCATGGTTATTGCGTCTGGGGCGAAGAGGTCGTTCACAAGCTGAATGGCATGTGGGCGTTCGCCCTCTGGGACACCCGGCGCCAGCGGCTGTTTCTCAGTCGAGACCGGTTTGGCAAGAAGCCCCTGTTCTGGTTTCGGCGCGGTGAGACCTTCGGATTTGCTTCGGAGCTGACGGCTTTGCTGGAACACACGCGCGCTCCCCGCAGCGTCTCGCGCAAGGCCCTCCAAAAGTTTTTTGCATACGCTCTTGTCCCGGCGCCGCATTCGCTCATCGAGGGAATCTGGAAGCTGCCGGCGGGACATAACCTGATCGTGGAGGCGGGAGGGGAACCTGTCATCAGGCGCTACTGGCGTTTCAGAATTGAGCCGGACGAAAGCTTGATACGGCGGCCCCAAAAGGCATTGGCTGAGGAGTTGCTCGAGCGCCTCGATCGCGCTGTCAGGAAGCGTTTGGTGGCGGACGTGCCGGTGGGAGTGTTCCTGAGCGGGGGGATCGATTCGACCGCCGTGGCCGCGCTCGCGGCGAGACATACTGGCGCCGGGCGTCTGCGGACATTCAGCATCGGATTCAATGAGCCGAGCTTCGACGAATCGGCGGAAGCAGGCCGCGCGGCTCAATTCCTCGGAACGAGCCACAACAACGAAACACTCGACCTCGATAAGGCGTGCGACGTTCTTCCCGAGATCATTCGCAAGCTGGACGAGCCGCAGGGTGACAATTCCCTGCTGCCGACCTGGCTCCTGAGCCGCTTCACCCGGCGGCAGGTCACCGTCGCCCTGGGCGGCGACGGGGGCGATGAGCTGTTTGCGGGTTATGACACTTTTCGCGGTTTGAGAAAGATGCAGTGGTATGCGCGCCTCGTGCCAAGGCCCATGCACCAGGCTCTCCGGGCTCTCGCGGGGCGGCTTCCGGTTTCGCACGCCAACCTCAGCTTCGACTTCAAGGTCAAGCGCGGAATGCGCGGCGCAAGCCATCAGTCGCCCTATTGGAATCCTGTGTGGCTTGGGGCTCTTGGAACCGGACGAGATTGGGCGCCTCTTCGGCGAATCTGTCGATGCAGAAGACCTGTTTTCCGAGGCGGTCGAAACGTGGGATGCGTGCCAGGAGCCGAATTTGGTCGATCGCACCTTGCAATTTTACACGGAACTTTACCTGCAGGACGGCATTCTAGCGAAAGTTGATCGCGCCAGCATGATGCATGGCCTTGAAGTGCGGAGCCCGTTTCTTGATTTGGAGGTGGCGGATTTCGCGCGCAAGCTGCCGCATCAGCTCAAGATCCGAGCAGGCACCACCAAATACCTTCTCAAAAAGGCCGTTGAGCCGCTGCTTCCGTTCGACATCATCTACCGCAAGAAGAAAGGGTTCGGCACGCCTGTGGGGGCCTGGTTGCGCTCAGGACGTGTGACGCCTCGGGGCGACGGGAGATTTTTGGAGGAGAAGATTTCCTCCCATCGTTCGGGCGCTGCCGACGAACGACTCTATCTCTGGTGCCAACTTTGCTACGGTGAGTGGCTCGCGAGGTTGGGCGCGCGGGATATGACGAGTTGAAGATTCTCGTGCTTTGTTACGAGTATCCCCCGATCGGCGGAGGGGGAGGAAGGGTTGCCGCACAGGTGGCGTCGAGTCTGGCCCGGCGAGGGCATGCGGTGCGCGTGCTAACGGGAGGGATGCGTCATCTTCCCCGCCGTGAGGTGCGCGACCTGGTGGAAGTCGTGCGCCCGTTCTCCTTTCGCCGGCGCGAAGATACCTGCACTGTGCCCGAAATGGCGCTGTATCTGGCGACCGGGTTTGTTCCCGGTGGTCAGAGAATCGCCGGAAGTGGCGCCCGGATATCGTGCACGCGCACTTTGCGGTCCCCACCGGTCCCCTGGCGCTTGTGGCGAAACTTCTGACCGGCGTTCCGTATGTGCTGACGGCGCACCTGGGCGATGTGCCGGGCGGTGTGCCGGAGCAGACCGATCATCTGTTTCGTCTCGTCGGTCCGCTGGTGAAGCCGGTATGGCGGGCTGCGCGGCATGTGACGGCGGTCAGTCGCTTCACGGCGGAGCTGGCGGCCAGAGCCTATGGGGTTCAACCGACCGTCATTCCCAACGGCGTGCCGCCGATCCCACCGCCTCAGGTTCGCGTGCATTCTCCCCCGCGTATCATCATGGCGGGGCGATTGAGCATTCAGAAGAATCCGCTCCTCGCCATCAAGGCGCTTGCCTTGATCAAGGATTTGGATTGGTTGCTTTGAGGTCATTGGCGATGGTCCGCTGGGGTCCGACGTGCGGGCGCTTGGCGAGAAATCAGGCCTTGGCGGACGCGTGATTCTGCACGGCTGGATCTCCAACGCGCAGGTGGCGGATCTTATGGCCGGGGCCGATATCCTTTTGATGCCCTCTTTGAACGAAGGACTGTCGATGGTCGCGATCGAGGCGCTGCAGCATGGCCTTGCCATCGTTGCCAGCCGGATCGGCGGCATGCGAGACGTCGTCGAGGAGGGAAGAAACGGCTTTCTTTGCGAGCTCTCGCCGGACGCCTTCGCGCAAAAGCTTGGCGTTCTGCTGACGGATGCCTCCCTGCTTGAACGCATGCGCCACGCTTCGCGCCAGATGGCAGGGGACTTTGACCTTGAGAAGACCGTTGTCGCTTACGAAAGGGTTCTTCGAGAGCTGCTTGCCCATTGAAGAAGGGGACTTCAGCGCTGATTTCCAAAATCCGGGGAGCGCACGCGTCCCCGCGTGCATTTTTCCGGCGTCTCGCCGGAAACCCAGTTCGGCGAGACGCCGAACACCACACGCGGGGACGCGTATGCTCCCCAGAAACCCTCGGGCGCAAGCTCTACTGATAAAAGCGGTCTTTGAAGCGCGGCATCGAGGCTGGCAGAGCCTCAAGATAGGCCCGGTAGCTGTTGCGCGGAAGTCGTTGAGCCAGCGCCTGGAGCTCCTCGTAGCCGATGAAATCCATGTAAAAGGCGATTTCCTCCAAGCACGCGATCTTGACTCCCTGGCGGTGCTCGAGGGTGGCGATGTAGATGCTTGCCTCCAGCAGGCTTTCCGGCGTGCCGGTATCAAGCCAGGCGACCCCGCGTCCGAGGGGCTCAACGAAAAGGTTTCCGCGCCGCAAATACTCGCGATTGACGTCGGTGATCTCCAGTTCTCCTCGCGCCGAGGGCTTGATCGCGTGGCTGATCTCTCGAATCTGGCTGTCGTAAATGTAGAGACCCGGCACCGCATGATTGCTCTTGGGCTCGGTGGGCTTTTCCTCAAGGGAGATGGCGTGGCCCGATTCGTTAAACTCGACGATCCCGTAGCGACTGGGGTCCGTGACCGGGCATGCGAAAATGGTGGCGCCCTCCCCGCGCGCCAGAGCGGTCCTCATATAGTCGAGTTTGCCGTGGAAAATGTTGTCGCCGAGGATCAAAACGGCTCCGTTTTCGCCGAGGAAGGAGTCCGCAACGAGAAATGCCTGAGCAATTCCCTCCGGACGGGCTTGCTCGGCGTATTGGATTTCGAGGCCCAACGCCGAACCGTCTCCGAACAGATTGTGAAACACCGGGAGGTCCTTGGGAGTCGAAATAATCAGAATTTCCCGGATTCCGCAAAGCATCAGAACGGAAAGCGGGTAGTAGATCATCGGCTTGTCGTAGACGGGAAGGAGCTGCTTGCAGACGATCCGGGTGAGTGGATCGAGCCGGCTGCCGGCGCCGCCGGCAAGAACAATGCCTTTGCGTGTCATATTGAAAGCAGCTATTCCGAGGCTTGCTTGTAGAGGTCGGGGCGCAGATAGATCTCCTGGCGTCGAAAGGTGCCGGCGTGCGCATAATTGGACTGGATCCATCCGTAGGTGTCGGCTGCCCAGTTTTTAAACCGGGATTCCTCGGTTTGATTTAGAGCCCGGTTGTCGATAAGAATTGCCGCAGGCCGGTACTTTTCGACCTCTGTCAAGGTCTCCCAGATGAAGTCGTTGACGTTGTGGGCGTTATCCACATAGAGGTTGTATTCGTAAGACGGTCGGTTTGTCATGAAATTGATCGTGGGCGCGTAGGGGTAACAGACAACATAGTCTGTCGGTTTGGTGTAGGTCGTGATCACGCGAAAGATCTCGGCGACTTCGTCCCGTTCCTTTTGCTTCAACCAGACGTGCACACCGTTCTCGGCGACAAACTCGAATTTGCGCTTCTTTCGGGCCGCAATGGAGCCCGACGATTCTTTGGGAAACGCATGAAAAAAATAGACCGCGACATCGACCAGACAAACAAGCGTAAGCAGGGCGCAGTAGATCCTGGCTGCCGGATGCTTTCGGCTCCAGCGGAAGGAGATCCAGAGCGCGCAGGCCATGGCCACCAGGAACGGCGCCATGAACTCCGAGAGGTGCGGCGTATCCGGACGAAAGAAGAAATACTGCGGGAATAGCGTGAGGGCTGATCCGGTCGTAACGAGCAAAGCCAGAGCCTCCGTCTTGAGAGTCAAATCGCCGCGCGCGAGCGCATAGATGAGCAAGATTGCAGCCGGAATAACAATCAAGAGAGCGACCGGGACGGGGAAGTAGGTCGCCAGCGCGAACGCACGATCGTAGAGGGTCTGTCCTTGGACGATATCCGTCATGGATCGCTTCTGCAGGTAACCGTCGCTATCCACGTCGCGGTTTCTCAGTTTGGGCGTCGGTGACGGTGTGGGCTCGGCCAAGACCGGGCTCGCCTCCGCCTGCGGCGTCGAGACGGGCTGAGTCGGCTTCGCGATTTGCTGGGAAGCAAGATAGCGCACCATGCCGATCCAGGTTGTATATTGTGCGACAAAAGCCTCCGCGTAACCGCGCTTGACGGCATCGAAATAGAATGGCGCATGCGTGGCGCAAAACATCGCCACCGTGAGGACAGTCCCGGCGACCGCAAGCGGAAATCGGCGCGCAAATGCCCTCCGCATTCCAAACGGATACAACGCAATCAACCCGGCGGTCATGATTGTGAAAAAAGTGCCCAGATCAATCCGCATGAGATAGGTGAGCCCCAGAACGGCGCCTGCTCCCGCCATCCACAAAATCTGCCTTCGAGTCGTAGGCTGCTCGAAAGACGTAGGCTTGCAGCAACGCAAGCATGTTGAGCATGGGAAGGAAGGCCATGTAGTTGCGGAAGAGCATGCCCGGAATCAGCACAGGCCCCAAGGCTGCCAGCGTCGAATACCAGCCGCTGCCGGTGACTCGACGAACGACGAAAAACGCCAGAACGCCGGTGACGGTGCATAGCGCGAAGAAGAAGATCCGAAGGGCGGTGTAGTCAGGTCCGGTCACTTGGAACAACCATGCTACCGGATAAAACCACATGACGTTGTAGCCAAGGAAAGTGTCCACGATCGGTCTCTGGCCATCCAGCAGTCTCAAGGCGATGATGGCGACGGTGCCCCCCTCGCCGCTGAAATTGAGTCCGCTACGATAGTAGGCTGCGTAGTAGATGATTGCGAAGATGGCGACCCCCAGCGCGCCCCACGTTTTGAGGTGGGATTCGAGGCGGGCCCCCAGATTGGCAATCCGGGTGGCGTGTGCGGGGTGACGGTTTGTGAAGGAAAAGCATCGGCGTTGCCCCGGGTGACGTATCGGTTTAGGTTCCGATTGTTATGACCATATCCGAGCAAGTCTCCGCGCGTGTTTTTCCGCCGTTCAGCCTCACACGGTTGCTGAAAACCACCTTCGAACCCAAAGCCGGCCAGAGAATATGCATCCTCATCGATCTTGAGAATCCCAGCGATATCGTCAATTTCAAGTTTTTGAGGAATCCCGATTTATCGATTCAGCGAAATGCGATCACCCATTTTTACGAGGGACTCAAGAATGGGGTCATGAAGGAGCTTGGGCTCTCCGGGGGCGAAATTTTCGCTTATGAGGTCACCGGTGGCAGTAATCTCGATTTGCCCGATCTCGCGATGACGCCCAGCGGCAAAGAGGTAAGCCTCGAACGCGACGTTTACCCGGCCTACGACATCATTCTTTGCATCTCTACCTACTCTGCGACGGCTCCGCTGACCGCCCATGCCAAGAAGTATGGTTTTCGCGGGGCGACCCTTCACGGCGTGAACCAGACGATCCTCAGCAGCGGCCTGGCGGTCGATTATCGCGAGGTCAGCGCCGAGGCGGAAAAGCTTCGCCTGGGCATGACACGCGCCGATTGGGTCGAAATCGATTTCGACTTCAACGGCAGCATTCATACCCTTCACCTCGATCTTGGCAAACAGGAAGCCCAGAAGAGCCATGGCCTTTGCCTCGGAGATGATCCGGACGTGGCCAATCTCCCCGCCGGCGAGATCTATTATGTTCCGACCGGCGCCAACGGCACATTTCCCATGAAATACGAGGACGGAACCATGGGCCTTATGCGAGTTTCCGGGGGCCGGATTCAGAAGGCCGAATTGGTCAGGGGGAACGCCGAAACCGTCGAGGCCCACAACAAGAAGCTGGCCAGCGATCCCGTTACCGGCGAATTCGGCGAATTGGGGTTTGGAACGCAGGTCCTTCCGTTTTCCGGGCGCGATATTCAGGACGAAAAGATTCGGGGGACGATCCACGTCGCCACCGGGCGCAGCGATCATCTCGGCGGTGATCTGACGCCGGATAAGTTCGCCAATCAGGAAAATGCCACGCACGACGATATTCTTTTCGCTCCCCACAAGACGCCCGAGATTCGGCTCAAGCAGGCGCGGATGCTTCGCGATGGGAAGATCACGGTTCTCATCGAGAACTACGAGCCGTCCGCGTACCTGAATTCTCTGATCAAGTAGCCGGATCGGCGCGACGGTCTCGGAATGGGGCGATCAAGATTTCGCCTCTCGACCAGTGCAGAATCTTTACGAATCGGCAAAGCTCCTCGCCGAGTACCTGCTCTTTCACTATGGGGCGGAGGATGCGATTTTCGAGCGGGTCCCGGCTCCTCGCGACGGGCGCGACTTTCCGGTGCGCTGTGTCCATGACCTCGATCGACGCTTCCTCGCTCGGGCCTCGGCGCCCGGGCGCTCGACCTGGGCTGTTCCGTCGGACGTTCAAGCTTTGAGCTGAGCCGCTATTGCCGCGACGTTCTCGGCATTGATTTGTCGGAGTCTTTCATACAAGCGGCGAGGCTTGCTGCAGGAAAAGGGGGCTCTCAGCTTTGAAGTGCGTCACGGAAGGCGACATTCGCGATCTCGTGGACGCGCGCGTGCCGGAAGGGCTCGATCGCAGCCGCGCGCGCTTCCAGGTGGGCGACGCGATGAACCTCCCGCCCGATTTGGGCAGTTTCGATCTCGTGCTGGCCGCCAATCTGATCTGCCGCCTGCCGGAGCCGCGGTCCTTTCTTCGGCGCCTGTCAGACCTTGTCAATCCCGGCGGCCAGTTGCTGATGACCACGCCCTTCACGTGGCTTGAGGAATTCACCCCGCGTGCCGAATGGCTGGGCGGCCGCAACGAGGAGGGTATACGGTCAGCCGAGGTTTTGAAGGAAGCACTCAATCCGGATTTCGAGTTGCAACTGACGAAAAACCTCCCCTTTTTGATTCGTGAACATGAGCGAAAGTTCCAATACGGGGTCGCGCTTGGCTGGCGCTGGGTGCGACGTTGACTGGGAGGAACGCTACCGGCAATGCGATACGCCGTGGGAGAAGGGCTCGGCGCATCCCGCGCTCGTCGCATGGTTGCGAAAAAATCTAGTCTCCGGGCGTGTGATGGTGCCCTGCTGCGGCCTCGGCTATGACGCCCGGGCACTCGCGGAAGCGGGGGCCGAGGTGGTCGGCCTGGATATTGCTCCGTTCGCGATCACGGCGGCGAGGGGTTTTCCGCTGCAAGGCGATATTTCCTTCGTTTTGGGAGATCTTTTCCGTCCCGAGGCGGTGCGAGGCGAATTTGACTGGATTTTCGAGCATACCTGCTTTTGCGCGATTCCTCCCAGCCGCCGCGTCGACTATGTCCGCAGCGTGACTGCGCTCTTGAAGCCCGGGGGGCATCTTCTGGCGATTTTCTTCCTGAACCCTGACCATGACGAGGAAGGTCCGCCCTACGGATGCAGCATCGAAGAACTGGATGCCTTGTTTTCCCCGCACTTTTGGCTGGTCGAGGAAAGCGGAAGTTTGCCGACGTATCCGGGTCGCGAAGGAAGGGAGATCAGGCGCCTGCTGCGCCGGATCTGAGGGAGAGTTGTCATTTGGCGGCCAATCTGCAACCTGTCCTTTAGGTGAGTTAATCGCACATGGCGGAAACGGTCAGGTTCCAGCATTTCGAGGTTTTGCGAAAGGAAGACGGCTCGTTGCACGAGCTGGGCCACGGCGCCATGGGAATCACCTACAAGGCCTTTGATACAAACTTGCGCTGTCATGTCGCGCTCAAGGTCATCAAATCCGCCTATCTCAACAGCGAGACGGCCCGGCAGCGGTTTCTGCGCGAGGCCCGCGCGGCGGCAGCGCTCAGGCATCCGAATGTGGCGACCGTTTTCCACCTCGGGCAGCGAGGCGGAGAATTATTTCTACGCGATGGAGTTCGTCGATGGGGAGACCGTCGAGGCCTTCATCAAGCGGGAGGGCGCGGTTCCGACTGATGATGGCGCTGAAAATTGCGGCGCAGGTTGCCCGCGCCCTGGGCGCAGCGCAGAAGCAGGGTTTGGTGCATCGCGACATCAAGCCTTCGAACATCATGTTCGTGCGCGAAGATGGAGGCGAGATCGCGGTGAAGGTCATCGATTTTGGCCTCGCCAAGAACGCCGACGCGGAGGGCGAGGACTCGGCGACTCTCACGACGGGCGGATTTCTCGGAACGCCCCATTTTGCCAGCCCGGAGCAGCTGGAGGAGCGGGAAATCGACGTGCGCTCCGACATCTACTCTCTCGGCGTCACGCTGTGGTACATGCTCGCCGGCAAGACGCCGTTCAGCGGATCAACCGCTCAGGTCATGAGCCAGCACCTCCATCGCGATCCGCCGTTTGGAAGCTCCAAGGGCAGCCCGCGACGGTGGTTGGCTCTCCTTCGCCGCATGATGGCGAAGAATCCGGACGATCGCCCGCAGACGCCCGCCGACTTGCGCCGCGAACTCGACGAATGCATCGAACAGATCGAGGACGGTGCGCCGCGGCCAAAGGCCGAGTTCTCTGCGACCGCCGCCCGTTCCGCCTGAGGCCGCCCGAAGGCAGCCGCGCAGCGCCTGGCGCGATTCTTGCCGGGAGATACCGCCTGTCTGAAGGAAATCACCGCGTCCGATCATGGCCGAATGTTTCGCGCCGAGCGCATCGAGGACAACACGGCGGTGGCCGTTCTGATTCTTCAACTCCGGCCTCGTAGGGCAGTCGCTGAGGCGTTCACACGGCCTGGAGCAGGAAGTGCAGGGCTTGCAACAGTTGAGGAACCCCGCCTTTCAGCGAATTCTTTCCCTCGAATACGCGAATGCGCAGACGTTCCTCGTCCTCGAATGGATTGAAGGTCCGGTGCTTCTGGACTCTGCTCCGAAGCCGGCGCGCTCTTCCGCCGAGCGAAGCAAAGCTGCTGCTCTTGCCTCTGGCCGATGCGTTTGACGAGCTCGGATCGGCCGGGCTTGGGATGTCCGGACATCGCTGCGCACGAGATTTTCCTGCCCGGGAGCGGATGTCGGTCAGACCGGTCGTCTTCCTGGCCCGCGTGTCAGCCGAGGTTTTTGCCGTTGACGGCACTCGGCTCAGGTTCGGCCTCGCCCGAGGCGACGATGGTTGCTTCGTCGTTTGCCCTCATGAAAGAGAGGGGAGCATTCGCGGGCAGTCCGTCGACGGCCTACGTCTATGCCGTCGCCTCTCTCGCCTACGAAATGCTTGGCGGCGTAAAGGCGGGTGGCTCGATGGGCGCATATGTGCCGATTCCGGGATTGTCCGAGCAGGGAAACTCGGTCTTAAGGCGGGCACTCACTCCTGATCAGAACTACAAGAACGCAAGGGCCTTTGTTGATGACCTGGCCGACGAGGCCTCCTTCGCGCCCCAGGCGGCTCCGGTTCGCGCTCCGACGTTTGCACCGCCTCCCTTGCCGACAGGAAAAATCGCGTCCGTTTTCGGTGAGATGGCTTGTCGCAGCAGTGGTCATGCTGCTGACAATCGTCGGCGTCGTGTTCTGGCAGGGAGTGAAGCTGACTCAACGGTCGCGCGTTTCGCAGACTCCCGAGTCCGAGACGAGCACCCCAACGCCGGCGCCGACGGCCATCGCATCACCGACGCGCGAGCCCGTCCCACATCAATACCAGCGCCCACGCCCTCCGGCAACTCCAACCAACGATCGCGACCGCCCAACGCCCGCTCCACGCCCGCGACCCCGACCCCTGCACCCCGACCCACCGCGCTGCCACCCCGACCCCCGCGCTCGCGACCCCGACCCCCGCGCTCGCCGACCCCGACCCCCGCGCTGCGACCCCGACTCCCGCGCCTGCTCCCCCAACACCGGAGCCCACGCTCTCCCCGTTCAGCAGGCTCTCGCCGCTGCAGAGGAGCTTCAGCGAACGGATGATCTCGCAGGCGCCCTGGCGGCTTATGCGGAAGTCGCGGCCCGTTTTCCAGAGGAGAAGCAACCAAGGGAAGCAATGGAGATGATTTCTGCCGGCTTGCGTTCGCGTGCTTCCAAAATGCGGCCCGACGATCTCGCCCGATTGCGTCAGCCGCTCGAGAAAGCTGCCTCCCTCGATACCATATCTTCACAGATGCTGCTCGGAGAGATGCTCCGCCAGACCGACCCTGACGATGCCCTCAAGTGGTTCTCTGCAGCCGGAAATCTCGGCCAGACGGAAGCGATGGTAATTGCGGGACAGATGATGGCGAGCGGACTTGGCGTCGAGGCGCCCGACCTGCTTGGGGCCGCTTCTTGGTTTTCAAAGGCAGCCGAGAAAGGCGATTCGGCCGGGATGTACACGCTCGCGGAGTGTCATCTTTTCGGGAAAGGAGTGCCCAAAGATCCCAAGCGCGCTCTCGAACTGCTGACCGCAGCTTCCGCCCTCAACGATCCCCGTGCCATAAATCTCCTGGGAGACCTCTACCGAAAAGGTGTGCCCGGAATCATGAAACCGAATTTCGATGAATCCGTCCGGCTCTTTTCTCAGGCCAAAGAACTCGGGTTTCTCGATGCCCAGGGCAATCTGGGTGTGCTTTACATCTATGGACAGGGCGTACCGAAGGATGAAATGAAGGCCGTTGCGCTTTTCAGGGACGGAGCGGAAAAGGGCAATCCGCTTGTGTATGTATTTCTACGCGATGTGCTTCGACGGCGGCGTAGGGATTGAGAAGGATCGCGAATCTGCCCGCAGTTGGTACGTGCGCGCCGCTCAGGGCGGCAATAGAACCGCCATCGATTGGTGCAAAAAAAACAATATTCCGTTGGCAAGTCCTCCCTAAACCGCTAGTTACCTTCTACCCCCTCCTTTTTGTCAGATGAACATCCACGAGTACCAAGCCAGGGAACTTTTCGCCAAGTTTGGAGTTGCCACGCAGCCCGGCGGTGTTGCCACTTCGCCTGAAGAGGCCGAACGTGTCGCGTCGAAATTGGGCGGCGCCAAGCTTGTGGTGAAGGCCCAAATTCACGCGGGGGGACGGGGCAAGGGAACCTTTACGACGGGTTTCAAGGGTGGCGTTCACCTTTGCGATACCCCTCTTCAGGCCCACGATCTCGCCGCGAGAATGCTCGGCAACACATTGGTCACTCATCAAACTGGTCCGGACGGCAAAGAGGTCGGAAAGGTCTTTGTTGGGGAGGCTGTGGACATTCTCCGTGAACTCTACTTCGCCATCCTCCTCGATCGCGCTACGTCGGCCCCGGTAGTCATTGCGAGCACGGAGGGCGGAGTGGACATCGAGTCTGTCGCCGAGAAGACGCCTGAAAAAATCCTGCGCATTAGCGTGAATCCCGCGCTTGGGCTCATGCCCTATCAAACGCGCAAGATCGCCGCCGCTCTCGGACTCACAGGTCCTCTGATGAACCAGGCGGCCAAGCTCTTCGCCAACCTCTTCAAGCTTTTTGTTCAGCGCGATTGTTCCATGGTGGAGATCAATCCGCTTGTCGTGACAGCGAAAGGCGATCTGCTCGCTCTCGATGCGAAGTTTAATTTCGATGATAACGCCCTTTACCGGCAGCCTGAAATCGTCGCCATGCGCGATGTGACGGAGGAGGATCCCCGCGAAGTAGCCGCTTCCGAGCACGGCCTCAATTATATCGGACTTGATGGCAATATTGCCTGCCTGGTCAACGGCGCGGGTTTGGCAATGGCAACGATGGACATTATCCAGTATGCGGGCGGCAAGCCGGCCAATTTCCTGGACGTGGGAGGCGGAGCAAGCAAGGAACAGGTCGCTTCGGCATTTCGAATCATTCTTGAGCGACAAGAACGTCGAGGGCATTCTGGTGAATATTTTCGGCGGGATCATGGACTGCAACGTCATCGCCCATGGTATTGTCGATGCCGCCCGCGAAACCCACATCAGCATTCCGCTCGTCGTGCGTCTCGAAGGCAATAATGTCGACGCAGGCAAGAAGACTCTCGCCGAAAGTGGCCTCACGCTCATTACCGCTGAGAACATCCTCGATGCCGCACAGAAAGTCGTTGCCGCGGTCAAGAAAGCCGCCTGAAATGGTCAAGGGAGTCGACGAACTGACGAGACGCGCGAAGCGCGTCGCCGGCGGTTCGCCTGTTTGCTTGGAAACGGCGGAGAGCCCATTCTGCTGGCTTGCCATCGTCGGGGAGCCGGACGGCAAGTCCCTCACCATCCATCCACGTAAATCGTTTTTCTGACCATGGCCATTCTTGTCACCCCAAAAACCAGCATTCTCGTGCAGGGCATCACCGGCAGCTTCGGCGCGCGGCACGCGCAGCTCAGCCTTGACTACGGAACCAACGTTGCCGCCGGTGTAACGCCGGGCAAAGGCGGTCAGACTCTTTGCCGACTATGTGCCGATCTTTGACACCGTGGACCAGGCCGTGAAGGAGACCGGCGCGACCGTTTCGGCCATTTTTGTTCCGCCTCCGTTTGCGGCGGACGCGATCCTCGAGGGCGTCGATGCCGGTCTCGATCTGGTCGTTTGCATCACGGAAGGCATTCCGGTCAACGACATGGTGAAGGTGAAGCACGCCATGCGTGGCTCAAAGACGCGCCTGATCGGACCGAACTGTCCGGGCGATCGTCACCCCGGGTGACGGCCCAAATTCACACGGCGGCTGCCGAATCGGGATAGCGCCAGGATACATTCACAAAAAGGGCAATGTCGGCGTGGTTTCCCGCTCCGGCACGCTGACCTACGAAGCCGTCTGGCAGTTGACTACTCGCGGCTACGGACAGAGCACCTGCGTCGGCATCGGAGGAGATCCGGTCAACGGCACGTCGCACTTGGACGTGCTTCAGATGTTCAACGAAGACCCGGAGACCGAGGCGATCATCATGATCGGCGAGATCGGCGGCACGGCCGAGGAAGAAGCCGCTGCCTGGGCGAAGGAGAACTGCAAGAAAGCCGATCGCCGCCTTTATCGCCGGCGCGACCGCGCCACCCGGACGCCGCATGGGTCACGCAGGCGCCATCGTCAGCGGCGGCAAGGGCACCGCGGCGGCCAAGATTGCCGCGCTTGAAGGAGGCCGGAATCGCCGTGGCTCCCACGCCCGCCGACATGGCTGATACCTTGCTCGCTCGTCTGAAATAGCAATTCCCTCCCCGCGAAAATCGCTCGCGCGTGGGTTCCGCCTGGACGGCATTCTCTTTTACGAGGGCCGTGGCAGGTTTTGATTGGCGAAGCGGCTTTTGCGCGTCATAATCTGGAAAAACCCCTTATCAGCTTATGCCAGTTATCGCAAAAGGACTCGAAGGAATCGTCGCGAACTCGACCAGTTTGAGTGACGTGCGTGGAGAGCGAAGGAATTCTCATCTATGGTGGTTACGACATAAACGAACTCGCCGGCAAGGCCACCTACGAGGAGGTCGTCTACTTGCTCTGGCATGGCGCTTTGCCGAATCGTCCGCAACTTGACGAACTCAGCTCCCAACTGCGTGCCGAACGCGAACTTCCCAAGGGGGTTGTGGATTTTATCAAGTCCGCTCCGAGAAACGCGAATCCCATGGATGTGATGCGCACGGCGGTTTCGATGCTTGGTCTTTATGACAGCGGCCTCAGCGAGGAAAGCGCGCGTGTAGATGCCGACCACCGCCGTGCCGTCAGCATTACCGCCAAAGTCGGCGTGATTGCCGCCTACTTCCACCGCGCCGGCAAGGGCCACTCGCTCCCTCCGGTGCGAGACGATCTGAGCGAAGCTGCGCATTTTCTTTACTTGCTCAATGGCAGGGAACCTTCGACTGAGGCAGCAAAGACGCTCGATGTCGCTTACGTCCTGCATGCCGATCACGGGATGAATGCATCGACGTTCAGCGCGCGGGTGACGATCGCGACGCTCGAGCGACATTTACTCTGCGGTCACCTCGGCGATCGGAACGCTCAAGGGTCCGCTCCACGGCGGCGCGAACGAGGGAGTGATCCATATGCTGCTGGAAATTGGCGAGCGGAGAAAGTCGATTCCTGGGTGGAAGAACAGTTGGCGCAGAAAAAGAAGATCATGGGCATCGGCCACCGCGTCTACAAGGTCCTCGATCCGCGCGCGCCTCATCTTCGGAGCATGGCGGTCAAGCTTTCTGAAGGAGCTCGGCGAGCCCAAATGGATCCGGATGAGCGAACGCATCGCGCAAATCATGAAGGAAAAGAAAGGGCTCAACGCGAACGTGGATTTCTATTCTGCCACGGTCTACTACTCGCTCGGCATTCCGACCGACATGTTCACGCCGATTTTTGCCATCGCGCGGACCAGCGGATGGACGGCTCACGTCCTTGAGCAACTCGCCGACAATCGGCTCTACCGGCCCCTCAGCGAATATGTCGGACCGACGGTCGGCAAGAAGTTTGTCCCCATCGACGAACGTTAACCGGCGGCGTCCGCTTTGAGGTCCTTCAAGGGCGAGCTGATTCCTGGGAGCACCGCTCCTTCGGCAGCTGCTGGCTGGAATCGCCTGCAAGCGGAAACAGGACTACAAATTTTTGTTTTCCGTCTTGGCCTTTGATCTACGGGCCGTTAAACTGAGTTCGTGAATCCCTCCACGCTTTCCGACGATGATTTCTATCCACTGATCGAAGCCCGCCACTTTCGATCCGTTCAAACTCCTGGGAATCCGCGAGTTTCAGGGAAGCCAGTTCGGGCGCGTTCTCCGTCCCGATGCCGCGGAAGTGGTGATCGTTGACGCGTCGGACGACAGCCCGTCGCTTCCCTTTGACCAAGATCCATCCGGACGGTTTTTTTGAAGCCGTTTTGCGCGGAGTGGAGCAACCGTTCGACTACGTGCTGGAGATGAAGAGCCATCTCGGGGAGACGTTGGCGGGAGAAGGACTGCCTATTCCTTCGGTCCGGTGCTCGGCGAGATGGACATCTATCTCTTCAACGAGGGCACGCACTACGAAGTCTACAAGAAGCTTGGCGCGCACATGATGGAGCTCGGCGGCGTGACGGGCACCCACTTTTCCGTCTGGGCGCCCAATGCCCAGCGTGTCTCTGTGGTGGGAGACTTCAATCATTGGGACGGACGCGTCCACGCGATGCGCAAGATGGTTCCGTCGGGCATTTGGGAGATTTTCGTTCCTCATGTTCGGGGAGGGCGCGCACTATAAGATTGAGGTTCGCGGCCCGCACGGCGACGTCGATGCTCAAGACGGATCCGTTCGCATTCTTTGCCCAGCACGGAACTGCAGACGGGCTGCATGGTCTATGACATCAACCGCTACGGGTGGAACGATGCGGACTGGATGGAGCAGCGTCGAAGCACCGCGATCAGTACAACTCTCCGATGAGCACCTACGAGGTGCATCTCGGCTCCTGGCAGACGAATGCCGGAGGAAGGAAATCGCTTTCTCAGCTACATCGAACTCGGGGATCGTCTGATTCCCTATGTCAAGGAGCTCGGTTTCACGCACATCGAATTGTTGCCCGTGATGGAGCATCCGTTCGATGGCTCGTGGGGCTACCAGGTCGTCAACTTTTATGCGCCGACAAGCCGGCACGGAAACCCGGACGAGTTCCGGAATTTCGTGGATCGTTGCCATCAGGCCGGAATCGGGGTGATCCTCGATTGGGTGCCGGGCCATTTTCCGAAGGACGCCCACGGCCTTGCACGCTACGACGGCACCTGTCTCTACGAGCACGAAGACCCGCGGCTTGGCGAGCACATGGACTGGGGCACGCTTATCTTCAATTACGGCCGCAATGAGGTGAAGAACTTCCTCATCGGCAACGCCCTGTTTTGGCTCGACGAATACCATGTCGACGGCCTGCGCGTGGATGCCGTCGCGTCCATGCTTTACCTCGACTACTCGCGCAAGCCCGGGCGAGTGGGTGCCAAACATGTTTGGCGGGCGCGAGAATCTCGACGCCATCGCCTTCATGAAGCGTTGCAACGAGGTCTGCTACGAACGCTTCCCGGGCATCGCCACGATTGCCGAGGAATCGACTTCGTGGCCCGGGGTTTCGAAGCCGACCTATACGGGAGGTCTGGGCTTCGGGTTCAAGTGGAACATGGGCTGGATGAACGACAGCCTGCGCTACATCAGCCAGGACCCAATCTATCGCCGTTACAACCAGGGCATGATCACGTTCTCGATGATCTATGCCTTTCACGAGCATTTCGTTCTGGTGCTCAGCCACGACGAGGTGGTCCATGGGAAGGGGTCGCTCATCGAGAAAATGCCCGGCGATGCGTGGCAGAAGTTCGCCAACGTCCGGATGTTCCTCGCGTGGATGTGGGCGCATCCCGGCAAAAAAGCTCATCTTCCAGGGCATCGAATTCGGCACAGTGGAAGGAATGGAACCACAACCAGAGCCTGGATTGGCATCTCACGCAGAGCCCGATGCACGACGGACTGCGCCGCCTGGTCCAGCATCTCAATTGGCTCTACACGCACGAGCCTGCTTACTACGAGCTTGACGACAGCAGTGAAGGTTTCGAGTGGATCGATTTCAACGACAGCGACAACAGCGTCTGGTCCTTTATGCGCAAGGGCCGCAACCAGACACTCGTCTTCGTCGTCAATGCCACGCCGGTTGTCCGGGGAGGCTACAGGCTGGGAGTCAACGCTCCCGGCTTTTACGAGGAGATTCTGAATACCGACGCCGAAACCTATGGCGGCAGCAATGTCGGCAACTGGGGCGGACGCCATGCCGAACATTGGGCGCTGGCAGGGCAAGCCCTATTCCATCTTGGTCGATCTCCCGCCGCTCTCCGTCTCGGGATTCAAACTCAAGGGATGACGGCCCCGCTTTTTGGAGCAAAGCCCCGGGCAAGGTTTCGGCAGAGCGTTGTTTGCGACCTTCGCCCTCTTAATTAGTCGGCTAGGGTTTTTCCTGTCCCCGCGGGACTCCAAATTCAGGGTGTTCACGCAAGACGTGGGCCACGTAGCTGCAGAGCGGAACAACTTGCAGGTTCCTCTCGCTTGCGACTCTTAATCCGGCGAGCACGATTTTCCGGGCGATGCCTTGACCGCGAAATGGCGGAGGGACCTCGGTATGTGTGAAAATCATTCGATTTCCGTCAAGACGGTAGGCGGCAAATGCGATCTGCTCGCCAAGTGCCATCTCAAAGCGTTGCTGGGATTCGTTGTGCACAACGAGATGGCGGCTTTCCATAGG
>CAWASQ010000048.1:0-15198 GCA_963784465.1 uncultured Verrucomicrobiae bacterium
TGACCTCCGCGATGGCTCAGAAAATCGGGGTCACTTTGTCCGCCTTCGAGCACCAGTTTCTCGTCAAAGTTCGACAGGCCATGACGGAAAAGGCCAAGGAACTGGGGGTGCAGATCCAATTCGTAGAGGCCCAGGGGGATATTGGAAAGCAGCTTAGTCAGATCCAAAACTTTATCGCTCAAAAGATGGATGCGATCATTGTTAACCCTGTCGATACGACGGCGACACCTAAGATGACGACGCTTGTCACCGAAGCCGGTATTCCCTTGGTCTACGTCAACCTTCAGCCTGCTGAGGAAACGCTGCCCAAGGGGGTCGCCTACGTCGGTTCGCCAGAGATCACGTCGGGCAAGCTCGAGGGGGAGGCGATTGCCAAACTTCTGAATAACAAGGGCAACGTCGTCATCATGGTGGGCGAGCTTGCGACCCCGGCCACCGTTCTGCGGACTGAAGGCGTCGAGAAGGTCGTGGCCCAACATCCGGAGATGAAGATCGTGGGAAAGCAAACCGCCAATTGGCGGCGGAATGAGGCTATTGACCTCATGAACAACTGGTTGGTTGCCGGAACAAAGATCGATGCCGTCGTCGCAAACAACGACGAAATGGCCATCGGAGCGATCCTTGCACTGCAGCAGGCCGGCAAGGATCCGAAGAAAGTGGTCGTCGCGGGTATTGACGCAACTGCGGATGCGCTCGCTGAGATGGAGAAGGGCAATCTGGATGTGACCGTGTTCCAGGACGCCAAAGGTCAGGGCGCCGGGTCGGTCGAAACCGCGGTCAAACTCATCAAGGGCGAGAAGGTTGAGTCCTTTGTTTGGATCCCGTTCGAGCTTGTCACTGCGGAGAACTACAAGGAATACCTCAACAAGTGATGCTGGCCTGCGCCGCGGTAAGACGACCGCGGCGCAGGCTCTGCCCTTTGTACCCAACGCATTGAGAATGAGTTCACGACAGGCGCTCTCAGCTCATGCCTGATCTCCCGTTTGCTGAACTTGACGCACACAACTCCGCCCACTTGAAATTCCGGAGTTCATGAAGTTCATTCCGTTTGTGATCGTTCCGGCGTCCTGGAATGCGAGCTTTTCGCTAGCGCGTATCGCAGATTCGACGCGGAGACGATCTGTCATCCCGTAGTCGAAGTCAGCGGCAGGGTTAAGGCTTTCGCCAACGGCAACGGATACACCCTCCAAGTCGAAGCATGCACAATGCAGGCACCTTGCGCGTGTCACGATTTCGTCTACTGAAGAGCGGTCTTTAAAGCGGGGGTGAGCGCCGCCCGGACTTTGCGGTGATCTCTGGCGTTTCGATGCGGGGACGGCTTTTCCTGCCAATTCGGCGATTGTCACCCTGATTCCCGTGCGACGAATGTCCTGAAGCGCTCGCTCCCTTCGTCGTAGTAATGAGAATCAAGACCCAACGAAAACTATGCCCACAAATGAAATGAACACCATCCGACTTCACCGAGTGGTTCGGGCGACGCCGGAGAGAATTTATCGGGCGTTCCTCGATGCGGACGCAATGGCCAAGTGGCTCCCGCCGAACGGATTCACGGGCAAGGTTCATCATCTGGACGCCACAGTCGGCGGCACCTACAAAATGTCGTTCACTAATTTCACCACCGGCAAGAGCCACTCTTTCGGCGGAACCTATCTCGAACTGACGCCCCACGTGCGCATTCGCTACACGGACAAGTTCGACGATCCGAACCTGCCCGGAGAAATGCAGACGACGATTGCTTTGAAACAGGTATTCTGCGGAACCGAATTGAACATCACGCAAGAAGGGGTGCCCGCGGCCATACCAGCGGAGGCTTGCTATCTCGGCTGGCAAGAATCACTGACGCTGTTGGCGAAACTTGTCGAGACTGAAATTCCCGACCAACCGTGAAACCGCCCTTGGACGGCGGATTACATCGTCGTTGCTGCGGAACGGCTCACCTCCAAAGGAGGCCACGTGGCTTGCTCTCGAGGCCGCAAGTCCTGCGTTGTCCACACTCCCGACAAGGCGCGCTTGATGGAAAGGCTGCCCGAGGGAAATCGCCGTGCCGCACTGGATGTGCTTTCAGAAATTCTCCCTAAAAACGCCTCGATCGTTAACCGTGTCAGAGCATGGAAGCACCTCTTCATAGACCTGGCACAGCGCCCCGCCACGCAACTAAATCAGTCATCGGCCGCCCGGATGCGAATTGCGCCCCCGCAAAAACGTCTCAGCCAGAGCTTCTAGTGTCCTGAGTCATCAATGACTTGTAATATAATGGAGAGCCTTTCTCGCGGGAGCCTCAGGGCCGTCTTCGAACGCAAATCACCCAAGAGAACATTCCCGCCGAAATCGATCTTTGCCTTGCCGCCTTGATACTCAGCGTCGGGAGGTCGGCTTCGCTACAAGTCCGATTCAGCGATGAGCTCTTGGCTTCGCGAAGTCTCCTTGACGTAAGTCATACCAATGGTACTACTACAACAATGAGTGTTGCAAAAGTCGCAGTTTCCATTGATGACCGGTTGCTTCGGCGGGTGGACAGTCTTGTCGCACGCGAGGTCTTTCGCAGCCGCAGCGAAGCGATTCAGAAGGCTGTCGCCGAGAAGCTCGCCCGCATGGACCGTGGCCGCCTTGCACGGGAATGCGCGAAGCTCCTTCCGGGTGAAGAGCAGCAACTGGCTGACGAAGGCATCCGCAAAGACGCTTCAGAATGGCCAGAATATTGAGGGGCGATGTCGTCTGGGCCGAGCTCGATCCGACACAAGGTCACGAGCAATCCGGCCGGCGTCCGGTCCTCGTGCTGAGCCAGGATGTTTTTAACGAGCGGTCCGGGACGGTGATTGCCTGCGCTCTCACGAGCCAGGAACCGCGAGCTGGCTTTCCGCTGACGCTGGAATTGACCGGGGCGAACCTGCCGAAGCGTTCATGGGTGAAAATCAGCCAGATTAGGACACTTTCGGTGAAGCGGCTCGGCAAGAAGCTCGGGCGCATTTCGGTTGAGGAACTGGATCAAGTGATTGAGGGATTGAACGAAATCATCGGCGCGTAGCTAACGGGAGAGCGCAGCCTGATTCAATCCGAGCCGACGATTGCCAGTATCGCGGCCTTGAGGTTTGCGGGCAAATCGCGCCATGCGTCAATGACCCGCTTCAAGTCGGAACCATGTGAGTGGTGAGTGAGCGAACCTCTAGCGCTTTTTCTTTGCGACTTTTTTAGTGCTGCGCTCGACCAACTTCAGTCCCTCTGCCGCGCCGCTCCTCGCGGTTGGCTTGAAGACACGATTGCGCATTTTGTTGTAGTTGATGAAAAACTGCTCGATCTCGTCCATGAGCGTTGGCGGCATATTCAGAGGCGTAACCTAAGACAGGAAATGATCACAGAAGAAGAATTGATAGAGGAGCTGCGGGAGCAGGGGGTAGAGAGTGTCGAAGAGGTGAAAAAGAGTTATCTCGAAGGGGAGCGTTTTCTACAACTTTGCGGTTTGCGACGACCTCAGCTTGTCTGCGAAGGCCCGGCTTCAGCGGCACAAACGCCGGGGGTCGTTTGTGTCCGCTCAAGCGTTCGTTGAGTCGTCGCAGAGCTGAAAAGCGCTAATTTGCCTCGGCGACCTTTGTGGCCCACTGCATCGCCCCAAAGCTCATGGGAGTGCCTTGGCCTTGCGTGCCTGACCGGCATTCCTGAATTCACCTTGCTCCGCGATGAATTGGTGCAAAGCTTGTTCGCGATATCGGACTGAGCGGCCTCCGATTCTGATAAAGGCGGCGCCGGTGTTGCCGCGCCGCCTTGCACCGAACGGGCCGGCACTATTCTACCACCATGGACTCCCTCATCGCCTCGGCCGCGCGCTCGCTGGCGGCCGGTGATCCGCTCGGTGCGCTCAAGCGCGTCGCGCTTCGCGACGATCCGCCGGCGCTCGCCCTGCGCGGCATCGCGATGGCCCAGCTCGGCGACTACGAGCGGGCGCGCAAGCTCCTGCGGCGCGCCGCGCGCGGCTTCGGCGCTCGAGAGCGACTCGCCCAGGCCCGCTGCCAAGTCGCCGAGGCCGAAGTCGCACTCGCCGCGCGCGACCTGAGCCGGCCGGCGGGCGCGCTCGACGCCGCGGCGCAGGCGCTCGCCGCGCTCGGCGATCGCGCCAACGCGCTCCACGCCCGCCTGGTCGGGGCGCGCCGCCAGCTCCTCGTCGGCGAGCTCGAAGCCGCCGAGCAAACGCTCGCCGCAGTCGACGTCGCCGCCGCCGATGCGTCGCCGGCGCTCGCAGCCCGGGCCGAGCTCACCCGCGCCGAGCTCGCGCTCCGCCGCGTCCGGGTCGCGGACGCCGCGATCGCTCTCGACCGCGCTCACGCTGCCGCCGTCGCCGCCGGCGTCCCGGCTCTGGTCGCCGAGATCGGCTGGGCCCGACGCGCCCTGTCGGCGCCGTCGGCGCGCCTCGTCAGAGCCGGCGTGGTTCGCGTGGTCCGCCTCGATGAAGTCGAGGCTCTGTTCATCTCCGGCGACCTCATCGTCGATGCCTGCCGGCGCGCGGTTCGCGGTCCGGCTCGCAGTGTCTCGCTCGCCGGACGCCCGGTGCTATTCGCTCTGGTCGGCGCCCTCGCAGAGGCCTGGCCGGCCGACGTCCCCCGCAATCGCCTCATCGAGCGCGTTTTCGGGGCGCGCACTGTCAACGAGTCGCATCGGGGCCGGCTCCGTGTCGAACTCGGTCGCCTGCGCGCCGCTCTGCGCTCGCTTGCCCGCATCGAGGCAACCCCGCGCGGCTTCGCGCTCGCCCCAATCGACGCCCCAGCCGTCGTCGTGCTGGCTCCGCCGATCGACGGACCCGCCGGGTCCGTCCTCGCTCTGCTCGAGGGTGGCGAGTCGTGGTCGACGTCGGCGCTGGCGCGTGCGCTCGGCTCAAGCCAGCGGACCGTCCAGCGCGTGTTGCGTCAGCTCGAAGAGGCGACGGCGGTGCGCGCCGTCGGACGCGGTCGCTCCCGCCGCTGGCTCGCGCCAACGCTCGGCGGATTCGCGACAAACTTGTTACTCCCAGGCGCGCTGCCCATCGAGTAGTCTTCGCCCATGACTACGACGCTCAAAAATAAGTCCCGGCAGGCGGAGATCCTCCGCGAATACGGCCCTTTTCCGGGCATAGACCGGATTCACGGCGTGACCTTCGACGGCGCGCACGTTTGGTTCGCCTGCGGCGGAGCATCGCCGCGCTGGATCCCCAGAGCGGCACGCTGGTTCGCGAGCTCGCCGTCGCCGCCGACGCCGGCACCGCCTTCGACGGCGAAATCTGTGGCAGCTCGCCGACAACCGGATCCAGAAGGTCGACCCACGCTCGGGCCAGGTCGTCGCAACCATCCCGGCGCCCTCCCAGGGCCGCGACTCGGGCCTGAACCTGGGCCGAGGGGACACTCTTGGTCGGCGAGTACCGCGACCGCAAGATCCACCAGATCGATCCCGAGACGGGCGCCATTCTGCGCACCATCGAGTCCAACCGCTTCGTCACCGGCGTGACCTGGGTCGACGGCGAGCTGTGGCACGGCACCTGGGACACCGACGAGAGCGATATCCGCCGAATCGACCCGGAGAGCGGCGCCGTGCTCGAGCGCCTGGAGATGCCTCGCGGCACCGGCGTCAGCGGGATCGAGTCCGACGGCGCAGACTTGTTCTATTGCGGCGGCGGATCGAGCGGAAGGGTCCGCGCCGTTCGACGTCCGAAACGACCATGAACGATGAGGGCGCGATGACGATCACGATGAAGAGGGCTCACGCCCGGCTGCAGCGACAACGAGAAACGATGACCAACCACAAGACCGGAGCACGTGAAGAGTGGCTTGCGGCCCGGCTCGAGCTGCTCAGGCCGAGAAGGAGCTGACCCGGCGCGGCGACGAACTGGCGCGGCGGCGGGGAGCTGCCTTGGGTTCGAATCGACAAGGACTACCGATTCGACACCAGCGAGGGGAGCGCCTCGCTGGAGACCTTCGAGGGCACTCGCAGCTCCTCGTCTACCACTTCATGTTTGGGCCCGACTACACGGCGGGGTGTGCGACCTGCTCGACGATCGCGGACGGGTTCAACGGATTCGTCGTCCACCTGGCCAACCACGACGTCACGCTCGCCGCGGTGTCGCGGGCTCCGCTCGCGAAGTTGCAGGTGTACAAGCAGCGGATGGGGTGGAGCGTTTCCCTGGGCGTCCTCGCTCGGCAGCGACTTCAACTTTGACTTCAACGTCTCGTTCACCGAGGAGCAGCAGCGCGAGGGGGCCATCGAATACAACTACGAGCGCAGCGGCCACGCGATGGACGCGATATCGGTCCCGGAACCCGTCGCCGACAACGCAGTCATGGCAGGAACCGACGCGGCCACGTACACGCGCGAGAGGCCGGGCATGAGCGCGTTTGTGCTCGAGGATCGTTCGTCGTCTACCACGTCTATTCCACCTATGCGCGTGGGCTGGACGGCCTCTGGGGCATGTTACCAGTGGGTCGACCGCGCCCCCAAGGGCGCGAACGACACGGGCCTCTGTGGCGCCGCCACGATGAGTACGACAGCCAGTGACGCGGGCGGAAGGCTGCGCCATCGACGCCCCGCAGGACTTGCCCGGCTTCCTACGCAACCGCAGGTCATTCCGTGGTGAGCAAATATAAAGAGAGGAATCGGTTCGCCGCTCTTTGGCGTGCTGCGGTTATTAGCTTTCGGTGTTGGCCGCGCCGTCCCGGTCGTCCTTGGAGCGGTTGCGATGGACTGGCTCGAAGGCCGCGCGGGCTTGAGGCGTTTGCAGCGAGTGTTGGAGATCGTCGGCGGCCAGGCGTTGATCCTTTCCGGACTCTCCATGCTCAACGCCTACTTCTTCCTGTTCCCGGGCTGGCGCCTTAGCCGGCTTCACAGGGCAACCCTTGCTACTTTGATTGAGACAACGGGGACTGTCGGTCGCTGAGTTCAGGGCGCGGTCGACGGCGCACGTGTTGCCTTGATGCTCGGCGGATGTGAGGAGGCCGGGTGGTCATCGTAATACATCCGAACGATGATTCTGAAAAAACGGGAGAGGTGGCTGGTATGTTGTCTCTATAAGCAGATTTGAGGATTCCGCCGAATTCTTGCAATGCCGGTGGCGCGGCCGTGCTCTTCAGTCCGAAAATCCTCGGGAAAACTATCGACGTCATTCGCAAAAATTCCTGCGACACCTCTACCGCTCCGCAAGCGGATTATCGTGGCCCTTCACAGGACGGGAAGTTGCATCAGTCGCCTTCTGATCACGAATGCCAACGAAAGGCTTTGCGCGAATACTTCGAGCAAACCTCCAGCCGCGGTGCGATTGTCTGTCGAGACCAAACAGTTTGTGACCCAAGCCTTGATCTTCCGCCTTCGACAGGAAATCGGCGGCGTCATTTTCGTCTCCGGTCCCAACCGGGGAACCGAAATCCCGTCGAATTGCGTGGGGCGGTTTGCGTCTTGCCTCATCAAATCCCCGATTAGCCTTCTCAAGGCTGGTCACGAAGCGATGAAGCGCATGACAACCCGCGGCGACGCCCTCAACGTCACAGCAAGTCTCCCGCCGACGTGAACATCCCAGACTATGAAGCCGAAACTCCTCAGTTCCACGGTGCTCGCCGTGCTGGCGTTTGCCTGCGCGGCATTGGCCCAAGAACAACAGTACGCCGAGGCGGAAAAGATCTCGAAAAGCCTGACAGAGGCTTATACGGACGCCTTCAACAAGGGTGATGCCAAGGCGCTCGCGGCGATGTACGCCGAAGACGCACAATACACATCCGATTCGGGGAATGTCGTCGTCGGCCAGGCGGCAATGCTCGAAAAGCTCGCGAAGTATTTCGCCAGGAACATGGGCGCGAGGCTTGAGGTACAGATGGAGTCCGCGCGTTTCCTCACGCCCGACGTGCTTCTCGAAAAGGGTTTTGCAACCATCGACGACGAAACAACCCGTTACGTGTGCAGCTATGTGAAAAAGGACGGTTCATGGCTGATCTCGGAATTGGACGAGACGACGCTTCCGCCCGTCGACGCGGCCGCCGCGGCTCTTGACGATCTGGGCTGGCTGGTCGGTTCCTGGAAGGACGATACGCCAGGGGTAACCGTGACATCGACCGTTGATTGGACGAACAATCATCATTTTCTGCGCCGATCCGTCACGATCACGCGCGAAGGCGGGGACCAGACCGTGGCCACCGAGGTCATCGGCTATGATCCCGTCGCAGGGCAACTCCGCTCGTGGATGTTCGATTCCGATGGCGGCTTCGGCGAGGGTAAGTGGACCCGCGAGGGAAACAAATGGGTGAATTCCTTCGCAGCCACGTCCCCCGACGGATCGACGTCCTCCGCACAGCACATTATCACCTATATCGACGACAAGAGATACACTTGGGAGAGCGTGAACCGGCAGCGCGATGGCGAAGTGCTGCCCAACCTCGACCAGATCGAAGTCGTCCGCACCACGGCGCAGCAGCCAACCCCTCCGGAACAATGAAAACAAGACGAACATGCGTTCTGATCGTGCTCTGCGCATTGTCACTGGAGCCGATCGCCTTCGCCGGGCGCGGCGGCGGACATCACGGGGGAGGCGGAGGACACCGGGGCGGAGGAGGCGCGCAAAAGATCTCCCGGCCATCCGGCGGCTCCGCAGATTTCCGGCCGTCTGGCGGAAGCCACAGGCCGCAAGTCTCCCGGCCTTCGACCGGTGGGTCGCGCGTGCCCGCTTCACGGCCCGCGCAGCGTCCTGCGGCGAAACCTCAGCGCCCGTCGGGCAGCGCGGGAACGCCGAATTTCGGCGGTGACCGGCAGAGGCCCCAAACCCGCCCTGCCCAAGTGCCCAAGCCTCAGGGAGGCGGCGACTTCATCGGCATGCGCCCAGACCGTCCCGCCAGTCGGCCGGACACCTCGAACCGCCCGGACATCGCCAATCGTCCCGGTCTTGCCGATAGGGATCGGCCGGGCATCGCCAATCGCCCGGGACTACCGAATATCGAGAATCGGCCGGGTTTGGGCGACAATCTTCCAAATTTCGACAGCCGGCCCGGCAGGCCGGCCCGGCCGGAGCGCCCCAACCGTCCGGATCACTGGCAGAACATTCAGACCAACAATGACAACCAATGGAATAGATGGCGGGAGAACAACAGCACGCGCATCAATAACTTTCAGGTAAACCGCACGAACAACTGGAACCGCATAAACGCGCGATACAAGGAGCGCGGTTGGGCGGGCCGCTACGGTTCCCCCGACTACCTGAGATGGCGCGGTGACGTGCGCAATTTCCGCATCGGCCGCGGCTGGGAAATCTGGGGCCAGCGCCGGCCACTGTGGAACACTTGCTTCGACAACCACTGGTGGGCTTCCTGCTGGTGGCGGCCGCGTCCGATCATGCCCATCAGCGTCGCCGTTTCGCCGTGGTGGTGGTGGCGTCCGTTTGTCTGGCCGAGCGTTGGAGTTTTTTTCGGCGCGTCCATCGCATCACAACCCATCATCTACGATCCGGGAACGACGGCAATTTACGAGGGTGATACGTATTTCGTGGACGGCCAACCCGTCAGCTCGGCAACCGAGGCACGCGAAGCCGCAAGCAAACTGGCCGACCCCGAAGTCGCCGAAACTCCCGTGCCCGAGCCCGCCATGGAAGGCCAGCCTGAAGAATGGCTGCCAGTCAGTGTCTGGGCCCTCACGCAGCAGGAACAGGGCGACGCGACGATGTTCGTGCAGCTCAGCATCGACAAGAACGGCATCGTGGGCGGGGCCTACAAGAATGTGATGACCGGCGACGAGCAGCCGATCATCGGACAACTCGACGCAAGGACACAGCGCGTGGCTTGGCATGTCGGCGACGCGACGCAGACGGTTTACGAGACCGGCCTCTCGAACCTGCAAAACGATGTCGCCAGCGTTTTTGTCCATTTTGGCAAAGACATGACGCAGACGTGGCTACTGGTGCGCCTGCCCTCGCCGGAGCTTCCGCCCGGGAGCGTAAAGCTGCCGGAGGTCGCGCAGCAATGAGGCCGCCGCTACGAGGCCGCGCCGCCTCGCCTTGACCGCCGTCTCCTTGGGCGTCGACATTCTGCGGAAGATGCAGTGGATTTGAACTATGCCGGGGGAGATTCACCACGGGCTTCGAACCACTTTCGCAGGAAAAACAAATCCCCGGCATCCCTTTCCCGACGGGTATTCTTCTTCATTCGCCAAAGGAGGCGGGGCGAGGCGAAGGGAATTTTGACGTCGTCGATTTTTCGGACGACGACCTCCTTCGATGCTTCCTCGTAATCAATCCCGGAAGCCGATTTCATCAGGTCGATCACAATCTCATCCGCTACGCGAACGACGGCGTATTTGGCAACATCGCCGCGATCGAGTTCATCCACCGCACGGTCAGGGAGCGAGCGAAGCGCTAGATAGACCTTCGCTTCGTTCTCCGGTGCGGTGTCAATGAGGAGATCGAGGTCTCCGGTAAATCTCGGATATCCAGCCTGGATTATTGCGTAACCGCCGATCACCAGATAGCGCGCGCCAAGTTTGTTCAGGATCCGGCAGAGCGCGACGAGATCTTCTTCAACCGGCGGTCTCGGGACTAATTCCGATTCTTCCTCGCTGCCGCCTCTGCGATCTTCGTCATCAGCCAATCGTCCGCCTCCTCATGTGAGTGAAACCGATAAACTCCCTTGGGAACGCCGATCGCTCGCTGAAACGAGGCGCCTGCCTTCTGGACTCCCATACCGAAACGGAATCCGTCAGCGATTCGCCTCGTCCCGACCGTCTTGCCTGGCATTTCCTCGAGGTTGATGATCGGGTCCATGCCCTAGGGTAGCACCGCACCCGGATGTACTCAATAGTCGGGAACGACTGACAGGGATTCATGATGGATACGCTCTTGCAGATCGTTGATGCACTACGGCCTCTTTCGTTGGCACCTCGAATTTCGGGAAGCTTCGCGATGGTTATCCTTGCCAAATAGGCTTCGCTGCAGGAATCGCCCAAGCTAAGAAAAGCGCATGTGTTTCCCAATCACCGCTAATTGAAGAGCGCGTTCTGATTTAACCGAACTAACCATTGCCTGGACCGCACCCTTAAGGGGGGGCGACGGTGGCGTCGGACGGACAGATGCCATCGAACGAGAAGTGCCCCGCTCCAGAACCGAATCTTCGCGTAGGAGCAAACTCGCGGCAGACCTGGCACGGCTCAAAACACGCCGCCTCTTGATCAACGCTCCGCTCGGTCGACGCTTGACCAGGAAGGTTCAACAACTGGATGCGGACTGGATGTGGCTCATTCACGGCAAAGGCATCACCGCACTCAGCTTCGCTTGGCGTAAAGGGTGTCCAATCATGGCCGGCGCAAACGCGTTTTAAAGTCCTTGTGACTCGGGCGGAGCCCTCGACCGTTCCCGCGTTCCCCGACATCACCCACAGGCGGATGAAACATGCGGTGGATAAGGTTTCCAGTGCGCCCGCCATAGATCCCCATGCGATCGTCAAGCACCTGATGAGCACATTCACCGAGTTTAACCTGGGCGTAAACCCAAAGAATGCATGGCTGCTGGGAGAGCCAGGGGCCGTGGGCGATTGCCGCACCATAGTTCGGTACGTCATTAATATTCTGCTCATGGTCGGAGTTCCAGGCGAGGCCAAATGCGTCCTGGTGTGCGAAAAACTGCGAGACCGATTTCCGGGCTGGGCCATGCTTGACAAGGGTGATCCATCGACTGAGGAGGACGACAAGATGGTTCCAGTGACAGGTAAAGATGTGAAAGTTTACTGAACTGGGACCTCGCGGGGCGGCAACGCCGGCGCTAGCGCGCTAAGCGACTTCGTGACTCTCAGAATTATCCGAAGTTTTGTCTTTAGGGTCGGTTTTGTTTTCTTCGGGTTGGCCTCGATTTTGCCACGCGCGGCAGGGCGCCCAGCAGTTCCCCCGAGCCGCGGGATTATGGGGGCTCCGGCGTAGAACAGCGCGACTGTCTAAAAGAAGGCGACGATTGTTTCGAGCATGCCTATGGATTGGTCACGCGTTCGCAAGAATTGCTTACATCGGCGAATCAACGCGGAGGCAGAAAGCTTTGCTCCCGCAGGCCTGCCGGCATGTGGAGAAGTTCCCTAGCGCGCTTCCCGGCCCAGGATTACCACGCCGCCGACAATGAGGGCCGCACCGAGGAGAGTCTGCCAGTGCATTTTCTCCCCTAGAAATACCGCAGCGAACAGGAGCACAAAGACGATGCTGAGCTTGTCAACCGGAGCCACTTGCGAGGCGTCTCCGAGTTGGAGGGCGCGAAAGTAGCACAACCATGATGCCCCGGTGGCAAGTCCGGATAGAACGAGAAACAAGACGGCTCTCCCGTTGAGCTGCGATACGCCGGTCGCAAATCCGGAGAAATAGGCGACGGTCCAGGTAAAGCACACGACTACGGTGGTTCGCAAGGCCGTGGCCACATTTGAGTCAACTCCTTCGACTCCCATCTTTGCAAGGATCGCCGTCAAACCGGCGAAGAACGCGGAAGCGAGTGCCCAGTAAAACCAATTCATTGCAGGATGAGCGGCGCGATTATTTGCTGATAGTGGGGTTCGCGGCGTGGCGTCCGCGAGGCAATTTTCGGTTTTCTGCTCTTTGCGCCTCTGCAAAACAAATAAATTCCTGTCCAATCCGGCTTGCCGGTCAAACCGCCTTGGGCTGAAGATACTGCCTTTGGAAAAAACGCTGTGCACCACAAGGCCGGCAAACGAAGCTCGATCTTAGCGGGACGGCCGGGAGGCAAATTCAAATGCTGAAAGCATATTTGGCGGTGATGATTGTTGGCGCTTTCGGGTGCGCGGCCCGAATGTGGCTTTCCAGTCTCCTCGCGGAGAAGTATGGTCCGGCTTTCCCGATAGGAACGCTGGTCGTCAATGTCCTGGGATGCTTCATCATCGGAGTCTTCGCAGGAATCACTCGTGCGGACGGTGGCATCCTGGTGCATCCTGTCATTCGCCAAGCCGTGATGATCGGGTTTCTTGGCGGCTTTACGACGTTTTCTTCCTTCGGTCTTCAAACGATTTCCCTCCTCAGCGATGGCGAATGGGGCTATGCAACCCTGAATGTCGTTCTGTCCGTTGCGCTGTGTCTGGCGGCGGTTTGGATTGGCCAGATCATCGCCGCTCAGGTCGTCCGTGGATAATGCTTCTTAACCTTTAACATGACAATGGAACTCCCTGAAGACGCTTTACTTTTGAGAATTTTCGTGGGTGAGAGCGACCGATACCGCCATCAGCCTCTTTATGAGGCGATTGTCATTAGGGCCCGCGAAATGCAGATGGCGGGAGCCACGGTTCTGCGTGGTCCAATGGGCTTCGGAGCGAGCAGCCGAATTCACACCGCCAAGATTTTGCAGCTTTCCATGGATTTGCCTTTGGTCGTGGAAATCGTCGACACGGAGGACAAAATCAACGGTTTCCTGCCGATTCTCGATGAGATGATGAGGGGCGGGCTGGTAACTTTGGAAAAGGCGAGGGTAATTCGCTACAAGGCCGACAAAGTGAGGCGCCCCCGTGCCTGAAAGCAAATTGCTTGAACTTCGCTTGGCAGGGCTCAGTTGATCCTCTACCGGGGCCGGGTCGCTCTGGCGGGCGATCGGCAAGATCGTTTGGCGAGCGCCAATTCGGGACCTTAGGATTTCGCCCTCATTTTTGTGGCATTAGCCGCGATTATTGGGTCGAATGTCATTCATGAGCAAATCACCGATTGTTTTGATAATTCGCGATGGCTGGGGAATTAATCCAGGCGGCAGGGACAAAGCGACGGAGAACGGCGACGCCACGATGCTTGCGAAGACTCCCTTTCATGATCACCTGTACGCCACCTATCCAAGAGCGACGCTCAGCGCGAGCGGGATGGATGTCGGACTGCCCGACGGGCAAATGGGAAATTCGGAGGTTGGTCACCTCAACCTCGGCGCCGGCCGAATCGTCTATCAGGATCTCACTCGCATCAACAAGGCAATCGCCGATGGACAGCTGAAAGCCAACAAAGTATTGCAGGAAGCGTTTTCGAAGGCTCGCGGACACCGGTTGCATTTTCTCGGACTCGTCTCGGACGGTGGTGTCCACAGCCACCAGAACCACCTCATCGCCCTGGTGAAAGCCGCGAAGGAAGCGGGCGCGGATGACATCATGATTCATGCGATCACGGATGGCCGCGATACATCCCCGACCGGTGGCTCGGATTATCTCGCGACGGTCGCCGCCCAGACCGGCAGGGTGGGCGCTCGCATCGCGACGGTGATTGGCCGCTACTATGCCATGGACCGTGACGAACGCTGGGATCGTAACAAGATCGCCTGGGATGCGATCGTCCTTGGGCGAGGTCCTCAATCAAATCTCGCCTCGGCCGCAGCCGTTGCCGAGGCTTATACGCACGAGCCTCGAGGCGACGAGTTTTTGCAGCCGATCATTTTCTCCCATGCGAATGAACAGCGCATACGCGACGGCGACGTAATTATCTGGTTCAATTTCCGCGCCGATCGCGCTCGCCAACTGTCGGAGGCGTTTCTGATGAAGGATTTTGACGGTTTCGACCGCGAGGTTACGCCCGCGGTGCATTTCGTCACGCTGACCGAATACGATAAGACCTACGGCTGTCCGGTTGTCTTTGAACCGCAGTCTCTGGCCAACATTCTCGGCGAAGTCGTGAGCGGAGCGGGTCTGGCTCAGCTTCGCATCGCGGAAACCGAAAAGTACCCCCACGTCACCTATTTTTTCAACGGCGGCGTGGAAACGCAATACCCCGGGGAAGATCGTATTATCGTGCCCTCGCCGAAGGATGTGCCGACCTATGACTACAAGCCGGAGATGAGCGCCCCCGAGGTGACGGCAAGGGTGGTTGAGGCGCTGCCAAATTATGATCTGGTGATCCTGAACTTCGCGAATCCGGACATGGTCGGCCACACAGGCGTGGTCGAGGCCGGGATCGAGGCCGTCGAAACGATCGACGGCTGCGTGAAAGCCGTCGTGGAAAAGACCTTGTCGCTCGGCGGGCATCTTCTCATTACGGCCGACCATGGCAATTGCGAGCAAATGCGCAACCGCGACGGATCACCGAACACCGCGCACACCACGAACCTGGTGCATTTTATCTACGTCGCAGAGCGCGCGGGTGATTTTAAGGTCGAGAGCGGCATCCTTGCTGATGTGTCGCCGACGTTGCTTTTCCTGCTCAACCGCCCGCAGCCCGCCGAAATGACGGGGCACAATCTGGTAACTACAAAGAGTTAGCGTTTCC
>CAWASQ010000049.1:0-16535 GCA_963784465.1 uncultured Verrucomicrobiae bacterium
GATGATTGCGAGCGTTATCGCGGCGGCACGCGCCAAGGGCCGCAAGATCGGTATCTGCGGCCAAGCGCCCAGCGACTACCCGGAGTTCGCACAGTTCCTCGTTGAGCAAGGCATCGACAGCATCTCGCTCAATCCGGACACGGTGCTCAAGACGACCGTGGCGATCTTGGAAAAGGAAAGAGAAACCAATCGAACACCATGAAATTTCCCACGCTGGTTGGTGTCGTCGCGATTGCGATCGCGTCCTTACCGAGGGTGGCAGCGCATTGCGACGGACTCGACGGCCCGGTCGTTCCAGCCGCGCGGAAGGCGCTCGAAACGGGCGACGTCAATCTCCCTCGTCTGGGTCCAGAAGTCCGACGAAGCAGAGATCAAGCGGGCCTTTGACCACGCTCAGGCGGTTCGGAAACTGAGTGCGGAGGCCCGCGAGCTCGCGGACCGATATTTCTTTGAAACGCTCGTGCGCATCCATCGCGCAGGCGAGGGTGCGCCGTTCATAGGTTTGAAACCAGCCGGACGCGATCTCGGTGCCGCAATCCCGGCGGCTGCAATGCGCTGCGTGACGGGAACGCCGATGGAGTGAGCTGCTGACCGATAGCCTCGGACGCGGCGTGCGCGAGCATTTCGAGAGGGCACGCGCAGCGAATGACTTCGACAAAGACGACGTAGATGCCGGCCGAAGAATCCGTGAAGGCGTACGTCGAATATATCCATTGCGTCGAGGCGCTCTACCGCCGGGCGACAGAGTCGCGGTGCACGGTCACTACCACGAAGAGGAGCAAGCCGCCCACGAGCATGAAAACTGACCCGACTCGACCAAGTTTCGGTCAGCCTCCACACTACGTTGAAACTACGATGGCAATTTTGGAAAGGGAGCTGGCTGCAAAATGAAGATCATCTGCGGCACCGATTTTTCCGAGAATTCCGGGCAGGCTGCTATCGCCGCGGCCGCTATCGCGCACGGGCTTGGCGACAGGTTGATCCTCGCCCATGTGACCGACGAGACGGTTCTGATGAGCTTGCCGCAGGACGTGCGCCAAGACGGCTGCAGCGTCGACCGCCGAACAACTCCACGACGCTGTCCGCCGCCTGCGCCCGATTGGCGTGCGCGTCGAGGAAGACGATGCTTTCTGGCAGGCCGGACGAGGCGCTCCTCGAAGTTGGCATCCGGCTCGGACGTGCGACTGCTGGTTATGGCGTCGCTCGGACACCGGGCCAATGAATGGCTGCTTGGCAGCACTGCGGAGCGCGTGGCCGAGCGCGCGCCTGTGCCGACTCTGGTCGTCCGATCCGCTGCCCCGTTTGAGGCGTGGGGGCGCGGCGAGAGGGTTTTGAAGGTCTTTGTCGCCTTCGACTTCACCGGCGCGTCGGTGGCTGCGTTGCGCTGGATGAAAAGCCTTTCGGCCGCCGGATCGTGTGAGGTCATCGTAGGCTACAACGACTGGCCGCTGGGCGAGACCGCGCGCCTCGGCATTACCGATCCGTTCCTCCTGGGTCACAATCCGCCGCAAGTTCAGCGGATTCTCGAGCGCGAGTTATCGGAAAGGGCGGGTGCTGTGTTGGGGGAGGGCGTCGCCCGCATCCGCGTGGAGCCGAGCGTCGGTCGGGCCGACTTGCGACTGGTTGAGATGGCGTCCGAGGAGCAGGCCGACCTCATTGTCGTCGGTACCCACCAGCGGCACGGCTTGGGGCGTGTCGCGCATCCTTCCATTTCGCGCGGCTTGTTGCGCAACGCGCCGATGAGCGTCGCCTGCATTCCGGCCGCACGCACGGAGACGAGTGAGCGCCAGAGCGCGCCAATCCGCCGGGTACTTGCCGCGACAGACCTCTCCGAGCACGGCAGCAGTGCGATTCCTTATGCTTACGGCGCGGTATGCCCTGGTGGCATCGTGCGGTTGCTCCACGTCCTCGAGCCATCACGCCTTTTGGAGACACGGTCGATCGAGATCGTTGCCCAGGCCGAAGAACGTCTGCGTGCGCAGGTTCCGGCGGACGCCGCCGTGCGCGGCATCCAGACTGAAGTCGCCGCGATCGAGGCTCACGATGTTGCCAAAACGATCCGGCAGGAAGCCGAGCGTTTCGGCGCTCACCTGGTCTGCATCGGTTCGCATGGCCGCTCGGGACTGGCCAAGGCTGTCCTCGGCTCGGTCGCGCAGAGCGTTATGGCGCAGAGCCAGCGCCCGCTGCTGATCGTTCGAAAGCCATCGGTATGATCGCTCGCGGGACCGTCGCCTGGCATGGTCTGCACGCCAGCGAAGCCGTGCGCTTGCTTGACACCGACGTCGAGAACGGCCTCAGCGAATCGGAAGCTACTGCGCGGCTTGCGAAGTTTGGCCCGAACGAGGTCACCCGCCGCAGCGGCCTCCCGGAGTGGAAGCGTTTCCTGCTCCAGTTCCACGCGCCGCTCGTTTACATCCTGCTGGTTGCCGCGGGCGTCACCGCCTGGCTCGGCGAGTGGATAGACTCCTCGGTGATCTTTGGCGTCATCTTCATCAACGCCATCGTCGGCTATGTCCAGGAGAGCAAGGCAGAGCATGCCATCGAGGCCCTGTCGCGGTTGGTGCTCACTGAGACCACCGTGCGACGTGAGGGACAGCGCCGGCGAGTTCCGTCGGTGCAACTCGTGCCCGGCGACGTCGTGCTGATCCACTCGGGTGACCGCGTGCCGGCGGACCTCCGTCTAACGTCCGTGCGGAGCCTGCAAATCGACGAGTCTGCGCTCACCGGTGAGTCGGTCCCCGTTCACAAACACTGCAACCCGCTCGCGCTGGAGACTGTTTTAGCTGACCGGCGCAACCTCGCTTTTGCCGGCACGCTGGCAACGTTCGGCAAGGGCGAGGGAGTCGTCTGGGCCACTGGCGACAAGACCGAGACGGGCCGAATTGCCTGGCTGATCTCCAAGACGGTGAGACTCGAGACGCCGCTCACACGGAAGATCGCCGCCTTCAGCCAGGTCTTGCTCTCGCTCATTCTCGGCCTCGCGGCAGTGACATTTGCAGTCGGACTCTGGCGTGGCGAAAGGCCGGTCGAGGTGTTTATGGCGGCCGTTGCGCTCGCAGTCGGCGCGATTCCCGAGGGGCTGCCTGCGGCAGTCACCGTCGTGCTCGCCATCGGGGTCGGCCGCATGGCGGCGCGCCGGGCGATCATCCGCAACCTGCCCGCTGTCGAGACGCTCGGTAGCACCACCGTCATCTGCTCGGACAAGACCGGCACGCTCACCGAGAACGAGATGACCGTGCAGGAAATCTTCGCCGGAGGGAAAGTCTTTTCCGTCACCGGCGCCGGTTACGAGCCGCGCGGCGAGTTGCTCCTCGGTGGCCGGCCCGCGAGCCTGACGAGGCATCCCGCCTTGGCAGAGTGCCTCAAGGCCGGCCTTCTCTGCAACGATTCGCAGCTCGTGGAGAAGGAAAGCCGCTGGAGCGTCGAGGGAGATCCGACCGAGGCTGCCCTCCTCGTTGTGGCAGGCAAGGCCGGGCTGCTCGAAGCCGAATTGACCGTCGCGCACCCGCGGCTGGACGCGATCCCTTTCGAGTCCGAACTCCAGTTCATGGCGACCCTGCATGACAGCGGCGCCCGGCGCCTGATTTACAAGAAGGGCGCTGCCGAGCGGCTCATCGAGCGCTGCACGACCGCCCTCGATGATCACGGCGAACTGGTGCCGTTCGACAAAGCGCAGGCGCACGAAGCCGTCGAGCGCATGGCCGCCAAAGGGCTGCGAGTGCTGGCTTTTGCTCGCCGTCACGCGGCATCCGATCACGCGCGGCTCGAGCACGGTCACGTGGCCGGTGGCCTGACTTTTCTTGGCCTCCAAGGCATGATCGACCCGCCGCGCCCCGAGGCGATCGCAGCCGTCCATCGCTGCCAGGGCGCCGGGATCCATGTGAAGATGATCACCGGCGACCATCTCGCCACAGCGCGGGCGATCGCGAGTCAAATCGGCCTGGACGACAGCCTGGAACCGCAGGCGGTGAGCGGCCGGGAACTCGAGCGCCTATCTGGCGACGCGCTTGCCGACGCGGCGGAACGCACGGCGGTCTTTGCGCGCGTTGCGCCTGAGCAGAAATTGCTGCTTGTGCAGGCGCTCCAGTCACGCGGCCACGTCCTGGCGATGACCGGTGACGGCGTGAACGACGCGCCGGCGCTGAAACAGGCCGACATCGGCATCGCGATGGGCCGCGGCGGCACTGAGGTCGCGAAGGGCGCCGCTGACATGGTGCTCACCGACGATAACTTCGCAACGATTGAAGCTGCCGTGGAGGAGGGGCGTTGCGTGTTCGACAACCTGAACAAGTTCATCGTGTGGACACTCCCGACCAATGTCGGCGAGGCGATGATCGTGCTGGTGGCCATCTGCCTGGGTGTCACCCTCCCCGCGCTGCCGGTGCAATTGCTCTGGATCAACATGGCCACGGCCGTGCTGCTTGGAATGACGCTCGCCTTCGAAACAAAAGAGCCGGGGCTCATGGAGCGTCCGCCGCGCGACCCGCGCCAGCCGCTGCTCACGTTCCCGCTCTTTATGCGGACCGGACTCGTCTCCTTGCTGACCCTTGCCGGTGCGTTTGGCCTTTTCGTTTGGGAGAACTCGCGAGGCGCCTCTCTGGCGGAAGCCCGGACTGCGGTGGCCAACGTTATCGTGTTTGTTCAGCTGTGTTACCTCTTCAACTGCCGCTCGCTCACCCGTTCCTCGTGGTCGCTCGGTGCATTCTCGAACCTCTGGCTGCTCGCGGGCGTCGCTGCGATGATCGCCGCGCAGATGGCGTTTACCTACGTGCCGTTCATGAACGAAGCCTTCCACTCCGCGCCGCTCGATGCTGCCGCGTGGCTGCGCGTGAGCGCCGTCGCGTTGGCGGCGGGGCTCATTGTCGGCTTCGAAAAATGGGTCCGCGGCCAAGACGAAAGAAAACAAGCAACCGGCCCGAACACCCGGCCGCTGCCACAGCCAAGCTAACCATGAGAACCACCACTCCGCAGAAGCTGGAGCCCGTTCATGATATATTTCGTGAGCGCCGACCGGCTCTGGAAACAATGCTCACGCCGAAATCTGTGGCGGTGATTGGTGCGACAGAAGCCGAAGGCAGCGTCGGGCGCACGCTGATGGACAATCTGAAGGCGGGCAACTTCGGCGGCGAAATCATTCCAGTGAATCTCAAGCGGGCGCGAGTGCTCGGCATTCCCGCTGTTCCGAAAGTCGGCAAGGTGGAACATCCTATCGACCTCGCAGTCATCGTTACGCCGGCCGCCACGGTGCCTGGCATCATCGGCGAATGCGTTGATGCGGGTGCTAAAGGTGCGATCATTATTTCCGCTGGCTTCAGGGAATGCGGCGCAGAGGGCATTAAACTGGAAAAGCAGGTCCTCACGCAAGCGCGCCGCGGGAGGATGCGAATCATCGGGCCGAATTGCCTCGGTGTGATGCGACCGCACGCAGGCCTTAATGCGACCTTCGCGGCGAGCATGGCGCTGCCCGGCAGCGTCGGATTCATCAGCCAAAGCGGCGCCTTGTGCACAGCGATCCTGGATTGGAGCCTTCGAGAGAACGTCGGCTTCAGCGCTTTTGTCTCGGTCGGCTCGATGCTCGATGTGAACTGGGGCGATCTCATTTACTACCTCGGCGATGATCCCCATACGAGGAGCATCATCGTATACATGGAGAGCATCGGAGACGCGCGTTCGTTTCTCTCCGCCGCTCGCGAGGTGGCACTGACTAAACCGATCATTGTCATCAAAGTTGGTCGGACCGCGCCTGCGGCGAAGGCCGCCGCCTCACATACGGGTTCGCTCACCGGAAGCGATGAGGTGCTCGATGCGGCGTTCCGGCGCGCGGGCGTACTCCGCGTGAATACCATCGCCGAGCTATTCGACATGGCCGAGGTGCTCGCCAAACAACCGCGCCCGCGCACTCCGCGCCTTGCCATTATCACGAACGCCGGTGGTCCCGCGGCGCTTGCGACCGACATGCTGGTCTCCACCGGTGGGCAGATTGCCCAACTTTCACACGAATCGTTTGACGGATTCAATCAACTGCTGCCGCCGCACTGGAGCCGGAGCAATCCCGTCGATCTCCTCGGCGATGCCGGAGCGGAGCGTTACGCGAAGGCGGTCGAGATCGTTGCGAAAGATCCAAACAACGACGGAATACTGGTCGTCCTCACACCGCAGGCCATGACCGACGCAACTGCCACCGCCGAACAACTCCAACCCTTCGCGAAGGTCGATGGAAAACCCATCCTGGCAAGTTGGATGGGCGGCGAGCATGTGCGCGCCGGCGAGGAGATTCTCAACAGGGCCGGGATCCCAACGTTTGCCTATCCCGACACCGCGGCGCGCGCGTTTAACTACATGTGGCGCTACAGCGACAACTTGCGCACCCTCTACGAAACTCCGGTTCTTGGCGCCTACTCCGGCGCAGAAGCGGCGAAGCGCGGGCACGTCGATCAGATCATCCGAAGGGCACGCAGGAGAAAGCGGACTTTCCTCACTGAGATCGAGTCAAAGGAAATCCTCGCTTCATATGGCATTCCCATCGTCGAGACTCACGTTGCATCGAACGAGGAGGAGGCCGTCGAAGTGGCGAAGAAAATTGGAGGGTTCGTGGTGCTCAAGGTCCATTCCGAGACGATTACGCACAAGACGGATGTGGGCGGCGTGAAGTTGAACCTGCGCGGCGCGGCAGCGGTCCGGCGCGCCTATCGCGAAATCGAGCGGTCAGTTAGCGAACACGACGGACACCAGGATTTCCTGGGCGTCACGGTTGAACCGATGATACCACCGGCGGGCTGCGAACTGATCATGGGCAGCAGCCTCGATCCGCAATTCGGTCCGGTCCTGCTCTTTGGCGCGGGTGGTCAGTTCGTCGAGGTCTTCAAAGATCGCGCGCTTGCGCTGCCGCCGCTCAACGCAACGCTTGCGCGCCGATTGGTCGAACAAACCCGCGTCTTCGCCGTGCTCAAAGGAGCGCGCGGTCACGGCCCAGTTAATCTTGCCGCTCTCGATCAATTACTCGTCCGGTTCGGCCAACTTGTCGCCGAGCAGCGCTGGATCAAGGAAATCGACATCAACCCGCTCGTTGCCTCGTCGACGGGTCTCATCGCCCTCGATGCGCGGATGGTTCTGCACAACATTGAGGCGAATAAAAATGACCTGCCGTTGCTCGCGATCCGCCCCTATCCCGCACAATACGTCACCCACTGCAAACTCCGCAACGGTACTCCGGTAACGCTGCGCCCGATTCGGCCGGAAGACGAGCCACTAATGATCGAATTCCATAAGACACTCTCGGAGCAGAGCGTGCGCTTTCGCTATTTCGGCCTGTTAAGGCTCGATGCGCGCATTGCCCACCAGCGCCTCACGCGAATTTGTTTTAACGATTACGACCGCGAGATCGCGCTGGTCGCCGATTACCAGAACCCACGGACCGGTCGCCACGAAATTCTCGGCGTCGGACGGCTAAGCAGATTGCACGGGCTGGACGAGGCGGAATGGGCAATCATAATCAGCGACCAATGGCAGGGCAACGGTCTTGGCACCAAGCTGCTGCGCCTGCTCGTCGAGATCGGTCGGAAAGAAAAGCTTAGCCGCCTCATCGCGCACATCCTGTCTGACAACACCGTAATGCAGCACGTCTCGAAGAAGGCCGGCTTTCAGCTACATTTCGATAGTGCCGCCGGCGAATGGCGCGCGGAGCTCGCGTTGCCTTAGGTGTTTGACAGCTTTTCTGTCCGCCGCGTGGTGATTTCTTGGCAGAAGAGATTGCCCCTCTGGACTCCAAACGTCGACTGCTCATCGTTGACAACGCCAGTTGGCACAAAGCTCAAAGATTGAATTGGCACCACTTCGAGGTTCACTCCTTGCCAGGCTACAGCCCCGATCTCAATCCAATCGAACGGTTCTGGTTGCGCCTCAAAGTCGACTTCTTTAGCGACTTCATTGCGAAGAGCCCCGAGCAACTTACCCAGCGTCTTTTTTGCGCTCTGACCTCCTTGATGTACGACCCCGAAACCGTCGCCTCTCAGTGCGCTTTTCGGAAATGATTTGCGAGAGATGCTAGCTAAAGCCTGTTGCAAAAGTAGGTAAGCTAGCCTTTGGACTCCACCGCGAATTTTTTAAGAGATTAGGGTTGCAGTCTTGTGACATAATCGAGTATATCAAGTAGGCAGTGATTGGACCCCTTCAGCGCGCGGATCGCCACCCTCAAACATCGCTTTGGGATGCAGCGGGCCTTCTACAAAGGAGAAGCCGGATTCCAAAGACACGTGGCCTTTTGTGTGCTTGCCCATAACCTGGTGGCTATGAGCCGGGCCGGCCCAAGATGAATGAACAATGTCGCTTTACCCACCCGGCAACGATTGCTTGAGCAGATCGAGCAGTTGGCGCGCCACGCTATTCACGGGACGCTCTCGGAGAGCTACCGCACTTGTGGCAACCCGCGCTGCCGCTGTCACGCTCAAGGCCCCAAGCACGGACCGCACTTATACATCAGCTACCGCGGGGAGCGTGGAAAAACCACCGGCTATTATGTGCCTAAGGCCGCGGAGAGCGAGGTGCGTCGCGGCGTGGAGGCCTGGAGCCAACTCCAAACCCTGTTGCGGCAGCTTTCCGCGCTCAACAAAGAGCGCGCCTTCGAAGCCGCTCGCGTCAAAAAATAGACGCACTTTTGCAACAGGCTTGAGCTAGGCACGACTTCAGTATCAGCCGGTTTGAGGCCGAGTACCGAGAATGCCAGCTCGGCGCGAGCAACGGCCCCGTTGCGCCGGTTTGACAATTTCGCAGAGCAACAATCGCTAAACAATTGGCAAGATCCGAGAAGCCGGCCACGGATGTCCTTGTAGATTCAATTCGAGAGGAACTCAACCAAGGTATGAAAACGACAATTCTTACAGTAACCGTTGCATTGGTGCTCACAGGCGGAATTTGGCTTCGAGCCCAGCAAAGCGACGAAGGAGTCGCAGGCGCCTCGGGCAGATCGGATGAGAGCAAGACGGCGATGATTGAACATTGCAAGCACATGTGTGCCACACAACACAACCCAGAGAGTCCGGAAAGTCTGCTCGCATGGAAGCAAGAACTTAGTCTCACTGAAGACCAGGTTACTAGCCTTCGCACGGTCGAGGAGAAGGCGATAAGCGACGCCAAAGCTCTCCTGTCCGCTGAACAAGTTGACAAGCTGAAGGAACTGGGCCGGGACACAAAGCCCGAATCGACGATGAAGTGCATGGTGGATAGTACGAAGGAGAAAATGGGTCGCGCTGTGTCAATGCACTGCTCGCCGATGCACGGGAAGGCGGAGCACTAGCGGCCCATGAAACTAACTGACATGCCAATCGCAGTGCTTGCATGTCCGAAGCTTAGGCTCTTCCCAGACTATGAATATTTTCCCTGAGACTGACGTCGACTCGCTTGATCCGAAAAACCGCGATCAGATCACCAACATGGCAAGAGAACTGCTGCGAGGCGACAATCCTGGAATACTCAGCACGGTTGATCAAAGTGGCTTTCCTCAATCGCGCTGGATGGCCACCATGTCGTTCGATGATTTTCCAGACTTGTACACCTTGACCTCCGCCACTAGCCGAAAGGTCGCTCAGATCCAGAAACACCCGATCGTCCATTGGATGTTTTCAAATCACGACTTGAGCTTCATTGTGAACTTAACCGGCAGGGCGGAAATCTATTTGCATGAGGCGGACGCGATGAAGCGGATCTGGCATCAAATCGCCGACAAGTCCCGCGCCTTCTTTCTCGGAGATTCTGTGAAGGGTCCCGGCTTCGTCGTGATCCACACGAAAGTTCAAATGATCGAATGTACCATACCGCGGAAATTGCTGAGGTTCTCCATCGATCCCGCAGAAATGAGTGACAGTCTCAGCGTAACGGCGAACTGAGTCCTTGCATATGAAGAAGTCTTCACTTGATGAATGGAGGGCATATCTTCTCGCTCAAGCCAAAGAGTATCGGGTCGAAATGAAGGAAAAGCGTCCCGCCATCACAATTTCCAGGGAGACCGGAGCCGGTGCGATCACAATAGGACAAATGGTGACGGATTCGTTTCAATCGCTTGAAAAGGGAAGGCCTCAATCGTGGGCCCTCTTCGATCAAAATATTGTGAAGGCAGTGCTCGAGGATCAGGGTCTTCCCAAGCACTTGGAAGAGTTCATCAAGGAGGAAGGAAAGCCGGCTCTTAAAGACGCATTCGAAGAACTCCTTGGTCTTCATCCGTCCACTCCGGCCTTGGTGCAAAGCATGAGCCGAACAATTCGTAAGCTGGCCACAGCAGGCGGCGTAGTCTTAATCGGACGCGCCGCACACGTCATTTGCGCCAATCTATCTCATGCTTTCCACGTTCGTCTGGTGGCGCCACTGGAGTCGCGCATCCAGCACATCGCGGATTACTTCAAGCTAGGTGAAAAGGAGGCTGGCGAATACATTGCAAAGGCCGACCGCGTCCGCAAACAGTATGTCCGCCGCTACTTCGGCGTGGATGTTGAGGATCCTCATCAGTACCATCTTGTCATCAATTCGGGCAAGCTCGGCTTCAAGGAAGCCGCCAAGATTATTGTCGATGCCGCCTCGCGCCGGTGCGCGGACAATTAGGGGAGGATGCGGGAACTCGTCCATCCCGTCGTAAACTCAGCACAAGGCGGTGGCTTCAAACTCAAATCCTGAGAATGCAAACCTACCTCGGGCGGAAGTGGGACGAAATTTCGCTGTCAGCAGAACTTTCAGCACTGAGTTCTGAATATGGTGGTTCGGGTAGTCCTCGAGTATCAAAAGATTGTCTTGAATAACTGAGCTCAACTCATCATAAGCATCTACAATACAACGATAAGCACCGACGAATCCCACCTCAGGAGCCAAACAGCTTTACCGTGTGGCGAGGCGCGAGAGCGCCAATCCTTCGGGATTTGAACCCCCGGGTTCGCGCCGAGCGCAACGCTCGGTTCGCCCTCTATAGGAACCCACCCGAGAATGCTTTGGTGCTTAGTGTGGACGAAAAGAGCCAAATCCAGGCCCTCGAGCGCAGCCAGCCCATCCTGCCAATGCGTCCGGGTCGCCCCCAGCGTTGGAGCCATGACTACTATCGGCACGGTACCACTTCGCTCTTTGCCGCTCTGGATGTGGCAACCGGTAGGATCATTGGAGCCACTAAATCGCGTCGTCGAAGCCAGGAATTTCTGAGCTTTCTGCGTCAAATTGAGCGAGAGGTTGCTTGCGATTTTGATGTTCACCTTATCCTGGACAATTACGCCACGCACAAGACGGCTGAGGTTGCCCGCTGGCTAAAGAGCAGACCTCGCTGGCATCTTCACTTCATTCCAACCCACTCAAGTTGGTTAAACCAGGTCGAGCGCTTCTTTGCTCAGATAACGAGCCGACGTATTCGTCGAGGCTGCTTTCGAAGCGTCGCCGAATTGCGCCAAGCCATCACCGACTACCTCGCCCACCATAATGCCAATCCCAAACCCTTCCGGTGGACGGCTTCCGCGGACATGATCCTGGAAAAGGTCGCTAACTTATGTCATGTAATTCCGTGACACCACACTAGACCTATCATTGTTCCAGCTTGCGCGCAGCCTGAGACTGGCACTTGCCCTCCTGTCTTTCGCCATTGCGGGATGTGCCTCCCGCGAAGCCCGCGTGCAGGAGACCGGCGGTTCCACCCGGCAGGCCGCTACCCTTCTTGCCAAGGCCCGGCGCACGCCAGACGCAAGCACGCGTATCGGGCTAGTCCTTGCCGCGGCAGACAACGCCAGCCAAGCCATCGCCGAGGGCGATACCGAGCACGCTCGCACACTTTATAACCGCGCTTGCGCGGAGCTGGCTGTGCTGGTCGAGAAATCGTCTTCAGCGCCCATGCTGCCTGCGACACTGAGTATTCCTGCCGGTCCCTATACTTTGAAGTTCGCCAGCTCCCCGGGCCGCGGGCGCTGGGAACCGGCCTACTTCACCGAATTGCTGGCACCGTCTGAACTCAAGAACAAGAGCTTCGTTTCGAAAAGCCCGCCCGCCGGCTATGGCGGGTGTCTACCGTCCGAATCCCCGCAGGATGTTGCTTCCTTGGATCGGGGTGTCCGCGGTCAGGCGGTTCTGGGTCCTTGCCTATCCGACGGGTGTTCCGATTGGCTATTCGGCACTCAAGTTCCGCGAAGCGCTCAAGGCGGTGTACGAGCTCTGTCCTCAAACTCGGGACATGGTGGTCATCAACCACAGCCTCGGTGGAGTTCTCACACATCTCCAAGTGATCGATACTGGTGACGTGCTCATGAAAGGCATCTTTAAGAGCAACGCGCCGCAGATGATGGCGGAGTTGCCAGCCGACTCTCTGGTGAAGCAGGCATTGATTTTCAAAGCCAATCCACGCATTAAACGCGTGATCTTCATTTGTGCGCCTCACCGCGGGGCCCCGCTGGCGAGCAATCAAATCGGCACTCTTGGTGCCCGGCTCATCCTGTTGCCGGGTCAAATCCTGACAGGTATCGGCAGTGCAACGTTGCGCGCCGCCACCTCAGCTGCCGGGATCAAGGGCGCCTACCTGCCAAACAGCATCTACGGTCTCGAACCGGACTCACCCCTTCTTGTTTCGATGAAGCTGTTGGCGAAACTTGTCGAGGCGGAAATTCCCGACCAGCCGTGAAACCGCTCGCGGAGTAAACATTCATGCGGAGCATGATTCGCAAAATTCCCTTTGCCGGCGGCTGCGTGCGCGGAGCGATTCGTTACGAATGCTCGGCTGAACCGATCATGATGTTCAAGTGCCACTACCGTGACTGCCAGCAAGTGACTGGCGGCGGATTCGTCGCCGGGCTGCTGGTGCCGGCGTCAGCATTCCGTCTGACCAAGGGGCAACTGCGCTACCATTTCACACCGAGCGCGGCGGGCGGCAAACACAAGCGCGGCTTCTGCGCTGAATGCGGCTCGCGAATTACCGGCGGGCAATCCGATGAGCGGCCGACGGGATTCGTCGGAGTTACTGCGGGCAGCTTGGACGATCCAAGCGGGTTTCGTGCGCAAATGGATTTTTTCGTTTCAGACGCACAGCCGTGGGACCCGGCAATTCCGAAATACGAACTTTATCCGCCGCCGCCAAAGAATGCGTAAGCCAGTTCAGCCGAAGAGCAAGCGAGGGAAGGAACTCAAGGACGAGTTGCGCTGGTCGTTGGGATCATCCAGCGACTGCGCTTTTGATTGACTAGGAGAGTTCGTCTCCGTTCACCAGCGCCCCGGTAATCGTCTTCAAAGCGTTCCCTTCAAGGCGATTGTTGACGAAGATGGATGAGGGACGTTTTGATGACCGCTGTGCCACTCCACGGCCTATGGCGTGGAAGCGTATGAGGCGGCGCATCTGAAGCGATATTACCCGGCGGAGTTTCTGTCCTGTGTGCTTACGCACGGAAAGGGGTTTTCTGACGCCTTGTTTACAGCCTGGAATGCCGGAGACTTGGCATTGGCTTTCTATTGCCCGATGTCAATTTGTCGTTAGTCCGCATTGCTCACACGCGATTTCGTTGGACGTTTCTGGGAAGATTTCTGAGCTCGTGAATTCCTTGGGCGGGACTTCTTGGGCTTGGGAGCCTTGGCCCGGTGAGCCAGGGCGTGGCCATTTGGGTCTTTGTTGCCTGGAGGATGAGAGTTTTGGGTAGGTCCTCTGTGAGCTTGAAGTCAGCTCGCTTTTTCTTGTGTCTACAAGTGGCTCTTTGGAGTTCAGCCCGCCGGCATCGCGCAGAGATTGGCACAGGCGCGCCGGGAAAGGTTTCCTGGGAAGGGATAGGCGCTGGCTAACTCCAGATGAATGCGTTCGGCAACTGATCTTGATGCGGGCACCAATCTTGAAAAGCTCTGAGCCGGATCTGGCCGAGGGTAGCGCTGGCGAGATCAGTGCCCCACCCAACACCTCAGCCCGCAGCACCGAGACCATGAGATGAGCGAAAGCCGAGAACCAGAGCCGGAGTTGGTTGGAGGCCATCCAGCTCGTGCTGGTGCGATCAGCAAAGAGGTCCTGCTGCGCCTCCTTGATGCGATTTTCCATTTCTCCGCGCGCGCAGTGGAAAGGCTTCTCGTAGAGCGCGGGAGCTGCAAAGCGCTCTTGGGGCTCACCGGGTAAGCCTTCAGCGGGAAGGTTGGTAACCACCCAAAAGCGCGGATTGGGCTGGATCTTCGGCTCTTGCCCACCACCCGGCGCGCGGCGGCTCCCAGCTCTTGCGCGTGCGATACTCAAAGTCCTCAAAGCGGCGGCAAGGCACTTGGATCTCTCCAGACTGGATCCCCCTGTGAAGCTCTCCGAAGCATTTGCCTAAGCGGGCGCTCAGTCGCTTGTTGCGCGCTAATCCCAAGCAGTAATAGACCCCGTTATCTTCGCACCACGCCATGATCTCCTCGCGGGCGAAGCCGCTGTCGGCCCGCACAATGATGGCGCACCTTCCGCCCAAAGCGCTTGCGAGATGGCGCACGTGATTTTTCCTTAGCGCCTCCACCGTACCCACACTTGCTGGCATCGCGTTTGGCGTCTCTCAGTTGCGCCAAGAGCGGAATGTTGCCGCAAAAGCAGTAGAGTGGCAGGTAACAGTAGTTGCGGTAGTAACCGTGGAAGAAAGCTCCTTCCTGGTTGCCATGCAAAGGATCGTCAGTGAGCATCAAATCCAAGATGATCTCCGGCTCTTTCGCGGAATGGCTTTTACTCCCTCTTCGATTAACAAGGCTTCGATCTCTTGGGGCTTGGCGATGATCTTCTTGTAACGAGTGTCCCGCCAAGGCCAGAGAGCTCAAAGCCGGTTCAAGGTCGAGTGCGCCGCCAGCGCCTTGCCCTTGTCCCCTTCGCACAGCCGATCCTCTCCGAGCACGTCGGCCTTGCCCGCGATCAGCGCGTGGACGGATCGAGTTTGAGCCGGTCGTGGTCGTTGAGATCCTCGTAGCCAAGAGCCAATGCCCCGATGCGCTGACGCAAAAGCTCGGTAACCTTGTGTTCGACCAAGCACGGGAGCCGATAGTCCGAAAAACACCCGCCCAGCCGCTCAATGAGTCCCATCTTCAAGTCGACTCCACGCAAAAACACCGCCCCGCCGTCGCTGCTAAGGTAACCTCCGGAAAAATCTCCCGTCACTTTACGGCTTCCATGGACTTGAAATTCGAAAACCTCCTGCTTACACTCTGTCATAGCGAAGTTCTCTTGGTTGATTGTTTAGAACACCAACAACCTTAGCGGCTTAGGCCGTGAACTTCGCTACTTTTTTGCCCGCGCGTGATTTTTTCCGGGTTAGACGCCTATTTTCCCGAAGGCGGGTCCATCCGCGTTCCCTTGTGCCAGATAAGCGGCATCAGCGCTGCGACCCTGGAACGCTGGCGAGCCGGAAAGATTCGCTGCGGGATTTCTATCTGCGCGTGCGTTCTCCGTTGTCGGATTGGCCTTTTAATGACGCGGAACTGCACAAAGCAGAAACTGAACTGCTGGGTTTTGCCGTTTCGGGACACCCACTCGATCTGTATTCAGATGTCCAGTGGAACACCTATTGTCCAATTGCCGATGTCGGAAACTATCCCACACGGCGCGTTACGGTTGCTGGGATGATCGTCGAAGACAGGCTGCATCATCAGATGGATGGTCGAATGATGAAGTTCATCTCCATCTGTGATTACTCCGGCATCCTGGAATGCGAGCTTTTCGCTAGCGCGTATCGGAGATTCGGGGCGGAAACGATCCGCCATCCCATAGTCGAAGTTCGCGGCAAGGTTAAGCCTTTCGCCAATCGAAACGGATACACTCTCCAAGTCGAAACGGTCAGGAGAGCCAGGATGTAGCGCACTTAAGAGAGCATTGAATGGATTCAGAGCTGGCCCAGGGCGATCGGCAACATCACCTAGATCTTGAGAAAAATTGAAATAGAAGATTTGGTAAAATAATTTTATGAAACTGGCTAAGCTGCAAGAAACCAAGTCAACGATTCGCTTCAGTGCCAAGTTGTTTCGGCCTAAGGCAACCGAAAAGATTGGATCGTGGACCCTTCTAACTCTGCCCAAGAACGCGAGTGCGAAGCTTCCATCACGAGGTATGACGATGGTTGAGGGAACTATCAATGGCTTCCCTTTTCGAGCCGCTCTCGAACCAAACGGCAAAGGAAGTCACTGGCTCAGGGTTAACAAAGCCTTGCAGGATGCTGCAGGCGCAGACGCTGGAGACACGGTAACGGTGGAGATTACGCGGGCCGGAGAAGAACCGGAGACCAGGGTGCCCATGGATCTACGCAAAGCCCTTGCCGCTGCCCCGCTGGCGCAGGCATTGTGGGCGGATATCACACCCATGGCGCGCCGGGACTGGATTCTCTGGATCAGCTCAGCCAAGCAACCGGAAACGCGCAGGCGCCGGATCGAGAATGCTTGCGACATGCTTGCATCGGGAAAGCGACGAGTCTGTTGTTTTGGCGGTCATAAAGTGGCTTATGAAAGATCACGCAACATCAGGCGGAGACATGGCTTCCGTTGCCGAACTCAAAAAATCCTGTTTCGCCGAGATCGACAAAGTAGAAAACCGCGAAGATTGGGAGAAG
>CAWASQ010000050.1:0-13330 GCA_963784465.1 uncultured Verrucomicrobiae bacterium
AATGGTTTCAAGCTAAGCCATGGTGGTTCCATGATGCTGACAAGTCCGTGAAGAATGAAACCCGTGCGTTTTATACGGGCTTAAAAAACCTCGGCATCGCCTACGACTCTGATCAACCAAACGCTCCAAGACTATCGGATAATATTCCCGCGCAGGCCGGTCCGCTCGCCACTCAAGAGCAGGTGACCAAGCCACCGATTGTCACCGAAATCGCCAACTCGCAGCAGGGCTTTGTCATCAAAGGCGCGAATCCAGTTACCGTCGTGTTATCGCCAAGGTCCGAGTCTCCGTTGGGTCAGGTGGGATTGAAAGCCGCTCTCCGAGCGGAGCCTGTCGGCGAAGCGCGCAGGGCATTGCTGACCTTTTCCGACATCAAACTAAAGCCGGGCGAAGCGATGGCTTACGATGTCTTCCTAAACCCTCCAACCCAAGCAAAGCTTGACCACAGCAATCCCTCATTTGCGGGGACATTGGCTCTTTTCGGGCTCGAGCATGCTCATGCCAAAAGGCACCCTGCCGGAGGCGGGAGTGATACGCTGGACATCACCAAGGTTGCGCGTGCTCTGGAAGCCGATCCCGATTCGATTCAGGTGCAGATTGCCCCGGCGCCGCTGCTCAGGGAGTCAAGAAAAACCGGCGAACGATTGGTCAGGCCCCGCGACGCAACTCTTTCTGTGGGATCGATAAGACTCTCGCTGGTTAAAGCCTAAGATAGCCGCTAAGGAACGCAATATCGATCATCAGATGGCTGCGTTTTCCGGTGGCTGATTTTGCGAATTGTTTGCTTCAAGGCTCCGGATAGGCCTTGATGAATTTGCTAAACCAGACCCCTGTAGGCTCTATTATCAGCTCCTTCGTCTCACGATTCAGGCTCGTCAGACCGAAGTTCGCAGCATAGCCTTCCGCCCATTCGTAGTTATCAACCAGCGTCCACGGGAAATACCCGCGCACATCGACACCGTCCGACATGGCGCGCCGCATCTGATTCACATGCTCGCGAAAGTACCTGATTTTCTTTTGCTCACTTTGCGTGCCGATGCCATTTTCCGAGACAATAATCGGTTTGCCGTAGCGATTGTAAACTCTGGTCAGGCTTTGATAGAAGCCCTCCGGGTCAATCTCCCAGCCATTCTGGGTGTAGTTTGAACTTTGTTCGCCGTGGCCGCGAAGAATGAAGCGCATTGGCGTCGCGTCCTGTGAATAATAGTAGTTCAGCCCGATGATATCGGTGACGTCGGCCACCTGGTCCAAGTGGTCCCAATTCTGATGCATCATCATGTTATAAACAAGCCCGGCAGGATCCTGGAAATACTTGCGTCTCCAATTCGGCAGCGAATAGATGCCGATGATGATCGCGTCCGGACGTTCCCGCCGAATGATAGCGACGGAATCACGATACATCCGCACGCTGATCTTCGTCGCCTCTTTTAGGGCCAGCGGCGTGAGAAGCAGTCCGGGCGGCCAATGGCCCCCAAAGTATCCAATGTAAAGGTCTCCGTTGGGTTCGTTCTGCGGAACGTAGGTTCTCACGTACGGCGCCAGGGCGCCGACCATTTTCTCCACGTATCTGCGCCAGGCTGTTTCGACGTCAGGATGGAGAAAATTCGAGCGCCCTTTCTTGCGGCTGTCGTAAAGCCAGGACGGGAAGGTGAAATGCCAGAGGGTGACAATGGGTTCTATGCCGGCAGCCTTTAGTTTGCGTGCCATACTCACATACTGCTGGATGGCCGCCTCGTTGAAGACTCCCGGCCGTGGCTCGACACGACCCCATTCGATCCCGAAGCGGTAATGGTTTACGCCGAGCCTGCGCAGGATCTTGAGGTCCCTGTCAAAGAGTGTCCACGAGAACGTCGCATCCTCGCCGCGCGGAGGAATGCGCCCTTCCTCCGCAAAAACATCCCAATCGGTCTTGAAATAATAGGGTGAATCCGGCGAAACGCCTCGATCTTCATTCTGGTAGCTTGCCGTCGACGTGCCCCACCAGAACTTTCCCGTATTGACTGTGCTCGCAGCCGCCGGCTTCTCGTACGCTTTCGGAGGCAAGACGCACCCGGAAGCAGCTAAAAGGATGACGGCCGCTGGAAAGAAATACTGTTTGGAGATATTCATGTTGAACGTGTCTTCGGGAGATGATTCGCTTACAAGTGGATGGTAATTTCTTCAAAATGAACTCCGCACGCAAACTCGTTCTGGCAATTATATTCTGTGTCGGCTGTGGAGCCGGCCTGCACGCGGAAGATGATTCCTTTCGCGCTCCCGACAGCCTCGTTCTCACGAACGGCAGGGTGGTGCGAGGACTTATTATCAGGAATTCCGCCGATTCGGTCCTCATCCAGCACGAAAATAAGGAGGACGAGTATCCGAAGAACAAGATCGTGCGCATTAACGATAACGCCGATACCGAGGCCGCGTACACGGACATGAATCGCAAGGGCAAGCTGCCTTCCTGGCGTGTAATTGCGAACGATCTTCGCACGAACGATGCCATCAAGTCCCTTGTCGAGATTCCCGCGACCGTCATTGACGTTGGAGACTTCAAAAACGTTCCCTACAAGTCCTTTCGCGTAAACAATGACGTCGAGCTGAATATCTATGGAGATCCCGAAGATCCTGCCGGCGTTGAGCTTGGAATCTACGGCCCAGGATCTGGAAACAAGCGACTGCGCAAGATTCTTCGCGGCTACCTGGCGGGATTTCTGACAACGCGTGAGGAGATTGCGGCCCTTTACTCCTTGAACCTTAATAAGGGCATCACTCAGGCGGGAAACATCACGCTCGAAATCACGCCGAAGGATGCGCCGGATGCTTACGGTGCATGGTGGGTCTCTCTGTACAACCGGAAAGAATTGGAAAAAGTCCGGCTGAACGATGCAGAATACGCAAGGCTCGTGCGCCCGGTAAACGAAGTCATCGACAAACGAGGCCGCGTAATCTCCGGAGGCTGGAGCGAAAAAGACGCCCGACGTTCAAAAAAGATCGACCAGATGGGTGACTCCGCAAAGGTCCTTCTCCGCGGCTTTTATCGTGACGACCAGGGAGTTTTCCGACTCATCACGGAACCGGAAAGTTAAGCGCGCCTTAGCGATACTCTGCGGGCTAGCTCGGCCAAAGAAAAAAAATCCCCGCACCGGCGACAAGCATGGCTGCGAAGGCGCATCCTACGCGCAGCGTAAGGCCCGCGGATCCGAGGGAGGCGACGATGCCGAACTTGAAGAGAAAATTTGACAAGACCGCGATGAGAATGACCTGCCATGCGGTACGTGCCTCGATCTTCTTCGAGTCGGCCAGCTGTCCCGTGGAGAGCGTAATCGCATCGACGTCGGTGAGTCCGGAGATGATAGCCACCACATAGAGTCCCGCTGATCCGAAATATTCCTTTGCGGCCGCCACCGCGAGCAAGACGAGCGCGTACAGAGCGCCAAATAGCAGCGCCGGCTTGAGCTCGGCTGGGTTCTTCTGCTCCGGCATCCTTCGCGGATTGCCTCCGAGTCGGAAAGTAGAGGGCCAGCGCGGTAAGGATGCAGCAGACCAGCATGGCAAGAAGTGGCAACGCCATCTCGGGGAATTGCCCGGGCGCCACGGCGCCAATTTCCACGACTACCCGCATGATGGAAACACAGGATGCAGTTACTATGACGAACGCGCCCAAGGAGGCCAGTGCACCTTCCGAACCGGTTCGCCGGGCATAACTAACCGTCGTTGCGGTACTCGAAACCATCCCGCCGATGACTCCTCCCAGGACCGCTCCCGCCCGGGCGCCGAAAAGCTTGTATGCAATGTATCCTCCCAGACTGATTCCGACGATAAGGACCACCATCAACCAAAGCTTAAACGGATTCCAAACGCCGTAAGGACCGTATTCCTCAGAGGGAAGTATCGGCAGAATCACCAGGCTGATCAAAACGAATTGCATAATCGCCCGCATGTCTCGTTCACCAACCGCCTTGGCGAAGTTATGCAAGGGCGTCTTCGAGTGCAGCAGCAACGCCATAGCACCGGCAATCACAAGCGCCGCCGCCAGATAGCCAGTCACAATTAGAGCCCCTACCCCATACAGAAGAAGAGCCGCGATCTCGGTCGTCATTCCGGGATCGATTGCGCCCTTCCTCATTTGTGCGAAATTTGCGGAAACCACAACCGCCGCGAGCGCGACCAAGCCAACAGCAACGATCCAACCGCCAAAAACCTGCCCGACTTGCGCACACACCGTTCCAAAAAGCGAGATGAGAGGAAATGTGCGAATTCCCGCGATTAGCGATCCCCTGCGCTCGCGTTCCAAACCCAAGAGCAGGCCCAACCCGAACGAAACGGCAAGTTGCTGAAAAATGAGGATGTCCACGACACCCGTATTCTACAACAATCGGCGCTCTTGCAACGGATTCGGACTGCACCGCATCCACCTCGACTAAGGGCGATCGCGTGCCTCACCAGCAATATATGTGCTTATACATATATATGACTTGACATATATAGTCGGCAACATATGTTTAACCCGATGGAGCTGATTCAGATTTACCAATGCTTCTGCGACGCCACGCGATTGCGGATCATCCATTTGCTGACGCGCGGTCCGCTCTGTGTTTGCCACTTCCAGGAAATTCTGGGCATCGCGCAGACCAAGGTCTCTCAGCACCTCGCCTATCTTCGCAAGAGGGGAATGGTTCAATGCACCCGGCATGCCACTTGGATGATTTACAGCCTTCCTCCAAGACCGCCGCCCGAGTTGGGAGCCAATCTGAAGTGCCTGCAGCACTGCGCGCCTGCCGACAAGCGATTCCGCGCTGATCTAAAGGCTCTCGAACGAGTGCGGGCTGACTGCGGATGGATTGGTGAAGCCCTCGAAAACAAACGCACCTGCAACTGCTAGATCCAATGAACCCAAACAAACCTCGTTTCAAGATCCTGTTTCTATGCACTGGCAACTCTGCTCGGAGTATTTTCGCCGAATACCTCTTGAAAGAGATCGCACCTGTTCGGTTTGAAACCCACAGCGCCGGAGCGAGGCCAAAACCCATGCCACATCCGCTCGCACTCGAAATTCTCCGACAGGATTTCAAAATCGACGCATCGGACTCATACAGCAAGCCCTGGGAAGAGTTCAAAGATGTACAGTTCGATTTCGTCATCACCCTCTGTGACAATGCCAAGGAGACCTGCCCTATTTGGCCTGGCCAGCCGATTGTAGCACATTGGAGTTCTCCCGATCCAGCCGCGGTGGAAGGATCGAAAGCGGAAAAGCGACGAGCCTTCTGGCAAGTCGCTCAGCAAATAAAACGCCGCCTCGAGCTCCTGGCCTCGCTGCCGTTTGAGAAGCTCGACGCTCTGCGTCTGGAAGCAGCGACCAGGGAAATCGGCATTCGTGAGAGAATTCATTTTGACGTTCAAAGGCCGCCTGACTCGCAATATCGAAGTGTTATGAGCGATAAGCCGACGGTTCTTATACTCTGACCGGCAATTCCTGTCGCAGTCACATTGCCGAAGGAGTTTTAAGGCGAGCTGCGGGTGATTTTATCGACGTGCAAAGCGCTGGCTCGAGGCCTGCCGGTTACGTTCATCCGAAGGCGACCGAGGTGATGAAGGAAATCGGCATCGACATTTCCCGCCACACCTCAAAGCACATGAACGAGTATCTGAATCGCAGGGTGGATACTGTCATTACGGTGTGTGGAAATGCCGACCAAGCTTGCCCAATGTTTCCCGGACAGGTGAACCGTTACCACTGGGGCTTTGACGACCCGGCCCATGCCAAAGGAACAGAGGATCAGATCTACTCCGAGTTTCGCCGGGTGCGGGACCAAATCAAGCTGGTCTTTGAGGCTTATGCCGCTGGCCTGCGTGAAGGCGCCAAGCGAAACGCGGCGCTCTAGCCAGATTGATCCGTCATTTGAGAAGCTCGCTTGGCCACGTAACCCCACCTAACGACAGAAGATTAGCCATGAGTACACCGAAGATTAAAGAAATCGTCCGCGAGAAGTATGGACAGGCTGCGGCGCGTGTCCAAACAGGCGGCGCTGGCCATTGTTGCAGCGCTTCGGGGCTGGAAGACTCTTGTGAACCAATAACCGCAAAGCTCTACGACGCTGCACAGGTGGGCGAGCTACCCGAGACAGCGATCAAAGCCTCTCTGGGCTGCGGTAATCCCACTGCCCTTGTCGAATTGAAACTCGGTGAAACCGTGCTCGATCTTGGCTCGGGCGGGGGCATAGACGTGCTGCTGTCGGCTCGCCGCGTCGGCCCGACCGGTAAAGCGTACGGTCTCGACATGACGGACGAGATGCTGGCGCTCGCCGAAAAGAATAAGCGAGAGAGCGGCCTTCTCAATGTCGAGTTCCTCAAAGGGGAAATCGAGGATATTCCAATGCCTGATAACTCGGTGGATGTCGTCATCTCAAACTGCGTCATCAACCTCTCAGGCGATAAGGACCGCATAGTGAAAGAAGCGTTTCGGGTACTCAAACCGGGCGGGCGCTTTGCCGTCTCCGATGTCGTCGTTCGCGGGCACGTATCTGCTGAGATCAAGAAGAACGTGGAGCTTTGGGTGGGCTGCGTGGCAGGTGCGTTGAGTGATTACGATTACGTGGCAAAACTGGCCAAGGCCGGATTTGACAATATCAATATCCAGCCTACCCGAGTGTACAGCATCGGGGACGCGAGGGCTTTCCTGACGGGTCGAGGCGTCAATGTCGATTCGATCGTCAAAGAAGTGGAAGGAAAGTTCATGAGTGCCTTCATTCGTGCGAGCAAGCCTGCTGCCGCGCCATGCTGTGCTCCAAGCTGCTGCTCGTAAAAAACGCCATGACTCTTTCACGCCGCATCATCGCGGAGGTCTTGGGAACCGCATTTCTTCTCGCAGCGGTGGTCGGCTCGGGCATTATGGGAGAAAGACTGGCGGGTGGTAACACCGCCATCGCTTTGCTTGCCAATACGCTGGCCACGGGCGCTACGCTGGCGACCCTCATTTTTGTATTCGGGCCGATCTCAGGCGGCCATTTCAATCCAGCGGTAACGCTGGCGAGTGCCTCTCAGGGTGGGATTAGCCGGAGCGATGTCCCGGGATACATCGCCGGCCAGATGTTCGGCGCATTTATCGGCGTCGGTGTGGCGCACCTGATGTTTGAAGAGGCCCTCATACAAGTCTCGCAGCACGCCCGCTCCGGTGGTGGACAGCTTTTTAGTGAATTCATTGCTACATTCGGGCTGCTGTGCGTGATCCTGGGCTGTGTTCGTCTGCGCTCCGAGGCCGTTCCGATAGCGGTCGTGCTTTCAAATTCCGCTGCCCGACCTGAATGAGCGATAGCGACGCACTTCGCGATTGCCCAGGCCACGCAGCTATCAGTGTCCGCCTGCCACCGTTTGCCGCCTCACGAAGCTTTCGATTTGCCAGCGCGGATCCGATGCCGGATACTCTCAGAATCGCAGTCGCCCTATGACCGAAAAGGAGTACGAAGCCCTCTATGAAGCACTTGAAGCGGCAGACAAGATTTTGCCGGGGGACAAGGACTGTGGCGCGAAGGACTCTGAGCTGCGCAAGAAGATCAAAAAGCTCGAAAAAGCCGTTCTAAAGCGTCAGAAGAAGGCAGCCCGCGCAGAAGGCAAAGAGAAATAGAGCTGGCGCCAGGGGGAGTCCATTTTCCCCTCAAAATTGGAATGATCTGATCAACTCCTGCTCTTTATGGTCAGTTCCAAATATTGCGTCGGTTATGAGCGATCGACAGTAAGGAGGCGAACGGCGGGAAAGTAACTTCGGAGATCGCCACGGTCCTCTGTCGCGAGCGAATCCGCCTGCGTAGCCGCATGAGCCGCCACCAAAGAATCGGGGAGAATCGTCTTTCGGGCTCCACCTTCATCGCGGTAGGTCCGGAAAATCCTTCCCGCGAGAAGCGAGGCCTCTTCGGTGAATGGAGTGTGCCTAAGGCCGATCCCGCGCAGGGCGTTGCGATACGCATCATCGGACGGAAAGAAGGAACGCACTTCTGCCAGCACAACGGACGAAACGAGCAGCGTTGCCGTTTCCGCCGCCGATTGCAGACAATCTAACCAGACTCGCCTCTCGGCTCGCCTTTGAAAATCGCCAGCAGACCGATGTGTCGACCGCCACTGCGCTCACTTCTCGCTTTCCTTTCGGTGTCGCCGGGGCAATTCCACCGGCCCGCGCAGATCATCCATCAACTTCTCTACGCTGCGCCCCGCGAGTTCGTTCTTCAGACAACCCAGGACAGCGAACCGCTTGCTTCGAATCGACCACTTTGCGCAACCGAATGCCGTCGCTTCCAGCGACAAAATCCACCTCCGATCCCGGCTTAATGCCGAACTTCTCTCGCAATTCCTTCGGAATGGTAACTTGCCCTTTCGTGGTCACGAGAGCTCTCATGCTGAAGTGTAAGAACAGCAGGTAAGAACTGGAAGTAATACCAACCACCTGTTGCTGCCCATTTATTTTGCGCTCGTCTTTTCGCGCACAACTTCTCTCGCGCTCTTGTCCTCGCGAATTCCGAGAAACACCGGCTGCCGAAGTTTCTCTTCGCGGGTCCATTCCGAGAATCGCACCTGGCATACCAGTTCTGGCTGCACCCAACGGCAACGCTTCATTTCCGATGCGGTGATGCTTTGGCCGTATCGCGCGCCTCGCTCCTCCGGCAGATTACTGAATGGGCAAGCCTCTTCCCGAATCTTCTGAAATCTCGAGTGGAGACGTCGCAGCAACGCCTCATTGAAACCCGTCCCAACCTTGCCGACAAAGATGAGCGCTTTGCCATCGTAGACCCCCACCAGCAGCGCGCCGAAATATTTCCTGGTTCCTCCCGGAGCTGTGTAGCCGCCGATTACGAATTCCTGCTCGCTCTGAAACTTTAGCTTTATCCACGCGCCACTGCGCCGGCCCGGTTCATAAACGGAGTTCTTGCGCTTCCCAATGAGTCCTTCGACTCCGATTTCGCGCGCCTTACGAACGAGTTCCTCGGCGTCCTCGCCAAGGGAGGCCGAGAACCGGATGACTCCCGGCGGATTCTTCAAGAGCTTCTGGAGCATCGCTTTTCGTTCGCTCAGCGGGTGCGCGAGCAGTTCCTTCCCATCAAGCCGCAGAAGATCGAAGGCATAGAAAAAGATGGGCGGCCGCTCCTGCCCGAGTTCGAAGGCTTGCAACAGCTGAAACGATGACAACCCTTGCTTGTCGAGCGCGACAATTTCCCCATCGATGATCGCATCCTGGACCTTCAGCTGGGAGATTGCCTCAGTCACTTCCGGGAATTTTGCTCCGAAGTCCTTTTCGTTGCGCGAAAGCAGCCGCGTCTCATGTCCGCCCCGGAGAGCGATGGCACGGAAGCCGTCGAATTTGATTTCGTACAGCCACTCGCCCCGGGGAGGCGTCTCTGCCAGGAGGGCCGCCATCGGCTCGATAAAGGCCGGCAACGGCGCGGAAGAAGTGGTTTTCTTCTCCGAAGAAAGCGACCTGGCCGCCCGACCCGATCTCCAGATCCGATCACCCTTCGCAAGCTCCTTCATCCTCTTCCCTGAAAGAGCGGAGGTATCGTCCAGCTTTTTCGAGACTGGCCGAAGATCCTCTCCGCCGCGGATGAGCAGCCATTGTTTTTCATCTCGCAAACGCACCAGATACCACTCGCCTTGGAGCTTTGTGCCGTTGAGGACGAAATGCAGTTTTCCGCCTTCCAGTTCCTTCGTAGGCGCCTTCGACAGCGGCTCGAACGTGCCGTAATCCCAGACCATGACAGTTCCTCCGCCATACTCGCCCTTCGGAATCGTTCCCTCGAAATCAAGATACGCTACCGGGTGATCCTCAACGTGCACGGCAAGCCGCTTTTCCCCCTTCTTGAAAGGGATTCCCTTCGGAACTGCCCACGATTTTAGCGTGCCCCCAAGTTCCAAGCGGAAATCGTAGTGCAAACGCGTTGCATCATGCTTCTGGACGACAAAGCGCCGTCCGGGCTTCGTGGATTTGACCGCTTTTGGCTCGGCGGTCTTCGTGAAGTCTCGTTTCCGAGTGTAGTCCTCGAGCGACATTTGCACATGATGCATCGGTTCTGCCGATTGGCGAGCGCCTTACGGGCTGGAGTGCCCTTGGACGCGAACGAATTCGCCTTCGCCCGGTCCCCTATCCTTCATTCAGGGCGATCATCGACGCCTCGGATCCAGCCTCGGCACGGGTGAGCGGCGATAGAAGCTTGTTATGAAAATCAATACACTCCACGACGTGCTTGTCCACGAATTGCAGGACCTCTACAGCGCTGAAGTTCAGCTAACCAAGGCGCTCCCCAAGATGGTCAAGGCCTCATCACACGAGGAGCTTTCCGAGGCTTTCGCGGAGCATTTGGAGCAGACCAAGGGCCACGCCGAAAGGCTGCAAAAAGCGCTCAAGCAGCTGGACGCCTCGACTCGAGGTGAAAAGTGCAAGGCTATGGAGGGCCTTATCGAGGAAGGCAAAGGCACTCTCGACCTGGAAGCAGCCGAAGGCGTACGCGATGCGTTGATCATCAGCATTGCTCAGAAGGTCGAGCACTACGAGATCGCCGGCTACGGAACCGCCCGCACCTTCGCGAAGCTTCTTGGGGAGGACAAAGTTGCCTCCCTGCTCGAAGACACCTTCGAGGAGGAATGCGAGGCCGACCAGAAACTCAGCAAGATTGCGGAGAGCGTCGTCAATAGTGACGCGGAACTCGCGGCCGACAAGTAAAGGTCGCGAACGCGCACCGCGCCGCCGGGCGGCGCGGTGCGCGAATGTCTCGGTGAACTGCGTCAAGACCTCGCCGACTCGCCATTCCCTCCGATCCAGGCGATCGTCCGAACCGTTCCTCGCTCTAGTCACTTCCTGCGGGAACCGTTGAAACCAGCGCGGTTGCGGCCGCCGCGGCTTGCGCCGGCACGGGAAGCCGCCGCTTGATCTCCGCAACGGCGCTTCGCGCATTTGCCACCACAGTCAGTGATTCTGCCGCCTCCAGACGCTTGGCGCGATCCTCGGATGCTCCCCAGATTCCCACGAGCACTGGCGCATCCGGAATCACCGCCGTCAATCGCTTCACAAGGTAGCGAGCATGGCGTTGTGCCAAAGGAGGCGCCGCCGAAATGCAAATTTGCGCACCTGGGTAGTCCGCAATGTTGGAGACGATCTCGCCTGCCAGGGCATGGGACGAAACGGTCTCGCATCGAAAACCGTCAGCTTGGAGGATCGATGCAACCATATGGGCAATCGTCTCGTCCGCAGCGTCGCTTGCCGGGAGGAACAGAACCGAACATGGCGCGTTGCTTGAATCCCAATCCGGCTGGGATCCAGACCCGAGGTCGGCAACAATCTCGTCAACCGTATCGCACGCAAACTCGAAATGGCGTTCGTCGAGAAACTCTTCATGCCAGGCAGTCTTGACCTGAACCAAGGCGGGGATCATCACGTCATCGCATAGCTCCACGAATGGATGCATCTTAAGAAAATCACGTGCAACTTTTCCCGCTTCTTCGTCGCGAAAAGCGAGCAGGCGCTGGTAGAACTGGTCCGAGGGGGCCATCGCGAACCGTGAACCGAGCAAGACGTCCAGAAATGCCAGTTGCGGGATATACTTTCCCAGAACGGCGAGGCAGACAGTTAGGGGAGTCGCCAGCAGCAGGCCGATGCCGCCCCATAACCATGCCCAGAAAATTGCGGAGACGACGATGGCCGTTTTCGACAGGCCCGTGCTGGAGGAGTAGAGCCAGGGCTCGACGAAATTGTTGCTGACGATTTCAACAACCAGGAACAGTCCCAGCGTGAGGAGCGGTTGAGCCCATCCCTCAAACACAGCGAAAGAAATCGCCAGCGGAAATGCTGCGCCGAGGATGGGCCCCAAGTAAGGAATGAAACGCAGAATCGCGCATAGAAGACCCCACAAACCGGCATTGGGAACGCCGATAAGGAAAAGACCAATGGCTATCGGGATGCCATAGGTAACATTCACAATCAGCTGCATGAGCAGAAAGCTGCTCACGCGTTTGCCCGCATCGTTGAGAGCCTGCGTCGTCGTGTGATAACGATCCCTCCCGGTCAGGTAGATCAGCCTGTCGCGGATGTCATCGCGCTCGATCAAGAAGAAGAACACGCAGATGAAAACAATGGCACCGGTTCCCAACGCCGAGGTCACGTAGCCAAGCAAATTCCTGACGAAATCGAAGGTATTGGCAGGCCTTTCCACCACCACGGACGGCTTCGAGATGAGAAGGGACGAGACTGGCGCCCTCTTCGGGTTCTCCATCTCATCCAGCAAGCTTGAAATCGTTTCTTTAGCCCTCCAAAAGGGGCCTATGTCGGGTTGCCGTATTGCTTCAAGCTTCTTGGAGATCGTCGCGCGGTATTGCGGCAGCTGGCCAGCCAGATCCGCCATCTGGCCGGTGAAGGTGTAACCGATCGCGCCGACCACAAGACCGGCGCAGAGCACAGATAAAATGACCGAGGGAGCCCGACCTAGGCCCCAGCGCTCGAGACGCCGCGCCACCGGCGCCAGCAAGAAGCTCAGGAGAATTGCCAACGCCAGAGGGATGAAGATATCCCGAAGCAAGAAAAGCGTCGCAACAATCAGCGCAAAGGAAATCAGCCCGCACGTCCTCGCCACGATGGATGAGACCGTCGAAACCTGCATGGTAACCAATATATCGCGTTCCCCTGCTTCAAGACGCGCACTTTTTTCGCTCGTTGAACCCGTGCAACTGCAAGTAGCGTCTCAAATCAAATCGAAACGCGATTGCGCAAGATCATCCACCTTGACATGGACTGCTTCTATGCCGCCATCGAGCTCCGGGAGCGCCCCGATCTTGAGGGACACCCCGTAGCCGTCGGCGGCGGAAGTCCGCGCGGCGTGGTAACGACCTGCAACTACGACGCGCGACGATTTGGTGTCCGCTCCGCCATGCCTGGCTTCAAGGCGCGGGCATTGTGTCCGGAGCTGATCTTCCTTCCTGTGCGGTTCGACCTCTATCGTGCCGAATCGGCAAAGATCCGCAAGATTCTGCTGAGCTATACGCCGCTGGTTGAGCCGCTTTCCCTCGACGAAGCGTTCCTGGACGTGACAGAACTCGGCCGTTACGCCTGGGACATCGCCAGAGAACTTCGAGCGCGCGTCTACGCAGCCACGAGCCTGACGTGCTCCGCGGGCATCGCACCGAACAAGATGCTTGCCAAGATTGCAAGCGAGTGGCGGAAACCAAATGGCCAATTCGCCATTCTTCCGGACGATGTCGAGGAATTCATGCGAAAACTCCCAGTCGGGAAAATTTGGGGCGTCGGGCCCAAAAGCGCAGAAAAGTTCGCGAGCCTCGGAATCCATACATGCAACGACCTGCAACAATTATCGTT
>CAWASQ010000051.1:0-12952 GCA_963784465.1 uncultured Verrucomicrobiae bacterium
CGCAATGGTTTCAAGCGAAGCCATGGTGGTTCCATGACGCAAACAAGTCTGTGAAGAATGAAACGCGTGCGTTTTACACGGCCGTAAAAAACCTCGGCATCGCCTACGACTCTGATCAACCAAACACTCCAAGACTATCGGACAATATTCCCGCGCAGGCCGGTCCGCTCGCCACTCAAGAGCAGGCGACCAAGTCACCGATTGTCACGGAAATCGCGAATTCGGAGCAGGGCTTTGTCATCAAAGGCGCAAATCCAGTTACCGTCGTCTTATCGCCAAAGCCCGAGTCGCCGTTGGGTCAGATGGGATTGAAAGCTGCTCTGAGAGCGGAGCCTGCCGGCGAAACGCAAAGGGCCTTGTTGACCTTTTCCGACATCAAACTAAAGCCGGGCGAAGCGATGGCCTACGACGTCTTCCTAAACCCGCCAACCCAGGCAAAGCTTGACCACAGCAATCCTTCATTTGCGGGCACATTGGCGCTTTTCGGGCTCGAACATGCTCACGCCAAAAAGCATCATGCCGGGGGCGCTAGTGATACGCTGGACATCACTGAGGTTGCGCGTGCTCTGGAAGCCGATCCCGATTCGATTCAGGTGCAGATTACCCCGGCACCGCTCCTCAGGGCGTCAAGAAAAGCCGGCGAACGATTGGTCAAGCCCCGCGACGCAACCCTTTCTGTCGGATCGGTAAAAATCTCGCTGGTTAAGGCTTAGGATTTCGGTCGTCAAGACGGTCTTTTCCGGTCGGCTGATCGTAGCAATTGTTTTCGCTTCAAGGCTCCGGATAGGCGTTGATAAATTTGCTAAACCAGACGCCCGTCGGCTCGATTACCAGCTCCTTCGTCTTAGGATTCAGGCTCGTAAGGCCGAAGTTCGCAGCATAACCCTCCGCCCACTCGTAGTTGTCAACGAGCGTCCAGGGAAAGTAACCGCGCACATCGACGCCGTCCGACATCGCGCGGCGCATCTGGTTTACGTGCTCGCGAAAGTAGCGGATTTTCTTCTGCTCGCTTTGCGTCCCGATGCCATTCTCCGAGACGACGATCGGTTTGCCGTAGCGTTTGTAGACTGTGCTTAGGCTTTGATAAAAACCCTCCGGGTCGATTTCCCATCCGTTCTGCGTGTAGCTGGAGCTTTGCTCGCCGTGGCCGCGAAGGATGAAGCGCAGCGGAGTGGCATCCTGCGAATAATAGTAGTTGAGCCCGACGATATCCGTGACGTCCGCCACCTGGTCGAGGTGGTCCCAATTCTGATGCATCATCATGTTGTAGACGAACCCTGCGGGATCCTGGATATACTTTCGACGCCAGTTCGGAATGGAATAAATTCCCATGACGATGGCGTCCGGGCGTTCGCGGCGGATGATCGCGACGGAGTCGCGATACATCCGCACTGCGACCTTCGTGGCCTTCTTTCAGGGCGAGCGGTGTCAGCAAGAGGCCGGGCGGCCAGTGCCCGCCGAAAGTACCCGATGTAGAGGTCGCCATTGGGTTCGTTCTGCGGAACGTAGATTCGCACATACGGAGCAAGCGCACCGACGATTTTTTCGACATACCTTCGCCAGGCGGTTTCGACATCCGGATGCAGAAAATTTGAACGTCCGCTTCTTATTGCTGTCGTAAAGCCAGGACGGGAATGTGAAATGCCACAGGGTGACAATGGGTTCGATGCCAGACGCCTTCAGTTTGCGAGCCATGTTCACGTATTGCTGAATCGCTGCCTCGTTGAAGACTCCCGGCTTTGGCTCTACCCGCCCCCATTCGATGCCAAATCGGTAGTGGTTGACGCCGAGCCTGCGAAGGGTCCTAAGATCCCTGTCGAAATACGTCCACGAAAACGTGGCATCGTCTCCGCGCGGAGGAATGTGTCCTTCCTCAGCGAAAATGTCCCAGTCCGTCTTAAAATAGTCGGGAGAATCTGGCGCAACCCCGCGGTCTTCGTTTTGGAAACTTGCGGTCGAAGTGCCCCACCAGAATTTTCCCGTGTTCACCGCGCTTTGCAGCGACGGGTTTCTTATACGCCTTGGGAGGCATAACGCACCCGGAAGCGGACAAAAGGAAAATTGCCGCCGGAAGCAGACACCATTTGGAGATATTCATGTTGAAGCCATCTTCGGAAGATGGTTCGCTTACAGCGCAATGGCAATCTCTTCAATCAGGAATTCCGCGCGCAAGTTTGCTCCAGTGATTTTTCTTTCGATTTGCTTTGGCGCCTCTCTGCGCGCGGCCGACGACTCGTTTCGCGCGCCCGACAGCATCATTCTTAAGGATGGGACCATCGTCCGTGGACTTATCATCAAGAACACAAGGGACGCCGTACTGATGCAGCAGAAGCTCAACGAGCTTGCGTATCCCAAGAGCAATATCGTGCGCATCAACGACAACTCAGATGCCAAAGCGCTCTACACAGACCTTAACCGCAAAGGCAAGCTGCCTTCCTGGCGCGTCATCGCCAACGATCTCCGCACGCACGACGCCATCAAGTCCCTCGTGGAGATTCCCGCAACCGTGATTGACGTGGGGGACTTCAAGAATGTCCCCTATAAATCCTTCCGCGTAAACAACGACATCGAACTGAACATCTATGGGGATCCCGAAAATCCCGCGGGCGTCGAGCTTGGAATTTACGGCCCAAAGTCTGGAAAAACGAAGTTGCGCAAGACTCTTCGGGGATACCTCGCGGGATTTCTAACGACGCGGGAGGAGATTGGCACTCTCTATTCGCTGGGTCTTGAGAAGGGGATCGCCCAAGCGGGAAACCTCACCATCGAGATCACCCCAAAGAATGCGCCGGATGCCTACGGCGCTTGGTGGGTTTCGCTCTATAATCGGAAAGATCTGCAAGGCGTCCGGTTGAGCGATGCAGAATACGCAAGACTCGTGAGACCCATGAACGAAGTTATCGACAAACGGGGCCGCGTGATCTCGGGCGGTTGGAGCAAGGAGGATGCCCGCAATTCAAAAAAAATCGACAAGCTTGGCGATTCAGCCAAGGTGCTTCTTCGCGGCTTTTATCGTGACGACGACGGCTCGTTTCGCTTGATCACGGAACCGGTAAGCAAGCCCATCACTGCCAACTGACAGCCATCAACTGTCGGCCGGAGGAACCGTAGAACCCCGTTTCATGCCTAGTTCGGCCAGAATAGCAAAATTGCTCCTCCTGCGGCAAGAACGGCGGCGAAAGCGCACCCGATCCAACGCGTGAGGGCCGGAGATCCGAGCGCGGCGACGATGCCGAACTTGAAGAGAAAATTTGACATGACCGCGATGAGGATGACTCGCCACGCAGTCATTGTGTCGATCGTCTTGGAACTGGCAAGTTGCCCGGTAGAAAGCGTGATCGCATCGAGATCTGTAAGGCCCGAAATGACCGCCACCACGTAAAGGCCCGCAGATCCAAAATGCTGCTTTGCGACAGCGACCGCCAGCAGGACGAGGGCATACAGGCCGCCGAAAAATAAGCGCCGGTTTGAGCTCTGCGGGATTTTTCTGCTCCGGCATCTGTGCGCCTTGCTTTCGGCTGGGCAGGAATAGCGCCACCGCAACCAGGATGGTGAGCACGAGCATGCCGCTGAGTGGCAGCGCAATGGCTCCAAATTGGGCGGGCGCGACTGCGGCGATCTCCACCAGCACGCGCACTATGGAAATGCAGGAGGCCGTCATGATTACAAACGCAGCCAAAGGAGCTAACGCGGCCTCCGAGGCGGCTCGTCGCGAATAGCTAACGGTTGTCGCAGTGCTCGAAACCATCCCGCCGATAATTCCCCCGAGAAGCGACCCTGCCCGAGCGCCAAAGAACTTGTAAGCAACATATCCTCCGAGACTGATGCCAACGATGAGCACTACCATCAGCCAAATCTTGAAAGGATTCCAAACGCCGTAAGGGCCGTAATCCTCGGATGGCAGGATCGGAAGAATGACAAGACTGAGCAAAACAAACTGCATGATCGCTCGCATATCGCGCTCGCCGACCGCCCTGGCAAAATTATGCAGTGGCCTTTTCGAGTGCAGAAGCAGGGCCATGGCGCCGGCGATGACAACCGCGGCAGCAAGGTATCCGATCACAATCAGCACCCCTACTCCGTAGAGCAATAGAGCTGCGACTTCCGTCGTCATGCCAGGATCGATAGTGCCCTTCTTAACCTGCGCGAAATTCGCGGAAACTACGATCGCAGCGAGCGCGAGCATTCCGACGGCAACGACCCAGCCGCCGAAGGTCTGCCCGACCTGGGCACATACCGTTCCGAAGAGTGAAATAATGGGAAACGTGCGAATGCCGCCGATCACCGATCCCCGCCGCTCGCGCTCCAACCCCAGGAGCAAACCTAAGCCGAGCGAAACCGCAAGTTGCTGAAAAACGAGAATATCCACAACGCGTATTTTACAAGAATCAGCGCTCTTGTAACGAATTTGGGCCGCGCCGCAACCGCGTCGGCCAAGAGTGGCCTAATACCCCGCCACCGCAATATATGTGTTTATCCATATATATGTTTTGACATATATATTCGACAACATATGTTGAAGGCCATGGAACTGATTCGGATCTATCAATGTTTCTGCGACACCACGCGATTACGGATCCTCCATTTGCTGACGCGCGGTCCGCTGTGTGTCTGCCACTTCCAGGAGATTCTCGGGATTGCGCAGACCAAGGTCTCTCAGCACCTCGCCTACCTTCGCAAGAGAGGCATGGTCCAATGCACCCGACATGCCACATGGATGATTTACAGCCTTCCCTCAAGACCGCCGCCCGAGCTGGATGCCAATCTCAAGTGCCTGCAGGACTGCGCGCCTGCCGACAAGCGATTCCGCGCTGATCTCAAGGCTCTCGAAAGAGTGCGAGCAGACTGCGGGTGGATAGATGAAGCCCTCGAAAAGCAACGGAACTGCGCCTGCTAAGCCACACCCCACGATGAATCCCAATAAATCCCGTTTCACGATCATGTTCCTCTGCACCGGCAACTCCGCGCGGAGCATTTTTGCCGAGTATCTGCTGAAGAAGATCGCGCCCTCTCGCTTCGAGACTTACAGCGCTGGAGCTCATCCGAAGCCCGCTCCGCACCCCATGGTGCTCAGGATTCTGCGCGAGGATTTTCGAATCGACGCGTCTGACGCCTACAGCAAGTCCTGGGACGAGTTCAAAGATGTGCCGTTCGATTTCGTCATTACGCTCTGCGACAACGCCAGGGAATCCTGCCCCGTTTGGCCGGGCCAACCAATCGTCGCCCATTGGAGCTCTCCTGATCCGGCAGCCGTGCAGGGTTCGGACGAAGACAAGTTGCGAGCCTTCTGGCAGGTGGCCCAGCAAATAGGACGCCGCCTCGAGCTCCTCGCCTCGCTGCCATTCGAAAAACTCGACGCTCTGCGTTTGGAAGCTGCCGCCAGGGAGATCGGAGCGCGCGAAGGAATTGATATTGGCCCTCAGACTCGCGTCCAGCTGCCATGAGCAAGAAACCAACCGTTCTCATTCTTTGTACCGGCAACTCCTGCCGCAGTCACATCGCGGAAGGTATTTTGAGGGAAGCTGGCGGCGATCTCCTCGACGTGCAAAGCGCCGGCTCGCGGCCTGCGGGTTACGTTCATTCCAAGGCGATCGCCGTTATGCGGGAGATCGGTATCGATATCTCCGGACATCGATCAAAGCACCTGGACGAATTTCTCGATCAAGAGATCGAGACGGTCATTACGGTCTGCGGCAACGCCGACCAAGCCTGTCCCACCTTCCCAGGTCAAATCAACCGTTACCATTGGGGTTACGATGATCCTGCGAAGGCGCAGGGCAGCGACGATGATCAACTCGCGGTCTTCCGTCGTGTTCGAGACGAAATGCGGCGACATTTCGAATCCTATGCCGCAGGAAGATGCGACCAGCACCAGGCCGAAACGCGGAGCTTAGGATACTGCTCGGGAACTCAAGAATGATCCGTGTTCGTCAACTACCCGACGAAGTCTATGAAAGCATCGAATACTAAGGAAGTCGTCCGAAGGACCTACGGGCAGGCTGCCTTGAGCGTCATATCGGGCGCCGCAAGGAGTTGCTGTGCGCCTTCCTGCGATCCGATAACTTCGAACCTCTACGACGCGCAGCAGCAAGGCGAAGTACCCCTCACGGCGATCACTGCCTCCCTGGGCTGCGGCAACCCGACAGCGCTCGCCGAACTGAAGCCCGGCGAGACAGTGCTCGATCTGGGATCCGGCGGCGGCATTGATGTGCTGCTTTCGGCTCGCCGCGTCGGCCCGACAGGCAAAGCCTACGGCCTCGATATGACGGACGAGATGCTCGCGCTCGCCGAAGAGAACAAGCGCAAGAGCGGCCTTCGGAACGTTGAGTTCCTCAAGGGTGAAATCGAGGACCTTCCCCTGTCCGACAACTCGGTGGATGTCGTGCTTTCGAACTGCGTCATAAACCTTTCAGGCGATAAGGATCGCGTGCTGAGGGAAACGTTTCGAGTGCTCAAACCGGGAGGGCGCATTGCTATTGCCGATATTGTGGTCCGGGGCAGCGTCCCTGCCGAAATCAGGAAGAACCTGGAGCTTTGGGCGGGCTGCGTCGCAGGTGCGTTGAGCGATTCCGATTACGTCGCCAAACTCGCGAGAGCGGGATTCGAGAATATCGAGATCGCGGCCGCGCGGGTTTACGGCGTTGAAGACGCGCGGACTTTTTTGGCTGGTCAGGGCCTCGATGTCGATGCCATGGCCAAAGAGGTAGAGGGCAAATTCATGAGCGCATTCGTTCGGGCAAGCAAGCCCGCCAGATCGCAGTGTTGCAGTTCCGCCAGTGCTGTTCCTAAGAAGGCGTTTTCTTGGTGAACCTTTCGCGCCGCATTGTTGCAGAAGCTCTCGGAACTGCTTTCCTTCTCGCGGCAGTGGTTGGCTCGGGGATCATGGGAGAGAGACTGGCGGGCGGCAACGTTGCCATCGCGCTGCTTGCCAATGCTCTGGCTACAGGCGCCACGTTGATAACCCTGATCTTCATCTTCGGGCCGATCTCTGGCGCGCACTTCAACCCGGCGGTAACGCTGGCTAGTGCCTCTCAGGGCGGTCTTAGCTGGAGCGATGCCCCAATTTACATTCTCGCGCAAGTGTTGGGTGCAGCCATCGGTGTCGGCGCGGCACATCTGATGTTTGGACAAGACCTGATACAAATCTCAAAGCATGCCCGAGGCGGTCTCGCCCAGCTTTTTAGCGAGTTCGTCGCAACGTTCGGACTTCTGTGTATCATTTGGGGCTGTGCGCGCCTTCGTTCCGAAACAGTTGCGGTTGCAGTCGGCCTTTACATCACGGGAGCATATTGGTTCACGGCTTCCACGTCCTTTGCCAATCCCGCGGTGACGGTGGCGCGAGCGTTTACGAATACCTTTGCCGGAATTCGTCCCATTGATGCGCCGGGCTTTGTGGCTGCACAGCTTCTCGGCGCCTTTTCCGCGACCATTCTCTTTCGCTGGCTTCTTCCACCGATCCCTTCGAGAGAAAGAGGTGGCGCCTCCAGATTCCGACGCTCGAAGGGAATGACGCCGTGGGTCGGCCGCCCGCCCACAAGCAAGAGCCGGCTTCTCGCTGTCCGGGCGGATATCCCTGTGCGCGAAGCTTTCAATTGCCAGCGTAGCTCTCATGCGGAATACTTTGAAAATTGTCGCCGTTGTATGACCGAAAAAGAGGTACGAAGCCCTCTATCAAGCACTTGAAGCGGCACACAATATTCTGCCAGGGGACAAGGACTGCGGCGCGCAAGACGCCGAACTGCGCAGGAAGATCCGGAAGCTCGAGAAAGCCGTCCTAAAGCGTCAGAGAAAAGCAGCCCGCGCGGAACGCGAAGAAAAATAGAGCAGGCACTCAGCGAAGTCTGTTTTTTGTATCGACCGCCCCTGCGCTCACTTCTTGCTTGCCTTTCGGCGTCGCCGAGGCATTTCCACCAGCCCGCAAATCACCCACAAACTTGCCCACGCTCCCCGCCGGCGAGTTCGCTCTTCAGACAACCGTTTAGGAGGGAGTTGGACGCTCACTCAATCGGATCGAAATGCCCCGATTTATCTTGCGGGCGTCTATTCGCGGACAACTTCTTTTGCGCTTTTGTCCTCGCGAAATCCGAGAAACACCGGCTGGCGAAGTTTCTCCTCGCGAGTCCATTCCGAAAATCGCACCTGACATACCAGTTTCGGCTGCACCCAACGGCAGCGCTTCATCTCCGCTGCGGTGATGCTTTGGCCGTATCGTGCTCCACGCTCTTCAGGCAGATTGCTGAATGGGCACGTCTCATCCCGAATCTTCTCAAACTTCGAGTGAAGACGTCGCAGCAACGCCTCATTGAAACCCGTCCCAACCTTGCCGACAAAGACGAGCGCTTTGCCCTCGTAGACCCCGACCAGCAGCGCGCCGAAATACTTCCTCGTTCCTCCCGGAGCTGTGTAGCCGCCGATTACGAATTCCTGCTCGCTCTGAAACTTTAGCTTTATCCAAGCGCCGCTGCGCCGGCCCGGTTCATAAACGGAGTCCTTTCGCTTTCCGACGAGTCCTTCGACTCCGATTTCGCGCGCCCGGCGAACGAGTTCGTCGGCGTCCTCGCCAAGGGAAGCCGAGAACCGGATGACTCCGGGCGGATTCTTCAAGAGCTTCTGGAGTATCGCTTTTCGTTCGCTCAGGGGGCGTGCGAGCAGTTCCTTCCCATCAAGCCGCAGAAGATCGAAGGCATAGAAAAAGATCGGCGGCCGCTCCTGCCCGAGTTCAAAGGCTTGCAACAGCTGAAACGATGACAACCCTTGCTTGTCGAGCGCGACAATTTCCCCATCGATGATCGCATCCTGGACCTTCAGCTGGGAGATTGATTCGGTAACTTCCGGAAATTTTGCTCCGAAGTCCTTCTCGTTGCGCGAAAGCAGCCGCGTCTCATGGCCGCCCCGGAGAGCGATGGCACGGAAGCCGTCGAATTTGATTTCGTACAGCCACTCGCCCCGAGGAGGCGCCTCTGCCAGAAGGGCTGCCATCGGCTCGATAAAGGCCGGTAGCGGCGCGGAAGAAGTGGTCTTCTTCTCCGAAGAGAGCGACCGGGCTGCTCGACCCGATCTCCAGATCCTATCACCCTTCGCCAGCTCCTTCATACTCTTCCCCGAGAGAGCGGAGGTGTCATCCAGCTTTTTCGAGACTGGCCGAAGATCTTCTCCGCCGCGGATGAGCAGCCATTGTTTTTCATCTCGCAAACGCACCAGATACCACTCGCCTTGGAGCTTTGTGCCGTTCAGGACGAAATGCAGTTTCCCGCCTTCCAGTTCCTTCGTGGGCGCCTTCGACAGCGGCTCGAACGTGCCGCGATCCCACACCATGACAGTTCCTCCGCCATACTCGCCCTTCGGAATCGTTCCCTCGAAATCAAGATAGGCTACCGGGTGATCCTCAACGTGCACGGCAAGCCGCTTTTCCCCCTTCTTGAAAGGGATCCCTTTCGGGACCGCCCACGATTTTAGCGTTCCCCCAAGTTCCAGGCGGAAATCGTAGTGCAAACGCGTTGCATCGTGCTTCTGGACGACAAAACGTCGTCCGGCCTTCTTGGATTCGACCCCTTTCGGCTCGGCGGTTTTTGTGAAGTCTCGTTTTCGAGCGTAGTCCTCGAGCGACATGGCATATATGATGCATTGGTTCTGCAGATTGGCCAGCGCCTTAGGGGCTGGAGCGTCCCCGGGGCGCCAGCGAATTCGCCTTCGATTGTCCCCTACCCTTCATTCAGGGCGATCAGCGACGTTAAGAAGCCAGCCTCCTCTCAGGTGAGCGGCGATAGAAGCATTGATATGAAAATCAATACACTCCATGACGCGCTCGTCCACCAACTCCAGGACCTCTACAGCGCTGAAGTTCAGCTCACCAAGGCGCTCCCCAAGATGGTCAAGGCCTCATCACACGAGGAGCTCTCCGAAGCTTTCGCGAAGCATTTGGAGCAAACCAAAGACCACGCCGAAAGGCTTCAAAAAGCGCTCAAGCAGCTGGACGCCTCGACTCGAGGTGAAAAGTGCAAGGCTATGGAAGGCCTTATCGAGGAAGGCAAAGGCACTCTCGACCTGGACGCAGACGAAAGCGTGCGCGATGCGCTGATCATCAGCATCGCTCAGAAGGTCGAGCACTACGAGATCGCAGGCTACGGAACCGCCCGCACCTTCGCCAAGCTTCTCGGGGAGGACAAAGTTGCTACCCTGCTCGAAGACACCTTCGAGGAGGAATGCGAGGCTGACCAGAAACTAAGCAAGATTGCCGAGAGCGTCGTCAACAGTGACGCCGAACTCGCGGCCGACGGATAAAGGGCGTGAGCGCGCACCGCGCCGCCTGGCGGCGCGGTGCGCGCATGTCTGCGTGAGCTGCGTCAAAACCTCGCCGAGACGCCAGCCTCCGATTCAGAGGATGGTGCTGACCGGGTTCCGCACCATCGGTTCCACGCTTCAGTCGCTTCCCGTGGGAAGCGTTGAAATCAGCGCGACTGCGGATGCCGCGGCTTGCGGCGGTAGGCGAAGATGCCCCTTGATCTCCGCAACGGCGCTTCGTGCATCTGTCACCACGTTCAATGATCCAGCCGCTTCCAGTCGTTTGGCGCGATCCTCGGATGCTCCCCAAATTCCCACGAGCACCGGGGCATCCGGAATCACCGCCATCAAACGCTTTACAAGATAGCGCGCATGGCGTTGTGCCAAAGGAGGCGCCGCAGAAATGCAAATTTGCGCGCCTGGGTAGTCCGCAATGTTGGAGACGATCTCGCCTGCCAGGGCATGGGATGAAAGGGTCTCGCATCGAAAACCGTCAGCTTGGAGGATCGACGCAACCATGTGGGCAATCGCTTCGTCTGCAGCGTCGCTTGCTGGGAGGAACAGAACCGAACATGGCGCGTTGCTGGAATCCCAATCCGCCTGAGATCCAGACCCGAAGTCGGCAACAATCTCGTCAACCGTATCGCATGCAAACTCAAAATGCCGCTCGTCGAGAAACTCTTCATGCCAGGCAGTCTTGACGTTAATCAAGGCGGGGATCATCACGTCATCGCACAGCTCTACGAATGGATGCGTTTTAAGAAAATTACGGGCAACTTTTCCCGCCTCTTCGTCGCTAAAAGCGAGCAGGCGCTGATAGAACTGGTCCGAGGGAGCCATCGCGAACCGTGACCCAAGCAGGACGTCCAGGAATGCCAGTTGCGGGATATATTTTCCCAGGACCGCGAGGCAGACCGTTAGGGGAGTCGCCAGCAGCAGGCCGATGCCGCCCCAGAGCCACGCCCAGAAAATTGCCGAGACGACGATGGCCGTTTTCGACAGGCCGGTGCTGGAGGAGTACAGCCAGGGCTCGAGGAAATTGTTGCTGACGATTTCAATCACCAGGAACAGTCCCAGCGTGAGTAGCGGCTGAGCCCATCCCTCGAATACCGCGAAGGAAATCGCCAGGGGAAATGCGGCGCCGAGGATAGGCCCCAGGTACGGAATGAAACGCAGAATGGCGCACAGAAGACCCCACAAACCGGCATTGGGAACGCCGATAAGGAAAAGACCAATGGCGATCGGAATGCCGTAGGTGACGTTCACGACCAGCTGCATCAGCAGATAGCTGCTCACGCGCTTGCCCGCATCGTTGAGAGCCTGTGTCGTTGTGTGATAACGATCCCTCCCGGTCAGGTAGATCAGCCTGTCGCGAATATCATCGCGATCGATCAGGAAGAAGAAGCACGCAGATAAAAACTATGGCGCCGGTCCCCAAGCGCGGAGGTCACCTGGCCGAGCAAATTCCGTACGAAATCGAAGGTACTGGCGGGCTTTTCCACCACCACGGACGGCTTCGAAGTCGAGGAGACGAGACCGGAGCGTCTGCTTCGGGTTCTCCATCTCATCGAGCAATCCCGAAATCGGTTTCCGTCGCCCTCGAGAAGGGACCGATCTCGGGGTGCCGTATCGCCTCAAGCTTCTTCGGAGATCGTCGCCCGATACTGCGGAAGCTGGCCGGCCAGATCGGCCAGTCTGGCCGGTAAAGGTGTAACCGATCGCGCCGACCGCAAGACCGGCGCAGAAGCACGGATAAAATGACCGCAGAGAGCGCGGCCTAGGCCCCAGCGCTCAAGACGCGTCGCCACCGGCGCCAGCAAGGAAACTCAGGAGAATTGCCAACGCCAGCGGAATGAAAATATCACGAAGCAGAAAAAGCGTCCCAACTATCAGCGCAAAGGAAATCAGCCCGCACGTCCTCTCGACGACGGATGAGAGTCGACACCTGCATGGTAGCCAGTATATCGCGCTTGCCCCATTGGAAGACGCGCACTTTTTTCGCTCGTTGAACGCGTGTGTGACGCAAGTAGGTTTCAAATCAAATCGACCGTCCGATTGCGCAAGATCATCCATCTCGACATGGACTGCTTTTACGCGGCCATTGAGCTGCGGGAACGTCCCGAACTCACGGGGCGTCCCGTGGCCGTCGGCGGAGGAAGCCCGCGGGGCGTCGTCACCACCTGCAACTACGAGGCCCGACGATTCGGTGTCCGCTCGGCGATGCCCGGATTCAAGGCGCGGGAATTGTGTCCGGAACTGATCTTCCTTCCCGTCCGCTTCGACCTCTATCGCTCGGAGTCCGCGACGATCCGCCAAATTCTGCTGAGCTATACGCCGCTGGTCGAGCCGCTTTCCCTTGACGAGGCCTACCTCGACGTGACGGACCTCGGGCGCTATGCGTGGGACATCGCCAAGGAAATGCGCGCCCGTATCTGCGCGGCCACCGGACTGACGTGCTCCGCGGGCATCGCCCCGAACAAGATGCTCGCAAAGATCGCGAGCGAATGGCGGAAACCGGACGGGCAGTTCGCCATTCTTGCCGGACGAGGTCGGAAGCGTTCATGCGTAAACTTCCGGTCAGCAAGCTTTGGGGCGTCGGGCCCAAGAATGCTCGCAGAAGATTGGCGAGTCTCGGAATCCACACGTGTGAGGATCTTCAGCAATTTTCTTT
>CAWASQ010000052.1:0-5204 GCA_963784465.1 uncultured Verrucomicrobiae bacterium
GGCAGCGCTGATGCCGCTTATCTGGCACAAGGGAACGCGGATGGACCCGCCTTCGGGAAAATAGGCGTCTAACGACAAATTGACATCGGGCAATAGAAAGCCAATGCCAAGTCTCCGGCATTCCAGGCTGTAAACAAGGCGTGAATAAAACCCCTTTCCGTGCGTGAGCACACAGGACAGAAACTCCGCCGGGTAATATCGTTTCAGATGCGCCGCCTCGTACGCTTCCACGCCATAGGCCGTGGAGTGCGCCCGGCAGAACGCGTAACCCATGAACCCAATGAGCAGCTTCCAGACGGCCGCTATTTCGGCGTCGGTGCGGCCGCGTTCCTTCGCAGCGGAAACGAACTCTCCCAGCATTGCCTGGACTTTTTCGGGCTGAATCTTGACCAGTGCGCGCCGAAGGAAATCCGCGCGTCCCGCGGTCATTCCAGCGAAAGCCTCGCAGATTTGAAGAATGTGCTCTTCGTAGGCGATGACGCCGTAGGTTGACCGCAATACGGGCTCCAATGAGGGATGCGCATACTCGACCGGCTCGATCCCTTGCGCGCGGTTTGCAAAGCTCTCCTTGCGCATGGAATTTGCCGCGCCAGGGCGAATCACCGAAACAATCGCGATCAGATCGTCGATGTTGTTCACGTTGACCATCCGTTCCAGCGTGCACATGGCCGGCGATTCAATGTGATGGACGCCACGGGCATTGCCTGAGGCGATCATCCTCCACACCTCCTTGTCCTCCCACGGTTCGAGCGCCTTCAAATCGACGGTGACGCCGCGCTTGCGCAGCAGCTCCTTCGTGTCCCGCATCACTGCGAGCCCGGCTTGGGCAAGGATGTCGATCTTGACGAGCCCGATGGCCTCGACCTGCTCCATGTCGAAGTGCGTCGTGGGATAGCCCTTGGCGGATGTGAACACCGGCGAAAGGTGGATCACCGGCAACTGTGAGAGAACCACCCCGCAGGGATGCATTTTCGGATGGCGTGGAAATCCGTCGAGCCGATGAGCCAGGCGCAGAGCCGTTTTGTATGGATCTTCCTCGAAGGTCCCGTCGCGGCATTCCTGGCTATATGCCACGGCCTCTTCGACGTGCGAGGCGTCCGTCCAGGGAATCCGCTCCGTCATGCGGCGCACCTGGTATTCACTGACCCCCATCGCCTTCGCGATGTCCGCAAACGCCGAGCGGCCACGGAACGTGTTGAAACCCCCGACAATGGCGGCGTGCTCGCCGTATTTGGCGAAGATGAGATCAACCACGTCATCCTTCCGGTCCACCGCGAAATCGATGTCGATGTCCGGCAGCTTGTTCAGCACCATTCGGTCACGATTGAGAAACCGTCTGAAATAAAGCTCGAACCGGATTGGGCAAACGTCGGAGATGCCAATGCAATAGCAAACAAGGCTATCCGCCGCGCTTCCTCGCGTGATCCATTCGATGCCGCGAAGCTTGCAATCTTCGAGTATGTCCCACACGAGAAGGAAATATTCCTCGTAGCCCACTTCCGCGATGATGCGCAGTTCTTCCTCAATCTGGCTGAGGATGCGTGCTGGGATCGGCCCGGTCCTGCCATATCGGCGATGCGCGCCTTCGATGGTCAAACGACGCAGGAAACTCCGGGCCGTGCTGCCATCCTTGGGCTGGTAGCGTGGGAATCGCAGACCACCCAGTTCGAATTCGAAATCGCATTGTTCGGATATTTCCAGCGAATCGCGAGCGGCCTCGGCATGAGAGCCCGCGAGGTCATGGCCGCTAGGAAAATGAAATATGCCGGTTCGCTTGGCCGGGTTTCTGCTCGTCAGCAAGAGACAGCGTGCGGATCGCTTGCAGGATGTCGAACATCGGCTTGTCGCGCGGAGAGCCATAGCGGACCTGGGGAAGAAAGCCCGTCGGACGAAGAATCAGGCCCTCGCCGCGTTCCTGAAAGTCTTCCCGACGGATCGACGGAAGAGACATCAGTGCGCACAGATTGACGTAGCCGGTGCGGTCGCGGACGTAGGCGCAATAGGGCACGTTGCCCACCGTGATTTCCGCCCCGATCACGGGCTTTATCCCGGCATCTTTTGCAGCGATGAAAAACTCGACCGCGCCGTGCAGGTTCGGGTCAGTAAGAGCCACCGCCCGGCATCCTCGCTCGACCGCGAGGCGAACCACATGCTCAGGCATGAGCAGAGAATCGAGAAAGCTGTATCCGCTGCGGCAATTGAGCGCCGCCCATTCCACTTTCCCTTTCTTCTGGACGACGGCGGCAGGCGGCGGCTTCGCAGCCTCGCCGTAGCGTTGCAAAAACAAATCATGCCCGCGCATGACGGCTCCCGCGCCATATCGCGCCCGAAGCCGGTCAACGACCACCGCCGCGCGACGTTGCTGAGCCGTGTCTACGCCGGCATTCACGAGGGGCAGGCCCGCTTGAAACACGCCATCATAGACGCCGCTAACCTTCACCGAGACGAGCCGAAGGCTGACACGACGCTCCCACGCCTTTTTCAACAGCCGATACAGGGTTGGATAGACTTCGCTCTCCAAATCGGTCGGCTCATTGAGGCTTTCGCTTCGCCGGCATTCGTCGAAGTCGTTGTAACGGACACGAACTTCGACCGTGCGTATCGCCTTTCCGTCGCCGCGGACCTTGGCGAGGAGCCGGTCGGCAATGCTTCGCAGCTTGGCGAGAATCCAGTCTTCATCCGTCACATCCTGCTCGAACGTTTCCTGCTCGCTGTAGGATTTCGCGGCGGGCGGCTCCGAGATGACGGGACGCTCGTCAATCCCGTGAGCGAATTCCCACAATTGCCGCGCCCCCTTTCCGGCAAAAAGGGATAGCTGTTCCGGTCGCACCTCCGCGAGCTGGCCGATCCGGACCAGCCCCGCCTGATTGAGTGTCTTGGCCATTTGAGGCCCGACGCCTGGGAGCCACTTGGTTTCCAGCGGACGAAGGAAATCACGCTCACCGCCCGACGCGACCTCCAGAAAGCAAGACGGCTTTTTCAGTTTCGAGGCCACGGCGCTGACCAGCTTGTTGCTGGCGATACCCTCGGAAACCGAGATTTTCAGGCTTTGGCCGATGGCCTTGCGAATGACCTCGGCGATTTCGCGAGCGGGGCGTTTCCGATTGCCGCGCAGATCGAAATAGCCCTCGTCTATCGAGGCGACTTCGACGGTGGGCGTGAAGTCGTAGGCGTAACTGAACATGAAGCGGCTGAACCGCTCATACTTCTCAAAATCGCCCGGCACCACGACAAGGCGCGGACAAATCTTCCGCGCTCGTGCGGTTGGCATTGTGGAGTAGATGCCGAGCCTGCGGGCTTCGTAGCTTGCGGATGTGACGACGCCCCGCGCTGTTCCGCCCACTGCCACAGGTCGTCCGCGCAGTTTCGGGTCGGCGGCTTGTTCGACGCTCGCGAAGAAGGCGTCAGCATCGAGGTGGACGATCATGGGCCATCGTCCTCATACCCTTCGTTTGTCCGTGCGAATCAGAGCGCGGAACACGCCCTGAATGACCAATTCCTGGGCCGGAATCAGGTCGGGATATTTCGGGTTTTCAGCCCGCAGAAAGGGCTTGCCGCGTTGGACGAGGTACCGCTTGAGCGTGGTTTCGCCGTCAATCAGTGCCGCCACGATGTCGCCGCTTCGCGGCTCGCAAAACTCCATGATTACCACATCGCCTTCCACAATGGCGGCGTCTTTCATCGAATCACCGCGCACCTGGAGAGCAAACGTCCGGGCATTTCTTGGAAGATGGATGGAATCAGGATCAATGGAAATGCAGCGGTCGGATTCCTGTTGCTGGTCGGACGGATGACCAGCGGGAATCGTTCCAAAGATGGGGATGTCGATAAGACGCGCCTTCCGGCCTGGCAGAACGATGTTGCGTGCTTTCCTAGGCTCCCGCTGGATTGCACCCTTCTTTTCAAGCAGGTCAAGATGAGCCGACACCGTCGCAGGCGAGGCGAATCCGAAATGGTTCTGAATTTCGCTGCATGTTGGCGAACTTCCCCGCCGTGCCGAAAATCCACGGACGAATTCAATGATTTCCCGTTGGCGCAGCGTGAGGTCCATACCGTATGTTTATACGGTATATGTCCCTGTTTCGCCGTGCAAGACCTCATTTTTCCCTACAGGATGCCCCAATGACGCCTGCCATCACCGGCAAGCATTTCGATGACATGCCGGCGCTCGCACCGCTCCGCAAGCGTCTTGGCGAACTCGCGTCGCGAAACATCTTCGTGGGCACCAGCTCGTGGAAGTATGAAGGCTGGCTCGGTCAGCTTTACTCCCCAGAACGCTACGAATACAGGGGCAAGATTGCCAAGACCCGGTTTGAGGCGGAATGCCTTTCCGAATACGCGGAGACGTTTCGCACCGTCTGCGTCGATGCAGGCTTCTATCGGTTCCCGGAAGAGAAATATATCAGCAACCTCGCCAGCCAGGTGCCCGATGGATTCCTGCTATCATTCAAGGCAACCGACGAGATAACGATCAAACATTTTCCAAACCAGCAGCGCCATGGCGAACGCGCCGGGAAACCCAACGAGAACTTCCTGAATGCGGAGTTGTTCGCAGATTCCTTCCTCGGCCCCATGTCTCCCTACCGGGAAAAGATCGGAGTCATTATGTTCGAGTTCTCACGCTTCTATTCCTCGGATTTCGAGCGGGGCAGGCATTTCGTCGCCGCGCTGGATGTCTTCCTCGGACGCCTGCCGAAAGGCTGGCAGTTCGGAGTCGAGCTTCGAAACCCCGGATTTCTCAAGCCCGATTACTTTGCGATGCTACGGAATCACGGCGTTACCCACGTATTCAATGCTTGGACGCAGATGCCCACCGTGAATGAGCAGATCGCTCTCGAAGGCAGCTTCACCGCCGACTTCTTCGCGTCACGGTTTCTTTTGCGCAAAGGCCGGGCCTACCAAGCCGCTGTTGAAGCGTTCTCGCCATATTCCGAGGTAAAAGATGTCAATCCCGAGGCGCGGGACGCTATCAAGTCATTGGCACAGCGGTCATCAAAACGTCCCTCATCCATCTTCGTCAACAATCGCCTTGAAGGGAACGCTTTGAAGACGATTACCGAGACACTCTGTAACAGTGACGTACCCAATTGAGACTATGCACATGAAATGGGATTTGGATTAGCGGAAGAAAACAGATTTCTGAAAGCCGTTCCTCGTGATGGATTTTACTCACCAACCCAAAAATCGATCTCACGCAGCGCTTC
>CAWASQ010000053.1:0-29202 GCA_963784465.1 uncultured Verrucomicrobiae bacterium
GCCCTTTTTCTCAAGCAACGCGACTGCAGAAAGCCGTGCTAAAGAAAAAGCGATACCCGATTGCGCGCGCAGGCGCCTCCTCGTGACGTCACTTTCCCGGACGAAGCTCAGGACTTCACGATCGCTTTCAACATTGGGACCTGCCTGAGAAATTCCTCCAGAGTCTCAGGGCCTACGATCTCGCGAGCTTTCTTGAGCAGCAGGTTCGAAGAAACGGGGCGATCTGAGCGCTTTGGAGGCCTGCGGATTGAAGAGCGGAGAGAACCTTCGCAGCGTCTCCGACGGTATCCCCGAAACCGGAAAACAGCCCTCCCCGCGATGGAGCGGGACTCGGCAATTCAGCAAGGAGGGCACTGACTCCCGGAATTTCAGCGAGGATCTTCTCGAACCGAGTTCCCGTCATCCGTTTTCGCGCGAATTCCAGGAGAACCTTGATCGCCTCCCGCACGACGGATTCCGAAAGACTCAGCCTTTGGCTAATGACCTGAATGATCTGTTCCAGGCTTCTGTTGTCCGCGCTCACGTCGCGTCCGCACGCAAAATGCGCTCGATTGTGTTGGTTGTGGAATGCCCCTCCAAAAAATTCCGCCAGGACCACCCTGCCCCCGTGACTTTCGACAATTTCGCGCCCGCTCACATAGTGCGCCCAGTCGCGACCCTTGACGAGAACATGAGGAAGAATTGCTTCGATCAGGGCGCGTGGTTCGTCCTCGTCAAAGATGACTACGCCATCAACAGCGCGCAGAGCTGCGAGAACCGCAGCGCGGTCTCTCTCGCTGTTGATCGGTCTTCCGGTTTCCTTGTTGCGAACCACGGAGGTAATCGCTGTTCAGTCCGACGATCAGCGCGTCACCCTGGGCGCGCGCAAACTCAAGATACCTCACATGACCGCGATGCAGGATGTCGAAGCAGCCGTTCGAAAAGACAAGCTGCGCCCCACCCTGTCCAGTCGGTCTCGCAACTTCCGCGCGCCTGCGGCGGACATGACCTCGCCGTTCATCATTGCCCTCGGCCGAGTTCTTTGAAAAGCGCCCTATGGCTGACAATGACAGTCTGCATCTCGCCATCGTCCGAATTGTCGAAGCGTTTGTAAATCCCTTAACGCGGCGCACCCAAGGGCCTCTTGATGGCTCCCTGAGGCATCGTAGGCGACCGCGAGACTCGCCATGGGTTGGGCCGCGCCACGGTGCAAGGTGCCAAAGCATGGCTCGAGGATTCGCCAATGCCTGCATGTGAAGGCGCACTTCAATCCGAAAGCTTCTCCTTCACGCGAAAAGCCTCAGCACGACTTGGCGAGACGCTGGAATGCTCCCGTAGAGTGACGCCAGAGCATCGATGGCAGATACCTTTCCCTCGGGATCGTAAACACCGAGGAGGCGGCACAACTCTGCTTCGAAGTGATGCAAGGCCTTCAGAGTCGCGGGAGCTCGTTGCACGAAATCGATGCCACGCTCCAGGAGGTCGAAGATTTCAGGCGCGGGATGCATCGACGGCGCTGCGATGACAGCCAACTCCCCAAAATAGGCGGCCAGATAGAACCCCGCGCTTCCTGCGCCCGAGACGTTGAAGACGGTTTTTAGGCTGACTTCGCGCAGTGTATGCAAGTCGCTGTTGCCGCTGATTGAAATCGAAATATCTGCGCCTGGTAGAAGAGGTCGAGTTTGCCGGCGAATGGGCTTTTGGGTCTGCGGGCTCCTCGCGCCACTGTTCGCACTGTTCCGAAGCGCTCGGTCAGCCATGCCACGATCAGGCTGGTTTCCGACCAGGGCGTTTTTCGCACGAGAATCGCGGGCGTTTGCTCCATGTGGTGCTCATGCCCTTCGGGAGCGCAAGGATTACGCAAAGTCTACGATCTCCACCAGCCACTGCTGGAGCGCCGCGTAGAAGTGGATCTGGAATCTGGCCAGGTCCCGTTCGTTGAGTATTACCGTCGGCGCGGGCGCGCAAGGTCAGCCTCGTCGAGACTGTGCTGGGCCGCCAGAGCGATCCGGGCCTGATTCAAGGCGTTTAACCATGATTCCGCGTGTCCGGCGGGAAAATGACGGCGAGACGCCCGGGAACTTCGCACGAGCTCTGCAGCGAACGATATCGTATCCAAAGCTTTTCGGTGCCCCCTCCAGGGGAAACATTCCTCCATCAGGGCGGCACCAGCTCGCCGGCTCGCGCTCGCGAGATCAGGCGCCAAGGCCGCATCGATCGCATGATCGCAGGTCGCAAGGACCTGAGCTCCGAGCCGCCGCCGCAAACCGAGCTCCTTCGATTCCCGAAAAGGAGGGCCGCACCAATACCTCTTCCTTCCAATGAAGCCAGCTGCACGGGAGCTACTGTCCGGCACAAGTTTCGGCGCCGTGAGGCGGTCCCAACCGGGATGCAGAGCACGACAGCGCGCAGCAGTTCGATTCGCGAATCGTCCGCCTGGTGCAAGCCGTAGCCGTTGACCCCTCTATTTGTCGCCCGAGCATAGCATTCCGCGCGCTGTTTTGAAAACCTGTTCCTGCTTCACTGCCATATCTTTCGCGTCGCGAACTGTCTGGTCATCCCATCGGGAAAGATGACGCAGACCGTGGATGGTACAGAACGCGGTCTCCTCCGTCTTGCGTCATGGCCGAAACGCGCCGCATTCTCCGAAACGACGCCGGCACGAACGAGGATCTCGCCGGAGGGGTAAAAGTGACGATATCGTCGGCATTGGATCGGGAAAAATTGAAGGTGCACCTTCGCAATGGCCCGATCGGAAAGGATGGTCGCGTTGATGTGTTCCAATCGGGAAGCGACGCCTCGGCGATCGAACCGCCGCAAGACAGGCCGGCACAGCATTCGACCACGACCCTGATCAGTTCCAGGTCGAACAAAACACTTCGCTGCTGGTTTCTATCTCACAAAAGCGAGCCACAAAATCGAATTTTACTGCACGGCTACTTGAATGCGGAGGCATTTGGCGCGCCAAGCGAAATTGGAGCCAAAACGTTGCGTTCGCACCGGCTGGCCAGCCAGCGCGGCCTACGCCGCCGACTTCTGCTCACCGCGAACCGTGATCGTTGAGGACTCTTTCTCGTCGCGCTTCGCGGGATACGCGATCCGCGCGTGCAGCATGTTGATGAGCGTGAACCGAAAGCTTTCGGCGATTTTCCGGATCTCGTCCAAGGTGAGAGGAGCTTCATCAAGTTGGTGCTCGCCGATGCGGGAATCGATGATCCCGTCGATCAGATCCTCAATGCGCTGCGGGGTCGGGCGCTCCATGGAGCGGAGGCACTCTCCACGGCGTCGGCGAGACTGATGATGGCGATCTCCTTTGTCTGCGGCCTTCTGGCCCCGGATAGCGAAAACTTTCCTCCTTGACGTCCGGAATGTCCTCCGGGCGCATATTCATGATCTTGCCGCCAAGCCGGGCATCATTCTGCTGCTGAAGAGCACGCTGATAGAAGTAGGAGACGAGCGACGTGCCGTGATGCTGCTGGATGACGTCGACAATCTCAGAATTGAGCTTGTTCTTAAGGGCAAGGTCCACACCCTCCTTGACGTCAGCGATTATTATGAGAGCGCTCATGGTCGGCGTCAGCTCATCGTGAGGGTTGTGCCCGGGACGCATGTTCTCAGTGAAATATTCCGGCTTCACAAGCTTGCCAATGTCGTGAAAATACGCGCTGACCCGGCTGAGGGTCGTGATTGGCGTCGCACGGCTTCGGCGGCCGCCTCGGCCAGGTTGGCCACGGCCAGGCAATGGTGATAGGTTCCGGGCGCTTCCAGGCTCAGGCGCTTGAGCAGCGGGTGATTGAGGTCCGCCATTTCCAGCCAGGAAATGTCCGTCGTGATTCGAAAAAGATTTTCGAGGACTCGGAAGAATTCCGCTCGCCAAGACCGCCGTGCCGAAGCCGGTGACAATGGCGGCAAGGCTTTGCCAGCCGACCATCTTCCAATTCGTTTGCGCCGGATTCTCCCAGTACGAGCGGTCCAATCTGGCCAAACGCCAGCCGCCAGCACCCACATCGCAATCCCCACATAAACCCCGGCGCGGATGAGCCGGCTGCGGCGACGCACCTGGATCGTCACGTAGACCGCGATGAAGCCGGTAATCAGGGAGATAACCAGGAAGATCGGATCGATGCGCCCAACCAGGAGCGAGCCCCAAAGACTGGCGAATACGGCCGCAAAAAGTCCGTGATTCTTCCCGAGCAACACGGAAAGGACGAGGGGCGCGAAGGCGTAAGGCACCAGCAACGGCACCAACTGGAGGTCGATGTTGCCGGCCGCGGCTTGCGCAAGGATCACTTTGATGACTGCGAGCTGAACGAGCAGAACCCCGAAGATCAGGGCGATGCGGGAATTGCCTCCGAGCGTCTTCGGGTGATTGATCCAAAGCTGCGCGACCGCGGTGACGAAAATGAGCAGACAAAGAAGAAATTTCTTTGCCGGCTCCTCCTGCTGACCGGTGAAGATCAGGGCCGCCAGACCGCCGACGAATCCGCCGAGAATCAGGAATCTGATGGGCCACGCGCACTCGAGCGCTTCGGTAAACTTGGTATCGCCAACCGTGCGGCGCGTCTTGCCGCAAGCCATTCCCTTTCCCACGAGGCGGCGACGTTGGAGAAAATTCCACATAGCTGCAAACAATCTAATCTAAAGCTAGAATCGTTCCTCCTGCAATCCGCGATGCTCCCGGTAGGCCTGAATAATTGACTGAACTAGCCGGTGGCGAACCACATCCGTCTCGTCCAAAAAAAGAAATCCGATTCCCTCAACGTTCCGCAACGCCTCCACCGCTTCGATCAAACCGCTCCTCTTATTGCGCGGGAGATCGACCTGGGTGCGATCGCCGGTGATCACGCACTTCGAATCCTGGCCCAACCGGGTAAGAAACATGAACATCTGCTCGGTGGTGGTATTCTGCGCCTCGTCGAGAATGACGAACGCCTGACTGAGCGTTCGTCCCCGCATGTACGCGAGCGGCGCAATTTCAATGACTCCGCGATCCATGTATTTCTGAATCTCCTCGACCTCGAGCATGTCGTAAAGAGCATCGTAAAGCGGGCGCAGATACGGAAGAATTTTCTCTTGAAGATCTCCAGGCAGGAAACCGAGCGCCTCCCCCGCTTCAACGGCGGGGCGAGTCAGAATGATGCGATTAACCTTCTCCTGCTTCAGGGCCGCAACCGCTGTCGCCACGGCCAAATAGGTCTTGCCAGTGCCGGCGGGACCAATTCCGAACGTGATGTCGCTCGTTTGCATCGCCAGGAGATAAGATTTCTGCCCATCCGTCTTTGGGATGACCGGGGGCTTGCGCGCCGACGTCTGGATGCGCAGATCCAGAAGGCGGCCCAGATCGGTGCCACCGTTTCGACCAGCGGCGTGCACGGCGTAGTTGAACTCCGGACGCCGGATGACGACGCCGCGCTTGCGGGCCTCGTTCAATTGTTCGAAAACTTTGCGCGCGCGCGAAATGCCTTCTTCCCCACCCTCGATTCGCAGCCAGCCTTCGCGAGAGGTAACCCGCACGTCGAGCGCCGCTTCCAGCTCCCGAAGGAGCTTGTCGTCGCCGCCGTAAAGGGCCTGCACGGCGCGGGCGTTCTCGAACTCCAAAGTGAGAGTTTCCAGACTATCTGTAGCCATAAACGAGCGCCCAGTTCGAGCGCTCTTGAGGCGATTTTTCCACCGTGACGATCGCGTAGTAGGCACCCGTCTTGGTGGGTGTGATCTTGGCTCCGGCGAAGCGACCCTTCTGCCAGAACTCGCTTTCGGCAAGCTTGCCGTCGGAATCGTAGATATGAACGGTGATTACCGCGCCGCGAGTGTCCGTCGCAAGCCAGAATCCGTATTCGTTTCCCTTGAATAGCTGGGCTGTCACGGCTTGCTGGTCCTTGACGCCGAGATCGCCGCCCCAGGCATCTTCGCGGATGGTATAGCCTTGTTTGGCGTAGGGGGCTGCCGCTTCCTTGGCAAAGGAGAGCGCGTCATTCACGGTGGCCCATGCAAGAGGAACGGCCATCGAAAGAGCAAGCGAAATCAGGGGAAATAACCTCGGCTTCATGGCGGCTCAGGCCTCCTGCGAGGTGATGACCACGACCATTTCGTTGGTCATCCTGTTGATCTTCTCAACACTTGCCTGGGAGATTCCGCCCTTGCCAATCAGGGGTCGAATGTCGCGCAACAGCTTGCGGACTCGCGAAACAAGCTCCTCCTTTTTCAAACGCGCATTGCGCATTTCGTCGATTCGCCGGCTAAAATAGTTGAGCAGCTCGGGCTGATTGAGCAGCTCCGCACCGCTCGAGGAGTAACTTTTCTTGACGATGGATGTCAGCACCTCGGTCCCGCGAATCCATCCGCCGATGCTCACGAGCTGAGCCAGATCATCGTCACCGAGTTCCACCATGGCGCTGCGGACATCCTGCAGGGCGCCGTCAAGCTCCTCGCGCACCGCCCGCCAGTCCTTGGCATCCGCCTTGTCGATGATGCTCTTGCTGCGCGCAATGACCGCCTTGCGGACATTGATGGCATCGGCAAGGTTGAGTACCTCCTGGCCAATCTGCTTGACACTCTCAGAGTCTTCGGCCTCCACCGCGATGAATCCGTCGGCAATCACGGTGCCGAGCAACAGCGCGACCTGGGCGCGATTGCCCGTGTTCTTGCCGAGATTCCCACGCATTTCGGCTTTCCAGTTCGGCGAACCCAGTTTGTCCAAAACGTTAAAGATCTCGCTGGGAACAGGCACGACGACCTCGTCCACCGCTGCGGCAGGAAACTTCGACAGGTCGATAGATGGCGGAGGGGACTGGGCCGGAGAGCTCGCCAGGGCGAGCCCGCACAGAACAGGAAGGAGCAGGCGTGGCAGCATGGGAAAATTTCGCTTCGCGAAGGGCCGCAGCCCAGTTAAAAGCGCCCGCATCATTAGATGAATGTTGGAAGAATACAACACCTTCTTGATCGGGCGCGCGAGCAGCGGCTGCTGGTAATCGGCGATGTCATGCTGGATGAATTCGTCTGGGGAAAGGTCTCCCGGATTTCCCCGGAAGCTCCCGTACCGGTCGTCGAAGTGCAAAGCGAATCCTTTTATCCTGGTGGCGCCGCGAACGTGGCGCGCAATCTTCGGCCCTTTTGCAAGGCGGTCCAGATCAGCGGCATGGTCGGGAACGACGTCGCCGCCAGCCGGCTCAGAAGCCTCCTTGTCAATGAGGGTATCGCCATCGATTGTCTGATTGATTCCCCCGACGTCCCTACCATTGTCAAGACCCGGATCATCGCCCGCCAGCAGCAGGTGGTTCGCGTAGATCGGGAAAGACGGGCGCCAGCCCCGATATCCGTTCACGATTTAGCCCTCGAGCAGCTGGCTGAAATTTTGCCGGACGTGGACGGAGTCATCTTCGAGGACTACGGGAAGGGATTTCTTACACAGAGCTTTGTCGATCGCGTCAGCGCGATGGTCACCGAGGCGGGCAGAATTTTTACTGCCGATCCCAATCCGGGAAATCCGCTGCGGTGGAGGGGTGCGACGACGATCAAGCCCAACCGATCCGAAGCGTTCGGCATGGCTGGCATGACCGATCCCGGAGCCACCGATAATCCCGCTTGCGGACGAACCCCTGCTGGAGACTGGAGCTGTTCTTCTGGAGAAACTCGCTCTCCGATCGGTGCTGGTCACACTGAGCGAGCATGGCATGCTGCTTTTCGATCGCGATCAGCCGCCCTACCATACCCCTACGCGCGCGAAAGAGGTGTTCGATGTTTCGGGGGCCGGAGATACCGCGATCGCGCTGTTCACACTCGCGCTCTGTGCGGGAGCAACCTTGCAGGAGGCGGCGGAAATTTCCAACCACGGCTCGGGAGTCGTCGTGGGAAAATTTGGAACGGCGACCCTCTCTCGCGAGGAACTCCTGGGCAGCTTTAAAAATCATCCCGGCGGAGCCTGATGGGCGAGCACCGCGAGCCTCCGAGACACCGCGCCATCTTTCTCGACCGCGATGGCACGCTGATGGACGAAATGGACTATTGTGACAATCCCGCCGACGTTCGTGCCATTCCCGGCAGCCGCCAGATCACTCGCGGAACTCCGGCGCCGCGGCTGGCTCAATATTATCGTCACCAACCAAAGCGGCATCGGCCGCGGCTATTTCACGGTGGCCGAATACGAGGCCGTTAACGCGGAACTTTTTCGGCAGCTTGGTGGAGCCATCGATGCTGCCTATTTTTCCCCTGACCATCCCGATCGGGCCACACACCGGCGGAAACCTGGTACGGGAATGATCGAGGAAGCGAGTTTCGACCACGGCATCGCCCCCGAAAGGTCCTGGTTCGTCGGCGATAAGGAGAGCGACATTGTCTGTGGGCGAACCGCAGGCTGCAGAACCATCCTCGTGCTGACTGGCTACGGCCGGCAGCACCGTGACTGCGGGGCCAACTTCGTCGCGCATGACATCGTTGAAGCCGCGCAGATCATCCTCCGAGAATCAAGATGAATGCCGTTGCCATTATTCCCGCCCGCTGGGCCTCCACCAGGTTTCCCGGCAAACCTCTGTTCCCCATCTCGGGCAAACCCCTTATCCAGCATGTCTGGGAACGCTGCCTGAAGGCAAGAACCATCTCCCGGGTCATCATCGCAACGGACGACATGCGAATCGCTGAAGCCGCGTTCGACTTCGGCGCCGAAGTCTCGCTTACGTCACCCAGGCATCCCAGCGGCACCGACCGCGTCGCTGAGGTCGCCGCCAAATTGAAGGGTTCGTCCTACATCATCAATGTTCAGGGTGACGAACCAACCCTGGAGACAAGCCTCATCGACCGACTCGTTCGAACGCTCCAGAGCGATCCGAAGCTGAAAATGGTCACCGCTGCCAGCCGCTTCGAGATCAAAACCGATGCCCTCAATCCCAATAACGTGAAGGTCGTGACGGCTCTTGATGGCAAGGCACTCTATTTCTCGCGCAGCTTCATCCCGTTCGACCGAGACGAGTCCCCGCACTCATCGCTCAGCTCTCAACCCCTCTGGCATATCGGCATCTACGCTTACCGCCGCGATTTCGTCATGCAGTTCGTCCGCTGGAGGCCCACCCCGCTCGAGCGCGCCGAAAAACTTGAGCAACTTCGCGCCCTCGAGCACGGCGCAACTATTCGGGTCGTTCAGACTCGCCATCGCGCGCTGGGCGTTGACGCCCCGGAGGATGTCCCCCGCGCCGAGGCGGCCCTGGTCTCTAGGGCGCCGTCATAAGCCCTGAAGGATTTAAATCCCCCTTCCTCTGAGGGTTCCCCCCCTTGCCAATTTCTCCTCCTCAAATACACTGCCCGCACATGAAATACATTTTCGTGACGGGCGGAGTGGTGAGTTCCCTGGGCAAGGGGCTCGCTGCCGCGTCGCTCGGCACGCTGCTTGAGCATCGGGGACTCAAGGTCGCCTTGCAGAAGCTCGATCCGTATCTAAACGTCGATCCAGGCACGATGAACCCCTTTCAGCACGGGGAAGTTTACGTGCTGGCGGACGGCGCCGAGACCGATCTTGATCTCGGTCACTACGAGCGCTTCACCAATTGCGTGCTCACCCAGGCCAACAACGTAACCAGCGGCCAGGTTTACGAAACCGTCCTCGCAAATGAGCGTCGCGGCGACTATCTCGGAAAGACGGTGCAGGTGATTCCGCATATAACTGATGAAATCAAGCACCGCATCAGAGCGATCGAGGCATATTCCGGGGCAGACGTCCTCATCACGGAAATCGGCGGGACGACCGGAGACATTGAAGGCCTGCCTTTTTTGGAAGCAATCCGGCAATTTCAGCTCGAGGAGGGGCCCGGCAATGTGCTGGTGATGCATGTCACGCTGATTCCTTACATCAAAGCGGCGGGTGAGCTGAAAACGAAACCGACCCAACAGAGCGTCGCCAAGTTGCGGGAGATCGGGCTGCAGCCGCAGGTCATCATTTGCCGAACCGAGATGCCGCTGGACGCCGAGGTTCGGCAGAAAATCTCCCTTTATGGCAACGTGCCTATCGAAGCCGTCATCGAAGCGGGGGACGTCGAGCACACAATCTACGAAGCTCCGCTCAATTTGCAGGCTGAAGGGCTCGACGAGTATGTCTGCAGGGCGTTGAATCTTCCAACCAACGAGCCCGACATGAACGATTGGCGCAAATTCGTCGAGCGCGTGGTTAATCCAAAGAAAAGCGTCCGAATCGCTGTTGTCGGAAAGTATATCGAACTCCAAGACGCCTACAAAAGTATCTACGAATCCCTGACCCACGGCGCAGCGGCCCACGATTGCGCGGCGAATCTTGTGCTGGTCGATGCGGAGGATCTCGAGAAGGAGGGCGCGGACAAGTATCTGCGCGGCGTGGCAGGGGTGCTCGTTCCTGGCGGATTCGGAGATCGGGGCATCGAGGGTAAAATTGAGGCGGCGCGCTACGCGCGCGAGTCGCGAACACCCTATCTGGGTCTTTGCCTGGGCATGCAAATCGCGACCATCGAATTTGCACGGAATGTGTGCGGATTCGAAAACGCCAACAGCACGGAATTCGATCCCGAAACTCCACATCCCGTCATTTGCATCCTCGAGGATCAAAAAGACATCACACGGAAGGGGGCCTCGATGCGACTGGGAACCTGTCCCTCCGTGCTTGGAAGGAACACCCTTGCTCATCAGGTTTATGGCCGCTCGGAAATCTTTGAACGGCACCGGCACCGCTACGAGTTCAATCTGTCGTATCGTGAGCCGATGGAAAAGAAGGGATTCGTCGTTTCGGGTACCTCACCAGACGGTATTCTCGTGGAGCTCATCGAACTCCAGAACCATCCCTGGTTTCTTGCCTGCCAGTTCCATCCCGAGTTCCAGTCCAAGCCAAACGCGCCGCATCCGCTCTTCAAGGGCTTTATCGCTGCTTGTCTCGCGCACCAGGATTGAGCCAGGCGCAGCGGCAACTTCGCTACGGAGAACCTTCGAAGCAATGCTCACGACAAACGCCTCGCGGATCAAACGAATCGCACCGTGCAGTTTTCTCTCCCTGCGCCTTGTTGCGATGCCCCGGTCTTGCCGGCGCGCCGGCAATCTTCCTTGTCGCTATCGTCCCCGGCGAACTCCCTCCGCAGGAAAACCCCAGTGTTGCGCTGCCGGAAAGCTAACTTGATGACCGCGCGCACAATCGTTTCTCTTTCCAGAAATCCTTACGAAATCATCGTTGGCAATGGAATTCTCGATCGCACAGGAGAGTTCGTACGCGAAATCCTGGCGCCGGCCAAGTGCGCGGTTATCACCGATACGAACATCGCTCCGCTCTATTGCGACGCGGTGGTGGCGGCACTCCGGGACGCCGGTTTCCGCCCTATGGTGGTCACGATTCCCGCCGGGGAAAAATCAAAGTCACTCGAAACTACGGAGAAAGTCTGCGACCGAATGATTTCCGCCGGGCTTGATCGGCGTGCTTTCGTGGCAGCCCTTGGAGGCGGAGTGGTCGGCGATCTGGCGGGATTTGTCGCTTCCATTTACTATCGGGGGATTCCTCACGTGCAGATTCCGACCACAGTCGTGGCGCAGGTGGACAGTGCGATAGGAGGCAAAACCGGTGTGAACGCGCGCGACGGGAAAAACCTCATAGGTTCCTTCCATCAGCCGGCTCTCGTGATCGCCGATCCCGAGACCCTCAGCACGCTTCCGAAGCGGGAATTCAACGAGGGTATCGCGGAGATTATCAAGCACGCGGTGATCCGCGACGCAGCCATGCTCGTTGATCTTCACAAAACCGTCACTTCCGATCTCCCGGCTTTGATCGCGCGCAACCAAGAGATTAAGTCCGCGATCGTCGTGGAAGATGAATTCGAAAAGCTTGGCGTGAGGGCGCTGCTAAACTTCGGCCACACCATCGGCCATGCCATAGAAAACGCCGCGGGCTACGGCCGCTATCTCCACGGAGAGGCCGTAAGTCTCGGCATAGCCGCGGCCCTGCGCCTTTCCGTTGATAAGGCGGGCTTGACCCCCGAGGAAGCGGAAACGGTTCTCCAGCTCCTTCGCGCCTTTGATCTTCCCGTCCACCTTCCTGAGGAAATTCGCGCCGAAGCGCTGATGCGAAGCCTGATCAAGGACAAGAAATTCGAAGCAGGCGCGATCCGCTTTGTGCTTACCGGGAAGTTGGGAAGCGCGTTCCTCTCAAAAGAGGTCCGCGAGGAAGATATCCGTTTGGCTATCGACCAGATTCGGAGCTAGGACCTGAATCAATCGTGGGCTCCGCGAGGAGGTCGTAAACGTGGGACCCGATCACTTGCGCATCAATGAACTCGCCCACCGGGGCGTTTCTGCTGAGAATGACACGGCAATCGACATCCGGCGCGTCGTGTTCGCTTCGCGCAATACGGGGCTGGTCCACAAGAACGCGAAGTGTCGCGCCTTTCCGGGCCGCTGCGAGCTCGGCCGCGATGCGCTGTTGAACTTTCATCGTTTCGCGCTGCCGGGCGTTCTTCACCCTTACCGGTACCTGCCCCGGCAGCCTCGCGGCTCGCGAACCCTCTTCCTGCGAATAGGTGAAGATCCCCAGACGCTCGAAACGCGCCGTCTCAATAAAATCGAGCAAAGACAAAAAATGTTCCTCTGTTTCCCCGGGAAATCCAACGATGAAGGTCGTCCGGATGGCGAGCCCCGGAATTCCGGATCGAAGCCGAGAGATCAGATCCTCGATATGCTCCCGAGAGGTCTCTCTGCGCATGGCAGCAAGCATGGCGCCGTCAATATGCTGGAGCGGCATATCCACATACCTTGCAACCTTCGGGTTGCGCGCAATTGCGGCGATCAACTCGCCGCTCCAATGCGCAGGATGCGTATAGAGAAGCCGCACCCAAAACTCGCCTTCGATCATCGCGAGTTCATCGAGCAATTGGACAAGCGTCGGACCGCGCAGAGAATCCACTGGCTGGCGCGGACCAGCTTTCTGCACCCACCAATCCATCCCGAAGTAGGTCGTGTCCTGACTTATGAGGTTAACTTCCTTGACTCCCTCGGCGACCAAATTGCGGACCTCCGCAGCCACGGATTCGATCGAGCGGCTCCGGTGGCGCCCCCGCATCTGCGGAATCACGCAAAAACTGCATGGATGATTGCAGCCCTCGGCAATCTTCACGTAGGCGGTATGGGCGGGCGTTAGCCGGAAGCGCGGCGTATCATAATCGGGAACGTAGCGCGACCGCGGTGATATCAGCAGCCGGGGAACCCGGCTTTCCGCTGCGATCACTCCGCGAAAGATTTCGCCCGCCGTCGCAACCTGATCTAGCCCGATGAAGGCATCCACCTCCGGCAACTCACGTGCCAATTGGTCACGATAGCGCTGCGTAAGGCAACCGCTCACCACCAGCTTCTGATCGGGTCTTCGACGGGCTTCGAGAATCGCTTCTATGGATTCCTGCTTGGCCGATTCGATAAAACCACACGTATTAACAACGAGCACATCCGCCTCTTCCGCATCAGCCGTAACTTCAAAACCTCTCGACACGGCATCGCCAAGCATCACTTCGGCATCAACCAGATTCTTGGCGCAACCAAGACTAACCATGCCGACCTTTGGAGGACGGCCCTCATCGAAAGCCGAAGTCATGTAACCGGCTACCGGATTCGATCGCTATGGTCCAAATCGGCACCCACCAGCAGCGCTGACTCCGCGTCCGATGACATCGTACCCCGAACGGGATTTTCGGCACCTCCTTCAGGCGGTTCAGGCTTTGCTCCAACCGGCCCGGAGGAACTTTCGGGCCTCCCAGCCGGCGCGGGGACAGAATTCTTGGTAGCAGGAGCGACTACCGCAGTCTGGTCCCCGCCTGCTACCCGATTGAGGCCGAGCCGCTCGATGTCTCGGAAGATCACCCAAAGCTTGAATCCCCCGAAACTGAACAGAACGAGGAGGGTCGCCGCAGCGAGCTTCGGTAGTAAACGCCTGCGACGCACCAGATTGGTCCGCATGTAGTCGCAAGCGGCATCCTGGAGATATTGGTAGCCCTCCGATGCGCAGACTCCGCGGTCGGGAAGCAGGCGGCGAATTCGCACCACCGGGATGCCCAGATACTTCGCATAGTCGATCGCATACATGCGCGCATAGCTCGGGTGCGAAAACTGTGAGTAATCATCGTTCTCAATCTCGCGCAGGCGCTCCACACGGACATGCATCTCGCTGGAAACCTGCTCAAGAGACAAGCCCCGTCTCTCCCGAGCCGCCGTAAACTGCGCCCCTAGGGGCCTCGCCACTTCCCGGCCCATTATTGCCGCTGCTTCACTCATCGCCAAACTCAGAAAAAGGGTTGCAGCCGGCTTTCGGAATCGAGCGCCAGCCGAAATAAATCACGTGTCCCCGATCGACGTGCGTCATATTTTTTCTTATTGCCCCTCAAGCAAAAAATACAAGGGAAAATCCCGCTCGTTCTACGATTTTTAAGGCAGGGTTTCCAAATCGACCAGTATTTCCCTGTCCTTCACGCCGTCGCGCGGTCCGACAATCCCACGCTGCTCGAGGACATCAACGATTCGTGCTGCGCGCGTGTATCCGAGGCGGAGTCGCCGCTGGAAAAGGGAAGTCGAGGCTCTGCGCTCCTGTTTCATGATTTCGAGAACTTTCTGGATAAGCTCTTCTTCCTCAGCGGTAACGTCTTCCTCCACAGGAGGACTGGTGAGGCGCTCGTGGATGCTCGCCTCGAACTTCGGTTTGGCCTGCGAGGATACGAAAGCGACCAACCGCCGTATCTCGTCGTCTGTAACCAGCACGCCCTGCGCGCGAACGAGAGTCGATGTTGCCGGGGGCAGGTATAGCATGTCGCCTTGTCCCAGAAGCTTCTCCGCGCCTTTCTGGTCAAGGATGACCCGGCTGTCGAGACCGGAGGCAACCTGGAAAGAAACGCGGCTCGGGATGTTCGCCTTGATGATGCCTGTGACGACGTCCGCGCGAGGGGTCTGGGTGGCAACGATCAAATGGATGCCTGCGGCGCGCGCCATCTGGGTGATGCGCGCGACGGCTCCTTCAACGTCCGCCGGCGCCGTTTGCATCAGATCCGCCAATTCATCGATGATTACCACGATGTATGGCATTCGATCCGGAATCACCAGAGCCTCGTCCGGTGCCACGGCCAGCGGTGGCTCTTCCTCTCCTGATCTGCTGTCTTCGCCGGCGGCGTCCTCGGCGTTTTCGGAGTTCGAAACATCGGCACCTTTCTCCCCTTCGGGACTCCTTGGCGGCCTTGGGAAGCGGTCTCTCGTTAAAGGCCCCGATGTTTCGCACACCGGATTTCGCAAAGATCTGGTAGCGCAAATCCATCTCATCAACCACCCAGCGAAGAGCAAGGAGGACCTTCTTGGGGTCGGTGACGACCGGGGTCACAAGATGGGGCAGATCGTTGTAGATCTGCATTTCCACAACCTTTGGATCGATCATGATGAAGCGCAGCTCCTCGGGTGTGTAGCGGAAGAGCAGGCTCGCGATCATCGCGTTGATACAGACGCTCTTGCCGCTGCCGGTCGTGCCGGCGACCAGGCAATGGGGCATCTTGCCAAGATCGGCAATGATTGTTTTACCATACACGTCCTTCCCCAGTCCCAGCGGAAGCCTTGCTCCGGAATTAAGCCAATCGGAGGTCTCGAGAAGTTCGCGCAACGTAACCTTTACTTTGCTTGAGTTTGCAATCTCGATTCCCACGGTGTCCTTTCCCGGAATGGGAGCGAGAATGTTGATCTGCTGGGCGCGCGTAGCTCGCGCAATATCCCGCTCGAGGCTCGTGATGCGATCCACCCGAACCCCGCTGTCCGGATAGACCTCGAAGCGTGTGATCACCGGTCCGCGGGTGATATCGCCCGCTTTGGCCCCTATCCCGAAATGGGTAAGCGTCTCGAGGATGACCCCCTGGACGGCGCGCAATTCGTCGTGATCGGCTGGACGCCGGCCCGCGTCGTCCAGCGGGTCGAGCAAATCGAGGGGAGGCAATTGATAATTCTCCAATCGCAGGCCCGCAAGACTCGGCTTGGATTCAACCTTCTTCTTTCGCCCGCTTTCGATTTCAGCAAGCGACGGCCGCTTTTCCTGAGGGAGAGTGGCATCAATTATTCGAGGTTCAGGAACCTCCGGCGCGGCCGGGTCATCCGGTCTGCGCTGGCCGGGATCAGCCTGCTTCTTAAGTCGGCGCTCCAGCTTTTCCGCCTGCCGGGCAAGCTTGCGCCTCTCGAAGTCCATCCTCTCGGTTTCCTCCATCGCAGCGATCCGCCGCTTTTCCCGATCGACAAAGTATCGCTTTATGCGAGCCCAGCCGTTTTTGAGAACGTTAGCCGGATGGAAGCCGATCGCCAGGACCAGGCTGACAAGGTAGATAATTCCGAGCACAATGGGCGCGCCAACCTCGCCAAGCGGGCCGCCAAAGGCTCTCTCGCCGACCCATTTGCCGATCCAGCCACCAGGCCCTTCGATGCGAAATGCCTTGTTCCACCCTTTAAGAAACCATGGCTGCAACTGCAACAGACAAGCTCCGGAAAGCACGAACAGGAAGCTCCAGCCAAAACGCTCGCGTATCCGGAAATGCCTGGTTGTCAGCTTGGCGATGCCGTATCCAGCGAGCACGATGATCCACAGGTAGGAAGCCGCCCCAAAAAGAAATAGAGGTAACCCGCTGCGACGGCGCCGACAACACCGCAGAGGTTATGAACGATGGGGCTCCGGGCATTGGTATCATAGATCAGTTTGGCCCAGGCAGGCAGATCGCCCGGCTGATAGGAGACGAGCGCGAGGAAAAGAAGCACTGCCAACCCGCAGAGTATTAGGCCGAGCGCCGCGTCCCAGGTTCCATACCCTTTCGGTTTGTTTACCATGAAACTTCGATTCTCACGAATTTAGCGGAACCCGCAAGCACCGGCAAAGGTTTGCAAAAGGAATTGCAGTGTCCAGTCCTGTCGGAGAAAAAGATGGGATGGCTTACACCGAACCGATCATTTTTGAACCGCTGGCCATGGAGCGCGTCTGGGGCGGGCGCCGCCTCGAGAAGCTTTTCGGGAAAACCCTGCCGCAGGGTGTGCCCGTCGGAGAATCCTGGGAAGTCGTGGACCGCGAGGATGCGCAAAGCGTTGTTCACAGCGGTCCGTTGCGTGGAACCACTTTGCACGACCTCTGGACCTCCAGGCGCGAAGAGATCTTTGGGTCTGACTATAAGACCCACACGGCCGCACGATTCCCAATGCTGATCAAGCTGCTCGATGCGCGCGAACGACTCTCGGTTCAGGTCCATCCACCCGTCCACATGAGCCAGGCTCTGGGGGGCGAGCCGAAGACGGAGATGTGGTACTTTGCCGACGCCCTGCCGGGCGCGAGCATCTACGCTGGGCTTAAGCGCCAAGTCACCCGGCAACAGTTCGAAACGCTGCTTCGCGAAGGCCGTGTTGAAGAAGCTCTCCACGTCATCCCGGTCGAAAGGGGCGACAGCATTTTTATTCCCAGCGGGCGGCTGCATGCCATCGGCGAAGGCAATGTGATCGTCGAGGTTCAGCAGAACAGCGACACGACCTACCGGGTCTTCGATTGGAACCGTACCGGACTGGACGGGGTGCCGCGCAAATTGCACATTGAAGAATCGATGGCATCCATCGATTTCGAAGATTTCGAGCCCGCAGTAAATCACCTCGGCAAAGGGGTGATTGCAGAATGCCCGTATTTCAGGGTTGAGAAGCTTGAACTGTCATCACCCATGCCTGCTTGCGGCGAGGGACGGTTTTCGATTGTTACAATTGTCTCTGGCGCAGCATCCTGCGCCGGTGCAGATTTCAAGCCAGGAGATTTCTTTTTGGCGCCGGCGTCGCTGGGCGGCGCGACCGTTGAACCCACGGCAACCAAAACCGAAATTCTAAAAAGCACATTGCCGACCGGCTAGTCAGAGAGGCCAGCCGATACGCGGTAGCGAATCAGCCGATAGCTTGAAGAACCTAGCTTGAAACGAGGCGCAAAATATCGTCTGCGGCACACGCCGCACCAAACCCGTTGTCGATGTTGACCACCGTCACGCCGCTGCCGCAGCAGTTGAGCATACCCAGCAGAGCGGCAAGACCCCCGAAGCTCGCGCCATAGCCTGCGCTGGTGGGCACAGCGATGAGAGGCTTGTCCACGAGTCCCGAGACCACTCCGGGCAACGCTCCCTCCATGCCGGCCGCGACGATCAGCACCCCGCACGAGCGAATACGGTCGATCTCAGCGAGCACCCGGTGAAGCCCAGCCACTCCCACGTCAACGATTCGCTCCACCCGGCGACCGAAGCACTCGAGAGCGACGGCGGCCTCCTCGGCCACCGGCAGATCCGCCGTACCTGCGCAGATCACGCCTACACTCCAAGGCCCCTCATCTGCCTCCTGCGAGCCGACCGTGATGCATCGAGCCCTCTCGTAAAACATCGCTTCTGGCAACCGCCCGCAAACCGCTTCGAAATGCGCTGCCTCCGCCCGCGTTGCAAGCACCGCTTGGCCTCTCTCCCGCAACGCCACCGCGATAGCAGAAACCTCGGCAGGGAGTTTTCCCTGACAGAAAATCGCTTCGGGACGACCGCAGCGCCTGACACGGTCGAGATCCACCCGGGCGAATCCGAGATCTCGAGCCGCTTCAGCCCTCATCGGCACGAAAATACATTCGCATCGGGATCATACTGCTTTCGACGAAGCCGTTTTTCGCGAAAAAGCGCTTTAGTTGCTCATTCGGTTTGTCCGTCAGCAACGTGATACGAAGAAATTTCTTCTTCTTGGCAAAATCGATCGCGTAGTGGAGCAACTGCGTACCGAAGCCTTGCCGACGGTGCTTCTTATGGACGATCAGATCCTCAAGCACGAGAACGAATCCTCCTTCGGCGGTGCTGATAGTGATCAGCAGGTTAACCATCCCGACAATCTTGTTCGGGCTGCGCAAAACAAAAACGCGCCCGCGAGAGGGCTGCTCAAGCAAAAGCCGCAGACCGCGCATCTCCTTGTCGCGGTCTGGAACGAAATCACTCTCCTGGGAAAAGAGTTCGAAAAGCAACTCGATCAATTCGGGCAAGTCGTCAAGCGTCGCAGGTTCTATGCGCAGGCCTTCGATCACGTCTACCTAATACCCCAAGAGTCGATCGCGATGCAATTACGGCGAGATCTCCTTCTCAACTCGCCCTTCCGAACTTTCGGTCGAGCTCCGAAAAGGAAAACTGAATCATTGTCGGGCGTCCCGACGGACTCGCATAGGGAAGTTCGCAGCGGAGCAACTCGTTCACAAGGCGTTCGGCGCGCTCTGGGTCGCGCGCGACCTGCTCCGCCGCAGCAAGGCGCGAAACCGAACGCGCCAGCGCTTCGTGGACCTCGCGCCCCCGCGGAAGCCTTCCAGCTGCGCGGAGCGTCGAGGCAACCTCGTGAAGAAGGCGTCCGGGCTCTTTCTCCGCGGCGGAAGCTGGCGTGCCCTCGATCTTCAACGTCGCTCCGCCGAATGGTTCAATGTAAAAGCCCGCCGCGCGAAGATCTTCCAGATGGTCGACGATCCACGCGTGCTCGCGCGGGGGCATCTCAATGATGGCGGGAATCAAGAGCCGCTGGCTCGGGGCCTTTCCCTCGGCGATCTGCCGCAGCAGCAATTCGAAAAGGACTCGCTCCGAAGCCGCGCGGCAATCCAGCAAGACGAGTCCCTCATCCCCCTCGAGAACGAGGTAGCCATCGCCAACGAATCCCAGAAAACGGAACCGCTGGGCTTGAGGGTCGTCTGCAGAAACTTCGGCCCGAGGAGAGAGAGACTGCTGCTCCAGGGAAATGACTCTTTGTGGAGGCTCCGGAAGAAAGGGCGAAGATATTCCCGACGCCGGGGCGCATGCACGATGTTCCTTCGGCCGAGTCAGAACGCTGCGCGCCGCGTCGAAGACAGCACGCCGGATCGCCTCCGGCTGTCGCAATCGCACCTCACGCTTCGCTGGATGGACGTTGCAATCGACGAGGCTGGGATCCAGCTCGATATGCAGAACACAGATGGGATGCTCGCCGCGCTGAAGAGTCCCCGAGTAGGCCTCATGAAGGGCTTGCTGGACCGCGGGGCAATGAATCGGACGCCCGTTAAGCAGCACAAACTGGTGGAGCCGGTCGCGCCTTCCCTGCCCGGGTCGCGCAAGAAAACCTGCGAGCCGGAATCCCTCCCCTTCGAAGGAATCGATTTCAGCGAGCCTGGCCAAATGGGTGTTCCCGAACAGATCCCGGATGCGCACGGCCAGGCTTTCAGCACGGGGAAGCGCCGCCGCCGTGCACCCACAGCTTCGCCATTCGAAGGCCACCGAGGGTTTTGCCAAGGCGATTCCTTGAAGATTATGAACGATATGGGCCGATTCCGTCTCTTCACCGCGCAGGAACTTGCGGCGAGCCGGAAGGTTGTAGAAAAGATCCCGCACCTCTATTTGAGTTCCCGCCGGGGCCCCAATTTCCCGCACAGACTTCACCTTCCCCGCCGAAACAATCACCTCCGTACCAGCGTCAGACGAGGGTTCACGAGTCGCCAGACGGAAACGCGAAACGCTGGCTATGCTCGGTAACGCCTCGCCGCGAAAGCCCATCGAACGCACAAATGAGAGATCCTCGGCGGTGCGGATTTTGCTTGTCGCATGCCGCTCAAGGCAAAGGAGCGCGTCCTCCCGATCCATGCCGCAGCCGTCATCACGCACTATGACCAAACGGGAGCCTCCACCGGCATAATCGATCCAGATCCGGGAAGCTCCGGCATCCAGACTGTTCTCAACGAGTTCCTTGACCAGCGAAGCGGGCCGCTCGACAACCTCCCCGGCCGCGACCTGACTGGCCACGACATCGGGAAGGAGACGGATTTTGCCCATTTCGTCCGAAAATGCACTTGCGCGGCAGCCGCAGCAAGAAACCAAAAGAATCGTTTTCGAAGCTTCAACGGCATGACTTTTCAGCCCTTTTCCCCTGCCGTCATTTGACTTCACCTCAAATCATACCTAAGAAATGACTGTGATCGAACTCACCGCAAACGCCGCCGCGCAGCTCCGTATCCTTGTCGAAGAAAAAGGCCTCGACGTAAAGGCATCGGGTCTTCGCCTCTCGGTTGAAAGAGGAGGTTGCGCAGGGATGCAGTATGCAATGACGATCGGTGCGCCTCAAACAGATGATCTCATCGTCGAGAAAGATGACGCGCGCCTTTTTGTAGATGCCGGCAGCCTGCAATGGCTGGACAACTGCGTGATCGATTACGAAGATAGCTTGTCCGGCGCGGGATTTCGCGTTAAGAATCCCTTGAGTGTGCGCAGTTGCGGTTGCGGCACATCGTTCGAGCCTGCAGATAGCGCGCGCTCCTGAACGAGACTTCCATGGCCCGAGAAAATAGAGGACAATCCTTCGAGAACAACACCCGAAGCGCAGAGTTCTCCTACACTCCGGAGAAGCCGCCTCCTCGGAAGGATGGCAACTTGTTCGGCTGGACGGTCTTCATCTTGCTGCTGATCGGTTTTGCGATCTGTTGCTGGATGTTCAGTTTTTACGTCTTTGGGCATCCCGAAAAGCCGTTCAGCTATGCGATTCTCGCCAAGCTAAGAAAGCTGGAGGCGCCAAAGCGGTTCGAAATAACTGCCGCCCCGGAAGGCGAGTTTCTAAACGCGCATCAGCTCTGGGAGAAGTATAACAAAATGACGAACCGGGAGCTCGATCGCGCGAGCGAAACGCTTCTGCGAAACTACCTTCGCAACTACAAGCTCACGGGAGACAAAGTTCCCTACGTGATCGGCTCTTTCAATATCCTCGATTCCTACGAGCTGGGCGATGCCAATCTCTTTTCCTCCGGAGTTGTGGCCGTTGCTCAGGCGACGGACGCGCCGCAGGTGCTTATCGAACATGTGTTTACCGGAGACAAACGCGTCATTCCCGTCCTTCACCGCATGCTGCTAACGGGGCTCAACTTGCGCTTCGACAGAACGGTTGACCTATCCGCCTTGGTAAACGTGTCGCGCCTCAAGGACGGGCGACTGCAGTTCACGGCCATTCCTCTCCTCTACGGCAGCTATACCACCAGCACCGGCGCGGGAACATTCTCGCTCGAACCTCCAACCCACTTGAATGTCTCCGCCGGACTACCCGTCGTAAGTCAAGCGCAGGTGGAAGAAGCCACCGAAAAACTCGTCGCCCACCGGAGCCGTGCCCGCCTCGACCCGGCTGAAAGCACCTCGGCGGTTCCGCGTCCGCAGATGCAGCTCGTGCGAGTCGAGAGGCCAAAGCCGGTCGATGAGACCGCGGTTCCTCCCCTTGCTTCTCCGACCCCGCTTCCAGAGGACGCGCCTGTTCTTCCGGCCATCCCCGTTAAGTCGCCCGAATCGACGCCTGCGATGGCAGCGGCGACTCCCGGCGCGAAACCGACCGCCACTCCGCTCCAGCCGTTCCTGTCCCCAACGCCGGCCTCGATCGCCACAACGGCAGGCGGAAAATGGCCGACCTACGCCCCGGGACAAATGCCTCGCGGCCGACTGGCAAACGTGCCGGACATGTCGGAGTTGGCCAGCCGCGGCGTCGGGGGCGAACGCGTTTACCTTCAAGGAAGCTTTGTTGTCACTGCGTCAGGTCAGGACCGCGCCGTTCTGCGGTCGCAAACCTCCCTTCCTGAGAATCCCGCCATAGGCGAGGGCAAGAGCACCACCCGCATTATCGTTGAGTTTCCCTCGGGAAGCCGTCCGCCCTCGGAGGGTTCGACCCTATCGCGAGACTCCCGCCGGCCGTTCCTTGTCACCGAAGTCCGCAAGACTTCCGATGGCCAGGTGAATGTCTATGTGCGCGAAGTCACTCGCGCTCAATAGGATTTTGACAGAGATCGCGGAGCAGGGTCCCTTGACCTTCTCGCGCTTCATGGATCTTGCGCTTTACGATTCCTCTGTCGGCTACTACGCGTCCGGCCGGGGCCGCATCGGCAAGCGCGGTGACTTCTTCACGAATGTCAGCGTGGGATCAGTCTTCGGAAAGGTCCTCGCCGGCCAGTTGCACGAGATGTGGCTTCGCATGGGACGACCCTCCCGCTTAGCTCTCGTTGAGCAGGGCGCCAACGACGCACAACTGGCTTTGGACATTCTTTCGTCCCTTGATCCCGAAATGCTGGCCGCAACAAGGTATTGGATTGTCGAACCGTTTCCCATCCTTCGCGGGCTTCAAGAGCAGACGCTGAAGGCGTTCGAAATCGTGCGATGGGCGGAAAGCCTCGAAGACCTCCCGGCCTTTGAAGGCGTTCATCTCTCGAACGAGCTTGTGGACGCCATTCCGTTTCATCTGCTTCGATCAAATGGGCAGACTTGGGAGGAGCTTCGCGTTACGGCCCGTGACAATAGCCTGGTTTTCACCGTCAACGAACCCGAAAGCCTGATCGCCGATCGAGTCAGGGCGCTTCCATCTCGCAAAGAAGGAACAATCGCGGAACTTCGACCAGGCGCCTGCACCTGGATCCACGCTCTCGCGCGGAAACTCCGCTCCGGTTTCGTTCTGATCATCGACTATGGGTTCTCGCGCGAGCAACTCCTCGCGCCGTATCGCACCGAGGGAACCTTCGCCTGTTATCGGGCGCACCGGCGCGACGACCGGCCCCTTGACGAGCCTGGAGGAAAAGACATTACGGCGCACGTGGACTTCACCGCGCTCGCAGAATCCGCCCTGGATGCCGGATTTCAGATCGAGGGCTATGCCGATCAGCATCACTTTTTGGTGGGTGCTGCACAGGACCTCCTCGAGACGCTTGACGGCCCGCCGAATTCGGTTTCGCAAAGGACGCTCCGCTCTCTCAGGACGCTCCTGCATCCTGAAACCATGGGCACGCAATTCCGCTACCTTGCGCTCTCGAGAGCCGTGGATACCGGGCCGAAACTGTCAGGGTTTCGATTTGCGCGGGACGCCTATGAGGAGCTTCTTCCGATGGTCCCGTAGCGTTGTTACCTTGCGGCGGCGGGCTCCTTCTTGACCAGCTGTTCGGGCAGTTCCCTGGAGATCAACTCGGAGACCGTAACGAATTTATAGCCCTTGGCCGTGAGCGTGTCGAGGGTGCTCGGCATCGCCGCAACGGTTGTGGCATGAATATCATGCGCGAGAATGATTGATCCCGGCTGCGTGTTCTGAGTGATGGAACTGTAAACCCGGTTGGCATTTCGATACTTCCAGTCCAACGGATCGACCGACCAAAGAATGACCTTTAGCCGATAGTCCTCGGTGAAGCGCCTGTTCAACGTGGAACTCGTCGCGCCGTACGGCGGCCGCATAAGCGACGGACGCTTCCCCGTGATCTTTTCGATGGCATCGTTCGTATTCTCGATTTGCTTGCGGAGACCCTCCGCGCCCATCTGTGTAAGGGCCGGATGACTCCAACTGTGGTTGGCGATTTCGTGGCCCTCGCTGTCCATGCGTCGGACGATGTCGGGGTACTCGGCCACGTTCCTTCCCACGACGAAAAACGTCGCCCTGATACCGCGCTCCTTGAGAATGTCGAGCAGCCTCGGTGTCAGCTGCGCGCTCGGGCCATCATCAAAAGTTATGGCAATGTATGGACCCTCCACATTGCACGAGGTGTAGCTGTATTTTAGAGACGGGGCCAACGCCGGAGGAGTTTGCGGAGGCAGGCTGGCATGATCGGTCGGCGGCTGGCTGGGCGCTGAAGACATCGGTTTGGCAACGGAACCCGGGACGATTGAAGGATCCCGGGACATCTCGTCGGGAGGAACAACAATGACTTGGGGTTCGCTTTGGGTTTGCGCCGTCTGGCACGCCACCAAGGCGAACCCAACGAGCGCCGCCCCGGTGCAAAGGCGTTTCATCGGTCAATTCGGTAAACACTCATCCTCGCACGAATCACGCCTCACGCCATCAACTTTTTGCGGCTCCGACGGAGCGCGACTGATCGTCGCCTTCCCGAGCCGACTTTTGCTCAAGCAGAGCAAGAAACTCGCGCAGCGCGGGAGAAATGCGGGCCGAGCGCCGGGTCAGAGCGCCCAGGGGTCGCCGCAAGGCAGGATCACCAAATTCCAGGGCCACTAGCATGCCGGTTTCCACCTCGGTCCGTACCGCGTTCTCCGGAACAATGGAAACACCGTTCTCGATTTCAACCGCACGCTTCACCGTCTCGATGTTGTCGAACTCGAGAACAAGCTTCACCTTGACTCCCTCTGACCGCAGCTTGCGATCTATCTCGCGACGCGTCGGCAAGTCGGGTTCAAAAGCGATGAACTTCTCGCCCTGCAAAGCCGAAAGCGAAATCCGGCGCCGCGCCGCCAACGGATGCGAGGGCGAACAGATCATAACCAGCCGGTCGCTCCAGAAGGTCGTGGCCTGCAATCCACGACGCGCCGAAGGATACGCAACGAGACCGATATCGGCCCGCCCGTCAAGCACACTCAGATAAACCTCCGATGAGCGGCGATACTCGACACGCACATCCACTTCCGCATGCGCTTGACGGAAAATCTTCAAATAGGGCGGCAATTCATGCAACCCGATGCTAAAAATCGTGGAAATGCGCAGCTCGCCGGCCACCAAACTCTGCAGATGGCTGATCCGACCCTCCAGATCTCCGAGAATGTCCATTACCTGATGACTCGCCTGCAAAAACGCATTGCCCTCCGGAGTCAGAGAAAAATTCTTCCGGCCCCGCTCAATAAGCTTTACGCGAAAACGCCGCTCCAAGGCACGCACTTGCTGGCTCACAGCACTTTGCGTGATGCCGTTCATCTGAGCCGCCTTGGAAAAACTCGAGGTTTCCGCCAGGTTGGAAAAGACCTTAAATGATTGTATCTGCATTAAAAAAAATCATGTGATAGTAACATCGTTTTATTTTGTGTAAATAAGTTTCTTTTATGAACGACATTTCTACTCGCCTGGAGAGGGTCCGTGCCCAGATCGTGGCTGCAGCACAGACGGCCGGGCGCGATCCCGCCGAGGTGCAACTGGTTGCCGTATCGAAGACCCAAGATGTGCCTTCAGTGCGGAAGGCACTCGATGCTGGTCAGAACACATTTGGCGAAAGCCGTGCGCAGGAACTGGTCGCAAAAGCGCCTCTGCTTCCATCTTCGACCCGCTGGCACTTCATCGGCCATCTGCAACGAAACAAAATCCGCAAGATTCTTCCTCTCGTTGAGCTCATCCACTCGGTCGATTCTATGGAGCTTGCTCAGGACATTGACCGGATCGCGGAAGAGCTCGGCCTGTTCCCGCGCATTCTGCTTGAAGTAAACGTTGCGGGCGAGGTCTCTAAGTTTGGCTTTAAACCTGATGCCCTTCGAGAACAATTCGAGACCCTACTGACCCTTCCACGCGTTCAGGTTGAAGGGCTTATGACGATAGCTCCGTTTGCGGAGCGACCGGATGACGCGCGTCCGTTTTTCACCAAATTGCGTGATCTCCGCGATGAGGTTGCCACCGGGAGCGGCGTCCCGCTGGCCACGCTTTCCATGGGAATGAGCGGCGACTTCGTAGTCGCAATTGAGGAAGGTGCCACGCTGGTGCGCGTGGGCACTGCGATTTTCGGCCCACGAACGAATCCCTGACATCCCGGCCACTGCCTGGGCCCATGAGATGGAGAGACGAGTCCGAACTTCACTCCACCCTCCCGCGATAAGCGGCAGACGTGACAAAGTTTGGTTCGCACTCCAGTTGGACCGCGAGCTCGGACGCTTGCTTCCGACATTGTTCAGGAGAGAACGAAGCCCTCTTCCTCAGTGTCGCGCCTTGATTCGGGCAGGCTGATCGCGACGCTTGAATAGACGAACAATCCCGAAAATCTGCCCCATCCGATGATGGTCCGCGCGAGTTTCGGGAGATTTTCGTTTGGAAACCACTCTTTGAGGTGCTCGAAGAGATCGACGATTGAGATAAGGCGATCTGGCGCCTCCTCGATCAGGCGCACGAGACGGTTGAACAGCGGAAGCCCCAGCATTTTCTCCCGGAGAATCTCCCGCCGTCGAGAAACATCGGCGGCCAGGAATTGGCGCCCGGTCTCCGTTAGCATCACGTTTTCACCGGGTGTTGTCACCAGATCGAGCAATTCGGCGGACTTGATGACGACCAAGAGCTTGGAAAACTCGTAGCCAAGTTCATCCCCGAGAGCGAAAATGTTGCGCGCTTCGGGCGTGACGACGCTCGCAAGACCAACGACTTCGCTGATGTTGGCCTGCGGAATTGTATGGATCGCCAGCGCCACCGACATAGGTTCCGAAGCCGGCTCGGGCAGTTCATGACGGGTAAGGGCCGCATGGATACGCGTCGAACTTTCCCTCGTTCGTAGCCCGGCTAATGAGGTCTCCGAGACCGAAGGCATTATAGGTCTTTCCGCCATGCTGAACGTACTCCGCGACAATACTCGCGTTCCATGCGCCGCCAGCGGAGGTAATCCATCCCGTAACAAGAAATGGAAAGATGGCCGGTAGGAATGAAATACCTCCAGCGCGCCCAGCCCCGCATTCCAAAGACCTCCGCGCAAGACATCATGTCGGCAGGAATGGACTGTGCCCCGGCGGCCACGTTGAAAATAATGTACCACTGCGCCCCTAGCATCATCAAGACAACCGCGCCCCACGCCGAGATTTCCCCCCAACGCCAGAACCATCCGCCCGCCATGGAGACCATGCAGTTGTAGATCAGCCCCTGAGCGGCGAAAGGCAACTGGATCTCCCAGAAACGCCGCACCGGCCCAAAGCCGCAGATCCTTCCCAACTGCCGCAACTCGTCCGGGACCGCCTTGAGCGAATCGTAGTAGCTGAAAACCATGTTCCAAACCTGCGCCGTAAAGATCATCAGCACGCAGGCGAGTTCGAGCCCAAAGTTGCTTTTGGGAAACAAGTAGACCAGCGCGAGCACGAGACCGGGCATGAACCCTAGTACCGGTATGCTTTGCAAAATATCGAGCGCTGGCAAGAGGACCCCTTGGGCTTTCTTATCGTAATAGGTCCAGGTTCCATAAAGAACGGCGAAAACCAAGGAAAGCCCCATCGCGATCCACCCGCGCGCGAGCGAGGACAACGTGTACTGCGGCAACTTCCATAATGAAAGATCGATCGGGATCTCGGCTTGGAACGGTGCATGCCATTCGTCTGCCACGTTCAGAATCGCCACCAGCAAACCGCCAACAACGAAGAGCACGATGACGTCCGCGAGCAGCGAGCGGCGAGGCCGGACGGCGGCGCTCAAGGCTTCAGTTCCCGATCCCACCGCTCGCAATTGACAGTTCCCAGCCGCCATTGCAAGTGAGCGCAGCGACTTTCGAACCCTGCCAAATAGCGAGAAACTTAGCGTTGCTCGTCCCCGCCTTTCAGGGGCTTCACATTACGGCTTGAAGCAACCGGATAAGAGTCTAGGTTTTTTGCGAACTCGATAAATTTATGGCTTACGAACTTCCACCTCTGCCCTATCCGACCAACGCTCTCGAACCCAGCATCGACGCGAAAACGATGGAAATCCATCACGGCAAGCATCATGCGACGTATGTGACCAATCTTAACAAGGCCCTCGAAAGCGCGCCCGAGTTGGCGAGCAAACCGGTGGATGAACTTATCGCAGACCTTTCAGCTGTGCCGGAATCGATTCGCACCGCCGTGCGCAACAACGGCGGAGGTCATTCGAATCACACGTTCTTTTGGAAGATCATGGCCTCCGGCGCGGGAGGCGCGCCAACCGGCAAGCTGGCGGATGCCATCAATAAAAAATTCGGCAGTTTCGATGATTTCAAAGCCAAGCTTGAGGCGGCCGGACTCACCAGATTCGGCAGCGGTTGGGCATGGTTGATCGTCAATCCGTCCAAGGAACTCGAGGTCGTCTCCACCGCGAATCAAGACAGCCCATTAATGGGCAAGGCCATCTCAGGTACGGAAGGCAAACCGGTGATCGGTGTCGACGTCTGGGAACACGCCTATTACCTCAACTACCAGAATCGCCGCCCCGATTATCTCAAGGCGTGGTGGAACGTTGTCTCGTGGAGTGCCGCGCAAAAGAACTACGAAGCCGCGGCAGGCTAAACACGAATCTGTAGCGGCGATGTCCCCATCGCCGGCCATCCGAAAACAAACGCTTCGGCTCCGGGTCTTCGACGGGTTGCCGTAGTCAGATTGACCGGGTTGCCCATTCAGCGAGCTTGCGCGAGTCAGCCCCGGCCTTTGCGCGCTTGCTACGCTTCAATTCGATATTGGACACAATACATCTCTATCTACCGGCGTTTCTGAATCGCTGCCATGGCGCACCTCAACTCCCACTACCTCAAGCTCAAAGCGGGATACCTAT
>CAWASQ010000054.1:0-12543 GCA_963784465.1 uncultured Verrucomicrobiae bacterium
GACGCTCGATGACGAGAAGATCTACTGCTCGGAATTGGTCTACAAGGCATTTTGGGCGGCTACCGGAAAGCCTCTTGGCGAGGCGAAACCCCTTGGAGCTCTAAACTGGAAGCCGCATGAAGAGTTCATCAAGCAAACAACTGGGGGAGAGTTGCCCTTGGAACGCATCATCATCACGCCGGTTGCTCTCTCGGAAGCGCCCGAATTGCGAAAGATCTACGAAGAGAATATCCCAGAGAACTGGGAGTCTTCCTCGAATCTTACGCCGAACAGCCAGACTCTTCGTGAATCCTCGCGTGGACTTGGAAGGCGGGAAGTCGCGTCGCGATCGCCGTTCCAAGCCCGTATTCGGACGTGGATCTGCCTGCAGCTACGCTCTTGTTCTGAGGTCTTCCCTGGGGCGTAGCTCGTCTTTCCTGTGATCGTTCAGGTATGCATAGAAGAGGCCGATAACGAGGCCTCCGCCAACGTAGTTGCCCACGAAGGAGAGGAGAAAGTTCTTGCCCATGAGCACGGCGCTCACGTTCTCGGGCTGTTCCAGGAGCGCCATGACGAACAACGCCGAGTTGGCTACGACATGGTCGAAACCCATGTAGGCAAACACCGTGACCCCCATCATCAGCACCAGGATTTTTGCCAGGTGCTCTTTGAGCTGCATGGCAACGATCACGGAGGCGTTAATGAAATAGTTGGCAAAAATTGCTTTGACAAAAATTAGCCAGGCGCTGTTTGAGGTTTTGTCGTTAACGGTATGCACGAGATTGTCGACCATACTTTCTTTGAGCATTCCGCAGCTCCATACCAAGACCGCGATCACCACGATGCCCAGTAGGTTGCCGATCAGGCAAAGACTCCAGATCCTGATCGTATCGCCCCAGCTCACCTTGTCGTAATAGCGTCCGACGGTGAAATACATGAAGTTGCTGGTCAGCAGCTCCGAGTTGGTGAAGTAGATGAACACCAGCGCGATGCTGAAACTCGCCGACATGAGGTATTTGTTCAGGCCGGCATTGAAATCCTGACCCACGTCGGTTTTAACCTGATACGCGAAGATGTACATCAGGCAGATGATGACGCCGGCCATAGCGGCCCGCAGGGTGTAGCGGAGGAAGAAGCGCTTGTGCAGCGCGCGTTTGACATCGATGGTGTCGAGGATCCGGTCCATGACCTCCCGGCCGTAGTAGATCCGGGTCCACACCAGGTTTTCGCTTTTGAATTCCTTTTCTTTCTCCCCTGCAACGTCGTCTGTCGTTTGCATAATGGCTCTCTCTCACGCCGAATGTTTCGCTATCCCGGGGACCCTTTGGAAAATTAGATTTCATGCGCCGCCGGCGGATCGGTGCACGAAGGATGCAACGGAACGAGCCTGGTCGGTCCGGCACTCGAAATCCCAGCCTCGAGCGCCACATCATGTTCGAATAGGCGTTTTGATTGCCAGCGTTCGGGCTGTCAAGGCGGAAGCGTCCGACGGCGAGCGGGATCGAGAGGCGTCAATGGACGAACCGCGACGGCCTTCGGACCGTGGCGCGGCGGACCACCAAACGGCTGCCGATAGCCTTGGGCTCTGCGAGGAACAACGGTTACCCCTTGCCCTTGATCGCTGCATGGACTACGTAAGCGCCTTTCGTGTGAACACTGATGATCATTCCCGCTCGTGGTCGCGGCAGCGGTTTGCCGGGTTTCGCTTCGACGACCACGGGTGGATGCCTCCAACGCGCGCTGGAAATTTAGCCTGCGGACGACTGGCCAGTCTTCTACGGCTCTAATCGCCGCCACCCATGGATTGGTATTGGTGGATCTTTTTTTTGTTCATCGTAGCGATCTTGCTGGCGATGGATCTCGGGCTCTTCCAGCGCAAGGTTCATGAGGTCCAATTGCCGGAGGCAATTCAATCCACCACACTGCGTGTGGTTCTCGCGCTGCTTTTCTGCGCCGGGATATATTGGGGATGGATTGGCGGCTACGATACGCCCGCATCGCGGACGAGAGCGGGTCTCGAATTTCTGACGGGCTATCTGGTCGAGATCGCGCTGAGTATTGACAACGTCTTCGTTTTCGCCCTGGTCTTTCGCTATTTCAGTGTCCCTCCAGCGTACCAGCACAGGATCCTTTTCTGGGGCATCCTGGGGGCACTCATCATGCGCGGCATACTGATTTTCGCCGGAATCGCGCTGATGGAAGCCTTCCACTGGATCATTTATGTTTTCGGCGTCATTTTGATTTATGGAGGATTCAAGATGATCCGCGATGACACCGTGGATACGGATCCGATGAAGAATCCCATCCTCAGGCTTTTTCGCAGATTGGTGCCCGTGACTTCAAAGCTTCACGGGAAACGATTTTTCGTCAGAGAGGGCGGACGTCTGATGGCGACGCCGCTGTGCGTTGTTCTTGTTGCGATCGAGACGACCGACCTGATTTTCGCTGTGGACTCGATTCCTGCGGTGCTGGCGGTCACCCGTGATCCCTTCGTTGTCTTCACTTCGAACGTCTTCGCGATACTCGGCCTGAGAGCGATGTATTTCGCCCTGGCGGGCATTCTCAAGCTTTTCCGATTCCTGCACTACGGGTTGTCGGCGATATTGGTCTTCATCGGGGTGAAAATGCTTCTTTCGCAAACCCCTTACGCGATTGAAACGGTTCAATCGCTCGTCGTCGTGCTTTCGCTGCTTGTCGTCTCCGTGGCGGCCTCGCTGCTCATGCGGAACAAGACTTGAACATGCGCCGAGCTCGCAATCATTCGAAAGCGTGAGCCAAACTCTTTTCCCTCAACTTCGTTGGGATCTTTCCTTCCTTGCCGATAACAAAACGGTCCGTTCCAAACGATTCGGAATTCCACCGGAAGCAAAATCCGTCCGCTATCCCATTCGGTTGCTTCGCTACTGGTTCGGCCACCATTTGCTGCGCGAGGAATTTGTGCGCGCGAGACGCCCGCTCGAAGTTGCGGAGATCGGAGTGCATACCGGCCAGATGCTCGAGTTCCTTCGATCCGCCCCGGATCGTCTGGATCTTGCGAAATGGACGGCTGTGGATGCCGTGATGCTGACCGATAAGCTGCGCAAGGCGGGCTACGATGACTTCTTCGAAGCGAACCTGGAGGATCCCGATTTCGATCTGCCGGCCGACTACGACGTCGCGGTGCTGTTGCACATTCTCGAGCACCTCTTCGAACCGGAGGTTGCTCTGCGAAAGGTCGCTCGAAGAATTCATCCCGGAGGAGTGCTGATCGGAGGCTTTCCCGTGGTGCCAGGACCCTTGGCGAAGCTGCGCGAGAAGAGAGTGAGAAGAACGGCGGCGCCCATGGGACACGTCAGTGTTTTTTCGCCCTCGCGTGTGCGTCGAATGGCCGCGAACTGCGGCCTGCGACTGGAGTTCTTGGCCGGGGCCTTTCTGCTGCGCAGCAAAGGCAGCCCTCTGGAGAACTCGGCGATCTGGGCGCGCCTCAACTTGCTCTGGGGAGCACTTTTCCCCGGCTGGCCAGGCGAAATCTACTGGCTTATGCGAAAACCAGGAGACCCGCGACCCGCCGCGGATGAACCCGCGCCAGGGCATATGCCGCGCTAAAGCACAATGCGCTTTCCCGGCTCCGGAATGATGACTTCGGTCTCGCCCAGTTCTCGATAGAGCTTAAGCTGGAACCAGTCGATCGCCGGTCGATCGCCGTGAACGAGGATGATCTTCTTCGGGTGCAGCGCGATCGCGTAATTGAGGAGGCTTTCGCGACTGGCATGCGAGCTAAAATTGAACTCCTCGATACAGCAGCGCAGCTTCACAGGCGCCAGCTCGGAATCGAGAACGACTTCATCGCCCGGAGACGCGGCCCGAATTCGGCCGGCGGGCGACTCGGGATCGGAGTAACCGACAAAGAGAAGGCTTTGGTTCTCCTCGCCCAGAACGCGCCGCGCAAAGAGATTCGACAGCGTCTTCTCGGTCATCATGCCGCTGGAAAGCGCGAAAATACATTTTCGTCGCGGCGTGATAGTGTAGATTTCGTTGCCGGAGAGAACGTATGGGGCGAGTTCCTGGAGGACATGCAATTCGGGATGCGCACGCTGCGGATCGCGGGACATCGCGTCGTACAGCCCGCTGAGCTTGGTGCTTAGTCCGCCGATGTAAATCGGCACAGGAGCCAGCAGGCCGCGAAGTCGCATCCGCCAAAGCATCGCAAGAAGTTCCTGTGTTTTCCCGAGCGCAAAGACCGGGATGGTCACGCTCCCTCCGCGCTCGAACGCTTCGCGAATTGCCGTCGTGAGACGCTGCTCTTCTTTCGCGCGGGTGTAGCCGGGCGCGGTGGGAGAGTCTCCTCGGGTTGTCTCCATTACGAGAACATCCACATCTTCCTCGGGAAAATTCGCGCCCCGTATAAGGGTCTGGTTCTCGAAGTTGACATCGCCCGTGCAAAAGACGGTCCTTCCCTCGGCGCGGATCATCACACCCGCAGCGCCGAGAATGTGGCCGGAATGAAAAAACTCGAATGTCAACCCGTCGCTTTCGCCGCGCTCACCGCTCACGGAGTAGCGGCGCCTGACCTCGCACGGTTGCCAGGACTGCCGTGAGATCTCCACGCCACGGTGCGTGAATAGCGGGTACTCCGCAATTCCATGGTCCTCCTTTTGCCGCAGCATGACGTTTACCGAGTTGTGCAGCATCACATCGGCGATGCGCGCGGTCGGTTCTGTCATGAAGACCCTGGCCTGTGGCTCCCGGCGCGTGAGGAAAGGCAGTGACCCGATGTGGTCTTGGTGGGCGTGCGTGATGATGATGGAGGCAACGCTTCCCTCGGGAGCAGGCCCGAAATCCGGTGTTGCGGCCAGACCCTCCCTCTTCGGATGCAGACCGCTATCGATTATGATCGATCTCTCCCGGGTTCGGAGAAGATAGGAATTGGCCCCGATTTCCACATCCCTCGTCAGATTCCAAAACTCCATTGAGTTCACGCTATGCCGAGAAGACTACGTCAGGGAACGCAAAATTCATCTTTTGAGGGCTTTGAGCGCCGGCTCGCGCACTTCCCAGTCTTGATTGCGTTGCCGGCCGGGGCTATTTTGGTCGTCTTTTCCCATGACCACAAGGCCTGTAACTCTCTACGACACGACTCTGCGTGACGGCACGCAGGGCACCGGAATCTCATTCTCGGTGCTCGACAAGATTCGTGTTGCCGAGAAGCTGGATGCCTTTGGAATCGATTATATTGAGGGCGGTTGGCCGGGCTCGAACCCCAAAGATGCGGCGTTCTTCGAGGAAGCGGCGCAGCGCGAATGGAAACATGCGAAAATTGCGGCCTTTGGAATGACGCGCCGTGGTCGAATGCGGGTCGAAGAAGATTCGCAGGTGCAAATGCTTCTCGATGCAAAAACGCCCGTCGTGACCATCGTGGGTAAGACATGGCCGTTGCATGTCACGGAGGTCTTCGGCGTGAGCCTGGAAGAAAATCTTTGCATGATCGCCGATACGATCCGTTTTCTCAAGGAACGCGGGCGGGAGGTCCTCTACGATGCGGAGCATTTTTTCGACAGCTTCCGCGAGAATCCGGACTACTCGCTGGCGACGGTCAAAGCGGCGCACGAGGCGGGCGCCGATCTTGTCGTGCTTTGTGATACCAATGGCGGCTCGCTCCCGGAGTTTGTGGGGGAGGTGACCGAACGAGCAGTCGCGCATATCGGGGTCCCCGTCGGAATTCACACCCACAATGATGGCGGATTCGGTGTCGCGAACGCTCTCACAGCGATCAGGGCAGGCGCCGTGCAAGTGCAGGGAACGATAAACGGCTATGGCGAACGAGTGGGTAACTGCAATCTCACGACCCTCATTCCAACGTTGCAGTTGAAGTTCGGGATGGAGCTGGTCCCGAATCTCGGTCTTCTTCGTGAGCTTTCCGTCTTTGTGGATGAACTGGCGAATGTTCCGCACGATATTCGCGCGCCGTATGTCGGGTTGGCGGCATTCACGCATAAAGGGGGTCTGCACGTCCATGCCGTGCAAAAGCTGGCGCGTACCTACGAACATGTGGATCCCACGCTAGTGGGCAATCGACAGACCATCGTGGTCTCCGACATGTCGGGTCAGACAAACATTCTGATCAAGGCGCGCGATCTGGGTTTCGACCTGGAAAAAGGTTCGCCGGAGGTCGCCCGCATCTTGCGACAGATTAAAGAGTCTGAGGCCCAGGGCTACGAGTATGAGGCGGCGGAGGGCTCCTTCGAGTTGCTGGTTCGCAGGGCACTCGGCAAGTATCAGCCGCTTTTCGACCTGAAGGAGTACCATTGCCACTACCGCTACACGGGGCGCGAGGGCTCCGATCCGTGCGAAGCGACCGTGAAGCTGCTGGTGGGCGGCGTTCCCGAATACACTGTGGCCGAAGGCGACGGGCCGGTGCATGCTCTGGATGCCGCATTGAGAAAGGCGCTCAAGCCCTTCTATGCGTGGACGGACGCTGTGCGTCTCGTTGATTACAAGGTGCGGATCGTCGATGGCGGTCGCGGGACCGCCGCGCGCACGCGCGTGTTGATCGTTTCAACGAACGGCCATGAGACATGGGGGACAGTCGGGGTGTCCGACAATATCATCGAGGCAAGCTGGCGGGCTCTGGTCGACAGCTTTGAGCTTTACGGACTAAGGGTTCCGGGAAAGTAGCAGGGCTCGGAGCGAAAGAAGCCGCCCGCAACGCTGCGTCGTTGTGCCTGTGGGGCCTGGCATCGCTACTCCCCGGTATCGCCCGCGGCTTTTTGCGATAGAAGCGCGCATAAAACTCGCGATCGAGCCGGAGCGCCTGGAAACAAGGACGGTTCGAAATGGTGCGATCCTCACAGGAAAGCGTTCGTAGCGTTCGTGCAGATACCGGCAACAGGCAATGGTCGGCTTCGACGCTTTGGCCGAATAGCGTGGAATTACAACCGTTTGGCGAGCGACCCGGGCAAGCTCTTCGCGCCGGCATTCTCATCAGAACGCCCAGCGGGATCATTGAAGCCTCTTACCGGTTCGCGTTCGGCCAAATATGTCCTCCAGCTTTGCCGGGCGATTCGAGTGGTCAGCACCGTGACCGCGAGCGTCGCAACAAGTCCAAGGCCGTAAAGGGCCCACGTGATGGGGTCGTGGGGCGTCACGCCCGCGCTGGTTCGCACGGCCTTGCCGACCACGGCTCCCAGATAGGTATATGCCGCGCTTTGCGGGAGAAATCCGACAAAGGACGCAAGCGTAAACCTCCAGAATGAGATCCGGATGAGCCCTGCCGCATAACTGACGAGACTATGCGGAATAATCGGCGACATTCGGCTGATAAGGATCATCCGCCAGCCTTCCGTGCTGACAGCCTTGTCCAAAGCGCGAAATTTTGCACTGCGACCCAGCCGTCGCTGCATCCAGCTTCTCGCCAAATACCGGCTGGTAAGAAAATTGACCACGGCCCCGACTGTTGAGCTGATGGTCACCAGAGCCGTGCTGAACCAGAAGCCGTAGACCGCGCCCGCCCCAATCGTAAGCACCGAACCAGGCAGAAAGAATACGCAAGTGAGCGTGTAAAGAACAATGAACCCCGCAACTCCTATCCACCCGCTCTGCGCGATCCACTCCATCGAGTGGTGGAGGATCTCTGTCAGGCCCATTTCCTATGGTCCACGATAGGGCTGCGGTCGGCAGGAGTTTTTGGGCAATTGATGGCCATGCATCCTGGAGCGCCTGGCGAATTGATAAGCGGTGCTCTGGCGGGGGGTGCGAGAGAGTCCATGTCGACCACTCTATCGCAAGCCCGGTGCGGCGTCGATACGGGAGGCGCAATCCTCCAAGAAAAGCAAGGGCGGATGGCCAGTCATCCGCCTTCGCCAATTTCTTTCCCAACCGGGAAAGTATCTCATTTTGACGGCTTCGCCGGTTTCTCCGAAGCCTTTCTCGTTGCTTTCTTTTCCGGCTCGGCGACGGAGGGCTCCGCCGCGATGAGGTCTACCCATTCAATGAGCGCCATCTGGGCGGAGTCGCTCGGGCGCGGTCCGAGCTTGATTACGCGTGTATAGCCGCCATGGCGATCGGCGCTCCGGGGAGCGATTTCCGAGAAGAGCTTCCCGACGGCCTTGACCGTGCGTGTGCTGTTGTTGTGCAGCAGGGCGAGGGCGCGCCGCCTGGCGTGGAGATCGCCGCGCTTCGCCAGCGTGACCATTCTTTCGGCCAGGGGTCGAACGGCTTTCGCCTTGGCGAGAGTCGTCTTGATGCGCCCATGCTCAATCAAACTGCACGCCTGGTTGGCAAGAAGAGCGTTCCGGTGCTCGGCTGTACGGCCTAACTTGGTCGTTTTCCTACGGTGACGCATGATAGTTACTTAACTTCGCCGGCAGGGTCGACGAGGCCTGTTTCAAATTTCATTCCGAGACCCAAGCCAAGCTGCTGCAACTTGTCCTTGATCTCATTCAACGATTTCTTGCCGAAATTTCGATACTTGAGCATTTCCGCTTCCGTTTTCATGGCAAGCTGGCCGACTGTGGTGATGTTGGCGTTGTTGAGGCAATTTGCCGCTCGCACAGAGAGCTCGATTTCGTTGACGCTCATATTCAGGAGTTTCTTGAGCCGCGTGTTCTCCTGGCTGACCTCCTCTGGCGTTTCATCGAACTCAACCTTCTTGTCATCGTATCCGACGAAAACGTCAAGATGGTGCCGAAGGATGGCCGAGGCCTGAAGCAGGGCGTCATCCGGAGTGATCCGTCCATCTGTCCAGACGTCAAGAATCAGCTTGTCGTAATCGGTGCGCTGGCCGACCCGCGTGTTTTCGACCGCGTACTTGACGCGCGTTACGGGAGAAAAAATCGAGTCGATGGCGATGACGCCGATCGGTTGCTCGGGATGCTTGTTTTCGTCGCCACTCGCGAAACCGCGCCCCACTTTGATTTCCAATTCGGCGTCAAACTTTTGCCTGCGGTCAAGCGTGCAGACATGCTGCTCGGGATTGACGACATCGAGACCCTGGACGCATTGGATATCGGCCGCGGTCACGGCTCCCTCTTTTGTGACGGAGATCGTCGCCGTGCGAACATCGTGGTCGGGCGCCCTGAATTTCACTTTTTTGAGGTTGAGGATGATATCCACCACGTCTTCCACCACACCGGGCAGACTGGTGAATTCGTGAGGGGCGCCCTCGATGCGCACGGTGGTGATCGCGGCGCCTTCCAGGGAGGAAAGCAGCACGCGGCGCAAAGAGTTGCCCACAGTATGGCCGTAACCGGCTTCAAACGGTTCGGCGACGAATTTTGCGTAAGTATCCGTAGCCGTGCCCTCGTCTTTGACGAGAGTCTTCGGCATCTCGAATCTTCCGAGACGAACTGACATGATCGTTTTTTAATCTATTCGCCGGGTTTCCCTGGGCGCTTGCGGCGGGACATCGAGGATGCCCGCCCCAGGACCAACGGCGCGGTTTTTCAGGCGCGAGCCAGCACCAGTAATCCCGAAGCGGAGAATGTCAAGAGGAAATCAGCCAGCGAGGCGGTCGCTGGCGTCCTTCTGCAAAGCCTCCCACAGCGTTTTGAGGGAGTTTGTGACACGGGTCTTGATCGGCTCGAGCTCACCGGGAGCGATCGACGTTCCATCGGCGACAGGCTCGGCCGCGAACAGGTAGTATTTGATTTTCGGCTCGGTGCCCGATGGGCGGACGGCAATACGGCGATTGTCGGCGAGGGTGATCATGAGCATGGCCTCGCGCGGAATCTGATCACCCTCGGAGTCAACAACGGTCTCCGTGGCGAAGTTGCGCGTGGAAGCAACTTTGGCGCCGTCAATTTCGGTCGGAGGATTCGAGGCGTAGGAGTCTACCAGCTTCTTGATTTGGGCGGCCCCCTCGGCGCCTTCCATCGTCAGCGACTCACTGCGCTCGAAATAAAACCCATATTCGCAAAAGATCCGGTCGAGCAGGCCAACGAGCGTCGTTCCCTCGGACTTCGCATAAGCAGCGACTTCAGCGAGCATCACCGTGGCGCTGTTGCCGTCCTTGTCGCGAACAAAATCCGAGCCGCTGTATCCGTAGCTCTCCTCGCCGCCGAAAACGTAGAGTGAAGAATGTTCCAGGCGAAGTTTCCGCGTTACGTCTTCGGGCAACTCGCTGTAATTTTTTCGAAGTTCGGCCGGGATCGCCTCCTCGTATTTGAGAAGCTTTTCCCCGATGTACTTGAAACCGGTTAGCGTTTCCACGCAGCGGGTTCCCCATTTTTCGGCGATGGCCTTCTGGAGGTCAGTCGTGACGAAAGTCTTGATGATAACGCCGTGTGTTTTGTTGGCTTCGGTGAGAATGCCTTTCTCGAAGTGCTTCATGGCACGGTACCATGCCATGAGGGAGCCGATCTGATTGCCGGTGAGAAGCGTCATCTTGCCGGATAAGTCCCGAGCTGCAATACCCATCCGATCGCAGTCCGGATCCGTGGCGACGACGAGGTCGGCTCCGGTTTGATCGGCAAGTTTCATTCCCATCGTCAGCGCGTCGGCATTCTCGGGGTTCGGGGATTTGACGGTAGGGAATCGACCGTCGGGGACGTCCTGTTCCGCCACGGTCTGGCAATGGAAGCCAAGGCGGTCAAGCATTGGCTTGATGATGATGCCGCCAACCCCATGAAGCGCAGTAAAGACCACATGGAACGAGTTTTGGGCCCGTATGAGCTCCGGATCGAGCGGAAGGGTCTCGAGCCGCTTCATGTAGGCTTCATCGATATCGGCGCCCATCGGAATTACTTTGCCCTGCTCTTCGGCGGGAAGCGGCGTGTAAACGTCGCTTTCGATCGCATTGACTTTCGCAATGATCCCGGAGGTATGGGGCTCCACGACCTGGCCTCCATCCTCAAAGTAAACCTTGTATCCGTTGTATTCCGGGGGATTGTGGCTCGCAGTGATGTTTATTCCGGCCTGCGATTTTGTGTAACGCACGGCAAACGAAAGTTCAGGGGTCGAACGCGGCCCTTCAAAGAGGTAGGCATCACAGCCGTTTTCAGTGATCACCTTGGCGGCAAGCTCCGCAAAGTCGCGCGAGAAAAAGCGGGTATCGTGGCAGATGCAGATCGAAGGCTTTCCGCTGCGTCCGGATTGGGCGAAATGTTCCTTCGTGTAGGCGACGAGGCCCTGTGTGGCGCGACTGATATTGTAATAATTCATCGCGTTTGTTCCAACGCAGGGGAATTCCGGACGGCCGAGAGGCTGGGGCGCTCCCTGCTCGGCACGTGTGACGACGGGGCTGATCGTCTTGCCGCGAAGACCGCCTGTCCCAAAGGCGAGCGTCCTGAAAAAGCGATTGTCGAGCTCCTTCCACTCGCCCGCTTCGACCAGTTCCCGAATGGAGGCTTCGTCAATCGGGGAGGAACTCTTCTCCAGAAGAGCGAGGAGGTTTTTCGCGGAGGATTCGAGGAGCTGCCCGTTGGCTGCCGTTGCTTGGATTTTGGCGGTGAGATCGCTCATTTAAGGGGAAGGAGTTTCCCTCCCGCATACCATCCGCACAGCCGCATGCAAGGTTCATTTCGATACACGCCTCTATAGGCCCCCGCAAGGCGCATAAATAGATGTCGCTGCTGTTCGTTGACGTCGCGGGACGTCTGACTTATTGTTATGTTTTTCGTGGCGAGCGTTCACAAGCATCCCAGAGGCAAAAGCCAGTTCTGGTATTGTGCTTCACCGGCGGCGATGGCAGGCGGCTATTCCGCAGCACGAAGCAGACCAATCGCACGAAGGCCCGTAAGATCTGCGACGCATGGGCGGAAGCCGCAGTAAAGGCGCGCCGTGGAGTTGCTGAATGCCACAATAAGCGAAAGGACCATTGCGGGTAGCGGAGCTGTGATTTTCGTGTGGATTGGTGCAGTTTCAGGCTAATTAATTATCGGGCGCGTCCCTGATCGTAGTCTCCGGAAAGGGGCTTTCATTTCGCGATTTGGAAGATCGCCCTATGTTGTCGGTATGCGGAGAGAAGTCGAGATCGTCAACAGACTCGGATTGCACGCGCGCCCGGCAGCGCGATTTGTCCGCTGGGTGAATAGGTTCAAGAGCACAATCACAATTTGGAAAGGCGACGAGGAGTTCTCGGCCGCGAGCCTATTGGAAGTGCTTACTGCCAATTTGGATTACGGCGCCCGTGTCGTCCTGGAAGCGATCGGGCCCGATGAGCATGAGGCTCTTAACAAACTTGAGCGATTACTGCTAAGTTTTCGCGACGAAGATAGCGGACAAGCTTGCCTTTAATCGATGCGAGATGGAGGGAGGTGAGATAATCGCCTGTCAGCTTATCGAAGTGCGTCGCTGCGCCGGTTTCGAGACGAGGCGGGCAAGGCTATGGCGCGCCGTTGATCTCGATGATGTTGCGGTCGGGATCGAGGATGAAGAGTTGGGGGAAACCGGCGGGTCCGTCGCGGCGGACCATGACACGCATCGGGTCGTCCTCCGCCGCGTCTTCGCGAAAACCGTTGACAGTCAGCGTGGCGAGCACGCCCTCGAAATCATCGGTGCGGAAAGCAAAATGGCAATCCGCGCCGTCAACGTTGCCGGTCCGGAAGGAGCCGGGCGGATAGAGCGTCAAATGCACCTGCAGCGAACCGC
>CAWASQ010000055.1:0-16635 GCA_963784465.1 uncultured Verrucomicrobiae bacterium
TGCCTCGTACCACTTTCGCATGGTTGTTTCTTACCATGCTGCCCTCGATGAGTCGAATTCCCAACAAGAAATAACCGGGCTTGGGTCGAGACTTGCCCGCTCGACGGACCAAAGACCGGAGAGGGCGACGCGGAGCGCCGTCGCCATCGTTCCGCGTCCCACCGAGTTGGAAAGAATTTCGGGCGAGACGAGTTTGCGAACGAGACACGGCGATCTCCTTGCGTGGTTGTCTTTCGGCTTCAGGAGAGTCTGTCTATCAGGTCGCCCGGCCGGCAGACTTGTAGTGCCTTTCCAGCACTTTCTTGGCAAGCAACTGGCACCCTTTAAGGTCGTCGGCGAGAAAGTGGACGAAGCCGCGGTTCTGGCAAAGAATCTCCCATTCCTCCCGCGTGAATTTCTTCGCAAATTCTACTAGCTCGAGGTGAGTCGGAGGCTTGTCCAATTCAAGTCTCGGCATGGATTGTTTTGAGGCTACTATGCCTCAAAAGCAGGAAAGTAGGAAGGAAGAAGTTGGAACTGGGATTTTACAAAGCCTCCGACTTGTTCCTTCTGCCTTCAGATGTAGGAGTCGTCGTCGCCTCCGAAGGGATCGCCGCCATCGTCCGGGGCGAACGAGTCATCCGGGGCGGAGCTTCCCATGGAGTCCGTCGGCGGTTGCGTCTTGGTCGCTTGGCGTACCATCCTGTGTTGTTGATTGGTCGGTCGCCGAGGCCGGATCATTGGTTTCGTAGACGTTGATCTCGGTATTTTCCACCACAGGTTGGCTGCCGATCAGGCCGCCTGATGGACCCGCCAATCCCGCAAATGGACCCGGATTGTGACCCATCAAGTTCTGAATGCCCTGGAAAGAGGAGCGCTCCCCCGGCGACTCCGGCGGCGGTGGACAGGGCGCCTTGGAGAAAGCCGCCACCGGGACTTTGGAACACGTTGCGGAACAGGGGGCTGAGAGTAAGCGGACTGCGGTGCGGGCTGAGTCGGAAGGGGCGGTGGCGTCTGCGCGGCGCGCGGAGGAGGTTGGGGCTGCCCTACACCAAAAAGAGTGGCTACGCCCGAAAGGAAACTCCCGCCGGATTCCTGAGCGGGGCGAGTCGCCTCAGCCAGTTGCTTTTCGAGTCCGGCGATCCGGCTTTGCGCCGCCGTGAGCGCCTGCTGCATGACCAGGGTGGCTTGAACGAGCAAGTAGGGAGCGGATGGCTGCTCCAGCACCTTGCTGCGAATGTATGCGTCGGCTTCGGCGTCTTTCTGCTGGACGCCAGCTTGCTTCAACCTGTCAAAAAGATTGGAAATAAGGGTGCGTTCGTCTGAAGTCATGAGAAGAAAGGAAGCCCATTTGTTCCCGTGTGCAAGAGTAGCTGTTTCCGCCAGCTTGCGGGGATCATGAGCTGTGCGATCGTTGTTCCATGGAATCTGAGGCGCAGGAAATCCGGGCCTCTGGAGGCGCTCCGAGCGATGCCGCGGATCAGAGTTGCGAGCGGTGTGGAGCGCCCAGGGCTGTCAAAGTCGGCGCCCGCTGGCTCTGCGAGAGCTGTTATGTCGAAGCCGGCTCGTGCTGTCCGGAGTTCGGCGCCGATGATTTGTGGGACTTGGACGAGACGAAGTCCGTTTAATTTGCGCGCGCTTGATGAGAGTGCTCCGAATGCGAAAACAAACCTCGGAGGTCATCGCGCGGCGAGAGAGCTATTTGACGGAAGCGAGTTCCGGAGCAGGGGCTTCCTGTGCTTTTCGGGTGGACGAGGATTTCCTGCCAAGCCGCTGCTGCAGGCGCTCGAGATAGAGGTAGATGATAGGCGTGATATAGAGGGTGACAATTTGCGAAATCACCAGGCCCCCGACCACAGCGAGGCCGAGAGGGCGTCGCACGTCACCTCCCGCGCCGAGCCCCAAGGCGATCGGAAGGGTGCCCATCATGGCGGCAAGCGTGGTCATCATGATGGGCCGGAACCGTACGACGCAAGCGTCGAAGATCGCGCTGGCGGGAGGCTTTCGGTCGTTTCGCTGCGCGTCGAGGGCAAAGTCGATCATCATGATGGCGTTCTTCTTGACGATCCCGATGAGCATAAGCAGGCCGACGAAGCCGTAGACGTTGAGCTCCTGTCCGAAGAGAGCCAGTGTTAGCAGTGCGCCGAAGCCGGCGGAGGGGAGGCCGGAGAGGATCGTCAGCGGGTGAACAAAACTTTCGTAAAGGATCCCGAGGATGATGTAGATGACCAGGACTGCCATCAGCAGGAGCATGCCGAGGTTTCCGAGTGACGCCTGAAAAGCCTGGGCCGTGCCCTGAAATTGGGTGGTGATCTGCTCGCCAAGTTCCGCTTTTGCCGCGCGTTCGATAACGGGAACGACGTTCCCCAATGATGTGCCCTTGGCGAGATCGAAGGAAAGGGTTACCGCGGGGAGTTGCCCCAGGTGCTGAACGGTAAGCGGACCCACCTGCGAATTGAATTGCGCAACAGCGCTCAGCGGAACAAGGCGGCCTCCCGAAGATCGCACATAGAGGCGGGAAAGGTCGGCAGACTCGCGCTTGAAATCCTCCTCGGCTTCGAGAATGACCCGGTATTGGTCCGTCGACGTGTAGATGGTGGAGATTTGCCTCGCGCCGTAGGCGCTGCCCAGGGCCCGTTCGATCTGGCCCGCGCTGATTCCCAAGCTCGAAGCCTTGTCACGGTTGATGTCGACAAGCACCTGCGGGCTCGTGATTTGAAGATCCGTGGTGATGTCCACAATTCCCGGAATCTGCTTCATCCGATTCTCCATTCTCGCCGCGGCCTCGTAGAGGACGTCGAGGTCGGGCCCGAAAAGGGTGAACTGGTAGAGACTCTTGGTCAGCGTGCCGCCGATCCGGATGGTCGGAGGGTTCTGAGGGAAAACTTTCAGGCCGGGAATTCCCGCAAGATCCTTGCGAAGCTGGCGGATCATATCATCGATCGGCGGGCGCTCGTTGCGCGGTTTGAGAGTCAGAAAGAGCCGGCCTGCATTGCCCGAACTCGCGCTACTGCCTCCGCCGATACGCGACATGAATGACTCGACGGACGGATTTCTTGAGACGATCTCCGCGGCCTGTTTCTGGAGTTCGATCATCCTGTCAAATGCGATGCCCTGCTCGGCCTCCGTGGAGATCAGGATGCGGCCGGTATCCTCGTTGGGGAGAAATCCCTTGGGAGCATCGATGAACATCCAGACTGTCACAAGCGCCATCGCCAGGGCAGAGAGCGAGACCGCGAAGTGGTGGCGCAGCGCGAGTCGCAGGGTCTTTCGGTAACCATCGAGGAGCCTGTCGAAGACGGACTCTGACCAATGGAATAACATGTTCCTGCTCGAGCCATGCGCCTCCTTCAGAAAGCGGCTGCAGAGCATCGGAGTGAGCGAGAGAGAAACGAACCCCGAGATGAGGATGGCCACCGCGATGGTGACGGCAAATTCATTCAGCAGGCGGCCCAAAATGCCTCCCATGAAAAGCACGGGAATAAAAACAGCCGCAAGCGAGAGTGTCATCGACAGGATGGTAAAGCCGATCTCGCGTCCGCCCTTGAGAGCCGCCTCGAGAGGGGATTCGCCTTTCTCGATGTGCCGGACGATATTCTCGAGCACGACGATGGCGTCATCCACCACGAAGCCGACGGCAAGAATGAGCGCCATGAGGGAAAAATTGTTTATGCTGAATCCCAACAGATACATCGCGCTGAAGGTTCCGATGATGGAGAGGGGGATCGCGGCGCTGGGAATGAGGGTGGCGCGGACGTTGCGCAGGAAGATGAAAATGACCAGCACGACGAGCGCGATCGCCAGCACTAGGGTCAACTGCACGTCGTGCAACGACTCGCGGATGGACTTTGAGCGGTCGTAGAGGATGTCGAGCTGGATGCCTCCCGGTAATTGAGCCTTGAAAGTCGGCAGCAGTTCACGAATGCGATCAATGACTTCGACCGTGTTGGCCCCCGGCTGTCGTTGAATTGCAAGCACGATGCCTCGGACCTGGTTGTACCACCCCACATTCTTATCGTCCTCGATGCTGTTTATGACGGTCGCTATTTGCTTGAGCCGGACGGGGAAGCCGTCGCGGTAGGAAACGATAAGTTCCCGAAAATCCTCCGCGCGTTCGAGTCTGCCTGTTGTCTTGATCGTGCGCGACTTTGCGCCGGCGTCGAGTTCGCCGGTCGCCTCGTTGGAGTTGGCCTCGCGAACGGCATTTTCGACGTCATCTATACCGATTCCGCGGGCGGCGAGTTCGCGCGGGTCCACCTTCACCCGCACCGCGAATTTTTGGGAGCCGAATACGTCCACCTGCGCAACACCGCTTACGGTCGAGAGGCGCTGGCCGATCAGCGTCTCGGCAGATTCGTCGACTTTGCTGAGCGGGAGGGACTCGGAATAGGCCGCCAGCATCAGGATCGGCTGCTCGGCGGGATTGACTTTGCGAAACGAAGGCGGCGAGGGCATCTCGGTCGGGAGATCCCGCTGCGCCTGCGAGATGGCGGCCTGCACGTCCTGTGCAGCAGCATCGATGTCCCGCGCGAGATCGAACTGGATGGTGATGCTTGTGGCACCCAGCGAACTGGTCGAAGTCATCGACTCGATGCCCGCAATCGTGGAAAACTCTTTCTCCAAAGGCGTGGCCACCGAGGACGCCATCGTTTCCGGGTCGGCCCCCGGGAGACTTGCGGAGACGTTAATGGTCGGAAAATCCACATTCGGCAGATCGCTGACCGGCAGGCGGAAATAGGCAAGAAGACCCGCCGCAAGGATTGAGACCATGACGAGGGTCGTCATGATCGGGCGCCTTACAAAGGGATCGGTCAGGCTCATGGCTCGGCAGGCGCGGTATTCTCGGCGACATTTGACTTGGCAGATCGGCTCGGCGACTCTTCCGCCCGGGGATACTCGAAGCTGGCCGCTGGTGATGACCACTTCGCCAGGCTTGAGACCCTCGCTTACAATGGTTTGGTCTCCCACCGTACGACTGACCTTCACTTTGCGGAGGGTGGCCGTATCGTCGGAAACCACGAATACCTGCGGGCCCTCCTGTCCTTCCATGATCGCTGTCGTCGGAACGACAATTGCGTCGGCCTCCTCGCCGAGCCTTAGCGTCACATCCACGAATTGCCCGGGCCACAGGGTGTCCTCTTCGTTCGGGAAGGTCCCCTTGAATGCGATCATACCGGAGGTTCTATCGACCGCGTTATTCACAAACGTCAGTTCGCCGGTGCCAAGCAGGCGCCCGGTGTCCGGGTCGTGCGCGCTGACGATGGGCTTGCCCTTCGCCAGCGACTGGCGGACGTCCGCGAGCGCGGCCTCATGCAGTGAAAACGTGACATAGATTGGCTGCACCTGATTGATGACCGTGAGCACATCGGTGTTGGCGTTCACGATATTGCCCCGCTTCAGGAGAGCCGCCCCCGCGCGACCGGAGATTGGGGCTCGCACTTGTGTCCAGTCCAGGGAGAGCTGCGCTTCATCCACATCTGCCTGTCGGGCGTCCAACACGGCTTTCTGGGACTCGGCTGTCGAAAGAAACTGCGAGAACTGTTCCTTCGAGGCAACGCCGCGTTTTATCAAAGTCGTGTAACGGTCGGCCTGCTCGGAGGCGTTGGCAGCGGCGGACCGCACCGTCTCCAGATTCGCCCGCGCGCGCTTCAGCGCGACCTCGAAAGGGCGCGCATCGATCTCGAAGAGCGGATCGCCGGCGCGCACATCCGCGCCGTCGGCAAAGTGCACCCGCAAAATCTCGCCCTGAACCTTGGACTTGAGCTGCACGCTTGCCAGCGGTTCGACCGCTCCGATCGCCTGCATCTCGATGGGCATTGTCCGCACCTCCACGGCGGCCACTTCGACAGGCGGCGGCGACGCCTCGGGCGCTCTTTGCAAAGCGGCCCTTTGGCAGGCCGGCAATACGACAAGTAGCGCCAGGGAGACAAAGAGCGAAATGGTCTTCACGCGAGCTTCTAATGTGAAGATCGAAGCGTTGCCGCGCCATTCAAGAAGCAATCGGCGGCAAAATCCGCCGAATCGGCGAGCTGCCCGACCCCGCGTTCGCGAATCCATTGCCGAATCATTTGGAGGGTCACGCCAAGAAAGGCGACCGCGAACAAGCGCGGATTGCCCGGCCTGAGTTCTCCGCCGGCCTGGCCGCGCACGATGCAATCTTCAATTAAACCCAGATTCCGCCGCTTCAAATCCTCCATTTCTCTCCAGTGCCTCTCGTTCAGGGGAGAAGACGCCATTTGATGCTGATGAAGAAAAAGCTCAAAGAAGGGGCGGTTGGAATCGTGGTACGCAAAGAGCGCGTGAACCGCGGCGCGAAGAGAAACCTTTGCCGATTCGTGCGAACCAAGGGCAGTCTTCACCCGGCCCACGACCTCGTTCATCTTCCCCAGAATCACGCTTCCGTAGAGGTCCGCCTTGTCGCTGAAATAAAGGTAAATCGTGCCCGTCGCGAGCTCCGCGCGCATCGCAATTTCGTTGATCGACGCCTCATGATACTCGCGGGCGCTGAAAACCGCTTCGGCAGCTTCCAGAATCCGCCTTCGGCGCGCACCGCGTTCCTTGCCTCGGTGAGAAACGCGTTGCGACGCGGCTCTTCCCGAACGACCGTTCATTTGATGAATATCTATTCATTTTTATGGCGAAAGTCAATTTCGGAGGTGGCGGGGAGAATAAATCTTAGAACAAAAGCGGTCGCGGGCGATTCAATCGGGTATGGTTGGGAATGAGGTCCGGTCTTCGCAGGCGCTTTCGCGTGATGTCGCCGCTGAGGGTAGTCGGCCGTCTCCAATGAGCTGGCGAATCGCGCGCTGGGTGATTCTGTTGGGTTTGATTGGGGGAGGTTTTTTTGTTTGGAAGATTCGCACGACGGGAGCCGGGACCCGGGAGGATGCGCAGGCTCGCGGCGCATTGCGCGGGCCCATCCCTGTGGTGACCGGCCAGGCTGAGCGCCGTGATTTTCCAGTTTATCTGAATGGGCTTGGCACGGTGCAGGTGTACAACAGCGTAACGATCCGCGCGCGTGTCGACGGGGAGCTGCAGCAAATCTCGTTTCAGGAGGGGCAGAATGTGCAGAAGGGAGATTTGCTGGCGCAAATCGATCCCCGCACTTATCAGGCGCAACTCGATCAGGCGGTGGCCAAGAAAGCGCAAGACGAGGCACAGCTCGCGAACGCCAGAGTCGCCTTGGGAAGGAACGCAATGTTGCTGAAGAACAGCGTCGTCGATCAGCAGACCTACGACACGCAGAAGTATACCGTGGATCAGTTGCAGGCGCTTGTCGCTGCGGACCAGGCCGCCGTCGAGAATGCGCGAACCCAGCTCGATTACACGCGGATCACGGCGCCGATTTCCGGGCGCGTTGGCATTCGTCTGGTGGATGCGGGGAACATCGTGCGGAGCAGCGACACCTCGGGCCTGCTCACGATCAATCAAGTTCAGCCCATATCCGTTGTGTTCACGCTACCTCAGCAGGATTTAAGAAGCGTGCGAGATGCGCTCCAGCAGGATAAGACCCTCCGGGTCCTCGCTCTGGATCGCGATAACTTGTCCACCCTTGCCGAGGGAACTCTTGAAGTTCTTGACAACCAGATCGACTCGACGACCGCAACGGTGAAGCTCAAGGCGGTCTTCGCCAATACGAGCTACGACTTGTGGCCCGGACAATTTGTCAATGTGCGCCTGCTGCTGGGTATGAAGGACGGGGCAGTGACGGTGCCTGCGAAAGCGATCCAAAGGGGTCCCAACGGTGCCTACGTGTACGTCTTGGACGCTGAGAAGAAAGCTGACATGCGCCCAGTGAAGGTGGGCGCGACAGAGGGTGAGTGGACTTTGGTCGAGTTCGGCCTTCAGCCCGGCGACCAGGTTGTCGTGGATGGCCAGTATCGTCTTCAGCCTGGGGCGACGGTGGAGGTGACGAAGGACCTCGCAGCGAGCGCTGACCCGGGAAATCCCGCTACACGGTGAATATCTCGGAGCCTTTCATCAGGCGGCCAGTCGCGACGTCACTGCTTATGGCTGGGGTGGTGCTCGTTGGCCTTCTTGGCTATAGATTTCTTCCTGTATCGGCGCTGCCAACAGTCGATTTTCCCACGATCCAGGTCGTTTCCCAGTACCCTGGCGCGGATCCTCAGGTAATGGCCTCTCTGGTGACCGCTCCGCTTGAAAAACAGTTCGGTCAGATCAGCGGCTTGTCCTCGATGAGTTCGGTGAGCTCCTTCGGCACGTCGGCAATTACGCTGCAGTTTGTGCTTGGACGGAAGATCGACGAGGCCGCCCAGGACGTGCAGGCGGCTATCGACGCGGCGGGCGGGCTGCTGCCCCGGGACATGCCGAATCCGCCGACATTCAACAAGGTCAATCCGGCCGACACTCCCATTCTGACGTTGGCGATAACATCGGAGAACCTGCCGCTGGCAAGAGTCAACGATTACGCGGACTCGATACTTGCGCAAAAGCTGAGCGAGGTGAGCGGTGTCGGGCTTGTGACGATTCAGGGCAACCAAAAGCCGGCTGTGCGTGTTCAGGTGAACCCTTCGGCGCTCTCGGCGCAGGGACTGAGCCTGGAAGACGTTCGCGCCTCCATTTCGCAGGCCAACGTCAACGCCCCGAAGGGCAGCTTCGACGGTAAGCAGCAGGCGTTTACGGTGGGCTCGAACGATCAGATTCTCAAGGCCGAGGACTTCAAGCCGATCATTCTCGCCTATCGGAATGGGGCTCCCGTGCGTTTGCAGGACGTGGCGAACGTCGAGGATGGCGTCGAGAACAGCCGGCTGGCCGCATGGCTTTCCACGCCGCAGGAAAGCTACCAGCCCGCCGTCCTGCTGGATATCCAGCGGCAGCCCGGGGCAAACATCATCGAGACGGTTGAGCGGGTGAAGAAGATTCTGCCCCGGCTCAGCGCGTCCCTTCCGGCCGGCATCAATCTTTCGATCTTCTCCGACCGCACCGAGACAATTCGGGCGTCCGTGCGGGACGTGCAATTCACGCTTGTTCTAACCATCGGGCTCGTTGTCCTGGTATTGTTCATGTTTCTGCGGCGGCTGCGTGCGACCATCATTCCCAGCGTGGCGTTGCCGCTTTCCCTGCTGGGCACTTTTGCGGTGATGTATTTGGCGGGCTTCAGCCTCGACAATCTCTCGCTCATGGCTTTGACGATCTCCACGGGCTTCGTCGTGGATGATGCGATCGTGATGATCGAAAACATCTTTCGATATATTGAAAAGGGAGACCATCCCTTCGAGGCGGCGCTGAAGGGATCGAAGCAAATCGGCTTTACGGTCATTTCGCTCAGTCTGTCGCTGATCGCCGTCTTTATCCCTCTCTTGTTCATGTCGGGGATTGTTGGAAGGCTCTTCCGGGAGTTTGCCATCACGCTGAGCACGGCGGTGGCGGTCTCAGCTTTTGTCTCACTGACGTTGACGCCGATGATGTGCGCGAAAATGTTGCGACGGGAGGACGAGCAGCGGGAAAATGCTTTGCAGCGATTTTTCGAAAGGAGTTTTGACCGGCTGCTTCATTGGTACGAGCGCTCGTTGACCTGGGTGTTGCGTCACCAGCGCGCCACCCTTCTCGTCGCGGCGGGCACTCTCGCGGCGACGGCCATTCTCTATGTCTACGTGCCAAAGGGCCTGTTGCCTCAGCAGGACACCGGCCTGCTCATTGGTGTCACCGACGCCGCGCAGGATATTTCGTTTCCGGCGATGCTTGCGCTGCAGCGGGCGGTCACGAACGTCGTGCGCCAGGATCCTGACGTCGAGCGCGTGGCGGCCTTTGTCGGCGCCGGCACGGTGAATTCCACGCCGAACACAGGGCGGCTTTACGTAGTTCTCAGGCCGCGCGAGGCCCGCGAATCGAGCGCCGCAGAGATCATGACCCGCCTTCGCGGCGCGGTCGCGGGCATCGAAGGCGTCGATGTATTTTTCCAAGCCGCCCAGGATCTCCAGATCGACACCCGGACGAGCCGCACACAATATCAGTATATCCTTGAGGATTCCGATGCCGCCGAGCTCGGGGAGTGGGGGCCGAGGTTGGTGGAGAAGCTGAGAAAGCGGCCCGAGCTCGCTGATGTCGCGAGTGACCAGCAAACGAGCGGTCTCCAGCTTCACGTGGAGATCGACCGAACGCGCGCCTCGCGTCTCAACGTTCCGATCGAAGCGATCGACAACACCCTTTACGACGCCTTCGGCCAGAGACAAATCTCGGTAATCTTCACGCAGCTTAATCAATACCGGGTGGTGCTGGAAGTGCCCCCGGAGTTTCGCAGTTCCATCAACGATTTGGATAAGATCTACGTCAGGTCGAGCACCGGTAGCCTGGTGCCCCTGAGCACAATCGCGACTGCGCAGATAAGGACCACGCCGCTGGTAATTACGCATCAGGGACAATTCCCCTCTCTGACCTTGTCCTTCAATCTTGGAGCGGGCTATTCGCTTGGGCAAGCGGTGCGGACCATCGAGCAGGCGCGGCAGGAAATTGGGATGCCGGAAACGATCGCCGCCGAATTCGTCGGCAGTGTGGCGGAGTTTCGCTCGTCACTCGCCAGCGAGCCATTCCTCATTCTGGCCGCGATTGTCGTCATCTACATCGTCCTCGGTGTTCTCTACGAGAGTTACATTCATCCCCTGACGATTCTCTCCACGCTGCCCAGCGCAGGGGTCGGAGCCCTTCTGGCGCTGGAGCTCGCCGGCATGGATTTCTCACTCGTCGCCTTGATCGGTGTGGTGCTCCTGATTGGTATCGTCAAGAAGAACGCGATCATGATGATCGACTTTGCTCTGGAGGCGCGCCGCGAACGCGGCCTCTCGGCGCGCGACGCCATTTACCAAGCCTGCCTGCTTCGCTTTCGGCCGATCATGATGACGACAGCGGCGGCTCTTCTCGGCGCGCTGCCAATGGCTCTGGAAACCGGCACGGGTTCTGAACTTCGCAATCCGCTTGGAATCACGATCGTCGGCGGCCTGCTGCTCTCACAGTTTCTGACGCTCTACACAACACCGGTGATCTACCTCGCGCTCTCCCGGTTCGAGAGCTGGATAGCGCTGCGAAAGAGATCCGGCGACGCCTCGGGCGCGCTTCAGCCTGCGGCGTCATGAACGTTTCGGCCCCGTTCATCCGGCGCCCTGTGGGCACATCCTTGCTGGCGATCGGCCTGCTGCTGCTCGGGTCGACGGCGTATTTCTTTCTGCCGGTGGCTCCGCTGCCGCAAGTGGACTTCCCGACGATCGGCGTAAGCGCGTCTCTCCCGGGCGTGGATCCGGCCACGGCGGCGAGTTCGCTCGCGGCGCCTCTCGAGCGACGGCTGGGCCAGATAGCCGGGGTCACGGAAATGACCTCGGTAAGCTCGCTGGGCGGAACAAACGTTACCGTGCAATTCGATCTGAGCCGCAACGTGGATGATGCGGCGCGGGACGTTCAGGCCGCCATCAACGCAGCCGCGCGCGATCTGCCCGCAAACTTGCCGAGCCCGCCTACCTATCGAAAGTACAACCCGGCTGATTCCCCGGTGGTCGTTCTTGCGATGACTTCGCAGACGATGCGACTCTCGGAGGTCTACAATCTGGCCGATCAGGTCGTGTCGCAACGCCTCAGCCAGCTGCCCGGCGTCAGTCAAGTCGGGGTGTTCGGAGGGGCAAAAACCGCCGTGCGTGTGCAGGTGAATCCTGCGGCCTTGGCCGCCATGGGAATGAGCATGGAGGATGTGCGCGCTTTTCTCGAGGGCGCCAATCAGCTCAGGCCGAAAGGAAGCGTCGAAGATGCGGGCAAGAGCCTGATGGTTTCCGCGAATGACCAGATTTTCGGCGCGGAGAGCTATCGCCCGCTCGTCGTAGCCGAGCGCAACCGCGCTCCGGTTCAGCTTGGGGCCATCGCGAATGTCACTGATGGCACCGAAAACACGCGGCAGGCAGGTTGGTTTAACACCGAGCGCGCCGTGCTGCTGCCGGTGATGAAACAGGCCGACGCGAACGTCATTGCCGTCGTTGATGAGATTCGCAACCTGCTGCCGCAAATTCAAAAATGGCTCCCGCCCGGAGTGAAGGTCAGCATATTGAGTGATCGCACGCAGACCATTCGCGCTTCAGTGCACGATGTCCAATTTACCCTGGTCCTGACGATTGCACTGGTCATCGCGGTGATGGCACTTTTCCTGCGGCGCTTCTGGCCGACATTCATAGCGGGGGTCACGGTGCCATTGGCCTTGGCGGGAACCTTTGCCGTGATGTGGCTTTGCGGATTCAGCCTCGACAACATTTCGCTGATGGCCCTTACGGTGGCTGTGGGATTCCTGGTCGATGACGCCATCGTGGTCATCGAGAATATCGTCCGGCATATCGAGGGTGGGGAGAAACCGCATCAGGCCGCCTTGAATGGCGCCAGGCAGATCGGCTTCACGGTCATTTCCATCACTCTCTCCCTGGTGGCAGTGTTCATTCCCATATTGCTCATGGGGGGATTGATCGGCCGCTTGTTTCGCGAGTTCGCGGTGACGTTGAGCGCCTCGATTCTTGTGTCCGCGGTGGTTTCTCTCACCCTGACGCCCACGCTCTGCGGGCAGTTTCTGCGAGAGCGTCCCCAGGCGTCCCGGAACGGTTCGGGCATTTCCTCCAAGTTGCAAAACGGCTATGCGCTCGCCCTGCGCTGGGTGTTGCGGCATCGGCTTTTCGCGCAAATGCTGACTGCTTTGACGCTTGCAGCCACGGTGTGGCTTTACGGCGTGACGCCCAAAGGCTTCTTCCCCCAGCAGGACACCGGCTTGATGTTCGGCACGACGGAAGCAGCGCAGGACATTTCCTTCGCTGAGATGGCGAGAAAACAGAAGCAGATCGTCGATTTCCTGCTCGCAGATCCCGCCATTGCGACGGTCGGCTCGTTTCTCGGATCCGGAGGGGGCGGCCCGCAAAATAACGGGCGAATGTTCATCGCCCTAAAGCCCTCGAATCAGCGCCCTCCGGTCGATGCGGTCATCGCGAGATTGCGCGCCGGCACGGCCCAGGTGCCAGGCATTTCCCTCTTTCTCCAACCCGTGCAGGATATTCGGGCCGGCGGCCGGTCTGCAAAGGCCCTCTATCAATACACTCTTCGAAGCGTTGATCTGGACGGAGTTGAACACTTGGGCGCCCAGACTTGTCGAGCGGCTCAAAAAGGCTCCGGAGCTTGCCGACGTGAATACCGATCAACAGTTCCAGGGCTTGCAGGCCAATGTCGTAATCGACCGGGACGCGGCGGGCCGGCTGGGAATTCAACCTGAAGCCATCGACTCCACCCTCTACAGTTCCTTCGGGCAACGCCAGGTTTCCATAATGTATGGCCCGCAGAATCAATACCGCGTTGTGCTCGAAGCCGACCCGAAGTTTCAGGATGATCCCCGGGCGTTGAACAAGGTTTTCGTTCGGGCGGGGGACGGGCAGATGGTGCCGTTAAGCAGTATTGCCCGCTACGAGGTGGCCAACGTGCCGCTCGCGGTCAATCACCAGGGCCAATTTGCGGCGGTCACAGTTTCTTTTAATCTTGCCTCGGGCGTATCCCTCGAACGCGCTACACAAGCCATCGAGCAAGCCGTGCGCGACATCAATTTGCCGGCTTCCATTAGCGGAGGCTTTGCCGGAAGCGCGCAAGTCTTTCAGGAATCTGTCGCCAATCAGCCAATCCTCATCCTTGCGGCGTTGGTTGCCGTCTACATCGTGCTTGGCATGCTCTACGAGAGCCTCGTTCACCCGATAACCATTCTCTCCACGCTGCCAAGTGCCGGACTCGGCGCGCTTGTGGCTCTCCAGATCACGGGGCTTGAGCTTTCCATTGTGGCAATGATCGGGATCATCCTGCTCATCGGCATCGTCAAAAAGAACGCGATCATGATGGTAGATTTTGCCCTCGAAGCACAGCGCAGCGATCATCTCACCGCAGAAGAGGCCATCTATCAGGCGTGTCTCGTTCGCTTTCGCCCGATCATGATGACGACTCTCACCGCGCTGTTCGGCGCTTTGCCTCTGGCGATTGGCCTCGGCACAGGCTCTGAGCTTCGCCGCCCGCTGGGCATCGCCATTGTAGGCGGCCTCATTGTGTCCCAAGCGCTCACTCTCTTCACGACCCCGGTTGTCTACCTGGCGCTCGAACGCTTGCGATCGTGGCGACTAAAATCCGGCACACTCGGGTTCCAGGCATATTTGCTGAGACACACTGAGTGTCATTCTGTCATGGCGACGGGTATCGAAGAGCCATAATGGCGCAATCTGCATTGCGCTCATGATGGGCGATGAGAATTTTAGTTGGCTCGTAAATAACATGTTACGCCAATTCATCTGACTTGGGAACATTCATTGCTCTCGAAAAGGTGGTTTCTACTGTTATGTCTAAGATTCTAGGAATTGATTTGGGCACCACGAACTCCTGCATGGCCGTGATGGAGGGTGGGGAGCCCGTGGTGTTGGAAAATTCCGAGGGAGCTCGCACGACGCCGTCGGTGGTAGCATTTTCGAAGACGGGCGAGCGGCTCGTTGGCCAGGCGGCAAAGCGCCAGGCGGTGACGAATCCGCAGAACACTGTCTTTTCTGTGAAGCGCTTCATGGGTCGCAAATATTCTGAAGTTCAGGCTGAAACTAAGCGTGTTCCCTACAAGGTCGTGGAGGCTTCCAACGGCGACGCGCACATTGAGGTCGAGGTCGGTGGCGAGAGAAAGCGATTTAGTCCACCGGAGATTTCGGCCATGATCCTCGCGAAACTTCGGGCCGATGCCGAAGCGAAACTCGGAGAAAAAATCGGCCAGGCCGTCATCACGGTTCCCGCTTACTTTAACGATTCGCAACGCAACGCGACGAAGGACTCCGGGAAGATCGCCGGCCTGGAGGTTCTGCGCATCATCAATGAGCCGACTGCTGCGTCGCTTGCGTACGGCCTCGACAAGAAAAAGGACGAGAAGATCGCCGTGTACGATCTCGGAGGCGGCACATTCGACATTTCTGCGCTGGAGATCGGCGACGGCGTGTTCCAGGTGGCGGCAACCAATGGCGACACGCACCTCGGTGGTGACGATTGGGACAATCGCCTGATGGATTGGATCATCGGCGAGTTCAAGAAAGAGACGAGCATCGATCTTTCCAAACAGCCTGACGCCGTTCAGCGAATCAAGGAGGAATCCGAAAAGGCGAAGATCGCGCTTTCCTCGACGCAGGAATACGAGATCAACCTGCCGTTTGTTACGGCGGACCAGACCGGGCCGAAACATATTCAGAAGAAGCTGACCCGTTCCAAGCTGGAGCAACTGACCGACGATCTCTTCGAACGCACGGTCAAGCCTGTGAAGGATTGTTTGAACGATGCGAAATGGAGCGCAAACATTATCGACGAGTTGGTGCTTGTCGGCGGCATGACACGCATGCCAAAGGTGGTCGACACGGCCAGGTCCCTCATCGGCAAGGAGCCCCACAAAGGTGTGAATCCCGACGAAGTCGTGGCCGTGGGCGCGGCAATCCAGGGAGGCGTGCTCAAGGGCGACGTGAAGGATGTTCTCTTGCTCGATGTCACCCCGCTGACCCTCGCCATCGAGACCGCTGGGGGTATTGCCACTGGAATGATTCCGCGCAATACGACGATACCTACCCGCAAGTCGCAGATCTTTTCAACCTATAGCGATAGCCAGCCGGGGGTGGAGATTAAAGTGCTGCAAGGCGAACGGCCGCTCAGCCGCGACAACAAGCAACTGGGCACCTTCCACCTGGACGGCATTCCTCCGGCTCCTCGCGGCGTGCCTCAGATCGAGGTGACTTTCGACATCGATGCCAACGGCATTCTTAACGTTAGCGCCAAAGATCTTGGAACGAGCAAGGAGCAAAAAATCTCGATCACTGGTTCCAGCGGCTTGACCAAAGACGAAGTCGATCGGATGCAGCGCGAGGCGGAAAGCCATGCGGACGAAGATCGCAAGGCCAAGGAAGGCATCGAACTTCGCAATAACGCCGACAACCTCGCTTATCAGGCCGAGAAGCAGCTCAAGGAACTGGGCGATAAGGTGGATGGGGCGACGAAAAAGGCTCTCGAAGACGCCATCGCTGAAGTGCGCGAGTCGCTCAAGGGCAACGATAACGACGCGGTCAAGAGGTCCTTCGATGGCTTGCAGGCGAAGTTCCAAGAGGTCAGTGCCGAGCTTTACAAGAAAGCCTCCGCTCAGACCGGTCCGCAGCCCGAACCCTCCGAAGGCCCGTCCGCCGGAACCGAGAAGAAGGACTCCGACGTCGTGGACGCCGAGTTCGAGATGGTCGACGAGGACAAGAAGAAGAGCTGATCGCACCTATTTAACAAAACCGTCCGGGCCTCCGCTTTTGCGGTGGTCGGGACAAACGTTAGAAAACAACCAACACAAACAAAGACACCCACAGCCTTATGGCCAATGTGAATATCAAACCTCTCGGCGATCGTGTGCTCGTGCACCCGCTTGAAGAGAAAGAAGTAAGAAAGGGCGGCATTATCATTCCTGATACCGCCAAAGAAAAGCCCCAGGAAGGGGAAGTCGTTGCTCTCGGAACGGGCAAACGCGATGATGATGGAAAGCTCATCGAGTTTACCGTAAAAAAGGGGGACAAGGTCCTCATTTCCAAGTACGGAGGCACAGAAGTCAAAATTGATAACGAAAGCTACCTAATTATGCGCGAGGACGATATCCTCGGC
>CAWASQ010000056.1:0-15906 GCA_963784465.1 uncultured Verrucomicrobiae bacterium
GCAACTCGCTCCGCATTCTGCTCGCCAACTTGCACGATTACGATTCGGCCCGGGAACCCCGGCGCGAGAGCTTTACCCTGGTGGACCGGTGGATCCTGGCGAGGTTGCAGACCCTCATCGCCACGTGCCGCGACGGCTACCAGAAGCTTGAGTTTCATCGCGTTTATCATTCGGTGAACCAATTTTGCGCGGTGGACCTGAGCAGCCTCTACGTGGACATCACCAAGGACCGCCTCTACTGTGACATTCCGGATTCCCCGCGTCGCCGGGCGACCCAATTCGCGATGTGCACGGTCTTCGACACGCTGTGCCGGCTTCTCGCACCGATCCTGGCGTTTACCTCCGAAGAGGCCTGGGGGTATTTCCGGCCGGACGACTCGGTCCACTTGCAGCTCTTGCCCGAATCCGATCCCGATTGGGTGGACCCCCTCGTCCTTCAGGACTTTGACCTGCTGCTGAACTTAAGGGCCAAAGTCATGCAGGCGGTGGAAAGCGCACAAAAGGCGAAGGCCATAGGAGGAACGCTCGAGGCGAAAGTCGTCGCGCGCGTCAGCGAGAACAATGACGTTCAGGTCACCAGAAAATACCGGGCGGAGTTGGATGAGATCTTTGTGATCAGCGACCTGACGCTTGAAGAGTCCGAACGTTTTTCCGTGGAGGTTTCAAAGACGTCCAACATCCGTTGCGAGCGTTGCTGGAGACATCGGGAAGATGTCGGCCGCCACCCAGCGCATCCCACCCTCTGCGGTCGCTGCGCGAAGGCGCTTGTCGAAGCCGTTGTCCCCACCGCTTGAGCGAATTTGATCCCGGCTTGCGCACGCGCTTTCGGCGGAACACTAGAACCATGAAACTCTGGCTGCTCGTTTCGCTGCCCCTTTATATTCTGGATCAGTTCACAAAGGCGCTGGTTCTCAGGCACATTGGACCCGAGGAGATAATCCCGATCATCCCGGGGTTCTTTAACCTTGTCCAGGTTCACAACACCGGCGCGGCTTTTGGAATGCTGAGGGACAACAATCTCTTTTTTGTTGTCCTTTCTTTTTCCGCCCTGATCATCCTTGCGATCCTCGCTTGGAAGGGCCTTTTCCTTGATTCGACTTCGCGATGGGCGTCCGCGCTGCTCGTCGCGGGAGTCGCCGGCAATCTTACCGACCGCATTCTGCACGGCCACGTTGTGGATTTTCTGGACTTCTTTCTTCCCTGGTATGGCCGGTGGCCCGCATTCAATGTTGCCGATTCCTGCATATGCATCGCGGCGGGATTGTTCATCCTTGGCTCATTCCTGGATGGCAAACGGAGGAAAGGTCAGCCATCTTTGCCTTGATGAAATATCCCCGCAGCCCCTACGAAAAGGTAGGCGGAGTCGTTTATTTTGGACGCATGCTCGACAAGATCCGCCTCAAAGCCGCCGACGAGCTTCCTCCGGACCTTCACCAGAACCTTGGCACGGGGTTCGACAAAAGGTGCGTCGATTTTCTTCATGTATCCTACGAGGAAGTGGCGAAAAGAGTCGCGGAGGGACTGAGTGATACGGGCGCGTTGGAATGGTGCTTCGCCGCGGGCCGCACCCCCACGGAGGACGAGATCTACATCTGGAACGAATTCATGCGCAAGCGGGGCTGGAACGACGAGGCGACCGAGATCCTGAACCGGCGAAAGCGGGAAAGCGGCCTCTGGGATCGCGACGACATTCACGCCATGTTCGACTACATCGACGCGGACGAAGGGAGGTCCGTAAGAAAAGAGGAAGGCAGCGACTTCGACAGTGGCGCCGCCCGCCGCTGATCTCCCCATTCCCTTAAAAATTGATCGACACACGCCCGCCAATGACAAAGGCGTTGTTCAAATCCTGGGTGCCGCCGGGATTGATGATAAGTTGCGCGTCGGGTTGGATATAGAACCACGGCGTAAGGATCGCCTTGTAGGTGAACTCGACTACCATCTCCGCGCCGACTGCGCTCGAGCCTTCAAGCTGCAACGTTTCCCTCGCGCCATTGGTCAACTGAGCGTAGCTGAAACCCACACCCAGCTGATCTTCATCTCGCGTAGGGATCAGACCGGTATAGACAAGACCCGTGTCAAAATAGAAGCCGAGGAAATTGCGATCCTGCGGCTGGAAAGCGATGCGCCCGAACCATCCGAGACCCTGACTGGAGGGCTTTTCCTCACTTGGCTTGCTTTCCTTTGCCGAAGCGACCGATTTACCGTCCTTGCCGAGGCCGGCGACGACCGTGGACTCCGCGGGCTCGCGGTAGAGCATTTGGTCCAGGATCCAGTAGAATCCGTAATCCCAAGGGTGAGTTTCGGGGTTTCCGCTGGAATTCGCGTCAGCCAGCGGCACGCCGTTATCGTCAAAAAAGGGATCGGCAAAATCAGCCGTCTGGAACCACGCGCCGAATTTTGCCTGGCCCGGAAGCGCGTGGGTGTCCTGGTTCCAGCGCACCTGAAGCTCGTTGATCCAGAAATAGCCCAGATCGGGATTGAGATCCCATTTGAAACCGTGACGGTTGACGTCTTGCGCGAAAACATTGCCCTGAAAAGCGGCACTCTGCAAGGTCATCCATTTCCAGGGATGCACCGCGACGCGCACTCCCAGGGTGCCCATGGGATAGCCCGGACCGCCCTCGGGAATGTTTGTGTAGAGGAAAGCGGGCCATCCAAAGGTGCCGCTCGTAAAAAGAGACCCGTATTCGGAGATGACGAATTCGCTGTCGGCCGTGAGCTGGCCAACCCGAATGGAAAGGCCGGGAGGCTGGTCCTCTCCACGCTGAAAGAAATCTTGCTGGAACCAAAGCTCCAACATCCTCAAGGTATTGAATCCGGCGATGTTCGAAATGGTGAGAAAATTGCCGACGAGATCTTCCGAGGCATCCCGCCCGCTGAGCCAAAGCCATGTCGTGCTCACGCTGGCGCCCTTCCAACCAACCAGCTTTTCAAGGTCCACCGTTGCCCCAAAATCCAGCAGACCGGTGTAAACCGCCCCCTGCTTAAGACCCCCAGTCGTATTCCCCCAGACTTCCGCTGTATATCCGCCGGAAATTTCCACTCCCTTGTCCCTGAGAGCCGTGCGAACGCCGAGCCAGTCGCCCGTAGCGCTGTCCCACTTCCACCAAGGCTCGGCGTCGTTGCTGATCTCTTCGGATGAGGAAGTATCCGCGAAGGCCGCGGAGAAACTCAGGCAAAGCAAAAGGAGGGCTTTTTTCATGGCAGCGTCGGCTCGTGAGAATCCCCTCTAGCCCCAGAAAGTCAAGTGCAAATAACTTGCAATCTCATTAAATCCCGCCGATTTTTCTGGTTTGCGCCATCGTCTGAACATGGAAGATGAGCCCCATCATTAGAGCGTTATTTCGTCGGGACAGGGGGCAAAAACATCGGAGGCAACGGCCCTTCCTTTTGAGCCCGTGGTTTTATTGGCCTGCAGGCTTCGTTCTTCTTGCAGCCCTGATGGGCTGGGGTGCGTGGGTGTATTTCAGCACGAAGTTCGAGCGCCGGGCCGGGGAATTCGACCTCACGCAACTGGAGCGCATGGAAGCCGCCTCAATGATTTACGATCGCGATGGCAAGGAGCTCGGCAAGATTTTCATTCAGAATCGCAATCCGGTTTCGTTGGACAAGGTCTCACCGACGATGGTGAAGGCCGTTATCGCCGCGGAGGACAACAAGTTTTACGAGCACGACGGAGTGGACTACATGGGGGTAATTCGTGCCGCGATTGCGAATTATCGGCGTGGAAAGATCTCCCAGGGGGCGAGCACTGTGACGCAGCAGCTTGCGCGCAACTCGTTCGAGCTGCGCGAGCGCACTTATCAACGAAAGCTTGTGGAGATGTTTCTTGCTCGCCGGATTGAGCAGAAGTTTTCGAAGGACAAGATCATGGAGCTCTACCTGAATCGCGTATATTTCGGGAGCGGGTTTTACGGGGTGGAAGCGGCGGCGCGGGGATATTTCGGGAGAAGCGCGAAGGATCTTAGCAGCGGTCAGTGCGCGACGCTTGCGGGGCTGCTTAGAAGCCCGCAGCTCCTATCGCCCTGGAACAACAAGGAAGGCGCCACGCTGGCCCGGAACTTCGTGCTCAAGCGGATGAAGGAACAGCGCCTGATCTCTGGTGAAGAGTATAAGGAACAGGTCGGTTTGCCGCTTTACGCGATGAAGCGAACGAACCCTTTCAAGGTATCCTATGCCATCGACTATATCAGGCAGCAGGCGGTGTCCGCCCTCGGATATCGCCGCGCAATGAACGGCGGATTCCGCATTTACACTACGCTCGACTCGAAGCTGCAGAGAACGGCTGAACAGTCTGTCCGCGAATCACTTCTCGGCGTAGAGAAGCGTCCGGATTACGGCCACGTCACCTTCGAATCCTACAAGAAGTTGGTCCAGCCCGTCGAGGAAGAGCTCAATCGCGGAAACATGCTGATCAAAATGCCCGAGCCCAAATATGTTCAGGGGGCCGTCATGGCATTGGAGAATTCCACGGGAGGCGTTTTGGCCATGGTCGGGGGCAGGGACTTCAAGCATAGCGAGTATAACCGCGCGACGATGGCTCGTCGTCCGGTCGGAACGGCCTTCGTCCCGTTTGTATTTGCCGCGGCCTATGAGAAGGGCGTCTTTCCCGGCGAGATTGTCGACGATGCCTGCATCGACAATCGCTACGTGATGGTCGGAGGCGATTCCGGAATTTTGGGCGAGTGGGGAGTCGAGCGGGCTGAAAACGAATACGAAGGTCCAATTCCGGCTCGCGAAGCTTTGGCCAAGGGCAAGAACGCCGCGACCGTGCGCTTGGGTTTGCGCACCGGACTGGACCAGGTGAAAAAAATCGCGTCTGACGCTGGCATCGCCTCTCCGCTCAGAAACTATGCAAACGCCTTTCTCGGGAGCAGCGAGATCACCCTCGAGGAACTTACTCTTGCCTATACTATCTTTCCGAATGGCGGATTGCGCCCCAAACAGCCCCACATCATCGAGAAGATCGAGAATGCCGAGGGCAAGCAGATCTTCAGGGCGGAGTCGCAGTTGGTCAAAGCTGTAAGCCCGGAGGCGGCGTGGCAAGTAAATGAGTCGTTGGAGGACGTCCTGCGAACAGGTGTGGGCTCGGTTGCCTTTACGCAATTTGGATTGAAGGATATGCCCGTCGCGGGAAAAATGGGAACGGCTTACAATTTCACCGACACTTATTTCTTCGGTTACAATAGCTCGGTGACCTGCGGTGTTTGGGTTGGTTTTGACCGTCCCACACGCATTTACCGCGGCGCCTTCGGGAAGGATCTCGCGCTCCCTATCTGGACAAGAATCATGAATATCGCCGCTGAGGAATTCCCCACCGTGAAGCTGCCAAAGCCGGACACCCTGAAGGCAGCGGAGATTTGCCGGCGTTCCGGGCTTTTGGCGACGCCCAAGTGTGCGCGCGAGGCCGACGCCTCTGGAATGGGGCAAGGGACCGTTACGGAATATGGCACCGAGGCCCAGCTTCCGAAAATCCGCTGCGACGTTCACGGCGGCGGCGTGCGCAACTATGCCCGGGAATACGATCCGGAGGAATGGCCGAGAGCCGCGGCTGCGGTGGATCTCAGTATGGTCCGTCCCGTTGCAGTGGTTGCGCCGACCCTTCTTGGCCTGAACGATGTTTACACCTCCGTGAGGCCGGCCGCGGAAAGGTTTGACGATGCGATTCCGGTCGCGAGGGCTATTGCTGTCAACGCCGTGGAGGGACAAGATGCTGCCGGCGCTGAAGCTTTCGAGAAAGATCAAGCCGGGGCCCCCGCGCGCTCAGGGGAACCCGAAGTGCGCAAGGCAGAGGCGGTTCGCCCACTGGATTCTCCGCTTGATGTTCCGTCCATCCAGGCGCCGACGCCGGAGCCGATTACTTTCTAGACACCGCTGCGGTCATCCTGACGTCCGGTCCAATGCGTTGGAACGCCGGTTGCTCAAGCTTGAAAGCGCTCCTGACGTCCGCGACGCCGCGGCCTCCAACTACCGGAACCGGACCCCCCACGAGCATGGGCGCCAGATAGAAGCAAACCTCGTCGACCAGCGAACGATCAAAAGCTTCCCCCAGCGCGCGCGCGCCTCCTTCCAGGAGGACGCTTGCAACGCCACGCCGCCCAAGATCTTTGAGGACCAAATGAAGACTGGTCTTGAAGACGAGTGTGCGATCCCGGTGCTCGTCATTGAAGATTCGCGCGGTCCTGGGCAGACGTCCGGACCTCGTCCAGACGATCCTAAGAGGCTGCATCGGGACTCGAATCCCGCGAACGGTTAGCTGCGGATCGTCCGCACGGATGGTCTCGCCACCCACGAGAATTGCCTGCACCCGTGAGCGGAGCTTCATAACGTCGCGCCGCGAAGCTTCGCTGCTGACCCAGCGGCTTTCGGGCGGAGAATTGATCCGGCCATCAAGCGTCATGGCCGCCTTGGCGATCACGTAGGGCATGCCCGTGGCAATCCACTTGTTCCAAGCGGTATTCAATTCCGAGCATTGACTCGCCAGGACCCCCGGGGATACCTCGAGCCCAGCGCCGGACAGGATATCCTTTGCCCGCCCCGCATGCTTGGGATTCGGATCGGTTGCACCGTAAACGACTCGCGAAAATCCCGCTTCCAGGATCGACTTCGTGCACGGCGGAGTGCGACCCTGCGTCGAGCAAGGCTCGAGTGTCACATAAAGGGTTGCTCCGCGGACAGCCCCTTGCCTCGCTTTCCTGATTGCTTCGACTTCTGCATGGAGATGCCCGGCTCCCCTGTGCCAGCCGCGAGACACTATTCGGCCCCGTGCCACAATCACAGCTCCGACCGCCGGATTCGGGTGCGTGCGGCCAGCGCCTTTCCGCGCCTCGCGAATCGCCTCGCACATGAATTCTTCGTCGAGCGTCATCTGCCACGCTACCCTCGACATTCCGGCAGCGCTTTCAATGGAAAACTCGTCGAGTCAGCGCAGCCCAAGTTCCTCCCGCTGGTTCTCAAGGGATTACTTTGGCTTGACTCGAGGCTCCCGGCCTTTGCCTATGAGTCATAGCTGTCACTATTTATTTGCCATATCATGTCGATAAATAGCGACATACGTCTCATCTCAACGGTTCACGATGATGTCATTCACATAACATATTTATTATGTGCATTATACGTGATATGATTTGTTCGTCGTTAATAAGGTATGGTTCTGGCTGCTTAGGAGGTGAAATGAGAACAACATTATGAGTATTATACGATACAGAGCCCCACAATTTGGGACTTGGTCACCGTTTGACCGGTTGTCTTCGGTGCGGGATCTGCTTGATTCCGCGTTCCAACTGGCGAGTTCTGTTCCCACCACGGGATGGACTCCAAAGCTGGACATTTTTGAAGATGACAACAAGGTCACCGTGCAGGTCGAGCTTGCCGGGATGAAGAAGGAAGACTTCGACATTTCGTTGCAGGATGACGTCCTGACCATTTCCGGTGAACGAAAGAGCGAGAGCCATGACGGTGAGAGCTTCCGAAGCGAGCGGTTTTTCGGAACCTTCAGTCGCAGTGTCACTTTGCCATCGGCCGTGAAAGCCGACGAGGTAAGCGCCGCCTATGAGGACGGCGTATTGAGCGTCACATTGCCGAAAGCCGAGGAGGCCAAGCCAAAGAAAATTCAGGTTAACCTCAACTAAGGGAGAATGTTCGCCCGGCAACGGGCGGACCAATCCTTGAATAGAAAGGGTAAATTATGAGCACATTAGCAACTAAAGACGCTGGCGAGTTGGCGCAACGCGTGGAGTATTTCACTCCCCTCGTGAACCTTCATCAGGATGCCGATGGGTATTCTCTTGAGGTGGAGATGCCCGGTGTAAACAAGCAGGGTGTCGAAATTACTGTCGAGGACGGGAAACTGATCATTGGCGGGCACCTCTCGCCTGGCGGTGATTTCGGCCAAGCTGTCTATCGTGAGCGAAGGGCTGGCGAGTATCGCCGTGTATTCGATCTCGATCCGAGCATCGACGGGAGCAAAATAAACGCTTCCATGGAGCAAGGGCTTCTTACGGTCCATCTTCCCAAGGTGGAGGCGGTCAAGCCGCGCAAGATCACTGTTGGTTGAACCAGGGCTGTCCCACAGGGCAGCGCACAATTCCCGCCCTCTTTCAAAGAGGGCGGGATTTTTTTTGTCCTGTAACGGCGATAGAGCCATCGCCGACCTACTTGCGATGTTGTCATCGCCGATGTCACCCACAGGCGCTGGCGCGCCAGCCTCGCGGGGGTGCTCGTCCTCGGGCATGGGAACCTGCCCGCAACGCTGGCGCGTAGCGTCTGCGGGCGTGGCATGGCCGCTACAGGCCGCGCACTTTTTCTTGATGAAGCATGGCATTTGCGGCGAGTCCGTCTAGAAGGAAGCACTTCTGACATGCAGGGTCTGCCAAATCTGTATTCGAGTCGCGCCGCAACATATGTTCCATTGGCAATCATTGGCCTGCTGCTTGCTCTGCGATGTCTGGCGGTCTTTCAACTTCAGGCCGATTCCGACGAGGCTCAGCATCTGCATATGATCTATGGCTTGCTTGGGGGCGAGCTTCCGTATCGAGATCGATTCGACAATCACACTCCGCTCCTTTATTTGATCTTTCTTCCGCTGGCGGCGGTTGCCGGGGAAACGCCTCAGATCGTTCTCCTGGCGAGAATAGCCCAGTTTCCCATCAGTCTCGGCATGCTGGGATTGATCTATCTGATTGGACGACGCTTCGCGGATCGCGAAGTGGCTCTTTGGACGGTGGCGACAACTCTCGCCTGGGGAGATTGGAGTCTGAAATCCATCGAGTTTCGGCCCGACGTGCTCTGGTCTTGCTTGTGGTTCCTGACAATCTTGCATCCTCGCGACAAGAGGTGAAGAGCTGAGCATCAAGAGATTCTTTTTCGCTGGAGTGACACTTGGCGCTGCGCTGTGCGCTTCGGTCAAAACGACGTTTCTCGTGCCGGCTTTGGCGCTGGGTTGGATAGCTGCATGGTTCCTTTGTGCCGACTTAAGAAGAGCATTTCGGTTCCAGCAGATCGCATGGCGCGCGCTGGCGGCCGCGGCCGGCTTCCTCATAGTTCCCGCGGCGCTTCTCGGATGGCTGATTGCAAATGGAGTGAGCCTTGAAGTCTTGAAATTTTGTCTCGTCGATGCGAATCGGGCAGATTTCGAGCTGGGGAAAGTGCTGATAGCTCCTTTGCTGGGCGCGATCGCCCTCTGGTTGGCTTGGAGAATGAGTCTTCGGGGAGCACAAAGCGCTGCCGTGGCAACTTTTCTGAGTGTTTCGGCTTACACAGCCGCGCTGATCGGGTTTAGTCCGGAGCTAAGGAAGCAAACGCTGCTGCCCGTCTATCCTCTCCTGATTCTTTTCGCATGGAAATATGTCGCCGAAGTCGTGCGCCAGCATCACCCCGCGGCAACCAGGTTCGCCGGGCTGGCCGTTTGCAGCCTCGCCCTCATTCACCTGGTGCTCGAGGGCCGGCTCTGGGAAGACGGACTTTACGACCAGCGAGAGCTGCTGCGGGACACGCTGAAACTGACGAGACCCGGCGACTTCCTGATGGACCGAAAGGGTGAGACGATCTTCCGGCGGCGTCCCGTGTATCTTGTCTACCAGCATGCTACGATAAGAGCCATTGAGGGAGGCCGCTTATCCGATCCCGATCCTGAAATGCTTACAAAGACAGGAACAGCGGTCGCAATCGGAGCATCAATGGGACTCTCTGATCGGATGCGAATGTTCATTCGAAAGAACTACACGCCCGCCGGAGATGGCAGATTGCGTGTCGCAGGTCGAAGTCTTCTTTTTTATCCCGAGAACGGACGTCTTGCGGCGCGGGCCCCGATGATGATCGCTGGCGAATACGTCGTCCTCAAGGGAGACGCGGTGGTTCAACACACCAGAGTGCCTCAGCCAGGATGGCATGATGTGGATCTCGGGGGTGATGCGGGACCGGCCAGTCTTTTCTGGAAACCGGCCTGGGATGCCGGCTTTAGACCCCTCAAAGATGAGCGGACAGCAGAGGCGCCACCCGAGGTCACGGCAACTAATGGGCGGTAAGCTTAAAACGGATGTCTTGCTGGTTATCGAGCGTCTGGCTTTCGGTGGAGCAGGCGTTGCCCGCCTGTCGAACGGAAAGGTATGCTTTGTTTCCGGTGTCATTCCTGGCGAGAAAGTGAGGGTGCAAGTTCGCGCCGAACACGCGAGCTACGCCGAGGCGGACTTGAAGGAAGTCGTTGAGCCATCACCCGACCGCATGAAGCCCCGCTGTCCCGTCTACGGTCGCTGCGGCGGCTGTCACTATCAGCATCTCTCCTATCCCGGACAGCTCGCGATCAAGACAGAGCAGTTGGCCGAAGTTCTGAAACGCCTGGGAGGAGTTCCGAATCCCCGGGTCGAGCCCATCGTGCCCTCTCCGGAGCAGTTTCACTATCGCAACCGGATTACCGTGCACACGAGGTCCGGTCGCGTTGGCTTCTTCCGCGCCCGCAGCCGGCGTATTGTCGAAGTATCGCATTGTCCGATTGCAACCGAGCGCGTCAATGCCCTGCTCGGCGAACTGCGTTCCTCGAATCCGAAAGACGGAGAGTATCCCTTGCGAGAGCCCTCGGCGTTCAGAGGTTTTCGCCAGGTCAATGATGCCGTCGCAGACCGCCTTGCGGGAATTGTCGAAGAGATGGCTCGACCCGGCGGCAAACTATTCGTGGACGCCTATTGTGGAGCCGGCTTTTTCGCGAAGCGGTTGACCGCCTTTTTCGACCTGACAATCGGAATCGAGTGGAGCACGGATGCCATTCGGATTGCGCGCCAGGAAGCGGGTCCTCACGAGATCTACCTCTCGGGAGACGTCCAGGCGCCATCTTGTGCCCGCGCTTGATGCCGCGCCGGCGGATAGCACCACGCTCCTCGTCGATCCGCCCGAAGAAGGTGTCGAGAAGGATGTTCTCGAAGCGATTAAATCGCGGCGGCCCTCGAGGTTGATCTACGTGTCCTGCAATCCTGCGACCCTTGCTCGCGACGTCAGGCATCTCGCACGCAGCTACGCGCTCGAGCGGGTATGTCCGGTCGATATGTTTCCTCAAACCGCCGAAATCGAAGCAGCCGCGCTCCTGCGCCGGGTTTACTGACGCACAGAAAACGCGAGACAGCGCTAGAGCATGTCAGATTCCGTTACACTCGATTGCGGGCGCGAGGCAAGCAGCTTGGCCTGAGCGACGATTTCGGCTTCATCCAAGTTGAAGCGGTAACCGTGGCAATTCGGGCAGGTTGCGACACGGCGTGTAACGATCGATTCGCAGCCCTCGCAAATCTTGTAGCTCTGTGGCGCAGCGACGATTTTTTTTGCACGGGCCGCCCGCTCGGCAAGTTGGCCATCGGACATACATGATCTATACCCGATAGTCTTAGGCGGCTCAACGGAGTTTCGCCCGAATCGCGGTTTTCCTGTCCACCTCCATCGATGCTCTCGACCTTCACTGATAAGGCGGATGAACCGCCATTCCTAAGCGGCGATGCGCAGGGACCGGGCTTAATTAACTCCCACCGCCGGAGCACTCCCTGAGTTCGTTTGTTATAGGCCGCGCCATTCGAGCAATGAAGTGCTCGTGGGATCGAAGCGGCGCATCTGTTGCGGCCATGCCGCAATCAGGCCTCGGAATGCCGCCTCAAATCGAGCGTAAACGGAAATTCCTTTCCCTTTGATGCGCGAGGGGGTTCCCGGGATCCCGGCGTGTGACCATACGCGGAAAAACGCGAAAGGCGCCGGCTCTCCGCCTCATAGGCATTTATCGGAAAGGTGGTGGGATTTTGGCCGCCGGGATTGGAGACATGGAACATGCAGCCGGCCACGGTTTTTGCATTCCAATTGTCGTAAAGGTCGAACACCAACGGAGCATGCACGCCTATCGTGGGATGGAGACAGGACGGAGGCTGCCATGCGCGATAACGCACTCCCGCAACATATTCGCCGACCGTTCCTGTTGAGTGCACCGGGTACTGTGATCGCGTTGCAAAGCACTTGATAGCGCGAACCAACAAGCCCGGACACCTTGATTTGAATGCGTTCCAGCGACGAATCCACGTAGCGGACCGTTCCTCCGGTAGTCCCTTCTTCTGCGAGCGCAGGCCACGGCTCGATGGCCCTTCGAAGTTCAATGCGAGACTCGCGGTAATTGGTTTCCCCGATGAAAGGGAAGCGAAATTCGAAATGGGGCGAGAACCATTCGGAACGGAACGCGTGTCCTGCGTCATTGAGGTCGGTGATCACATCGCCGAAGTCCTGCCAGACGAAATGCGGAAGAAGAAACCGATCGTGCAGTTCGGTTCCCCATGGCACGAGCGGCTGCCGGTAGGGTTTATTCCAGAATTCGGCGATAAGAGCGCGCAAGAGGAGTTGTTGGACGAGGCTCATGCGTTCATGCGGCGGCATCTCAAAGGCGCGCAGCTCAAGCAGACCCTGGCGACCGGACCCTCCGCTTGGACAGTAGAGTTTATCGATACAAAACTCCGCCCGGTGCACGTTGCCAGTAACATCAACCAGCACATCACGGAAAATCCGATCCACCAGCCAGGGCGGGACGGGGCCTTTCTCGGGAACCTGGTTGAATGCGATCTCCAATTCGTAGAGCGCATCGTAGCGGGCTTCATCCACACGAGGACTTTGACAAGTGGGCCCGATGAAGAGACCTGAGAAGAGATAGGAAAGCGACGGATGGTTTTGCCAGTAATTGATCAGGCTCCGAAGCAAGTCCGGCCGGCGCAGGAACGGGCTATCGGCGGGTGTCGAACCTCCCATGACGAGGTGATTGCCGCCACCGGTCCCACTGTGGCGCCCATCGAGCATAAACTTCTCGGTTCCCAGACGGGTCTGACGCGCTTCGTCGTAGACACCCGTTGTGATTTCAATCATCTCTTGCCAGGAGCTTGCCGGGTGAACAGTCACTTCGATGACGCCAGGAATCGGAGTCACTTTGATCACGTTCAAGCGCGGATCACCCGGCGGAGGATGCCCTTCGATCAGCACGGGAACCCCGAGATACTGAGCCGTCTCCTCCACTGCGGCGAGAAGATCCAGGTAGTCTTCCAGCTCTGCGATGGGAGGCATGAAGACATTCAGCTTTCCATCGCGCGGCTCAACAGCCATCGCGGTCCGGACGATCCATGGCGCAGCCTCCCCGCGCTGGGGCGTCTGCCCCGAAACCGTCCTGCCCTCCCTGGCTGGATCCGGCCGGTTCTGTGGCACAAAATCGGGACTCATGGCGCCTTGTCCGAGGAAATTCCGATAGTCCTCTGGAATTCCTGCCCGCAGGAAAGACTGCCGGTCGCGCTCCTGCCGCGCTGGGAGAGGGCCTCGTTCGGCCGACGGGTCGGGTTCGAGCTACCGTGGGTATTCGGAAGCGGTGACCCCGGGAAACGAGTCCAGCGGCAGGCGAGATCCAATGGGTGAATCCCCTGGGACCAGGTATAGTCTTAGGTCTTGGAAACCACGTCCCCGAAGCCCACGCCGCTCCGGAAATCGCACGCTCCCTTTTGATGGGAAGCACATGACCGACGACTTTGCCGAGTCTTGCTCGAAAACGCGCGCCGACGTGCCCGCACGAGTTCGTCTTCAAGGCGCGATTTCAGCGGTTCGAGACGTTGGCGGGGAGCCGGCGTCTCCTTCCAGAGGTAATACCAGGCATCCTCGTAGGCCGGCATGATATAGTTCGTATCGACGCCCAGTCGCCCTGCCAGGGCCTGAGGAAAAGCGCCGAATCGTCTGCAGAAACGCCGTGGTAGGTTTGTTCATTCGCTACCAGATCGACATTTTCCCAAACAGGCACGCCGTCCTTGCGCCAGAAGCATCCGAACGCCCAGCGCGGCGCTTGCTCGCCCGGACACCACTTGCCCTGGCCGAAATGCAACAACGCTCCCGGTGCGAAGCGTTTCCGAAGACGGCGAATAAGGTCGCCGGCGAGTTGCGCTGATAAGTGCGAGCGCGTCCGCGTTCCATTCCGCGCCTTCCATGTCGTCGATGGAAACGAAGGTCGGCTCTCCCCCCATGGCCAGCCGCACATCCGCCAGCCTTGAGGCTCTCGTCGACTCTTTGACCGAGCTGTAAGATCTCTTTCCCCACTCGCTCTCTGCGTATGGTCTTGTGACGCGCGGCGACTCGTAAATGCGTTGCACCGACATTTCAAAGTCGAACTGCGTTTTGCATTCCCCTGCGGTTCCCGTAATTGGCGCGGCGGAACTTGGCTCCGGCGTGCAGGCCGGGGGATGTCGCCTTCCCCCCGCAAGCAGCCCGGATGTCGGATCAAAACCGGATTCCATCCCGCGCCGGGCAAATACGCCTCCGTCCAGGCATGCAGATCGGTAAAGTCTTCTTCAGCTCCTGAGGGACCATCGAGCGGTTTGACGTCGGGTTTGAGCTGGATCAAGTAGCCGGAGACGAACCGCGCCGCGATTCCACAGGCGCGCAAATCTGGCACATCAACCACGCGGAGTCGCGGCAGGATCCCGAGGCGTTGCCCAAAGTCTCCTCGGGAGATTGAACGCCGGGCTCCATACTGACGAGGTAAGCAATGTCGTTCTGGAGTTGCATGTTGAGCGCGACAAGAAAATCGATGGTCTGCTGCTTTAGCGATTCATGCCCGCGAGGAACCTTTCGAAGAGGGGTCCCTCCGCGTCACGCTTCAGGTAGGGCGCAAGATCGTGCGCGAGTCCGGCCTCAGCACGAAGGGATACGACTCCGCCGCCGGTTCGAGAAAGAACTCGAAACGGATTCGTAAACGGCCATCTCAGCCACGAGCTCGACCTTCGCTTCCAGATGATCAGTCCGGTCGAGAAAAACAAAACGTCCCAAGTAGTTGCTGAAAGGATCCTGCTGCCAGTTGATGAAATGCTCGGCGGGCTCGACTTTTTAGCGAATAATTTTAAAATCGGAGTGCGGCAATGGGGCGCGGGCCGCAACCGGATCAACATCAGGCCCTGAAGCTGACGCTGCGATCATACCGATACGTCGTGCGATGGGTAAGGGCAACGTGGATGGCCGACGCCGAGCGCAGTTCTAAAGCAATTTCTGTTCCACAGAAAATCGTGAAAATCGACTGTCTTCTGGCAGATTCAGATGGTGGATCTGCTTTCGCTCACACGAGACGAACTGGCAGGCGAGCTCGAAAAGCTCGGGGAGCCGGGCTTTCGCGCCGGCCAGCTTTGCCGCTGGATTTACCAGCGCCGCGCGAAGTCATTCGAAGAGATGACGGATGTGCCCGCGGGTTTGCGAGCAGCTTTTTCGCAGCGCTTTTCGCTCCGGCCTCTGCGACCTCTGATCAGGGAGACGGGATCGGAGGATACGACGCGGAAATTCCTGTTTGGCCTCCAAGACGAACAAGATGGAAACAGGGCCGCGATCCCCGCGTCACCCGCGCTCTACGGAAGCGCCGATCGCCGTACGATTTGCGTCTCGAGCCAAGTCGGCTGCGCTTATGGCTGCAAATTTTGCGCGAGCGGACTGGAAGGCTTGACGTGAAATCTCGACGCCGCCGAGATGGTGGCAACAGCTCATCGCCGTCGAACAGAAGAGCGGAGAAAAAATCGATAACGTTGTCTTCATGGGCATGGGCGAACCGCTCGCGAACCTCGCCAACCTCTGCGCGCGATTCGCATCATCAATGCGCCGTGGGGCCTCGGCTCGGCGCCCGCCACATCACCGTTTCCACCAGCGGAGGTCCACCGCAAATTCGTCAGTTGGCCAAACGAGTCCCGCAGTTTCATTCCGCGCTCTCACTACACGGCGCGACGGACGAAGTGCGCTAGCGAGATCATGCCGGTGAATCGCAAAGTATCCACTCAAAGTTCTTACTCGAAGCTTGCGATTACTACCGTTGAAAAAAAAGAAGAGATGATGTTCGAGTACATCCTTATCGCCGGCATAAATGACACCGACGACCAAGCGCTT
>CAWASQ010000057.1:0-13588 GCA_963784465.1 uncultured Verrucomicrobiae bacterium
AGCAGCAATGACCTTCAATCCGATCCGAGGAATGGATTGACGACCTTCATTCTTCGTCTTCCTGTCCGTCCGAAAGATCTTCAGAGTAGAGGGTATGGGCACATCCAAGGACATCCGCGAGTCTGTGTTTCGAAACACGGAAGACCTCGTATCTGGGCACGGTGCGTGCTATCGCTGATTCAGCCGCTTCTCAAATTCCTCGGGTGTCACCCAGTGGGGAGACATCTGAATCTGACAATCGTGTCGATACAACATCCTGGTATTCAGGATCACGAGAATGTCTGAGGTGGAAAAGAAAAGCGGTTACCTCGCTCTGCTCCGCTTCGGAGAGCGCAATCAGTCCCTTCTTAATTTCTTCAACGCTCACGGGGAAATGATACTCGGGTGGATGACACCAGGCAAGGGGTCACTCTACCCGCTTATCTCACACTCGGCGTGGTTCAGATTGCGTCGCTAGGGGGGTGAGGACGACCAAGTCGGGTGGACGAATCCGCTGGCGGCCGAATGATTAGCAAGATGGGCCGCAAGAGTGTGAGATAGTGCGGGCGACGCGGAACAAAGTCGAATTGTTCTACCGTATGGGCGCCAGGGTGAACGTGTCCACGCCCTACAGGCCTCTCCCATCCGGAAGCACGCGCTCTCTCTGGACAAACGAGCCGCTCAAGGCAAAATCAAGGCATGGCAGCGGTGGAAAAGCAGTTTGAAGGATACGTGACTGGCGATCCCGAGATTTTCGGAGGAGAGCCGGTAATGGTCGGGACGAGGCGGCGGCTGATGCTTAGGTGCAAGGCAGACGGTGCAACGCCCGGCCGCTAGTCGGCGTGGGTGTGCTGGCTGCCAGCACGCTGGGCCTTGCCCCTGACCAAAGAAGGATTCCTGACATGCGGCTTCACCATCCGCTCCTCGCCCTGACTCTCGTGCTGGCGGTCCTGCTGTCCGTCGTCTCAACGATGGCGCAGCAACCGCTGAAGCTTCTCGAAAAGAAGCCGGAAGTTCCCTATATGCCCACGCACGAGAAGGTCGTCGCGGAGATGCTGAAGGTGGCCAAGGTCGGCAAGAACGACATCCTCTACGATCTCGGCTCCGGCGACGGCCGCATCGTCATCACCGCCGCCAAGGAGTTCGGCGCCCGCGGCGTCGGCGTCGACATCGACCCGGCCCTAATTAGGGAGGCGCGCGAGAATGCGGTCAAGGCCGGTGTGGCCGACAAGGTGAAGTTCCTCCAGCAGGATCTCTTCGAGACCGACATCCGCGAGGCCACCGTCGTCACCCTCTATCTGCTACCCGAGGTGAACCGCCGGCTGCGACCCAAGCTTTTGAGCGATCTGAAGCCGGGCACTCGTGTGGTCTCCCACAACCACGACATGGGTGACTGGACGCCGCTCAAGACGCTGAACGTGCGCGTGCCTCAGGAGAACACGATCTTGAAGACGCTGAACGTGCGCCTGCTTGAGGAGCACAGGATCTACTACTGGGTGGTACCGCCGCCGCACCAGCCGCTGAGCCCGGTCACCGGGCGCTAGTCCCACCGCGCACCCTCGAGGGAGTGGCGGTGGTCAGCCCGGGCCGCCGAAGAGCGCCGCCTTGCACGTCGGGCGCTGGCCCGACGTTTCCACCTGCTCTACCGGCAGAGAATAGAATTTCATAAGGTCCCCTTCTTCCCCCTCACTTTTCATCCTGGCTCTCGCCAAACCGGGCGATGAGAGTTGACTCCACTGCTTCGGCGACATCCGGAAACTGCCTGATATAGGATTCAAAGTCCGCTCGCCGGATAACCAGGCAGGTCGTATCCTGCAGGGCGCGCACGTTGGCCGATCGCGGCACTTGCTTCATGATCGCAAGCTCACCGAAAAATTCGCCGGCTCCCAGGGTCGCCAATACTACCTCATCCGAGTCTTCGCTGCGCTTGAATACTTGCACGCTTCCCGAAACCACAATGGAAAACGCGGCTCCCACGCGGCCCTCGATCACAATAGTCTGGCCGGCCTTGTAGTTCTGTATGCGAGTGGATTGCGCCATCCGTTCGATGTCGTCTGCGCCCAGATTCCTGAAGAGCGGTGTTTGTTTGAGCAATTCTGCTTCGTCCATTTTTGCCTCGTCCACTGTGCCGATTCCGCAGATGGGTGCGAGAATTTGACATCTCGGGGCTTCTGTCAACGCTTGGGAGGTGGCACGATTATCGTGGGGATGTAGAACGCCGCGCCAAAGGGCCCAGGCTCGATTTCAAGCACGATGCCGTTGTAGTAGGCCTAAGAAGGTCGATGTTACCGTGCAGGTTGAAAATCCACACCAGCGGGATCGCAAACGACCAACGCCATGTTAGTTCCGCGATCGAACTTCAAGAAGGGAGGGCGTTTTTATGTTGGAAGGGGAGTTCTCCATATCATGGCTTTGGGCATTTCGCGCTCATCGCGCGTAGTGGTCTCAACTCTCAACTCTCAACTCTCAACTCTCAACTCTCAACCATCAGCTGTGTGGATGGTGGTCGAAGGCATGACGCATGGGCAGGCGGCGCGGTTCCGGAGTGGGTGCCCGCGTAAGCCGGGACCGCGTCGCCGACAGTGCCGAGCCGCTGATCGAGCTTGTGCACGCGAAGCGCCTGCCAGCTGGTCGGACTGTGTCCGTGAACACGTGCCACAGGGAGCAACGGAAAATCGAAGCGGGAAGTGGCCGAACTGAGGGAAGAGAAATGGGAGAGGGCGCTGGGCGGACGCCGAGAGCGGCCAGCGAGAAAGTCGCATCGCCGGGTGAGACCGTGACAAATCCGCGTCGACAGGCGAACGCGTGGATCGCCGAACGCTTGGCGATGGGCCATCCTACGAGAGTATGGATCCGTCAAATATGTAGATTATAGGACTGACCTCTATGCCTTGGCGGATGCCTCATTACACCGATCTGGCCCGCGGCACGCAGAACAATTCAGCTTTGGCGGCGTTCGTCGGACGGCGTCTTCCTTGCCAATGGCGATGTTTTTGATAAAGCAGAGCCGCTGTAGTGTTGCATGACTTATTCTGAAATCGTAAGCTTCCTCTGGGCATCGCTGACTTAATCCGCGATTCGTTTCGTCGAGGGGAATACCAGAACGTCATTCTGCCGCTGACGGTTCTCCGTCGGCTCGACTGCGTGCTCGCGCCGACGAAAGAGCGCGTCTGGAAACAAACGCAAAGCTCCACGGCAAGCTCAAGAACCTCGACCCGCAACTGCGCAAAGCCTCGGGCTTTGCTTTCTACAACACCTCGCGCTACGACTTCGAGAGGCTGCTCGCCGATGCGCCCAATCTCGCTGCGAATCTCCGCAACTACATCGCCGGCTTCAGCGAGAACATGCGCGAGGTGCTGGAGAAGTTCGATTTCGACAACACGATCCGACAGCTCGACCGAGGCAGGTTTGCTCTTCCAGGTGACTGGAGCGGTTCAAGAACGTCGATCTCCATCCCGATCGGGTTCCGAACCCGACGATGGGGACGATCTTCGAGGAACTGATCCGCAAGTTCAACGAAGCGCTGAACGAGAATCCCGGTGAGCACTTCACGCCGCGTGATGTTGTTCACCTAATGGTGGACCTGCTGCTCGCCGGGACGAGGAGCGCATCGCGAAGCAAGGGCGTCGTCCGTACGGTCTACGACCCTGCTGCGGGTCGGGCGGTATGCTCACGATCACCAAGGATCACATGATTCGGCTCGACTGCGAGCCGCGAGGGATCAACAAGACCGCGACGTCCACCTCTTCGGCCAGGAAGTGAACCCCGAGACCTTCGCCGTCTGGAAGTCAGACCTCTTCATGAAGGCGCCGATGGTCGTGACGCGGAGAACATTCTGTTCGGCAGCACGCTCTCGAATGACCGCCACGCGGACCGCCGCTTCGATTACCTCATCGCCAATCCGCCCTACGGCAAAGACTGGAAGCGCGACAGGAGGCCGTCGAGGAAGAGCATGAGCGTGGCACCGCCGGTCGCTTCGGCGCCGGATTGCCGCGCATCAGCGACGGCCAGTTCCTTTTCCTCGCAGCACATGCTCTCGCACATGCACAAGGTCGAGGAAGGCGGCAGCCGGGTTGCGATCATCATGAACGGCTCGCCGCTCTTCACCGGCGACGCCGGGAGCGGCCCGAGTGAGATTCGCCGCTGGATTCTGGAGAATGACTGGCTCGAAGCGCTGATCGCCCTCCCCGAACAGCTCTTCTACAACACCGGCATCGCGACCTATGTGTGGGTGCTAACGAATCGCAAGACCGCGGAGCGCAAAGGGAAGGTCCAGCTCATTAACGCGACCACGTTCTGGATACCGATGCGCCGCAGTCTCGGCAACAAGCGCCGCGAAATCCCTCACGAGCGCGCGCAGCAGATTCTGCAAATTCTGCGCGACTTCAAAGAAGGCGAGTTTTCGAAGATTTATCCGACGACTTATTTTGGTTACCGGAAGATCACGGTCGAACGTCCGCTGAAGCTGAACTTCGCCGTCACTCCCGAGCGGATGGCGCGGCTCGATGACGAGGCGGGTTTCAAGAAGCTGGCCACGAGCGCGAGACGGAACGAACAGCAGCGCCTCGAAGAGATCGCCGCCGGAACCAAGAGGCAGGAGGCGATCAAAGAGTTCCTCTCGAGCCTGTCAAAGGCAACGAAGGGTCGCGTGCTTCAGAACCGCGAAGACTTCCGCGATGTGCTGAAGGAGGGAGCGAAACAGGCAAAGTTTCGCCTGGATGCGACCGAGCTGAAAGCAATCTCGAACGCGGTCAGCGAGCGGGACGAGACCGCCGAGCCGTGCCGCGACTCGCGCGGTGAGATCGAAGCCGATCCCGAGCTGCGCGACACGGAAAACGTGCCACTGGATCAGTCGGTCACTAACTATTTCGATCGTGAGGTGCGCCCCTATGTTCCCGATGCATGGATCAATGAATCCGTCCGTGACGACAAGGACGGCGAGATCGGCAAAGTCGGTTACGAGATCAACTTCGACCGCTACTTCTACAAGTATCATCCGCCTCGCCCGCTCGAAACGATCGAGGCCGACATCAAAGCGGTCGAGCAGGAGATACTGTCAATGCTGCGCGAAGTAGCTGCCTAATCGTTGCGCACGTGAACAACGGCACCCGCTACAAACCTTACCCGCGCTACAAGAATTCGGGCGTTGAGTGGCTCGGAGATATTCCAGAGGGGTGGCCTGTCGGACGCATGAAATTTCACGTTCCGATTCAGGCCGGCTATGCATTCAAATCCGAGGACTTTCAGATCGATGGCGTTCCCGTCATTCGAATGGCTAACCTTAAAGAGACTAGACTCGAATTATCCGATGCGATGCGAATTCCGCCGGACAAAACGCTTGCTGAGTTTGCGCTTAAAGAAGGGGACGTATTAATGGGCATGTCAGGAAGCATCGGGTTGACTGCATTAGTATTAGTCCGCGCATCCGATCTCCCTTGCCAGCTTAATCAGCGCGTTGGTCGATTTAGATTTCGGACAAATCATCTCTTACGAGAGTTTCTCCGATACTTCGTTCGCTCGCAAGTCTTCAAGGAACCTATCGTGCTTAACTCCACTGGGACCGCGCAGCTAAACGTGAGCCCCGACGAAATTGGCAATGTTTGGACTCCTATTCCGGATATGCGTGAGCAGCGAGCAATTGCGGAGTTTTTGGATCGGGAGACGGCAAAGATTGATGAGTTGATCGCCAGGAAGGAGCGGCTGATTGACCTGCTGGAGGAAAGCGCGCCGCGCTCATCACCCACGCCGTCACCCGCGGCCTCAATCCCGACACCCCCTGCGCCACTCCGGCATCGAATGGCTCGGCCAAATCCCCGCGCATTGGGAGGTAAGGCATTTAGCGATGGCTGTTGATAAGATCACAAACGGCATTGTAGGACCTACCCGAGACATTCTGGTGACCGAAGGAGTTCGATACCTCCAGTCCCTTCACATCAAGAACGGCCGAATCGAGTTCGAGCGGAAACCGTATTACGTGACGAGTGACTGGAGTGAAGCGCATTCAAAATCCATTCTTCGCCGGGGAGACGTACTCGTGGTTCAGACAGGTGACATCGGCCAAGTCTGTCCTGTCCCGCCAGATTTCGACGGAGCTAATTGCCACGCTTTGATCATCTTAAGGCTAAAGCGCAACTTAGGTTCTGGTTTCTTTCTATCTGACTTCCTTAGATCAGATTACGGTCAAAATGCGCTGAAGCGTGCTCAAACGGGAGCGCTTCATCCGCACCTGGAATGCGGTCATGTTCGAGAGATTCCTGTCGTGATTCCACCGCCAGTTGAACAGGAAGAGATTTGCAAGTGTATCAAAGAGCGAACTACTGAGCACATCCGCCTCGCACGAGAGGTGAAGAGAGGACTGGACCGACTGGCGGAGTATCGCGCCGCGCTTATCGCAGCGGCGGTCACCGGCAAGATCGACGTGCGTAACGAAGTCGAGGCTGCGGCATGACGACAGAAGTTCGCGAGCGGAAGTTTGAAGAAGCGATTGAGGCCGCCCTTCTCACGGAAGCTGAATCGAGCGGGACGATTGCTGCCGAGGAAACGGCAAGCGAGGCGGCCCGAGCGTTGCGTGGTTATCACAAGCGACTCTCATCGGCGTTCGATGCCGATCTTTGTCTCATCGCGGGCGACGTGATGGATTTCATCAATGCGACGCAGCCGAAGAAGTGGCAGCAGTTTCGCGAGCATCACGGGAATGATTCGCGCGAGAAACTGCTCAAGCGGATCTCACGCGACGTGGAAAAGCGCGGCGTTGTCGATGTGCTGCGCGGCGGAGTCAAGGACAGCGGTTGTCATTTCGATCTCGCTTACTTCCAGCCAGCGAGCGGGCTGAACCCAGAAACGCAGAGGCTGCATGCGGCGAACATGTTCTCGCTCGTCAGGCAGCTCTACTATTCCAAGGACGGTGAGCAGAGCATCGATCTCGTCCTGTTCCTCAATGGGCTGCCGATCCTTACCGCTGAGCTCAAGAACCCGCTCAACGGGCAGAACGTGCTCGACGCGATCCGGCAATACAAAACCGACCGCTCGCCGAGGGAGCCGCTCTTCAGGTTTCGACGTTGCATCGCGCATTTCGCGGTCGATCCCGATCTCGTTTACATGACGACGCGGCTGGAGGGCCTGGCGACGGAGTTCCTGCCCTTGAACAAGGGCAACTATGGCGGCGCAGGCAATACGCCAGTGCGCGAAGGCTACGCGACGGCCTATCTGTGGAACGAGATTTGGAAGCCGGACAGCGTGCTGAATCTGGTCAGCCGGTTCGTGCATCAATTCGAGGAGGAAGAAAAGGATAGCAGCGGACGCAAACGGAAGAAGCAGCGGCTGATCTTTCCGCGTTATCACCAGCTCGATTGCGTGCGGCGCTTGATCGCGCACGCGCGCGAGCATGGGCCGGGTGTGCATTATCTCATCCAGCACTCGGCCGGCAGCGGGAAGAGCAACTCCATCGCCTGGCTGGCGCATCAGCTTGCGACGCTGCACGACGCGGACGACCGGCGCGTCTTCGACTCGATTTGTGATCGTGACTGATCGCAAGGTGCTTGACCGGCAACTGCAAACGACAGTGCGCCAGTTCGAGCAGACGCTTGGGGTCGTCGAGAACATCGACAAGACCGGCCAGTAACTGAAGGACGCGCTCGAAAGCGGCAAGACGATCATTGTCAGCACGCTGCAGAAGTATCCGGTGATCGCAGGGCAGATCGGCGCGCTGCCAGGCAAGCGCTTCGCGTTAATCATCGACGAAGCGCATTCGTCGCAAAGCGGTGAGACGACGAAGGATCTGAAGAAGGTGCTAAGCGCCGGAACGCTCGAGGAAGCCGCGAAGGAGGAGAGTGGAGAAGAACCAACGCTCGAGGACAAAATTGCGGAGGAAATCAAAGCGCGCGGGCGTTTGCCAAACGTTTCGACCTTTGCCTTCACTGCGACGCCCAAGCCGAAGACGCTGGAGTTATTCGGAACGAAGCGGCCGGACGGAAAGTTCGAGCCATTCAGCCTCTATTCCATGCGGCAGGCGATTGAGGAGAAGTTCATCCTCGATGTGCTCCAGAACTACACGACGCACAAAGTCTATTGGAAGCTGCTGAAGAAGGTAAAAGACGATCCGCAATACGACCGCGACAAGGCGAATTACCTGCTGCGGCAATTCGTCGATCTCCACGAGCATTCGATCCGCGAGAAGGTGCGGATCATGGTCGAACACTTCGCCGCAAACAGTGCGCATCGAATCGATGGCAACACCAAAGCGATGATCGTAACGCGTTCGCGGCTGCACGCGGTGCGATACAAGCTGGCGGTGGATAAGTATCTCGCGGAGAAGGGTCACCCATGGAAAGCGCTGGTCGCTTTTTCCGGCACCGTCCGCGATCCGGACACGGGCGCAGAATTCACTGAGACAGGTATGAACGGCGTGAGCGAAGCGCAGACCGCGAAGACGTTCGCCCAGCCGGAGTATCGCTTCCTGGTGGTCGCGGAGAAGTTTCAGACCGGGTTCGACCAACCGCTGCTGCACACGATGTACGTCGACAAGAAGCTGGGCGGCGTGAACGCCGTGCAGACGTTGTCGCGCTTGAATCGCGTCCACCCGGACAAAGAAGAAACGATGGTTCTCGATTTCGCCAACGACGCGGATGAGATCGTCGACTCGTTCGCGCCTTACTACGAAGCAACGCTCCTCTCCGAAGAGACGGATCCGCATCTTCTCTACGATCTGCAGCAAGCGCTTTGCGGTGCCGGAGTCTTCACGCAGGCAGACATCGACGAGTTCGCGAGGCGCTACTTCGGCGATCAATCGCAGGATCAACTCTACTCCGTGCTCAAGCCCCTGGTGGCGCGATTCGAGGAGCTGGATGGCGACGAACAAAACGAGTTCCGCGCGAAGATCACGGATTGCGTGCGGCTCTACGCCTTTCTATCGCAGGTCCTGACGTTCGCCGATCAGGAACTGGAAAAGCTATACCAACTCGCGCGTTTCCTCCGGCGCTACCTGCCAAAGCCGCCAACCGAGTTTCCTCGAGAGGTTCAAGAGCAGATCGACATTGATTCATTCCGCGTGCAGCGCACAAGTAGCGGAAATTTAAAGCTACTGCGCGGAGCGGGCGTGCTCGACCCGATTCAGGAGAAAACACCTGCTGGCAAAGATGATGACCATGTCGATCCTCTTCGGAGATCATTCGGAGGTTAAATGAGCGTTTTGGTTCAAACCTGACCGAAGAAGATCGTGTTACTCTTCGACACGTGGCTCAGCGTCTGGAGCAGGACACGGCGCTCGACGCAAGTGCCCGCGTTAACACGCGCGAGAACGTGCGCCTCACGTTCGAGCATAAGTTCAACGACATCTTTCAAGAGATCATTAATTCCAATTTCGATCTCTACCGGCGGGCGCTTCGGGACTGCCCTTAAAGACTATCTTTTCGACCAATATCTCCGCCGGCACCGGGAGGTAAAGGAGCTGATCGCGCAGGGAGAATCAAAGACCTTGGAATTCAAGTCGACTCTGCGTTGGAACCTGGAGGAGAACCGAAAAGATGCAGAGCGCGTCACGCATGGGGTTGTGAAGACAATCGCGGCTTTCCTCAACACCGAAGGGGGCGATCTCATCATCGGCGTCAACGACGCCGGTGAAGTCGTCGGCATTGAGCTGGATCAATTCGACAGTAACGACAAGTTCATGCTGCCTCGCGCAAATGGTCCGAAACGGCGTCGGCGACCGAGCCGGGACATGCATCGATCCACGTGTGCAAAAGCTAAACGGCAATTCCGTGTGCCTTGTCACGTGCCAGCGCAGCCCGGAACCCGTATTTCTAAAGTGGTCCGGCATAACACCCGACGCGCCCGAAGGCGACTTTTACGTCCGCAGCGGTCCCGGTAGTGTCAAGCTGCCGCCGGAAAGCGCGCGTGAATACGTAAAGACGCGCTTCCAACGCTGACTGCAAGGATTCGACGACGCTGTAAGGCAGTTGGTCGCGTCCGCAAGCGCGCCGAAGACGAGATCGCCGAAGTGCCGCGGCCTCAAACACAACTAAGGTGAGGTGCGGAGACGAGCGCGCCTCGAGTATTCATGTGGCTTGCGCAGGGCTTCTGCAGGCGTGTGGGACCGAGTAGATTGTCACACGCGCCAAGAGCCCTCTTGTCGCTCTCGGCCTCGGAGAGGCGCCATAAATAAGAGTTTCAAACCGCGAAAAGCTGCGAAGGTTCGGCTAGACTCTTGATAGGTGACGGGCTTCATTCCGCTAATTCCGCGAGTTCGTCTTCGGGCAAAGGCAGCTCGGCGCTTGGTGCAACATCGAGCAAGCCGAGTGCGGCGAGATTTCGAATATGGCTTGCGACATCCGGTTCGGACAATGGTGGGCGGCGGCGCTTTTTCCATTCCATCACGGCTCGAAGAACACTCATTTCTGACGGCTTTCCCTCGCCTTGGCGGACCAGCTCACGGCATGCAAAACGTATGGTGGCGACGGTCTCAGCGGTTTGCGTATCCACACGCATAAATAGGTCGGTCGCCTTGCGGATGGCTGACTCGTAGTCACGGAGAGTATCCGCGTAGGCTTTGCGGGCATCTTCGAAAGTCTCTCCTGTTCGTACCTCGATCATCCGGCCCAGTCGCTGCTCGCGGACGAGGCCGTTGTTCATCAGGCGCCCAATGATACGCTTCAACTGCTCCGCATAGGGCCCATAACTGCTGCGGCGGTATTCGAGGCCCGTATCCACGCCGAGATCGGTAAGTAGATAGGCGATTTTCTGGAACGTAGTGCGACCGACCGGCGGGTGATACGGCTGGGACTGGAGTCGCCTAAGCGTATCCACGATTGCTATCCATCCAGGCCGGATGAACTGGGGCTCGGGGGTCGAAGGCGTGAGATCGCCCGATCGACCGATGTCCCCGAGAAACGATGGTTGCAGCTCGGCATGGGGGGTGCCGTGCGGGGCGTAGAGCTCCACCGGGATATTCATTCGTTGAAAATGGCGGTAGAGAGTGGGGCCGACGACCCGCCATTCGAGCTGTCCGTTTCCGCAGCCAAGCGGGGGCACCGCGAGCGACGTGATGCCCCATTTCTTGTAGTGTTCGAGCAGATACTCCAGCCCGGTGATGACATCCCGCAGGTTTGTGACCTGACGCCAGTGCTGTTTGGTAGGAAAATTGAGTATCCAGGGCTCCACGAGTCGTTTGTAGAGATAGGGACGCCCGAGGCGGACCTCACCGGCACGGCAGCGAGCTTCGTAGTCTCTGAACATATCGGGAAAGCGCTTCTTGAATTCGAGCGCGACCCCTTTTCCCATGATACCCACGCAGTTGACGGTATTGACCCATGTTTGGGCCTCGGACTGGAAAAGATTACCTAGAAGCACGCGAATCATGATAGCTCCTTTCATCGGAGAAAAACATCTGGGTTAATTACGCACGGAATGTTTGCGCCTGTCGCTTGAAAAAGGGCCTGGGTCGTCGCGTGGTGGACGAAAGCTCCGAAGATGTAGTCCGGGGGTAGTTGGTGAGGAACGAGCAACTCGGCGCAAACTTTTGAGCCGAAGACGCCACTCACGGATCTGGTCATTGGGAAACTTCCAGGAACGCACGAAGACCTCATCGCGATCGAGTTTCCTTAAGCCCGCCGGTGAGGCCATAAAGAGGGCGTATTTTGAAGATGCGTTTTGATCGGCGATGTCGACGCTGGCACCTGGACTTAAGAGCGTCATGCGCGCGCACTTCCCTGAAGCACGTAACCCATCTCAGCGGTTTGTGGATGCCAATGAGGTTCCCGCATGCCGGTGCCCAGAAGTCGCAGGGAATACATGGAGAGACCATCCAAAACCGGCCAGAACTGTTTCCGCGCGGTCCGGGCAGAGCCAAACTCAGTCGCAAGCATCGGCGGCAGACCTTCCACTGGCAGCTTGTAATGATTAGAAAATCCCGCCGCCCAGGGGATGTCCAGGGCGCCCTGAAACTTGCCGATGACGATATCCTCCGGCGAGTATCGAACGCCCTTTGCCGCGGTCTCCGGAATGCCCCAAGTATTTCCCATGACATTAGCGTTCATGCAGCCGACGGCGCCGGAGATGCCAAAGTCTTCCGGTTCGTGATGAGAGAAGGCGATGAGAAACTCTGCGTTTTCGCCGCCAGTGTTCGCGATGGCATGCAAGTAGCCGCTGGGCACGAAAAACATCTCACCCTGCGCAATGGTGAATGTATCATGCAAATTTCCGTTGCTGAAAACCGTCACTAACGAAGACCCCTTAGCGCAATTGGTTAACTCGTGAGCGTTGCCAGTGAGGCTCGCGCGCCTGAGGTGTCTGTGCGGCAAACTGCGATGAAGCGAGGAATCGACCTCCCGACCTGCACTCGGCAGCGACGGCGTACATGAGCGCCTCGCCTGCCAAAGGATGCACGTCATCAGCGTCCAGGTGTTGTTCTCGCCAGGCATACTCCTCAAGAACCTGCTTGGCGACGCGGAGGCGGCAACGAATACTCGATGCGTGTGAGGAACGGATGCTTGGAACCACCGTATCTAACTCGCGCTGGAGATTAACGCGCTTGCGATGCCAGTAGCACTTCGAGCAGCAGCCCGCGCGATGAACTGAGCGCCGTCTGTTATTGCAGTTGGAGCAAGTGCTCTTTTCCGTGAGCGTTCAAACGTCCAAAGTCACCTACCACCACTTGCTTCTGGCACCAAAGGCTGCTCCGCAGCCGACGTGCCGGAGGTGCCGAACGGATGGTGGTTAGGTGAATGCCTTGTTGGCCTTTCATCCTATCAGTCGTGATCGGATCCACCTGGGATCGCGTCTGCAGTCGAGAATGGCGTGTACCCGAACTTCTTGGGTTGCGAGCTCGTAGTAAACAGCGTACGGGAATCGTGCTGAGAGCATTCGGTGATATCCGAAGGACTTGCTGTGAATTCCGGCGTATAAACGGAGCGATTCGATATCTGCTGCCAGAGACTCGCCGAAATAGTCACCCAACCCTATGCCCTGCTGTTCGTAAAAATCGCATCCCCGTGGCCAAGTCCTCGATGGCTGACCGCAGAATGACGATCCTCACTTCTTCGTTTCGCGCAGCATCCGCTTCGCCTCGTCCCACGGCACGAACTCATCTTTACCGGCTTTCAGGGCCTCTTCCCGGGCGCGGAGGACGTCACCGTGCCAATCCGGCGACTCGTACTGCTCATCTGCGCGGGTGAGATCCTCCCAAAGCTCCTCCATCGCGCGAAGCTTTTCTTGCCGCGTGAGCGCGTCCAGCTGCAACACTGTTTTCATGGCGCTATGATGCGTCAGGACCGGCCCGATTTCCAGCCGATTTCGCGCACTGCTCGGCTCGCGGCCAACTAAATTTAGAGTGACGTGGTGACTATTTCCATGGGATGATAATTGGACCGGAACGCGAGTCGGCAACACCAAAGGGTCAGTCCGTGCATACGTGCAGAGTTGGTTCTGGCGTTTTAGAATGCGGCGTCCTTCCTGGACGATGAGGATCCGCAAAGCTTTCTGGCGACCAAGATCGAGTCGACGGGCGGTCCAGAGAGACACCGTTGGTTTCCGTGCGTAAGGTCCTGGCGATTTTCCAGCTCTCTCAATGTCTTCTCGATCAGCAACCGCGGCCCGCGGGTCTCGAATAAAAATCCAG
>CAWASQ010000058.1:0-12431 GCA_963784465.1 uncultured Verrucomicrobiae bacterium
TACCCGCATGGATGGCGAAATCAAAGGCCAGGTGGCCGAGATCGCCCCCTCGGCCGACTCGAGCAGTCGGACGTTTCTTGTGCGAATCGACTTGCCCAGCGTTTCCGGACTGCGAGCCGGTCAATTTGGCCGCGCGGCGATTCCAGTCGGTGATGCGCTCAGCCTGCGCGTGCCTGCGTCCGCCGTGGTTGTGCGTGGCCAGATGGAGATGGTTTTCCTTGCCGAGAATGGGACCGCACGGCTTCGCCTTGTGAAGACTGGCAAACGAATTGGCGACGAGATCGAGGTCCTCTCTGGCGTGGCTCAGGGGGAGCGTGTCGTAAGCGAAGGGGCGTCCGGACTCTCCGACGACCAGCCTGTGAGTGTGCTGCAATGAAGCCGGACGATTCTTCAGCTCCTCTTTTGGGTGTCGCAGGCCGCGTGGCCCGTCTGTTCATTGACTCAAAGCTGACCCCGCTCATCATCGTCACTTCGGTCCTCTTGGGGCTCTTTGCGGTGATTATGCTCCCTCGCGAGGAGGAGCCGCAGATCAAGGTGCCGATGATCGATGTGCTGGTGTCCATGCCTGGGTTCAGCGCGAAGGAAGTCGAGGAGCGCGCCACGCGCCCGATGGAGAAGCTGCTTTGGGAAATTCCGGGTGTGGAGTATATCTACTCGACCTCGCGCACGGGCGAGAGCCAGCTCGTCGTACGTTTCCTGGTCGGCGAAGACGTCGAACGCAGCCTTGTGCGGCTGACTGAAAAGCTCCGCTCGAACTACGATCGCATACCGGCCGGTGTGGATACCCCGCTCATCAAGCCGAAGTCGATCGACGACGTGCCGATCCTCACATTGACGTTCCACAGCCCGCGCTACGATCATCTTACGCTGCGGCGTCTGGTCGCTCAGGTTGACGACACGATAAAGCAGGCGCAGCAGGTTGCAGAAACTACGATTATCGGTGGAGCTCGGCGGCAATTGCGCGTGCTGCTCGATCCGGCAAGGCTCGCCGCGCGCCATCTCACTCCCGGCTGGTATCGTTCCCATGCTAAGGCAAGCGAACCGCCAGTTCGCTTCGGGTGGAATCACCGAGCAATAACAAGGAGATCGCGGTGGAAACCGGCGGTTTTTTGCAGAACGCCGAGGATGCCGGCAATGTCGTGGTTGGCGTTTTTGACGGCAAGCCTGTCTATCTGCGGGAGGTTGCAGAGATTGTTGATGGCGCCGAAGAACCATCCCAATACGTTCTTCTTCGGCCGAGGCGCGGCTCGCGGCGTGCCCGCCGCCGAGGAGCCCGCTGTTACGCTCACTATAGCCAAACGGCCCGGTGCCAATGCGATCTCCGTTGCCAACGACGTGCTGCGCCGGGTGGAAACGCTCAAGGGCAGCGTGATTCCGTCGGACGTCGAAGTGTCCGTGACGCGCAACTACGGCGAAACGGCTGCGGAAAAGTCCAACGAACTTCTTTTTCACATGGCCATTGCGGTGGTCGGTGTGTCACTGCTCATCCTCTTTCTGCTGGGCTGGCGCGAGTCGCTGATTGTTGCGATTGCCATACCCTCCACGCTCGCGCTCACGCTGCTGGTCTTTTACCTGTTGGGTTTCACGCTCAATCGGATCACCCTCTTCGCCCTCATCTTCAGCATCGGCATTCTGGTGGATGATGCCATCGTTGTCGTGGAAAACATCGTGCGGCACTTTCACCTCCCGCAAAACCGGGGACGAAGCTGGCCTGTGATCGCGGTTGAGGCAGTCGGCGAAGTTGGCAATCCGACCATTCTTGCTACCTTTGCGGTCATCCTGGCTGTTTTGCCGATGGCCTTTGTCGGCGGCCTGATGGGACCGTACATGCGTCCCATTCCCATTGGCGCGAGTGCCGCGATGTTCTTCTCGCTAGCCATCGCCTTCATCGTCACCCCTTGGGCTGCGGTCCGTGTGCTCCGCTGGCGCCACGGCGAGCGGCGCCTTCTCGCACACGCTGCTGCTCCTGGGGGCAACGGCCCGCATTCGCGTATCGAGCAGGAGGAGAATTTTTTCACGCGACTGTATCGCCGCGTTATGGGACCGCTCATAGGCCACCGGCGAGCCCGTGGAATCTTCCTCGCTGCCATTTGCGGACTTCTCCTGGCGGCAATGGGCACGGTGGCCGTCGGCTGGGTGAAAGTGAAGATGCTACCCTTCGACAACAAAAGCGAATTCCAGATCATCCTGAACATGCCTGAAGGCAGTTCGCTTGAAAGCACGGCACAGGCCGCCCGCGAAATCGCGGCCGCTGTGCGCAAGGAGCCGGAGGTCACCGATTACCAGATCTACGCGGGAACCGCGGCGCCCTTTAATTTCAACGGACTCGTGCGCCACTATTTCATGCGGCGCGGAGCGAACGTGGCCGACTTGCAAATCAATCTTGTCTCCAAGCACGACCGCAAAGCGCAGAGCCATGACATCGCCAAACGCGTCCGTCCGCGCGTGGCGGCAATCGCTGAGAAATACGGTGCACGCGTCGCCGTAGCGGAGGTGCCACCCGGCCCGCCTGTGCTGCAAACTCTTGTGGCCGAAGTTTACGGCCCCTCGGAGAAAGCACGGCTCGCCCTCGCGCAAAAAATCATAGCGATCTTCAAACAAACTCCGGGCGTGGTGGATGTGGACTGGTATATCGAGTCCGACCAGCCGAAGGCGCGCTTTGTCATCGATAAGGAGAAGGCCGCCCTGCACGGAATCAGCGCGGAAACCATTTCCCAGACCCTCCGTCTCGCCGTCGGTGGTGACGCGGTGGATTTGCTCCATGTACCCCACGAGAAAGAGGACATAAACATCGTCCTGCAGCTCCCCCGCTCGCTGCGCACCACGCCTGAGGAACTTCTCGCCCTGCGGGTTCGTTCCGGCGATGCCAATGCATTGCCTGAACCTGGCTCGGTCACGGGCACTCCGCCGCTGATTCCCTTGCGAGAGCTCGTGCGCATCGAGGAATCCACGATCGAGAAAAGCCTCTATCATAAGAATCTGATGCCTGTGACATATGTCATCGGCGACGTGGCGGGCGTCGTGGAAAGCCCCGTCTATGCGATCCTCGCCATGAACAAAGCCCTGGAAAAGCTCGAAACCCGCGAGTTCGGTGGCGACGGCTCCGCCATCGCGGTCTATAATGCTTTTCAGCCCTTCACCGACGCAAAACCTGCCATGAAATGGGACGGCGAATGGCACATTACGATCGAAGTCTTTCGTGATCTCGGTCTGGCGTTTGCCGCTGTGCTCGTTCTCATCTACGTGCTGATGGTCGGCTGGTTTCGTTCGTTTCTCACGCCGCTCGTCGTCATGGCCGCCATTCCGTTTTCGCTGGTGGGCATCCTGCCCGCGCACGGACTCCTTGGCGCGTTCTTCACCGCAACGTCAATGATTGGATTTATGGCCGGCGCCGGCATCGTCGTGCGCAACTCGATCATCCTGGTGGACTTCATCGAGCAGCGTCTGCGCGAGGGAATGCCGCTGGATGCAGCTGTCGTAGACGCGGGCGCCGTCCGCTTTCGGCCGATGTTTATTACCGCCATGGCGGTGATCGTGGGTGGCGCGGTCATTCTCTTCGACCCGATCTTCCAGGGCCTCGCCATCTCTTTGATGGCTGGTGAAATCGCCTCACTGCTCATCAGCCGCATGGCGGTGCCTGTTCTTTACTTCATGGCCTACCGCCGGACTTCTCAAGGCCCGACCCCTGCCCTGCGCGATCAACCTATTGGCATAAACTCGTGAAATCTCTCCTTATCCTCGGCGCCGGCACGGCGGGCACTATGATGGCGAACCATCTCCGAAGAAAGCTCCCGGAGTCCGCTTGGAGCATCCGCATGATCGACCGCAATCCCGATCACTACTACCAGCCTGGATTCCTTTTCATGCCATTTGGCATTTACAGCGAAAAGGACGTCATCAAGCCCAAGCGGCGCTTTGTCCCCCGCGGCGTCGAATATATCGAGGCCGCAATCAGCCGAATTGATGCCGACTCAAATCGGGTCTTGCTCGCGGATGGCACGTCGGCAGCTTATGACGTTCTGATCATCGCCACAGGCGTAAGTCCGGCCCCGGACCAAGTCGAGGGCATGCTGAATGGCAGCTGGCGGAAGGATGTTCATGATTTTTACACCTTCGAAGGAGCGGTCGCGCTGAGCGAACGGCTCCGCGACTGGAAGGGCGGTCGCCTCGTGATCCATATCTGCGAGATGCCCATCAAGTGTTCTGTCGCCCCCTTGGAATTCGCCTTCCTCGCCGACTCATGGCTGACCGAGCGTGGCTTGCGCGAGAAGACCGAGGTTGTTTACGTAACTCCGCTCTCAGGGGCTTTCACACAGCCGATCGCTTCCGGAATCCTAAGCCACCTGCTTGAGGAAAAGCGCATCTCGGTGGTTCACGATTTCAACATCGCCAACGTCGACAGCGACCGACGCCGGATCGTGTCCTGGGATGACAAGGAGGTTCCGTACGACCTGCTTGTGACCGTCCCACCCAATATGGGAGACGCGATGATTGAACGTTCGGGCCTCGGCGACGAACTCAACTTCGTGCCGACTGACAGGCACACGCTCCAGTCCAAGGCCCATAAAAACATCTTCGTGATTGGAGATGCTACGGACGCACCGACATCGAAAGCTGGCTCGGTAGCCCACTTCGAAGCGGAAGTTTTGACCGAGAACATTTTGCATTTTATTCGCGGGGAGGAGCTCGCGTGCCACTTCGATGGACATGCCAACTGTTTTATCGAATCGGGCCATGGAAAGGGGTTCCTGCTGGACTTCAACTACACCCTCGAACCCGTTACAGGACGCTTCCCGCTTCCCGGCATTGGCCCGATGAATCTCCTTGGAGAATCGCGACTCAACCACCTCGGCAAAATGTCCTTCAAGTGGATTTACTGGAACATTCTTCTCCGCGGACTTCCGATCCCCTTTGTCGGTCACAAAATGAGTCTGCGTGGAAAGAACATTCCGGACTCACTGCGCGAGGCCCGGGCGGCAGCATGATTTCCCACAACCAAACAACCAACCAGACCACACATCATGCCACAGAAAACATTAGGCGGAGTCGCCGTTGACGTTGACGACGAAGGTTACATGACAAACCACGCACAGTGGAACCGAGAGGTCGCCGCAGCACTCGCTGCGGAAGAAGGTATCACACTCTCCGACGCGCATTGGAAAGCCTTGGAATTTATTGACAAGGACTTTCGCGAAAAGGGAGTCGTTCCCGGAATGCGTCGAATGAACAAGATCGGCAACATTCCCACAAAGGAACTCTACGCGCTCTTCCCTGACGGACCGATCAAGAAGGCAGCTAAAATCAGCGGCTATCCGAAACCGACAAGCTGCGTTTGACGAAAGGAGATTCGCATGACTGATAGTTCTGGCAAAATCAAGAAAGTCTCCATCATCATTTCGAAGGGCTCCCTCGATGGAATCTATCCCGGCCTCATCATGGCCAACGGCGCCCGTATGGAAGGCATCGAAGCCAGTCTCTTTTTCACGTTCTTCGGCCTCTACGCGATACTGAGCAAATACATGGGCCATATCGGAATCGCAACGGTCGGCAACCCGGCCATGCGCGTTCCCCATGCGAAGGGCTTCCCACTCCCCACTATTCTGGGCGCTCTTCCCGGGATGTCCGCCTTCGCGACCGCGATGATGAACAGGGAAATGGAAAAACTCGATATCCCTCCCATTCCCGAATTCATTGAAATGATCCACGATGCCGGTGGCAACATCTATGGCTGCAAGGCCACAGTCGACATGTTTCACCTCAAAGCAGCGGATTTCTGTCCGCAGGTGGACAAGGTTCTGACCGTGGGTGAATTCTACGCACTTTCCGCTGGCGGGCAGATTATCTTTACCTGAGCACCATCGACGAAGCCCGACTCTTCCGCCTTAGGATGAGAGCCACATCAACAAAGGTGCTTAGATCCAATCATAGGCTTTCGCACCCGACTTCGTTAGGCACTGAGAATCCACTTCATTCCTAATCGGCTATTGGGAATGAGAGAGTCTTGTTCCATGAAGGGGCCAGTCTATCAGATGGACAAAGGCTCTTCTTAGCCCTGGTTCAAAATTCTCTCCGTTATGGATTCTCTCAAGGACAAGCCAGGTCCAGCCTCATCTTCGCCAGGACTTACCGCCGCCGAAGTGGCGGCCCGGCTGTCGCAGTTCGGGCAGAACGCTGTGCGCGAGGAGCGGCAGCATCCAGTGCGACAGTTCCTCGAACGATTCTGGGCTCCCATTCCGTGGCTGCTGGAGGCGACCATCATCATCCAGCTTTTTCTCGACGAGCGGGTCGAGGCCGGCGTCATCGCCGGATTGCTCGTGCTAAACGCGGTGCTCGGCTTCTTGCAGGAGGGGCGGGCGCAGAAAGCGCTGGCCCTGCTGCGGCAGCAATTGCGCGTCGAGGCGCGCGTACGGCGGGATGGCGAATGGCGGAGCATAGGAGCGGAGGAACTCGTGCCGGACGACGTAATTCATCTGCGCCAGGGCGGAATCGTGCCGGCGGATGTGCGGCTCGCGGACGGTCAGGAAGGTTGCCTTATATCGATTTTCGATTACGGTCAGCGTGTATTCTTGTGAAGGAAGGAAAGATTTTCCCTGTCATCGCCGATAGGGCTGATGTGATAGAGAGCTCCACGCCCCATGGATTACCTCGATAAACCTCTGCAACGCCTCCTTGGCGGCTTCATCCGTCTGCACGTTCTCTACCATGCAGAAGAAGGCGGCATTTACGGGAACTGGATGATCGAGGAATTGCGCCACCATGGCTATAAGATCAGCCCTGGTACCCTATATCCTATGCTGCGCGCGATGGAAAAGGACGGCTGGATTGTCGGAAGCGACGAGAACGGTGGAAACCGCAGGCGCCTCTATAAAATCACGTCGAGCGGTCGCAAGGCCCTAAAGGAAGCTCGGGCGAAACTTCGCGAACTCTTCAGCGAAGTTGCGGACCCAACAAAAAAAAGAGGGCAGGCATAGCGGGCTGGATGCAGCGCCAGATTTGCCCGCTAGGGTTTATCGAGTGAGCGGATTTATTCGGCCGGGTGCTTTATTACGCCTTCGGAGTGATGACAAAACTTTCACTTGATTGGGGCTGCGTAATCGATAAGCGTAAACGGACATCGATACTGTCTCAACTTCAATCGGGGCGATGAAAGAGTTCTATGCGTGGCCATGCCGCCAGTTTCTGTCAAGGGGCATTCTGCTCGACCGGCCTCTGTTCCCCGTTGGCATTTTCGATCAGGCGCAAGTCACGCAGAAGGAAGACATGCGGCCTGGAAAGCGCTGAGGGTGACGATGCCATTCCCAAAGCTTCTCGCGACGACCGCGCCCAATGCTACCATACTGGTTCGGATCCTGGTCGGAGCGGTTTTCCTTTCCGAAGGCATTCAGAAATTCCTGTTTTCCGCCGCGCTGGGTGTCGGTCGCTTTGAAAAGATTGGGATTCCCTCCCCCGTGATCGCCGCTCCCTTCGTAGGGATGATCGAGGTCATCTGCAGGGAGACTGTTGATCGTGGGATTGCTGACTCGCGTTGCGTCGGTCGTTCTGTTGCTGAATATTTTCCGTCGCGATCCTGTCCACCAAGATTCCTATCTTGCTTGGGACGGGATTCTGGGGGTTCAGTCTGCCGAAGATGGCGAGCTACGGATTTTGGGAGCATGGCCCATGAAGCGCGGACTGATTTCCGCATGTTCATGGGCAGCGCTTTTCTACTGATCGTCGGAGGAGGCAGCTGGTCGCTAGATTGGATGTTGGCAAGAAAATAGATCCAACCGTGAACCAAAACTCCGCTTTGGAGGACCGGCAGCCCGCAGAGGCGGACACGACGAGAGGCCGGTTAAAGGAGCTTGCATTGCTGTTCCTTAAACTCGGTACGGTTGCATTCGGCGGCCCGGCGGCGCATGTCGCAATGATGGAGGAAGAAGTCGTTCGGCGGAGGCGGTGGCTTTCTCACGCAGAGTTCCTCGACTTATTTGCCGCTACGAATCTAATTCCCGGACCAAACTCGACGGAGATGGCAATTCACATCGGCCACAAGCGGGCCGGCTGGCCCGGCTTGCTCGTCGCGGGTATTTGCTTCATCCTTCCCGCCGCGTGCATCGTGCTGGCGCTTGCTTGGGTGTACGTGCGGTTCGGTAAATTGCCGGAAGCCTCAGGAATTCTATACGGTGTGAAACCGGTGGTAATCGCAGTCGTCCTTCAGGCGTTGTGGGGTCTGGGACGGACTGCGGTGAAGACGAAGTTCCTCGCCGTCACGGGACTCATCGTGGTGGCGGCGAGTTTTCTGGGAACTAATGAACTGCTGTTGCTTCTCGTTGCCGGAATCGTGGTATGTATCGAACGGTTTGGAGTTGCGCGATTTACGTCCGGAACGGGCACGCCCACGCTTTTTCTGTGCGCCACTTCCACATTCAATAGCGCAGGCGCCGCAAGCGTCCCTGCGGCTTTTGGTTTGTGGCCTCTGCTTCTCTTCTTTCTAAAGGTCGGGTCGGTGCTGTTCGGAAGCGGTTATGTGCTCCTCGCCTTCTTGCGCGCCGACCTGGTGGAGCGCTGGCACTGGCTGACAGAGGCGCAACTGCTCGATGCGATCGCCATCGGACAGATCACGCCGGGCCCCGTCTTCACGACGGCCACCTTCATTGGCTACGTCTTGGCGGGACCGAGGGGCGCACTGATCGCAACGATTGGCATCTTTCTGCCCGCCTTCATTTTCGTGGCGATCAGCGGTCCGCTCGTACCGCGCATGCGGCGCTCGCCGCTCGTCGGAGCGTTCCTTGACGGAGTCGTGATCGCATCGCTCGGACTCATGGCGGTTGTGACATGGCAATTGCTGCACGCGGCGCTGGTAGACCGGATCACCTTGATCATTGGCGGCGGTGAGTGCGCTGCTGATGTTCCGTTGCAAGACCAACTCTGCCTGGCTGGTCCTTGGAGGAGCGCTAGTCGGCTTAACGTTTACTTTGCTCGGAGGGCGCCCATGAAGTTCCGCGACAGCGATTCTATCCAGCCAGAAGAAGATCATCGCCTTTATCTTATGAACGATACTCCCGAACCGAACAGCTTCTCCCGCCGACAATTTCTCGTCAGCGAGTTGGCGCGCGGGCCTTGCTGGTGGTCCTCTCCGCCAATGTGCCACATCCTTGGCGCGAGCCGAGGGGTCCGTTCGGCGCCCTACTAGTGAAGCCCCAGAGCTGGAAGCGGCTTTGGCGTGCTGCAGGGTGAGCGAATGGGAATGAGATGTTCGGAGGCGCGATGTTTTATGATGGGTGGCGGGGTACGGGCGTGCGCGCACGTTCGGGATCGGTCTGCGCCACCCCGTGGTGCAGACCAATCTGAAGGACAAAACTCCGTTCATTGCTGCGCGCCACATCGTTTACTATTACGGAGATTCAGACAGCGACATAACCGCAGTTGTTGGCGCGCGGGCGGTGCCTATCCGGGTGCAGCGTTCTCCGGCTTCCTATGCCAAGGATCAGTCGCATAACGGCCAACTCAACGAAATCGTGTTGGAAGACTCGCGCAATTAGTAAGCGCGAGATCCTGCCCGCTCGTAGGCCGAAGGAACGCGTAGGCCGGTTGCGCTTCAGCCATCAGGCAGGATTGATGAAAGCACTGAGACTGCTTGATCCATCATATTATTGATGATCTGTCGGACCGACAAAATTTCGCGCACTAGGCCTACGCCTTGACCCGGAAGTAACGGCATGTCATCAATCTGTCCCGTCGTGTCAGGTGTTGGCACAAAGCTGGTGAATCGGTGCAGCAGCAGTTGCTCACCCGCAAGTTTCGTGGTTCCAATGGTTGGCTGTTCTGTGCCGCTTCAGTCGGAATGTCTGCCTATGACGATTTTTGTGGCAGGTCGGGCCCTGGATCGCCGCCGGCTGCAGCCACGGCCAGCCTTTCTAGATAATGCGTCCAACCCTGCTCGTGGCTGGCGCATTCCTCTGCGTCCGGCAGGCCGCTATGGGTCATGCGCAGCAGCGTCCCGCCTTTCTGGTCGATCAGGTCGATCTCGATCAGGCTTGATCCCGGCGGCATCTTTTCGCGCCCCTCCCAGCCAAAGCTGTAGGCGAGGCGGTGGACCGGTATGACCTCGGTAAACTCACCGCGGGCGATGTTCTTGCCGCCGACGTTGAGGAGGTAGAGGCCGCCGGGGTGCGGTTCGACCGTCGCCTCGGTGCCCATCCAGCGCAGGATCTTCTCCGGGTCGGTGAGGAAGGCGAAGACGGTCGCGGGTGGTGCCGCGATCTGGACCTCACGTTGGACCATCAGCGGTTCAGTCATCGGAAGCTCCTTGGGCAGAATGGCACCTCGGCCAAGTGTCGGCGAGGCGTCTCGCACTTCCTAGTGAAATCATACTCTGATGCAAGAAATCTGTGACAAAACGGCGATGACAGCATCCGGCGGCGACAGCATGATCCCTGGCATGCGACTGCCCTCGACTCTCGCCTGGCTGATCGACGAGGCCAGCGCCGTGCCTGGCCCCGACCACTTCCTGACGACGCTCGGCGCGCAGCTGCATCGCCGATGGCCTGCCGCTCGCCGGCGGCGCGCTGACGCTTGGCGGCGCCACATCCGATCATCGCCCGCCGCACCTGGCTGTGGCGGGCGGAGACCGGGGCGGTGATCGAGGCGCTGGGCTTCGGGTCCCTGGGCCCGGCCGGACCCGAGCAGGGCAATGCCGGCCGCGACTGGCTGGCCGGGCTCGGCACCGGGCTGGTGCAGGAGGATGTCGCCGGCCCGGCGGCAGACAGTTCGACGTCAGATGGCCCGGTCGGCAGCCCGTGCTCGGCTGGGCTGCCTCGCGGCCCCTCACCGAGGCGGAATCCTCGCTGCTGCAACAGGTGGCGCGCTTCGCCGCGGCGCCGCTCGCCGCCCTGGCCGCGCGGTCGACGCTGGCAGCGCTGCTCGAGGCCTATCTCGGCCGGCGCAGTGCGGCGCAGGTGCTGGCCGGCGCGCTTGCGGCGCGAGACCGGCGAGACCATCCGCGCGGTGCTGCTCTATGCCGATCTGCGCGGCTTCACCGAACTGTCGGAGACGACGGCAGCCGGAGGCGGTGGTCGCCGCGCTCGACGCCTGGTTCGACCGCGTCGCCGGCGCGGTTCACGCCTTCGGCGGCGAGGTGCTGAAGTTCATCGGCGACGGCGTGCTGGCGATCTTTCCGATCGGCGAACGGCGACCTTCTGCCGCCTGCGACGCGGCGCTGCGCGCCGTCGCCGCCGCCCGCGCCGGCATGGCCCATCTCGATGCAGCTCGCGGCGGCGCAGGGCCTGCCGCCGCTGCCCTTCGGCATGGCGCTGCATCTCGGCGAGATGCTGTGGGGCAATATCGGCACCGCCGACCGGCTGGACTTCACCGCCATCGGCCCCGCGGTCAATCTGGTCAGCCGGCTCGAGGGGCTGTGCCGGCCGCTCGGCCGCGGCGTGCTGATCTCGGGCGCGGTCGCTGCCGAGACCACCAGCGCCGCTGATGCCGCTGGGCGAACACGTGTTGCGCGGCATCGCGGCGCCCTGCGCGGTCTTCACCCTGCCGGAGGAGTGAATCGCGGTCCGGTAGTTCGGCCTGTGTTCGTCCAGCAAAGTGAGGACGCGAAAACTACTTCGATTTTCTGTCTGGTCGGCCACGAAGTCCCAGCTCCAAACATGGCACGGTCGCTCACCCTGCTGCCGCTGTGCTGTCGAATCCCTAGCCGCTTCGTGGCCGCTGTTTCTTGCTCACCTTAATTCCTCCTTCTCGTCAAATGCGTGCCACTCGCTTGGTTATCATCTTCCACCGGTTCGCCCGCGCTGAGACCAATCCGCAAGTGCAATTGGGGGGCACAATCCGCGGCTCGACATCGAAATAGCGCAAGAACTTTTTCCAGACGATCTGGACGTTGCCGCCAGTTACCATGTTTGGCCCGACTGGCATCTTTTCCCGCCTTATGTCGAGCCTCCCGCCAATTCCATTTGTGGGCCAGGCCGCCCAACATGCAAGCCTCGGAGGAACCGATGGTCGCAGCTCCGTAGGGTTCGCCGTCCGTTCACGATTGCGTTCGCCGCAGCCGTAGAAATACCCTCCTTCGGGAACTTCTGCGGGATCTCGATGTTGAATTGATCGTATGGAGTCTGCTTATCGGATTGCTGTGCCATGTCTACATCTCGTGTCGTTACTGGTCAGCCTCAGTGCGTCGGCATTCGGAGCGCTCTAAAAGCACTGTCGGCAAATAACGCGAGTTCTTGCCTTCCGCGACCTTGGAACGCTAGCGCATGGCCGGTTCTCGACGGTCTGCCAGAGGGTTGCCTAAACATTGTCTGACTGGGAATGGGGCGCACCTGAGGCGGGCAAGTCCGCCAAGATGGTCGAGGAGTGGAAGTGGAGAGGGGTTCCGGTGTGGCGCGGCGCTAAACAAATCGAATAACCCTGTGAAGAGAGGCGATAGCGGCGCGATCTTGGAA
>CAWASQ010000059.1:0-206973 GCA_963784465.1 uncultured Verrucomicrobiae bacterium
AGCGAGCGACCTCATACCGCCGAGGTGAACTGGGTTGGTGTGTCTGCGTGCTGCGGAGTTCCGGGCGGCAGCACGGGGCGTTCTCCGCGGGGAAGGATCCGGGGATGCCTTCTCCGCTCATTCGGGTGTAGCCTTTAGGTCTGAGTCAACGACGAGGAGGTCAATCATGGCTGACTATTTCACTCTGCTGCGAGACCGGGTAACACTCAAGTGTCGTTCCATCGACCGCATCTTCTTGCAGGCCTATGTGCCGAAACTGCAGACGGTGGGCCAAGTCTGTACTTTTCTACGTTGGCAGCGAAGATTCCCGATTCCTTCCTCGGCCGCCTTTGGCAAGATTGGCGATGCTTATGTAGAAGCCATCTATTGTTATGCCAAGGCGCACAACATTCCGGTGGTGCGCTTCGAGAAAGGAGAGGACAAGGAGAAAACGGCGCGTCCGTTTCTGGAGGTCGCCGCTCGCGAAGGCAAGGACCGAGTCGTCTTGATTGGCATCGCTCAAGAGAAAGCCTCCGCCTGGCGATCCTGGAAGAGCAAGGGCCAGGAGAAAGCCGCTCATCCGCACATGGAATGGGGCCGACAGATGACCTATATCAATCACTTCTATTTCTACCTCTGGGACTCGGACTGGGGCGCGGCGTTCTGGAAGACTAACGCCTATGCCCCCTATCCGATTTGGCTCTGGCTCAACGGCCATGAGTGGGCTAAACGGCAACTTGAAAAAGCTCGAGTTGGTTATGAGGCCCTCGATAATGGGTTCCGTTCTTGTGAAGATCCAGCCGCCTTGCAAAAGGTCTGCGAGCGGCTCGGGACCTGGGGCGGTGAAGAATTTCTTCTGGCGCTGGCTGCATCGGCTGCCCTCCCCGTTTAGACAAGCGGACTGGAAGGCCGGCTATGTCTACGAGCTGGCCTTCCGCCAGTTTGAGATCTCGGAGACCTATGTGTTTGACCGACCGCAAGCTGGCCGGATGTGGTTTGAAGGCGTCATTCGCGATCACCTCGACATCGGTCGGCCCGATCAAGTCATGCTGATCTTTGATCGGCGGCTCAACCGCTCTGCAGCGGGTCCATTCCGCACTCGGGTACTGACCGAAGGCGTCGATCCCACGCTGTGCTGTTATTACAAATCCTCCCGGATCAAGCAGTACTTCAAAGAGGGGCGGGCACTGCGCACCGAAACCGTGATCTGCGACACCCAGGACTTCGGAATCGGACGCCGAGTCTGCGCGAAAAACTGGAATGCCCTCCGGGCTGTTGGCGAATCGGCCAACCGGCGCTTGTGTGACGCCGAAAGCGCAGAGGCTCTGCCAGCCCCCGACGTGGTGACCTTCCATGAGGTCACCCGACCGTCCAATACTGAAGATGGTCTCTATACTCCGGCACTGCGCTTCGGAGACCCCAGGGTGATGGCAGTCTTGGCGAGCCTGGTTGGCTTCTGCCATATCGTCGAGGGTTTTGGTAATCGTCAGTTGGTCCAACATACGGCTGCCTTACTCGATGCGCCCTACACAACGCGACAAGCCACTTACGATCTGCGCCGGCTCAAACGCAAGGGGCTCATCCTCAAAACCCCTCACAGCCATCGCTACCAGCTCACCCCCTGGGTCGCAGAGTGGCGGTGCTCTTTACCAAGACCTACGGGCGAGTCCTGGCTCCAGGTCTAATCTTGCTCGATCCGAAACTCCCCGACCACCTCAAGCGGCGCAACCCTCTGGCCACGGCCTGGCGACAGCTTGACGGCGCCCTCGACGACTTTACAAAGCGCCAACTTCTCGCGGCTTGAAAATTTGACTGATTCTTGAACTTCGCCGGCACCTAGTGGCGCTAGATGAAACGATACCGCGAGGGCGGAATTAGGCAGCCACGGCGTCTTGCAGCGTAGAGAGCAGAGTCTCCTGCCATTTTTCAAGCGCATCTTGAAAGTCGATATCATTGTCGACGCGGTCGATCAGACGCGTGGCGCCATGCTCCTCGAACATGCGGTCGAGATCCCTGCCGCATTGGCAAAAGTTGTCGTAGCTCGTGTCTCCGAGCGCAAAGACCGCGAAGCGCAGGTTGGCAAGCGATGAAGGCTCGAGGTTGCTGACATGGTTGAAAAAGTCGAGCCCGTCATCTGGGGGTTCTCCTTCGCCCCATGTGCTAATGGTAAGAACCACCGTTGTTTCCTCAAGCAATCTGCGCGGATCATAGTGAGCAAGGTCGTGGACGCGGGCGGGCAAACCCGCCTTGTTCAAGAGCGCTGCGGTGCTCTCGGCGCACTCCCGGGCATTTCCCGTCATGGTGGCGTAAAGAATAGCGATATCTGTTTTCATGGCCGGGCAATCGAAAACTCTCGGGCGAGGCCCTGGAGCCGGGAATTCCAGCTTTCACAATCGGCATCGAGCGGAGGCGCCACGGCGCATACGAGGTGCCCCTCGGGGTCGCAGGCCTTGAGCGCGAGGACTTCTCCCACGTTGTGCAGGAAGACCTCGGCCAGCCTTTCGACACGCACATGCATGCCGGTGGTTTCGTCTCCCGCGAATATCCAGCGCCCATCTGTGCAAAATGCTGACGGGCTCATCCGGGCCACCTGCGCCGCGCCGTCATTCCCCACAAAAGCCTGAAAGGCCCAACGCTCCGCGGACGCCATCTGGAACATGACACGCAGCATGTCGGTCTGAAGCGATTCCGCGCCGGAGGCGCTCAACACGAGGGAGTTCTCCAGGCCGGAGCTGTGGCGCGGGTTGCCGGCGGCGTCCCGCGAACAGCCGGACGCGGTTTGGTTGAGCTCCACCCAGCTGCGAAATGCCTCAAAGTCCGACTGCTCCGTCAGACAGATCTTATGAATCACCTCGCCGCCAAAGTCCGAGAACTCGACGGCGTAGAGCCATCCGCCCTGGCGGGGCTCGGCAACGGCGATCGCTCGCCGCCAGCATGCGAAATCAAATTCGAGGGAGCCATCCACGGCGCAGCCCCGGGTTTCGCACGGGATCGCAGCGATCTCCGGGTACTCCGAGACACTGCCGAGGACGCAATATGGGTTGCGGCTGATCGCCAGGACGTTGCCAAAAGTGGAAACGTCGGCGAGAAGCGCCGGCCAGCCTCCCCAGAGCCCTATGGTCGCACGACCGTCCACGATGCGGACGTTCTCGCGCAGGACAGAGGCGACGAGCGGATTCCTCGCGAATGAAGGTCGTGCGTCGTTCCGATCCGTGCGATGAGTCATGCGGCGAATAAGCCACAACCCGGTGGGAAGTGCTCGCGGTGGATTGCCAAAATTTGGCGTCGGCTTGCGCCGGCGCTATCGCCTAATCGGACTCATCAACACTCCGGCGAGAGAGACCTTAGAAAGCCGAAGTTGGGCGCATTTTCGCCGAGATGAGGCGTGCGGCCATCGCTCCGGCAGCAGCCATAACAAGGCAGGTCGCCCACATTGGAAAGGTGAATCTTAAGGTGTCCATCCAATTGCCGTTTACCCAGACGCTAAGTGAATTGATAAGGCTGATGATATATGCGGGAAGCGGCATCAGCTTTTGCACGGAGACAGGCTGGACGAAATAACTCAAGGGAACACCCACCCCCGCGCCAATCAGAATCCCAAGCCGCACGGCCCGGGAACGGACGCGCTCGAGGCATCGCGCTGCGAAATAGGGAATCCCTACCAGGAAAACTATGCACAGCATTTCGTTGTATTGAAACCTCAGTCCCATGAGCGTCGAGACACTGCGGTGCATCAGAATCAGGCAAACACCGATCAGAAAACTAAGCTTTCTGCCAGCAAGGGCGAGAAAGGCGATTGCTTCGAGAAGAACGCCGCCGCCGAATAGACCTCGCGAAATCCACGGATGCTCGAGCAGCCACATCGCTTCCAGAGGATTTCCCGCGTCGCCCGGATCCAATCTGCTGTAGTAATGTTGCCGTTGGGTCTTGATAAGATCGATCGCGACGTAATTGGCGTTCCAAAACCACATGCCGCCGGTCGCAAACATCTTCGTCAAAAACGAGACGAGATAGGCTCCCACCACAACCACCTGGCTCTGGACGAATAGCCAAGCGTTCAGCAAACTATCGGGAGGCTGCAAACGGATTCCCTTCAACGCGGTGTAATAAAGCACCGTTACCGCCTGAGCGAGCAGCGTAAGACTGACGATCTGATAACCGTGATGCGTGTAACCTTGCGAGTTGAACAGGGTGAACATCAGCGCGTGCCCGACGGCAAGTGCCGGAAGAACGATCGGCAGCAAAAGGCCGGCCACATACAGAGAAACGAGCAGGTAAATCACATTGCGATAGGCTCTCAGATTGTCCGGGTCCGAAAGCCACGTGAGGTCAAAAAAATGGGCGAGGCCAGCCGGATGAGGTTGCGTGGGAAACGGCACGTTCAAAGAGATCGTGAACGCAACGACTATCCCGAAAAGGAGTCGAAGAAAGAAGCCCTCCAGCGAACTCACTGCCGGCAGGATGAAAAATCCCGAGGCAATCCCCCTCAGCGATCGGGTGACGCTACTCCGCAAAGAGAAGGCGTTTCGTTTCTTGGAGCTGTTCATCGGCGAACCGAATTTCGACCATATGCAACTGCAATTTCTCCGGAAGAACCTTGCCTCTTTTGGCGGCCCGCTGCCTGAGCGCTTGAAAAATTTCCGTGCCGACGACCCGATCCCTTTCGGTCCTGCCAACGTTTCCGGCCTTTTTCATTTCCGCGCCCCGTTCCCTCGATTTTTTTCGATACGTTTTCCCGATCTGTGCGGAGGTGAGCCCCGTGAGAATACCAACGGGAATCGGATTGCCACCGTCGTCGGCAATAAAAAAGTAAGATCTCTCCGCTGTCGGGCTGGCGTACATGGGAAAGTGTGAGAAGGGATAGTTTTCCTTGGCGACCAGGGAGAGCGTGACGAAAAGGGCGAGGGCAGTGAGCGGCGTGTGCAAGAAAAATCCGATACCAAGGAGTCTCTCGACCCGCTATGACCAGGGAAGGCGTGCCCATAGAACCAATGTCTATAACGTTTCCCAGGCGTCCAGGACGATTTGCGACCAGGACTCCAGCCTGTCCCTGCGTCGCCTAAGTTCATCGAGCTCGAGAAACCGCAGGTCCGCGATCGCTCTCTCGCCTGATCGCACCTCGTCGTTGTCGAGGGCGACGATGTGGACGACACCGAGATGCACACGGCCGACTTCCGTGGAATCGTCATTGATCAGCGCCGCCACACGTTCCTGATAGGTGCTCGCCAGCCTGAGTTCCTCCTCAATCTCGCGACGCACGGCGACACGGTAAGCGTCGCGGTCGAATGAAAACAGGCTCTCGTCGTTGTCATTGATATGGCCTCCTATCCCAATCGAACCCTGGCGACCAGACGCTTCTCGCCGGACTTTGCGCCGCGCACGTAGTGAAGGATTTTTCCGCCAAGGCTGAGTACTGCATAGGGGATAATCTGTTTGAATGCCGGATCATCCTCAGCGCGCGAGCGCGGTAGAAAGAAGTTGTTCTCGCGCTTCAGGAAGACGTCGAGGTAGCGGTCCACGTCAGGGTGCAATCCCTGGAATGCGCCGAGTTCATCGAAGAGGGCCCGGCGGACCACCAGCACGTTTTCATCGGCTTTTGGCATGGCGTGCGCATGCTGGCCTCAACTCGACGATCCCGCCAAGTACTTAATCTTACCGACTCCATGTGTTCGGAGGCAGATTGGGCGGGCCGCTGTGCCAAGCCGCGCTCTTGCGGAGTGAGTCGAACTCGCCGACACTCCGAAAATGCGCTTTGCAGTGATCGCCTTTCTCGCCTCGCTGACGGTCTTGCCAGCCCAGCAGGGCGGCGACAAGGAGCGCATCATCTTCCCGCCTGGGGCCGTGAAACCTGTCGCCTCAGCCACACCGACCCCCACTCCGCGAAAGGCCGAGAGTCCAACGGAGGCCATCGAGGAGTTCTTCCGCGCGCTCAAGGCGGGACAGATCGATATGGCCTACGAGACGCTCGTGAGGGTGAGCCTCATTGCGGACCGCCCGGAAGACGTCGCTTCGCTCAAGAAGCGCACTCGGGAGGCCCTCGATAACTACGGCCCGATTTCCGGTTACGAAACATTGGATGAAAAAGCCGTGGGAAGCAGCCTCCTTCGAAGGACATGTATCTCGCTGAATTCCGACCTTCCCCTGCGATGGCGATTTTACTTTTACCGGTCAGAGAACGAGTGGAGGCTTGTAGACCTGCGGGTCGATGACGGTTTGGTAGAGTTGTTTGATGAGCCCAGCCGGGCGCGAAAATGATCAGGCGCTTTCTGAGTTTTATCCGATTCTCGCATACCATCTTCGCGCTCCCCTTTGCGCTGGGGTCAATGTTCGTGGCGGCTCAAGGGATCCCGCCCGTGGGCGTATTCGCGCTGATCGTGCTGGCAATGGTCTTCGCGCGCACCGCGGCGATGACGTTCAACCGTCTTACGGATTGGGAAATCGACAAACGAAACCCGCGCACGGCGGGAAGGCACAAACTGGTCTCCAAACCCTTGGCGGTGGCAGCATGCTGCGGTTCGGCCGTTCTTTTCATCGCAACGACGTGGTTCCTGAATCCCATCTGCTTTGCGCTTTCACCGGTAGCCCTCGGCATTGTCTTCTTCTATTCCCTGACGAAGCGCTTCACTCATGGAGCACAGTTCTTTCTCGGCCTTGCACTAGGTGTTGCCCCAATCGGCGCGTGGCTCGCCATTACAGGGAGTCTTGCGTGGCCGCCCCTCGTGCTCGGGGCCTCTGTTCTCTGCTGGGTGGCGGGATTTGATATCATTTATGCGACGCAGGATTTGGAAATCGACAAGCGCGAAGGGCTGCATTCGATGGTCGTTTGGCTTGGGATCACGCGATCACTCGCCGTGGCCACCCTGCTTCATGCCGCGGCGCTCGCCGGGTTTCTGTTGTTTGGAGCGCTGGCGAGGCTCGGTCCGATTTATTTCGTGGGACTTGCCTTCGTTGGCGCGGGTCTTATCTACGAACACGTCCTGGCTGGAAAAGGCACGATTGCGGCTATCAACAAAGCCTTTTTTCAGGTAAACGCTACTGTCAGCGCCATTTTCGTTCTGACCACTCTTGCCGACCGACTCATCCAGCCGTAAGCCTGCTCCGCGGCGCGCGCGCCGGTGGTTGCGCATCTTCCTGGTTGTATTTCTTTCCGCGACAGCGGTTCTGGCTGCGGGCCTCTACTACGCGACGCGGCAGCTGCCTCGACTCGCAAAATGGGCGCTGGAAAGAACGTTCCCAGGAGCGACCGTCGACATCCGCAAGCTTGAGATCGGCTTCCCGAATCGCCTGACGGCGGAATCCGTCACACTGAAGTCGCGGAAGGACGGTGCAACCCTCCTCACGCTCGCGGGCGGGAGTGTCACCTTCAATTTTAACGATCTTCGTCGCAGGCAGATCAGCGAAGTGCGCCTCGTCGAACCCACCATCAACGCTTCTCCCCGGTTCCCGGAGGCCTTTACCGCCCCGCCAGGCTCGAAGGCGAAAGCGGGTGCTCCGTGGACTGTGCGCAGATTTGTTTGCGATTACGGGCAGCTCAGTGTCGCCGACTACGGGCCGCCCGGTCTGAAGATTCAGTCTAAGTTCTGTTTTGATCTAAAGGACTTCTCGACGACCATTGCACCAGCCGAGCCCCATGAATTGATCCTTTGGGACCTCACGGCGGCGACTCACACTGATCCCGCTTTTCTAAGGCTTGACCTCGTTCGCGCAAAATTCGATCTCGAGAATCTCATCAAGAACCAGACCATCGGCGCTCTCGTTCTTGAAGGCGGCTCGCTCGTTTTCGGCAAGTCGCTGAGAGAGATTTTCTCTCCTCCGAAGGAAGATGCCACTCAGCCCTCAACGGCGCAGCTCACATGGGTTCTCGGATCCCTCGATATCAAGCGCGTGGCCGTGCGGGTGGACGATGAGAGACCGCAAGTGTCCGATATTACTTTCGCGCTCAATACCTCGCTCAAGAATGTTCCCCTCTCAAAGAGCGCATCCACCGTCGGGTCCGAACAGCAACTCATCGAGATCGCCAACCTCGAGGTGCTCTCTCCGCTTGACCCGTTTACCAAGGTGTTAACGCTCGACAGCATTTTCGTGCGGTTTACGCTCGCGGGACTTCTCCGCCGCGAAATCGATGAACTGACCATTCTCGGTCCTAATATTTTTCTTGGAGAGGACCTCTTCTGGTACATGGATGACATGCAAAGGCGGCTTGGAACGGATGGCGGCGCGGACTCCGGGCCAGGTTGGATCATCAAGAATCTGGGAGTTGAATACGGGCGGCTCACCCTGGGCAGCGGAGGGCGTAAACAATATGGCCTGCCCCTAAGCTTCCGAACGAAGGCGCAGGACGTCGCGCTCGACAACCTCGCCGCGCTCAAGCTCCAGGCCGTGCTTGAAATCCCTCCGCAGGAATATGTTTTCGATTCCTACCAGCTCCAATTCACGAGCGAGAAGGGGGAGTTGCGTTTCGCTTATCCGCCGGAAAAGAAGGTCAACAACCTGGTGGGCACGGTTCGGCTGAAAGCAATTCGCTGGCGGCAATACAGGGCTTCGGATTCTTACATTTCTGTGACCTTCGACCGCAGCGGAATCAACGGTCAGTTCGGCGGGAAGGTCTACCGGGGTGAAACCTGGGGCGGCTTCAGCTTTTTCTTCTCCACTGACTCTCCCTGGATCGGTTGGCTTTCAGGCAGGGGCATCAGTCTGCGCGAATTGACGAACATCATTTCGCCTCAGAACTTCCAGTTGTCGGGCCCCTTGGAGTTTCGTCTGCAGATGGACGCGAAGAGCCGCGATATCGAACGTGTCCTGGGGGACTTTCGAGCGACGAAGCCCGGGAAAATGGTAATCCGCAAAATCGACGACCTCCTCGCGCGCATTCCCTCGACATGGAATCTCACGAAACAAAGCAGCACGCGCATCGCGCTTGAGACGCTGCGGGACTTCAATTACACCAAGGCCGGCGGGGACTTCTGGTTTGTCGAGTCGCAAGGCGTGCTCCGGTTGAAATTGCAGGGCCCGACGGGATCGCGCAATTTCGAAGTCGTGCTGCACGCTGACGATTCACCGCAAGGACGATGGAAACGCTCCGCCAATCGCTAATCCTCCTGGTCGTCGGCTCCTTGCTCGCAAGTTGCAAGGCCCCGACTGTGAACCTCTCGACCAATGAACCAATCAAGGTGGATATCAATATGCGCCTGGACGTCTATCAATACTCCTCGCCCACAACGAAGAAACCGGCTGCGCCCCAGACAACGCCCGCCGGGCAGACCCCGGAAGCCCGCCGCCGCAACAGAATGGCGGACATCCAGCAGTTCAAAAACGAACGTCTTGTCGGCGAGGGACACGATGGATTGCTCGTCATCCTCAAAAACCCCGAAGGCGAATACGGCGATTATGTGCGCGTCGCGATCGATGAGGAGAACGCCGATCGCATGGAACTCATGAAATCCCTCGCCGAGAGTCAAAAGACCTCCCTTCCGGAAATTCAGAGCAAACAAGCGGAACTCTGGCGTAACCGTTCGTTCAAGGGCGAATGGATCGAGACTCAACAACCTGACGGCTCATGGAAATGGCTCCAGAAAGAAGGTTAGCTGTCGCGGCGGCGCCGCGCCGATGCCTGCCCGGAGGACGGCATCTTCTCAAGCGGTCCGCTCCGAGAGCCCGCGCTAACCCGCCGCTTTTTCGAACTTGAAAAGCCTGGCGGTGTATTGTTTCGGCAGGGTAACCAGAGCCTTTCCGCGGGACCACGAGACTTTTGGGGGCCGCGCCTGCGGATAAGCGCATTCGAACGTTTTTTTCCTTGTTCCCGGAGGCAGGGAAATTATCACGCTACGGCTTCGGTCCGCCAAGCGCCAAATCGCCAAGTAGGCGGAACGCCCGCAATCAAGTCCGAAAGCTGCCCACCCGTCACCAAACCGCGGTAATCCAAGTGGCCAGAAGGGAAGCCCTCTGGGAATGTCTGAACGTATCCGTTTGTAAAAGGCGATGCCTTCCTTGACGAGATCCAAGCTCGCCGGGGAAAGCTCGTGAAGGCGCCCGCTCTGGTGAACCCGTAGCAGCAGCGCACTGACCATGTTGAAAATTGTCTGTTCCTCATCCGCGTCCTTAAGGGGATAACTCCAGACTGCCGCTTGCTCGGGAGTGACCGCTGACGCACAAGCCGCCGCGATAATCGCATTGAGGCGATAGTCCGTCTGATCTGAGACGGATTGAATGCTATGAACCGAAAGCTGCGCATAATCCATCCTCAGGCCGCCGCTGGAACAATTCTCGATCACAAGGTCCGGATGAGCGGCAAAGACGCCCCTGACCCAATCCAGATACGCCCGATTGTGCTCGAGCAACCCATCCCCAGGCGCGTCGGACGCGTGGTCCGTGCCTGGCCCCGCGTTGATGTTGTAATCGATTTTCAGATAACCGATGCCGAATTCCCGAATGAGCCGTTCGACGACTTGATCGGCGTGTGCACGCACCTCCGGATTGCGAAAATCGAGCTGATACCGCCCGTGGTCGATGACACGTTTGCCGTCGCGCAGAAAAAACCAGTCGTCGGGCAGTTCACGCGCCAGCGGGCAATTGATGCCGATGACCTCGATTTCGAGCCAAAGGCCCGGTATCATTTGCTTCTTGCGAATGCGCTGGATAACATCCGCGAAGCCGAACGGAAACCGCGTCACGGAAGGCTGCCACGCCCCCACGGACTCCCACCATGTCTCGCCGATTTCCGCGTACCAACCGGCGTCGATCACGAAGTACTCCGCGCCGATTTCCGCCGCCTTGTCGATAACGGGAATCAAGGCTTCGGTAGTCGGATTTCCCCACAGGCAATTCATGTAGTCATTGAAGATCACCTTGAGCGAGTCTGTGTCGGGATGCGGACGCCGAATAAGTCTCCTGGCTTCGGTCAGCGTTCTCAGCGCGGCTTCCAGCCCGCCGCTGACGAGAGCGAAGGTGACAGGCACCGATTCAAACCTTTCTCCGGGTGAGAGTCTTTTCTTCCAATGCCCTTCGCGATAGGTTGGGCCTGAGGCGCGGAGAAGGAGTTCGTGAGCCAGATCGCTGACCTCCCAATTCCACGAGCCGTTGTGCTCGATCTGCCAACAGGCAGTTTTTCTCGTCTGCGTGTTCTCCAGGGCGCCCATTGGCAGATGCTCAAGGGTCGACCAAGTTCCCTGGCTGGAAATCGCGACGCGGTTTGTGGAAAATCCACTTCCCTCTCCGTCGCGATAAGCCGCGCTCAATCCAAAATCGCGCAGGCTGCCGGAACGCCATTGGCACTCCGCGCACCAGGAATTGTCGGCGACATGAAGAAGCATCTTATCCTGCCAGGAGCCCGAGCCGTCCTGGGAAAGCCCGAAGAGCGCCAGAGAACTTACATATTCAAGAGTTATCACCTCCGGTCCGGCGTTCTCGACAACCGTCCAAGTCCGGCAGGCTGGCAACTGCCCCAGGAACTGAAAATAGGAACTCACGATGAGCCCGCCACCCTCCTGCTGAATTTCCCAAACGGGGCCCAGCGCGTTTCGAGAGCGTGCATGATTCAGATAGCGCAGAAGTCCCCCGGGATTGGTCCCGGTGTATTTGTTGCCATGGTGGTCGTCCTGGTTGAAGCCGACGGCCTGCAATTCGACGAGGCGGGCACAGCGACGCTTTGCAATCGGAAATTGCGGGTCGATAAGAAGCTGCGCCGGAGCGTCAGAGGCAGCAACCAGTCTGAAATTCAGACCCTCGGTACCGATTTTGAAGAAACGCTCCCGCGGCATGAAGTATTCGATTTTGGCAAAAGGGCTCGGTAGTCTCTTTGCGCGACATCTGCACGAAAATTCTCATCCGCGACCGTTTAGACTCCCATGCGCCTCGCCGTCTACCAGCTTGAACACAGCCCCTATTGCATACCAATCACGCGCGCGCTCGGCGCCCTCGGTGTGCCCTACGCAACCCGAAACGTCTCGAACGGCGACCGTCGGGAAGTCATCGAACTCACCAAGGGCGCCTATTATCAGGTGCCGGTGCTCTCCCATGACGCGGAAGTCGTCTTCGAATCATCGCCATTCTCCGTTGATGTGGCGCGATATGTTGAAGGGAAGTTCGGTGGCGGGAGGCTGTTTCCACCCCGCTGGGAGGGCTTGCAACGCATCGTGATTCCTTACATCGAGAACGAAGTCGAAAGCGTAACCTTCAAGCTCGTTGACCCGCACTACCTTCGCGAAATTCAAGATCCCATCGAACGCGGCATGGTGCGCCGCCATAAGGAGCGAAAATTCGGCCCCGGATGCGAGGAACGCTGGGAACGGGAGCGGCCGTTGTTGCAGGCCGAAGCCGAACGCCTTCTTTTACCGTTTGACTTGACCTTGGCTAACAGGCCGTTCCTCTTCGACGACGACCCGGTCTTCAGCGACTTCGCGCTCTTCGGAGTCCTGGGAAATCTCACATATCACCAGTACAATTCGCTACCCGCCTCACAACGGAACCTGGCGGACTGGTTTGAAAAGATGAAAGCGTTTCATGTACGGGCCCGAAGCGGAAAATTGAGCTTCGTTCCTGGAACAGCGGGTCGGCGGGGGACCCGTCCGCAACGCTGGCGCATAGTGACCGCGGGCGCGGCACCGCAGCTACAGCCGTAACTGCAAAAGAGTCGTCGCCTTTCACATCCAGGCAGAACTCTGCCAGGAGCCGAGCCAGAGCCTCGAGGTCGGCGAGATCTATGACCTCAACAGGCGAGTGCATATATCGATTCGGCAGCCCGATGCACACCGTCGGAATTCCGCCCCGCTGCACGAAAATTGCATCAGCGTCGGTTCCCGTGAAGCGCGGGTTCGCCTCGAACTGGATCGGAATCGCCTTCTCCACCGCGATCCTGCGCAGCCGTTCGACAAGGACAGGATGGTTCGCACTGCCGATGCTGATGACCGGACCACCTCCCAACTTGACATCGCCGTGCTTCGGCTTCGAACAGATAGGAATGTCGGTCGCGTGGGTCACGTCGACCACCAGCGCAGCATCGGGACGCACGCGGTAGGCGGCCATCGTCGCGCCGTATAGACCGTTCTCCTCTTGAATCGTGGAGACGGCCACGACACTGGCGCTCAACCTTTCTCGCTCGCTGGAAAGATGCCGAAGCGCCTCGGCCGCGGACCACGTCCCGATCCGGTTGTCGCACGCCCTCGCGGCGATGCGATCGCCGGTCAGCTTGAAAACATCGGCATCAATCGTGACGGCGTCACCCACCCGCACGAGCCGGCTGGCCTCAGCCCTTGATGCGACGCCAATGTCGATGAAAACCTCGTGGAATTCGGGAACCTTCTTGCGATCGTCCGGTTCCTGCATGTGAATCGCCAGATGACCGGTCACACCCGGAACGAGTCCTGCCGCGCCGTGCACGATTACGCGGCGTCCCCGGAGCATGGCCCGGTCGACGCCTCCAATGCCCTTGAAATACAAAAACCCATCTTCACTGATATGCGTGATCATCAGGCCGAGTTCGTCCGAATGGCCTGCCAGAAGGATCTTCGGGGATCCTTCTGAATTGAGCATCGCGAAGACATTGCCGTAGCTGTCGCTCTCGATTTTGTCCGCGAATTGCTCCGCGTAGGAAATCCAGACGCGCTGCCCGAGGGTTTCGAAACCTGAGGGGGAAGGAGTCTCCAGAAGGCGCTTGAGAAAATCGAAAGAAGGTTCGCGCATGCCGCAAATCTTTGCGGAAAAAATTCCCCTGCAAAGTCTGTATTTCCCGCGATTGTTACGTCGTGCGGAATCAGGTCACGCGAAGGATAATCGCCACCGAAGAGGAGTAAAATCACCTAACTGCCGTAACGAAATCACTTTACAACGAGAAGAAGGAAAAGCAGAAAAACCACAATATGTTGTGGCCTTCAGAAACTGGTCCACCATATATAGATTTATATTGACTCTTTATCCTTCGTTTTGCACTGTTTCTCAACCGTTGGAGAAGAGGGGTAAAAGGGACGAGGCAACCAGCGGAATGCCCCTTGGAAAGAGAAAAGAACGACACTATGGCCACGACCACGATCACGCTTGGAGACCGTCAATTTGAGCTCGATCGCGACAAGGCGGAGACGGCCTATGCCGCGAAACGTGTCATCAACGGACGGCAGACGATGTTCTTTAACATCCTGCCTTTGAAATACCAGTGGGCATACGGTCTCTACAAGACGATGAAGGCGAACCACTGGGAGCCAGAGGACGTCCAGATGCAGAAGGACTGCGAGCAGTGGCGGGATCTGACGGGCATTGCGGACATCGAGCGCTGGATCATCAAGATGGGCATCGGTTATTTTTCTGCCGCGGAAGGGATCGTCGGCGACAACATCCTTCACGTCGTGCGCGAGGTCGTCACAGCCCCCGAGCTGAAGCTCGTGCTGGGTCGCCATGCGCACGAGGAGAACATTCACGCCGACAGCCTCGTTTACATGATCAGTTCGCTGGGCATCAATCCGCACGAGTGCGAGGCAATGTTCGAGGACATCGCGACGATCAAGGAGAAAACCGATTTCGTCGTGAACAACAGCCGAACGCTGCGCCGCGAGATTGATCTCACGCGGACCGAGAACAAACAGGCCCTGGCAAAGAACATCTTCCTCTTTGGCCAGTGCATGGAGGGCACGCAATTCTACGGTCTTTTTGGCATGGTGCTGGCTCTCTACAGGCAGAATAAGTTCCCGGGTATCGGCCAGATGTTTCGCTACACCCTGCGCGATGAATCGAATCATATTGAACTCTTTCGGAAACTCTTCATCGAGCTTGTCGACGAAAATCCTGATATCTGGACAGAAGGTTTTCGGAGGGATTTGCGCGCCACGATGGCCGAGGCTGTGCGTCTGGAGAAGCGGTTCATAAAGGATTGCCTGCCGGTGCACGCTGTGGGCCTTACCGCGGATGAATTTCTCGCCTATATCGACTACATCGGCGACCGGCGCCTCGAAGGTGTCGGCTTGCAGCCTCTCAACGGCCCGAGCGCAAACCCGCTCCCCTGGCTCGCCGAATTGATGGATATGAAAAAGGAAGCAAATTTCTTCGAATCCAAAGTCACCGAATATCAGAAAAAGTCCTCGCTCGTCCCCGTGTCTGATGACGAGCTTTAGGCTTTTGCTTCCGCGTTGCCACAGCCCGCGAACTCCACCCTGTAACCTGTCCCATGCTCCGCAATTTCCCGCTCGCAGAAGACCTCGCGCTGAAGCGCCTGGCCACCACGCCGCTTGACCAGAAGCCCGGCTTCGCCTGGCGAGAAGCCCTGGGCGATTCTTCGTTTGAAAACGCGCTCCCGGAAATCATTGTCACGCGTGGAACAGGAGGCGATCGGCAGTTCAATCTCGCCGACGTCGCCGACGAGATCGGCGCAGCGCTGACCGATCTTCTCCTTTCGCGCGAGGAGAGGGACATTTTCAACGAGGAGAATCGCGCCTTCGTCGCGAATGTCGCGCATTCCGTCGCCACACGTCTCCTCGATCACATCCGGGAAGGTCACGAACTCAAACTCTCCGACTATGACCTTTCCCTTCTTATCGAAAAAGCGCTGATCGAGAATGATGCGCACGATGTTGCCAAGAGCCTTGTCTTTAAACGGTCCGTAAGGGCTTCCGGGCAGAGCCTCGAGAGCGCGAGCAATCACGTTGCGGCGGCGCCCGTCAGCGTGCGTCTTATCCGCCGCAACGGCACCGTGGTGCCTTGGAACGAAAGCAAGATCGAAATCGCCTGCCGCAAGGCGTTCCTGACCACCAAGGAAGATGCCGAGAGTGCGATCAAGATCGCGCGCGCGGTCACCGGCCGCGTTCGGCGCGCCGACCAGGCCTTTGTTCACATCGAGGATGTGCAGGACATGGTTCAGGAGGAATTGATGCGGCAGGGATTTTATAAGGTCGCTGAGAACTACATCCTCTACCGCGCTCAGCGCGCCCGCATGCGCGAGGAGGTTGCCAAACCTGCGCCGGATGCCGAGCAGGAATCGCTGGTGGTTGTCCGTCGCAAGGATGGCCAAAGCGTGTTCTGGGATGGCAGCGAGCTCAAGCGCCGCATTCAGTTTGCCATCATCGGTCTGGATCTCTGTCTGGATGAGCATCGCATCGAGCGGGAGCTCCGGCGTTCGATCGGCGCCGAAATCAGCGAGGAGAGCCTGCGGAGCACGATCATTCTGAACGCAAGGTCGTTGATCGAAAAGGATGCCGATTTCGCGAAGTTCGCCGGACGCATCCTACTCTCCTACGTGTACGAGGAGGTCCTCGACTGGAACATCATGCGCGACGGGATTGAGGGGCTCAAGGAAGCCCATCGCAAGGCATTCAAGAATTACCTCCGCCACGGTGTCGCAATCGAGAGGCTTAGCCCGAAGGTCCTTCAGTACGATCTTGAGAAACTGGCCGATGCCCTTGACCCCTCCGCCGACCTCAATTTCGAATACCTCGGCATCCAAACCCTTTACGATCGTTACCTGATCGTCGATAAAACCCGCCAGCCCGCGCGCCGCATCGAAACACCCCAGTTCTTCTGGCTGCGCGTGGCCATGGGTCTTTTTGTGCAGGAGGGAAAGGACCGGGAAGAGTGGGTGATTCGTCTGTACAATCTCTACAAGTCACGCCGCTTTTGCTCGAGCACCCCAACCCTCTTCAACTCGGGCACCCCGCACAGCCAGCTCTCCAGCTGCTACCTCTACAAGGTGGATGATAACATCGAAAGCATCATGCTGCGTGGCATAGCTGAAAACGCCTTTCTCTCCAAATGGGCGGGCGGACTCGGCGGTTCCTGGACAGCCGTGCGGGGAACCGGCAGCTACATCAAGGGCACAAACGGGGAGAGCCAGGGTGTGATTCCGTTCCTCAAGCTCCACAACGATCAGCTGGTGGCTGTCAACCAGGGTGGCAAACGGAGAGGCTCCGGCTGCGCATATCTGGAAACCTGGCACAACGATGTCGAAGACTTTCTCAAGCTTCGCATCAATACGGGTGACGAACGCCGCCGCACGCACGATCTCAACACCGCCAACTGGGTGCCGGATCTTTTCATGAAACGTATGGAAGCCCGGGGGGACTGGACACTCTTTCGTTCGAATGAAGTTTCCGATCTCCATGACTGCTATGGACGCAAGTTCGAGGAGCGCTACACCCACTACGAGCGGCTTGCCAAAGAGGGGAAGGTCTACGGGCGCGCAATTCCCGCGATCGATCTCTGGAAGGAGATGCTCAAGGTGCTCTTCGAGACGGGCCATCCGTGGATCACTTTCAAGGACGCGTGCAATCTTCGCTCGCCACAAGACCACGCCGGGGTCATCCACTCCTCCAACCTTTGCACCGAAATTACCCTCAATAGCAGCGAGGAGGAAACCGCAGTCTGCAATTTGGGCTCCGTCAATCTGGACACGCACGTCAACGACGATGGCTCGCTCGATTTCGAGGCGCTTCGCGAGACCATTACGGTGGCCGTCCGTGCCCTCGACAACGTCATCGACATCAACTTCTACCCGACGGAAGCTGCCAGACGGGCCAACACCCGCCACCGGCCTGTCGGACTCGGGGTGATGGGTCTGCAAAACGCGCTGTTCAAGAAAGGGGTGGGCTTCGCCAGCCAGCAAGCCCTCGAATTCAACGATGAAGTGATGGAGGCGGTCGCATACTGCGCTTATGGCGCCTCCTGCGACCTCGCTGCCGAGCGCGGCACTTACTCCAGCTACCGCGGCTCGAAGTGGGATCGTGGTCTGCTTCCACAGGACACGATTGAGATTCTGGAAAAGGAACGCGGTATGAAAATAGACGTGCCCCGAAGCGGACGTCTGGACTGGAACCCCGTTCGGGAGAAGATCAAGAAGCACGGCATGCGCAATTCCAATGTGCTCGCCATCGCCCCGACCGCGACCATCTCGAACATCATGGGAACCACGCCCTGCATTGAGCCGAACTACAAGAACCTCTACGTGAAGTCGAACCTGTCCGGCGATTTCATTGTGCTCAACAGGGATTTGGTCCTCGACTTGAAAAAGGAGGGGCTTTGGAACGAGGAAATGGTCGATCAGCTCAAATACTTCGACGGGGAGCTCAAGGATATCGACGACATCCCGGAGCATTTGAAGCAAAAGCACGCGACGGTATTCTCCGTTCCTTATACCGCCATCGTCGACGCCGCAGCACGGCGCCAGAAATGGATCGACCAATCACAATCGGTCAATCTCTTCCTCGCTCAGCCAGACATGAAAACCCTCAGCCATATGTACCGGCGGGCATGGCATGTGGGCCTCAAGACGACATATTATCTGCGGACACTCCAGGCCTCGAATATCGAGAAGTCGACGGTCTCCGTGAAAAAGGAAGTCGGCGGCATCGCTGGCGGAAAGAGAGAATATACGGCTGAGGAGCAACTCGCCTGCTCGATCGAAGCCATGCGCAGTGGCGCGCCATGCGAAGCGTGTCAGTAGCCGCCGCGTGGCGTTCTTTCCGCGCTTGACGGGAGACCTTTTGACAGGAAGGGCTGGCGGTGGAGATGGCTCGATTCTTCGCCTCGCCGCCATATTGTGCTGTCATGAGATGTTTTATCGATGAGTATGCATTTTGATTCCATCCCCGACGCCATCGCCGACATTCGAAGGGGCCGCGTGGTGATCGTCACCGATGACGCTGATCGTGAAAACGAAGGCGATCTCGTGATGGCGGCGTCGAAGGTGACCAATGCGGCGGTCAATTTCATGGCAAAATATGGCCGGGGGCTCATCTGCGTGCCGATTACCGAGGAGCGCGCCCAGCAGCTGGGATTGCAGCGCATGGTCGCCCACAACCGCGAAATGCATAAGACGGATTTCACGGTATCTGTCGACGCCGCGCAGGGCATCACCACGGGCATAAGCGCCAGCGATCGCGCAAGGACCATTAAGGTGCTTGCAGCCCGGGATTCCGTATTGGCAGACCTTGTTCAGCCCGGTCATGTCTTCCCGTTGCAAGCCAAGCCGGGTGGAGTTCTGCGGCGCGCAGGCCACACCGAGGCCTCCATCGATCTGGCCCGCCTGGCGGGGCTCGATCCCTCCGCCGTCGTTTGCGAGATTCTCAAGGAGGACGGCTCGATGGCCCGGCTGCCCCAGTTGCTCAAGTTCAAAAAAAAGCACGGGCTGAAGATCTGCTGCATTCAGGACCTGATCGCTTATCGACGCAAACAGGAAAAGCTCGTCGAGCGCGAACAGACCGTCTCCCTGCCAACCGACTATGGAGAATTCGAACTTCACCTCTATCGCTCCACCGTTGACGAGCGGCACCATCTCGCGCTCGTAAAGGGCCGGATCGACCCGAAAAAACCGACCCTTGTCCGCGTTCACAGCGAATGTCTGACGGGCGACGTCTTTGCCTCGAAGCGCTGCGACTGTGGTTGGCAATTGCACCAGGCCCTTTCCGAAATCGAGCGAGCCGGCGCGGGCGTTCTCGTTTACATGCGGCAGGAGGGTCGTGGAATCGGTCTTGCGCCCAAAATCCACGCTTACAAGCTCCAGGAGGAGGGACTCGACACGGTTCAAGCGAACGAAAAGCTCGGATTCCCGGTGGATCTCCGCGACTACGGTCTCGGTGCGCAAATCCTCGTCGACCTCGGCGTGCACAAGATTCGCCTGCTCACGAACAACCCGCGAAAGGTCGTCGGTCTGGAAGGCTACGAACTCGAGATCGTGGAGCAAATTCCCATCCGGTCCGGGGTCAACCCGCACAATGCCAAGTATCTTGCCACCAAACGGGCAAAGCTCGGCCACCTCCTCTGACCCCACCGCGCCGCAAGGATCGAAGCGAACAAGGAGAATTTTGCCTCGCTCAAAAAATACGCCATATTCGGCCGGACCCCATGCAGCATGACAATGGACGACAAGAACTCTTCGAGAACATTGTTAACGAGCTTATCTGATTGTCAGAAAGGAAGGATGAATCAGAACACTAATCGCTTGAGGGTGGGATTGATCGGCGCCGGCCACATTAGCGGCCATTACCTGCAAGCGGCCCGCCATTTCCAGCATCAATTCGAGGTTGTCGTTTGCGCTGACTTAGACCCGACTGCAGCCAGGGCCCGCGCTCGCGAATTCGGCATCGCATCCGCTTCGATCGAAGAGTTGCTAAAGGACGAGTCGATAGGACTCGTAGTAAACCTTACGACGCCGAAGGCTCATGTGCCAGTCGGCCTCCGCGCAATCGATTCCAATAAACATACCTATTGCGAAAAGCCACTGGGACTATCTGTCGCTGAAGCGGAGCCTCTCTTGCTCGCGGCCCGGGCGCGCGGTGTGAGAGTTGGCTGCGCACCGGACACGTTCTTGGGCGGTGGCCAACAAACCGCCAGAAACTTGATCGACAGCGGTGCTATCGGGACTCCAATCGGAGGAGCGGCATTTATCCTTCTGCCGGGCCACGAACGCTGGCATCCCAATCCCGATTTCTACTATCAAGACGGGGGAGGACCAGTCTTTGACATGGGACCTTATTACCTTACGAGCTTGGTTAACTTGCTCGGACCGATCGCGCGAATAATCTCGTGCGGGCGCAGAACGTTTTCGCATCGAACGATCGGCAGCGGTTCGCGCATGGGCGAGAGTTTTCCTGTGGAGATTCAGACGCATTTTGCCGCCCTTCTGGAGTTCAAGAGTGGTCCGGTTGTTAGTTTTAACGCCAGCTTTGACGTGCAAGCCCACTCGCATGTGCCAATCGAAGTTTATGGATCCGAAGGCACACTCCAGGTGCCCGATCCTAACTATTTCGGCGGTCAGGTTCGTTATTTCGGAAAAGATGGCAGGTGGCGCGAGATGGCGCTCACTCATGGCTATTGTGATCGCGATTACCGAGGCCTGGGAGTTGCAGAGATGGCTGCCGCCCTTGCATCTGGCGCCGGTCACCGAGCTTCCGATGTTCTTGCGCTTCATGTCTTGGAAGTGATGGAGGCGATCGTGAATTCCGGATCGAGCGGTGCGCCTGTCGCGATCCAATCTTCCTGTGAACGCCCGAGGCCCCTGAAACCAATTTCCTTGATGGGCGAACTAACGTGAGAAGGGAAGCTTTGATCGTTTGGGGCGGCTGGGAAGGCCATGAGCCCAAACAGTGCGCCGAGGTCGTCGAAAAATTGCTAAAGGCAGAGGATTTCAACGTGAAAGTGGCTGATTCCCCCTCCGCATTTGCCGATTCCCATCTTGGGCGTTTCGATTTGATTGTGCCCATCGTAACGCAAGCGACAATCCCGCCTGAAGCCTGTGATAATCTCATTGCAACCGTCGGTAATGGGACCGGCTTGGCCGGGTTTCATGGCGGCATGGGCGACAGCTTTCGCTCCGAGCCTGCTTACCAGTTCATGGTGGGAGGCCAGTGGGTGGCGCACCCCGGCAATATTATTTCGTACCGGGTCACCATCACTAAGCCGTTCGACGAAATTACGCGGGGAATCGAGGATTTCGATTACCAATCCGAGCGGTCCTACATGCACGTGGATCCCGGTAACGAGGTGCTCGCGACAACGACGTTTTCGGGCGAGCACTGCGAGTGGGTCCAGGGTGTGGTAATGCCGGTTGCCTGGAAGCGACGCCACGGTGCGGGAAGGGTTTTTTACTGTTCGCTCGGGCACGTCGCCGCAGAGTTCGAAATCGTTCAGATGCGGACTCTGATACTGCGTGGGATGCTTTGGGCAGCTCGCGGCGAACACGCAGACTCTCGCGACGCGTTGAGTCGCGCAAGAAGCACCATCTAAGCAGCAGGCGAATCGATGGCTTCGGTGCCGCAGCCTACTCGGCGGGCGCCAGCCGCTATGGCCGGCCTCCTGGACATTCGGCTTGAGAGTGGAGACTTTTGCGCCAACATCCTCTCAGGATGCCCAAGACAGCCTTCATTCGTCCGCAGGTTACAACCAAAGCTGGCTTTTCCTTTGCCATCGTGGCCAGCCAGTACAACAACACCTACGTTCAGCCACTGGTGGAGTTTGCGACCGCAGAAATCAACGAGCTCGAGCCTAGGGCGCATATCTCTGTCGTCAGGGTTCCGGGATCTTTCGAAATTCCCCTGGCTGTCAAGCTGGTGGCGATGCAGAGGCAATGTGACGGCATTGTCGCGCTGGGCGTCGTCCTTCAAGGCGAAACGGCCCATGCTGAACTCATCGCACGAAGCGTGACCGAGGCACTCATGCGCCTCGCTCTGGAGTTCTCAGTGCCCGTAATTCACGAAGTCTTGTTTCTGAAGAACGAAGAACAGGCGAAAGCGCGCTGTCTTGGGCCGAAGCTTAACCGGGGCCTGGAGGCTGCCCGTGTGGCTGTGGCAATGGCACGGACGGTTAAGCAGTTGTCATCGAATTAGAATTATGGGTGTCCGGCGCGAGGGCCGCGAAGCGGCTGTCCAGTATCTTTATCTCCGTGATTTGAACGGGGACAGCGATCTCCCCGCTTACTACAAATTCCGCGGCCTGAGTCCCAGCGCGCGGCGATTCTGCGACACGCTGGTCCGGGGTGCCATCGAAAACCAGGACACCATCGACGAAACCATCCGGAAGAACACCCAAAACTACGAACTCGCGCGAATCTCCGTTGTGGATCGCAATGTCCTGCGCGTCGCGATCTACGAGATGCTTCACCGTGATGAAATCCCGCCGGTTGTTTCCATTAATGAGGCCATTGAGATTGCCAAGAAATACAGCACTGAGGAGTCCGGGCGCTTTGTGAATGGCGTCCTCGATCAAATTCGCGGCACCCTTAACCGGCCGGCCCGGACGGGAAAACAGGTGGTTGAAGATCAATGAGGGCGCCAACGGCCGCCATAGATTCCCGCGAGACAACGGTCCTTCGTCGCTAATCCCTATGCCGCTTGGATTTCTAAAGGGATTTATCGCCAAGTTCGCCGCGCAACCCGTTGACTGGGACGAGTTGGAAGAAGCGCTCCTGCGCGCCGATCTCGGTGTGCCAATGACTTTGCGCATTCTAGATGCGCTGCGTGAACGCGGCAGCGAAGTCGATGCCGAAACAGCCGCCGAAGTCTGCCGAAGAGAAATTCGCGAAGTCCTTCCCTACAGCGCTCCGACCATCGGACCTCTGCCCGCAAAGCCAAAGGCCATTCTCATCGTGGGAGTCAATGGCACGGGCAAAACAACTTCCGCCGCGAAAATGGCACACTGGTTCAAGGAAAACCGCCACACAAACTTTCTCGTGGCAGCGGACACCTTCCGAGCCGCGGCCATCGAACAGCTGCAGACGTGGGGCGAGCGAATCGGAGTGGAGGTAGTCAGCGGTCAGTATGGAGGCGATGCTGCGGCTCTCTGCTACGACGCTTGGTCGAGCGCTCACAGGCGCAACATCGAGTTCCTCATCTGCGACACGGCGGGGCGGCTACATACCAAGGGCAACCTCATGCAGGAGCTTGCCAAGGTGAAGCGCACGCTCTCCAAACACGATTCCGAGGCGCCACACGAACGCTTGCTCGTCGTGGATGCCACGACGGGTTCAAACGCTCTCGTTCAGGCGAAGGAATTCCATCAGGCGATCGGGCTCACGGGAATCATTCTCACCAAGCTCGACGGAAGCGGCAAGGGCGGCGTTGCCGTCGCGATTCAGAACGAGCTCGAGATTCCTACGCGCTTCATCGGCACCGGCGAAAAGATCGAAGACTTCTCGCTCTTCGATCGCGAGACTTTCGTGAATCAGATGCTTTAGTCAGGAAGGATTGAAATAGCAAAAGCGCATTGCGGAAGGGCCGGCGGGTTATTCTCGGTTCGGTTGGGCCATTGATGCGGTTACCGCCTGTTTTCCTCAATAGCCACGGTAGTGCAAACTCAGCAGCCGAAAGCTGTTCGGGCCATTCTCCGCCGTGTAGTAGTAGAGGACCAACGTGGCGATATCCTGGGTCCATTGATAGCCAATGAGGGTTTCCAGCACGTCTCCCTCGCGCGTCTTCTGCCTGGCGACGACGCGGCCCGAACCATATTTGCGTTCGATGTTGCGGCGCGTCTGATCGAAAAAGGCGCCGTAACGCTCGGAGTCCCATGAGTTATCGCCATAGTGCAATTCGATTTCGTTGAGAGAATCGTTCTCGAAGTAAAACATCGCGCGCTGCAACAGGCGCTGAGGAATGCCTTCGACCACGAGGCATTGACGGTTTCGAACTTGTTTGCGATCCACAACGCGCGCTTGCACGCGCTTCAAGCCATCCTCCAGGCGCTGCTCGGCTTCTCCCCATTGAAAATTGAATGGAACCTTGATCTCGTCGACCGCACCGGCCCTCGTGGCAGCGAGCACGACGGCGAGGGCCAGAAGAGGAATCCATTTCTTGAAAGTCTCTGTGTTTCGCAAGATCATCCTAGAGGCGGGTCGCTGGGGCGAAATTGGCTTTGCGGTCGGCTGGACAAGGTTTGTCCCGCCCGGGCGTTGCTCCGCCCGAGCCCGAATCGATCGCTAGGGAAGCTCAACTTCCCCGGCGTCAATCTCGACGATGTTTCCCAGACCTCGAACACTATACTCCGCCACCACTGCGTCATCCCCGGCATACACGGACAGGAATTCCTTTTCCCGCCCAAGCAGGAGAGCGACCCGACGCACATTAGGCTGACTCGCCAGAAAGGCAAGTCGGAGTCCTGATTGTGTCTCCAGCCAAAGACCGGCGCGGTCAAAGGTCACCCGGACGGCAAGAGTCTGTGAGGTGGGCGTCAGCCCTCCGGTTGCCAGGCGGATATCCACTTGATCGGTTTGGGTGGCGGTGCCGGCATCCGCGGCAAGGCGTCCGTCGACGATTCCAAACCTGCGGCAGTCCTGAATTGTTTTCTCGAAGATGATCGCCCAATCGCCTGGAGACTCCGAATTCGCTTCATGCAGCGAGAGCACGCGCAACCGTTGCGCGGGGCCGTTCGTTTCAAGCACTGCGATTTCTTCGACCGCGTTTGAGGCTCGAACCTTCACGGGTGAAAATTCGTCCCGGTAGGCGCGCAGGAACTCGCCCTGCTTGTCAAACTGACCCGTAAAAGGCTTCCCATCTTCGGGGTCAGTGGCTGTGACCCAGAATGTTCCCTCCAATCCGAAGGAAAGGCTGGTCACGGCGGCAACAAGGGGCAGTTTTTTCCACTGTGCGTCCGCCCACTCCCACACTTCTCCGCCGCTCCGAGAGGCGCCCAGTTTGCGTTCTCCGTCCACGGCAAGAGCGTCGAATGCCGCCGGAGTCTTCTCTTGGCCTGTGGGCTCGAGCGCTGGCAGGGCGATTCCCGATATCTCGTCGGACTCTCCGACAAAGAGCGTTCCGCCGCTTGCTTCCATGTAAGCTGCTCGGGGAACCGACGCCTCTTGAGTCTTGACCACCGTTCCGTCATCGGTCTTGAGCACGTGAATGTCTCCGCCCAGTAGCACGGCCGCGTAGTCATTCGTCGCAGCGAGCAGGCGCGTGGGCGACGAAGAGTCGCCCGGTGCGCCGGTCTCCTCAGCAGACGCCTCGCTGTTGCCCGCCCAACCGGAGGGATTCAGGAAACTCTTCCAAAGGAAACCTTTCAGCTGATCAAAACGGAAGACAAGTGGCCTGTTGTCGTCGGAGACCGCGGCGAGGACGATGAAGCCTCCCGGTTCTCTGCGGAAATCCTCGATTCGCGTTACGCGGGGAGATTGCTCATCATTGACCCAATCGCTAAAGTGGTAGGCGACTCCTTCGGCCTTCAGCGCGTCGCCAACGAGATAACCGCGAATATGGTATTTTCCCGAGGCCAATGGCTTTCCGGCATCGTCCCTTCCATCCCAAGAGGCGATGAGACCATTGAGGCCCACGAGGAAGTCTGTTTCCGCAGCGCCCACGCAGAGGGTTCGCACGAGCTTTCCGTCAGGATCGAACACCCCGAGGCTGATCCGGCCCTCCAACTCCGGCAGGGCGAAGGTGAATTGCTGCTCCCGCTCAGACGACAGGGCCGGAAGCAATCCCGCGAGGAGTGCAAGCAGGATTTTCCTCAAGCGTAATAATGCCAATTCAAATTCGGGAAAAGGTTGTCCCTTTCCTCGCAGGCAGCGAGCAGCGCTTCATCGCGGCGGTCCTCCCGGGCCAATTCGTAGAGCTTGGTGAAACGCAGAATGTGATCGCGCGTGCGCTTTTCGGCATACTCCCGCGCAGTCCCGGTTTTCATGAGGAAGGCCCAGTCGCTCGACTGTGCCAGAAGCAGCTCACGGGCCATTTGCTTAAGGAGACGATCGAAATACTTCGAGCGCGTCTTCGCAAACTTCTGCGCCATCTCAGTCATTCTCGCTGCTCCGGCATGGAGGTGGGGATAGATCCAGGAGTTGCAGGGATCGAGCCAGACTTCCCAGTAACCCTTGTTGCCCCAGCTCGACGGCGAGGGATTAACCAGTTGGAGCGTGGGGTGCTTGAACAGATAGTGCGAAGGAGTCGTCAATTCAAAGGCCTTCTGGTCGTAGGCAGCCTTGCGCAGGAAGAGATCGAGGAACTCGGGCCCCTCGAACCACCAGTGCCCGAATAGCTCTGCGTCGAAAGGGCTCAGCACGATGGGCTCGACCGGGAGCATTTCGCGAAGCTGCTCGATTTGCTGTACCCGGCTTTGAAGGAAGTGACCCGCATGCGCGTCCGCTGCTCCCATCGCCCAGTCGCGCCGGTAATATTCCTTATTCTCCCTGCCAGTGATCCGGTAATATTTTATCCCCGAGTAGCGTCGATGGCCGACGTCCGGGTAGACCGCCGCCAGGTAGCTCTCGGGGAGCTCTTTGCCAATGTCCCGATAAAACTCCCGGTACGCCGGATCGCCCGGATAACCTTCCCGGGCGCTCCAAACCTGCTTGCTGGATTCCCGATCTCTTGCAAAGACAGCCGGCCCGGCGGCCGTGTAGTAGGGCGAGAAAATCGCAAAGCGCGGCCGAGGTTCACCGAACATCAAGCCGTGAGCATCTATGACAAACCAGCGCAGATTCGCCTCCTGCAAGATCTTGCCAACTGCCGGAATGTATCCGCACTCAGGCAGCCAGATACCCATCGGGTCGCGTCCGAAGCATTCGCGGTATTGATCCCGACCAATGAAGATCTGAGCCTTCATCGCCTCCGGACAATACTCCATTAGCGGAAGGAAACCGTGCGTAGCCGCGCAGGTGATGATCTCAAGCATGCCATCCTCCTGCAGCTGAGCAAAGGCGCCGAGCACGTCCCGCCGGAGCTCGTTAAGATAAAAATCGCGGGCCGAATTAAAGAGCTCGGAATAAAACCGCGCCAAGCCGTTGAGTTGCGCGTCGCCTGCGGTGCGTTCCACTTCGAGCCGGGACAGTTCGACCCCGCGATCGAGATACCGCTCGGTGCGCTGCTGGAGAAGCGGATCTCGCAGCATGGCGCAGAGCGTCGGAGTCATTGTGAGCGTCAATCGAACGGGAGCGCGTTCAGTGGCGAGTCTCCGGAAAATGCGCAACAAGGGCACGTAGGTCTCGACCACCGCCTCATACAGCCAATCCTCCTCGTGGAATTCCTCGTGCTCGGGATGTCGAACAAAGGGCAGGTGTGCGTGGAGGAGAAGCGCCAGTGAACCCGGAGACTTGGTCACCATGCCGCAACGTATCTACCCCCAAGCTTTCGGACAAGATGATTTAGCATTGTCGGGCGAAGGAACTTTGCTCCATCCTCAGCCGCGTGAAAATCCGGCTGCTGGCCGTCTGCCTTGGCACGTTTGCCGTTTGGACTCCTTCGGCGCGGAGCGAATTGCGGGAGGACGACGAGCAGCAACGCGCGATCGAGCAGGCGATCAGCGATTTTAAAGCGAAGCGATTCGAGACCGCCGTGGAGAAACTCCTGGAAGCCCAAAAGCGAGTTCCTGCGTCCGCATCAATTCTCAATCTCCTCGGAGCTGTCTATACGAAAAAGAAGGACTTCAAGACTGCCAAAGCATTTTTTGAAAGGTCTCTCGCGCAGGACCCGGGTTACTTTCCCGCTGCCTTTAATATCTGCGAACTCCTTTTTCTGCAGCATCAATACGAGCAGGCATTGGACGCTTTTTCCAGGATGCTGGGCGATGATCCCGGCAACGAAACCCTGCAGTTCAAGACTGCACTCTGTTTGTTGCTGATGCGCCGGCAGGACGAGGCCGAAAAGCTGCTTGCCCGGATGAAGTTTCCCGGAAATGGTCCGGCATGGCACTATGCGCACGCGGCTTCTCAGATCATGGAAGGCAACACACGCAAGGCGCGCGGTTTGCTCGCAACCGCGCAGGCTATCTTTCCCGGCAAGACCTCTCTTTATGACGAAACTTTCCAAGACCTCAGCTGGCCGACGCGATAGTCAACATGCAACGAAGGCTGGAAGAACGAAAAGTCTCCTGAGCCCGAAGGGCCGCGTTCTCGTCACAGGTGCCGCGGGTTTTATCGGAAGCGCTCTCGTCCACGAGTTGAACGCGCGCGGCGTCACGCGGATCGTCGTAAGTGATCATCTTGGCAACGACGAAAAATGGCGCAATCTCGCTCCACTTGTTTTCGAAGACTATCTGCCTCCCGACAAACTTTTGGGAGATCTCAAAAAAGATGCCGCTTCCCATGGCAAATTCCAGGCGTGCTTCCACCTCGGCGCGTGTTCGTCCACTACTGTTACCGACGCCGCCTACGTGATGGAAAACAACTTCGGGTTCACGAGAAGTCTCTGCCGCTGGGCGCTCGAGACCGGAGTTAGATTCATATATGCCTCATCAGCGGCAACCTATGGCGACGGGTCGGCAGGGATGGATGACAAAAACGAGAACCTCCGCGCGTTTCGCCCTCTGAATCTTTACGGCTACTCGAAGCATCTCTTCGATCTCTACGCACAGAAGCAGCGAATACTGCCGAAGATCGTTGGCCTCAAATATTTCAACGTTTTCGGTCCGAACGAATATCACAAGGGGGATATGCGAAGCCTCGTCTGCAAAGCTTACGATCAAATCGTCGCAACCGGAAAGATCCGCCTCTTCAAGAGCTACAAACCCGAATATGCCGACGGCGCGCAAATGCGCGATTTCGTCTATGTGAAGGACGCTGTCGCCATGACTCTTCACCTGGCAGAATCTCCTGCGCGCCGCAGGCCTCTACAACATCGGCGCGGGAGTAGCTCGCACCTGGAACGACCTCGCGAATTCTCTTTTCAGCGCCCTCAATATTCCAGCCTCCATCGAGTTCATCGAAATGCCGGAGAGCATCAGGAATCAATACCAGTATTATACGTGTGCCGACATCTCGAAGCTGCGCTCGACGAATTACAAAGCCCCCACGACTCCTCTGGAAGATGCCGTGAGGGACTATGCGGTTAACTACCTGAAAACTGGAACGCGCCTTGGCGAGGAGGTTCGCACTTGAGGGGCGTTCCCGCGTGGAGCCGGGGGGTGACGCGCACTCCGGGTAAATCTGCCCGCCGCGACCGATAAACCGGCCGGCATCCTAGGGGCTACCGCATTGTAAGCTTCATGCCGGAGCAAAAACGGCGTCGATCCTCTTGGTGTGATCGCTCGCAAAGCTCCGTATCCAACTCGGGAGCAATCGGATCGTCCTGAGATGCTAAGGGTTGTTGGAATGCATCAAGGGAAGGCTCTCCATTCAAACAACGATACGTGATAGCTGGAGAGCAGTGTTCGCGACCACGCATCTGGATGGGCCTGTTGCCCGGCCCGGCGCCTCCCCCTTCTAAAGCTTGCCTTGGATGATTTCCTCAACAAGACGCGCGGCCAACGGTTCTGTAAGTTTATCCAATCCGCTCAATGCCGTTTTGAGGCTCGAAAGCGAATGCTTTTCCCTGGCTTCTTGAACCTGGCACACGAGCTGAGAAATCTCTTCTCGTTCTTCAGGCGTGACTTCGCCGCCGAGCCGCCGGAGCGCCGTCTCCACGGCGGGCAACATCTCGTCCGCCTTCAAGCACGCCTCGGCAAAGGCGCGCTCGTCCGATGTCATCGAAGGCATGCTCCAGCGAATCGGAGAGCATTTTCTCGACAACATCGTCGCTCACCTCGACAGCGCTTTGCATCTGCACTTTCGTATCGCGTCCCGTCGCTATGTCGCGCACCAGAACGCTCAACAGCCCATTGGCATCAATCTCGAACTGCACTCCGACGCGCGCTTGCCCGCGCGGCGCAGAAGCGAAAGGAATTTCGAACTGTCCCAGTTTCCAATTGTCCCGCGCCATCTCGCGTTCTCCCTGCAGCACAGTGATGCGCATGGAGCGTTGATTCGCCGCGGCATTCGTGAACATCTCGCCAGCCTTGCAAGGAATCGTCGTGTTGCGAGGAATGATCACATTCATGAGCCCGCCGAATGTTTCAATTCCAAGCGAGAGCGGGGTGACGTCGAGAAGGGCGACATTCTTCACAGCTCCCTCGAGAATCCCCGCTTGAATGGCAGCGCCAAGAGCCACCACCTCGTCGGGATGCTGGCTGATATTAGGTTCCCTTCCGAATACTTCGCGCACAAACTCCCTCACGAGGGGCATTCGAGTAGCCCCTCCGGCGAGGATCACCTCATCCAGATCTTCCGGCTTGAGCCCGGCGTCTTGCAGGGATCGAAGGCAATGCTTGCGCGTGCGCTCGATGACAGGACGACAGATGGAATCGAATGCGGGTTTCGCAATGCGCGCGCTCGGATTCGCGGATTCCGAGAATTTCTTCTTGATTGCCTCTGCCTCGGCCCGCGTGCACTCGAGTCCTCGCGCGATCGCCGCGTCGACATCATCCCCACCGAGCTGCGTATCGCCGTTCGTCGCAAGCACCTGGAAAACACCGGCGTTCAGCTCGAGCACCGACACGTCAAATGTTCCTCCCCCAAGATCGTAGACCGCCACCTTTGACTTGTCGGAAAGCCGTTCCAAACCATAAGCCAACGCAGCCGCGGTCGGCTCTGCCAAAAGGCGCTCAACCGCGAAGCCCGCCAATTCGCCAGCGCGTTTCGTCGCGGCACGCTGCGCGTCATTGAAGTATGCCGGGACAGTAATTACCGCCCGATCGACGGTGCATCCCAGTTCGCGTTCCGCATCCGCTTTCAGCTTTCTCAGAATCAATGCGGAAACTTCCTCGGGCAAAAGCGTCCTCCCGCCCGCACGCACGCGAACGGGCTCACCCTGCTTCCCAACAACATTGTGATCGATGCCGCCCTCTCCAACCCGACGCCCCATGAGACGCTTGACCGAGAAGAGTGCCTCGTCCCCGTAGCGCAAGGCGTCGTGTCCAATAACCGGTTCTCCTCCCTCGGGAAAATAGACTACCGAAGGCGTCAGCCTGCGACCGATGCAATCGGGAAAGAGAATCGGAAATCCCGAGTCCATCGCGCCGATGAGCGAGTTCGTCGTGCCAAGATCAATCCCGACAATCACGTATTCATTTTCTCCGTTCGGAGAGCAATTTCACGAAGAAAAGGGGGCAGCGCCCGCGTCTCGCTTGGAACCATCGTTGCCTCGCCGAAGGCATGGCCCGGCAAGGTGTTCATCAATACTTCGCAGTTTCCCGCGGGATGTGACGCTGCACGCGGGGTGCGGGCGCTCTCCTTTACTCATTCACGAGGCGGAATTCCCACTCGGACAGCTCGGACATCCACCGGGAGACAAATGCAAAGGACGTCGCAAGGGCCGTCAAATCCGAGGCGGAGACCGCGGGCCAGCGATTATCGAGATCCGCGAGGCGCGCCTCCAATTCTTCGCGCGCGCGGCGCATGGACTCGAGCGCTTCGCGAACCTGCCGAAGCGCCGCGGCGATCTCTGGCGAAAGTACGGCGCGAGCCAGAGCGGTGGTGCTCTTCTCACGGCGCGAAAACGACGCCTTTGCCGCCTGGATCGCGCCACCCGCATGCAAAAAAAGCTCGGCATGAGGCGCGGAACCGGCCGGACGCCCAACGTCGGGAAATTGCAATTCGAGAAGGTGCCTCAGCCGTGCTGCCGGTTCCGAGAGGGTCTTGTAAGCTTCCTGCAACTGATGAAACTTCTCCTCACCGCCCCCCGATATGTCCGGATGCCGCGCAACCGCCAGGCGCAAGTAGCTTGTCTTTAGCGCCTCCTCGTCAACCAACGGTCGTCGCTCCAGACCGAGCAGGGAAAATGCATCCTCCATGTTCGCGCATCACGGGAACCGGCCAGTCGTGAGCCGGATTACGCGGAAAAACTCTCGCCGCAGGAGCAATGCGCCACAGCGTTCGGATTCGATACCTTGAAGCCGCCCTTCTGCAGATCATCGCTAAAATCCAGTTCCGACCCGCTCACGAAAAGAGCGCTCTTCGGATCGATAACTACGCGGACCCGGTTCGATTCAACAAGAATGTCACGATTCGCCGGACCATCCACCAAATCCATCTTGTACTGAAGCCCCGAGCATCCTCCACCGATCACCGAGACCCTTAAGGCCCCGTGTGCCCGACCCTGTCGCGTCAGGAGGGCGCGCAGCTTCTCGCTCGCAGCATCCAGCACGCGAATCAGCTTCTCGTTGCCGATCTTGTAGTTGATCGTCGCGGTCTCCATCGACCACAAAATACCGGCTTCCAGAGAGGGCGCAAGCTCGCCCAAGCCCACGCAAGAAATGCTCAGCAGCACGAAAGCCACATTTTCTAGTTGTTATTGAGATCAAGTCTCAATATAGGGAGAGGGTGCGGAAGGGGAGTGAATTCAGCGAGGAGCCTATTTGGGCGGAGATCGAAGGGGAGTGGCGTCCGCTTTTCGGCAGTTTTCCGAAGATGGGGGTGAGTGTTGAGTGGCACGATTTTGAGTGCCCGAGCACGCTTGAATGGTCTCGCAGTTTCCACCCCGAGAGCCTCGAAATTTGCATCAATTTTGAGGGTTGCGGCGCTATTCACGAGCGTCCGGCGCAGACCACGATCGTAAATCCTCAACGCGTGGCCCACTATGCGGCCGACGAGAGCCGTTTGCGGGCAGACCGGCATGCGGGGCAGAGACACCGTTTCCTCACCTTGGAAATGTCGCGCGGTTGGTTGAGCGAGGCGGTGCGTGGCCACGAAGCGGTTCTGGATCGCGAGACGCGGGGGTTTTTGGGTGGGGAAGCTCGTCTGCGCACGGCGCGGGAGCAGCCGCTCAATCCTCGCGTGCGACGGAGTGCGGAAGAAATGCTTAGACCCCCTGTGCAGGGACTCGCTGGCGACCTTTGGTTCCGCGCGAAGATTCTTGAAATAGCCGCGCTCACACTCATCGAACTTGGCGAGGAACTTTTCTGCGAACGTCACCGACGACTGGCTGTGGAGCGGGTCGAACGCGTCAAGCAAGCGCTGGCAAGGGATCTTGAGAATCCACCCTCGCTCTCTCAACTTGGACGCGAAGTAGGGTGCAGTCCGTTCTATCTCAGTCGCATTTTTTCGGAGCATACCGGCATGACCATCTCGCGCTACCTTCGGAATTTGCGGCTTGAACGCGCCGCCGAATTGCTTCGCAGCGGCCGACTAAACGTCACCGAGGCGGCGATGGCTGTCGGCTATTCAAGCCTCAGCCATTTCTCCAAGGCGTTTGCGGAGATGTTCGGCATGTGCCCATGCGTTTTTCCGCTCAGCAGAAGACGTTAGCTGTCGATCGCGCCTGATAAACTCCGCCGAAAAGGGAGCGACTTTGGGCTTCGCGAATGCCAGGAGCGTTGTGCTCACCTTCGGAATGTGTATTATTGCGGCATGGAAAATGCTGGGGGCGAGGCTCGCATGAAAAATCCGTTTGTAAGAGAGGAAGCCGGCGGGCTTGGGCTTGAAGGTTCGCTGGCCTGTTTCGAGACGCGATGGAACTGAACTCAAAGGTTGCCGACGAGCGTTTGAGCCAACTTGACCGTTACTTTCAGGCGGTTCAGTCGGTTATTTTGGCTCGGCAGCACCCAGTCACTGGCCTCTTGCCTGCCAGCACCGCGGTGACGGTGCATGGAGACTACACCGATGCCTGGGTTCGCGACAACGTCTACAGCATTTACGCGGTGTGGGGCTTGGCGCTTGCCTATCGCCGGCACGCGCCCGACGATCGCCGGAGCCGCGAATTGGAGCACGCGGTGGTCCGGTTGATGCGTGGATTGCTCGCGGCAATGATGGGCCAGGCCGCGAAGGTCGAGCGATTTAAGCAGAATCAGAACCCGCTCGACGCGTTGCACGCGAAATACGACACGGCGGTCGGCCAACCGGTCGCTGCGGATGACAAATGGGGGCATCTCCAACTCGACGCCACCTCCCTGTATCTGCTCACGCTGGCCCAAATGATTGCTGGCGGAATTGATTTAATCTGGAGTCAGGTGGAGGTCGCCTTCGTTCAAAATCTGATCTACTACATCGGTCGCGCCTACCGGACCCCGGATTACGGAATTTGGGAGCGGGGCAACAAGATCAACAGCGGCAATCGGGAGATCAATGCCAGTTCCGTGGGAATGGCTCTTGCCGCCTTGGAGGCCCTGGACGGATTCAACTTATACGGGCCCCAGGGCGATCGCAGCACCCAGGTGCACGTTCTTCCCGACGAGATTGCCCGGGCTCGCGTCACCCTCCATAGCTTATTGCCGCGCGAATCGGCTTCCAAGCAGGTGGACGCCGCGACGCTGGCCGTCATTGGGTTTCCTGCATTTGCGGTTACGGATGACGAACTGGTTGATCGCACGCGGTCGGCCATCGTCGAGCTGCTACAGGGCAAATATGGCTGCAAGCGCTTCCTTCGAGACGGGCATCAAACCGTTCTGGAAGATCACAGCCGCCTGCACTACGAGCCCAGCGAACTCAAGGTTTTCGAGCACGTCGAGTGTGAGTGGCCCCTCTTCTTTACCTATCTCCTTCTTGACGCCCATTATCGTGAGGAGGTCGAGCTCGCCGCCGATTATCGCCGCCGCCTCCAAGGGCTGGAACAACGAAACAATGGTGTCGGTCTCTTGCCCGAGCTCTACTACGTTCCCGCCTCAAGCATCGAAGCGGAAAAGGCCAATCCGGGCAGCCAGGACCGCCTTCCGAACGAGAATGTTCCCCTGGTTTGGGCGCAGAGCCTCTGGTGGCTGGCCCAAATGCTCGACGACGGTCTCCTGGATCGCAATGACATCGATCCTCTGGGACGCCATCGCCAGCGTCCCAAACCCGCGCCCCCGGTCCAGATTGCGCTCCTGGCGGAGGATCTTGAAACCCAAACCCAGCTGGCCAATCTGGGAATTCGGGCTGAGCGGGTGGACGAGCTGGAAACCATTGAACTCAGGCCCGCCCGGGAGTTGGCCCGCTTCTATTCAGCCCAGGGCGCGAGCCCGGTTCTTGGCCTGAGCGGCAGACCGGAGCGGCGTCTCCGTTCCCTGACGACCGCTCGCTTCTATCGATTGGGCGACCGCAGATTGGCGTTCGCTCCATCGGTCGTGGCGGAATACCAGGATCACCTGGCGTTGGATATGGCCATTCTGTGCCAGCGCTTGCGGAGCGAAGTGGCTTATCTTTCCCAGCATTGGCAAAGCCAGGGATTTCCCACGCTCGTTGTGCCTCTGGCCCAGCGGCATCTCGGGGCCGGAACGGACCTGCTATCCACTCTCCTCCATGAATGGCGTGACGGTCGCTGCGGACAAACAGTCGTGCGCCTTGGCGCCCTTGGCCAATTCATGGCCTCGGCAGACTGGAGATCTTTGGATCCAAATGTCGGGTCGATCCCCGGGGCGGGGTCCGATCTGAGCAGGCAGGCCCCTTCGAAGCCAGCCTTGCAAGATCAACCCGGGCAGAACCTGCCTTTGAGCGCGGCTGAAGAGCTCGCCTTGGAGTTGGAAGCTTCACAAAATCAATCGCGGCTTATTGAGCGGCTGAGGGCCAGCGACAATATCTACGAGCAGGCGGAGTGTCTCCAGGGACTCGTGCTCTTGCTTGGCCGGGATGGTGAAATACCTTGGGCTCAGGCGTCCGCAGATTCCGGGGAGGGAACCATCGGTTTGGAGGCCCTGCTGGATCAACTTTGGCAACGAGCCAGTCAGGGGAGGCACTGGAGCGTCCTGCGCCGCATCGCAGCATTGCGGTCATGGTTTGCCCCGGGGCTCGAAGAGGCAGTCACCAATCTTCTGGTCCGTCAAAAACACATCTTGGTGGGGAAGGCCTACAGCCCGGAGTCGCTTATTACAGAGCCTATGGGAGGCACAGCCATCGCGGAGAGGATCGCTCGGTTCTCCCGGGAGGATGTTCGCGAGCGTGTCCTGGCCCAGGAAATCCTCTTGTGTCTCGACAACCTTATTAAGCTCGAACCTCAGCTGCTGCGGGGCCTTTTGACCGTGCGGGTGGGCTATTTGATCTTGCTCTTGACCGCGGAGGTGGCGGCGGAGTTCTCTCTTATCCAGGATGAGGCCTACGAGAGATTGCTGGGTCTCTCTCCTTCGGAGGTCCAATCGCGTCTTACGACCGTTCTCAGGGACTATGCGCAGGCCGCGGAGCTGCTTGAGCGACAGGAAGCTCTCCATCTGAAATCCGGCATCGAGGTCGAGTGGCGTCCAACGGCGGGAGCACAGCAATCTTCTCCAACACCGCCCGACGGCTGGCTGGACCATCGCCGCCGGGGAGGCGCTCTGGGACAGGTGCCGGCGGGATTTTATCCCGGCGTCTGGGAAACCCTGGAGCACTGTTGCGGGTTGGTGATCGGCGATAAACTTGAGCGACGCAATCGGATGGATAGCGCTCCGCTTCTTGCCGAGATGACTCCGGGCGAGACGAATTTTGCCCGCAGCGTCGAGCACCTCCTGGCCAAAATCGATGCCCCGGAATATCGTCATCTGACCATTGAAGCGCTCGTTGCCCTCGGTGATTTCTTTCGCGAGAACCCCGAATTCGTTCTGTCCGAATATCTGGTCTTGGATGTGGTCATTGGGCACGGAGTTAGGCTGGCATGGCTGAGGGACCACAGCGAAGATACCTACGAGGATCAAAAAGCGATGGCATGGCAACGCTTCTACGAGGAACCTCCGGAGTCCGTAGCCCACTGGATTGTCGAGGCACTGCGATATCTGGCGGGAAAGCAAAAATCGATCGAACCCTGCCCGCCGCTCCTCGCGTAAGCATTTCCGTCGAGCCACGAGCCGTCAGCCTTGGACTCACCTTGGGAAGCTTGAAGGTTCGAGAAAAACCGCCGGCGTTCCGCATACGGGGTTGTCGATGATTCGGGCGCGCACGCCGAAGACCTCGCGAATTCGATCCGCGCTGATGACCTCCGCGGGTGTTCCTGCTGCCGCGATCCGCCCGTCCTTCAGAAGGATGGTGCGATCGGCGTATTGGGCGGCAAGATTGAGATCATGGAGGATCACGAAGACGCCTGCGCCCTGTGAGGCGATCTCGCGGGCGATGCGCAAGGCATCGTGCTGATGAGCGGGGTCAAGATTGGCGATCGGCTCGTCGAGCATGAGGCAACGGATCGAGCGATCGGCGCGCAAGCCGATTTGCACGAGCACGCGAGCAAGATGCACACGCTGAAGTTCGCCACCGGACAGAGTCTTGACCGATTGTTCGGCGAGGTGCCGGCATTCGGTCCATTCCATCGCCTCAAGAGCCATGGCCAGGCAGCTTCGCCCGTCACCGTGCGGCGATCGGCCGAGCAGAACGATCTCCAGGGCGGAAAACTCGAAAGGCACCATCCCATGTTGAGGCAGCACCGCGCGGCGCCTGGCAAGCTCTCGCGGCGGCCATTGCTGAAGCGGCTTGTCACCAAAAATCACGGTGCCCGATGACGGACGCAATTGGCCGCGAGAGCAGTTTGAGGATCGTGGATTTTCCTGCTCCGTTCGGCCCGAGCATCGCGACCACCTCTCCCGAGCGCAGCGCGAAATCGATCTCTGAAACCAAGGGACGGGAACCAACGCGGTAGGTCAATTGCGCAGCCCTCAGCACCTGCTTGGCAATTTCCCTCATGTCCAGATTGCGGATCGCCGCGCGCGCACCAGCAACAGGAGGAAAAACGGTGCGCCAAACGCCGCAGTGAATATGCCGATTGGGAGTTCCGCCGGAGCGACGACGGTCCGGGCAATCGTATCGGCGATCGTGAGAAGACTTGCGCCGAGCAGCGCTGATCCCGGGAGGAGCCAGCGGTGATCTGGTCCAATCCAAAGTCGCACCAGATGCGGCACGACAAGTCCGACAAAGCCGATCATCCCGGTAAATGCCACGCAGGCTCCAACACCCGCTGCGGTAACAACGATCAGGAGCCTCTTCGTCCTTGCTATCGAATACCCCAGATGGCTGGTCTCGGCTTCACCGAGAGCCAGTGCATTGAGGGCGGGAGCGAAAAGAGGCGCGATCGCGGCCAATCCCAGACAGAACGGAGCGGCAATCCCCACGATTCTTTTCAAGTCGCGCTCGGCTTATGCCTGCTCCGCGCAGCTTGCACCGCGCCGGCGCCGCACCACGTAGAGAACGAACGCCGATGCAATTCCGAACAGCACGCATGTGCTCGGCTCAGGAATCGGAGCCACGTCGCTTGCGTAGGTCGCATACCTCGCGAGGCTCATGCTGGATTCCGAAGCATTGAAATCAAACGTGTAGGAGCCATCGGGAACGGAATTCCAAACATAGAGGCGTTCCTGGTCGTTGCCACCGAAGCCACCCAGCGGCACATCACTTAGTAGATAACCAGTTGGTGTGTACGGGGTCCCGTTCACGGTCAATGTCACACTGCTGTCGGCGATCAAGCTTCCCAACGTCTTTATATGCGCAACCACAGTGCGGGTCCCATCGATTGAAGCCAGACTCCCGGCAAGGGTCGTTGCAAAATCTGTCGCAACCGTCGGACTGTAGATGTTTCCACCACTGGTCAGAAATGCACCGCCGGTATTCTCTGTAACGGAAGCGCTTCCCAGGCCAAATGAACCTATGTCAGGAGAATTGTCAGAGGTCGCAGAGCCAAAGACATCCCATTCGGCGTAGATCGTACCTGCCTGGTTGAGGTCCCAGCGATCCGTGAGCTCCCCAAAGCCGTCTGATGGATTGACGTCCTCGATCCATGGCTCCGTTCTTGCAGTTTGGACGAAGGCAGCACAGGCAAACGCGGCGATTGCTAGTCCCTTTAGATTTCTGAGTGCATCATTTTTTATCATCATTTTTGTGGATTAGATTTGTAGGAGCTACTCCTAACGGTTGGTTCTACTTCTGTTTGAGAGCGAAGACAGGGAAGCCTTTTTTGCGCGAGCCGCCTGGGAATCGCCGCAGTTGGCATCAAAATCTCGCATGCTTCGGCGGTGAGGTAGCCCAGGAACATGGAGACGAGGCACAGGCTGTCTGTCATCCCTGCATTCTGAAGAGTGTGCTGCGAAGGCGCTAACGGGCGATTGCCATAGTTTTGTGGATACTTGCGCAAGCTGCCCGAAAACGGGTGCAAACGGCCCCACGCGAGCCAAATGAGCCACGGCTGATGTGTCACCTTGCCTTCAAGTTGCTCAGGAATCAGCGGAATGGTCCGCACGCTTCCTGGGTTCTTCAGTGAGCAGCCGCAAAGAAAAAGGGGCGGCCAATCTGGCCGCCCCCGCGAGTCATGAAGGGTACTATTATTCCGGCTGGTTGCTTTCCCCCTTACGAAGGTTCTTAGATTCCTCTTTGAGTTTACGGGCATCCTCTCGAAGCTTTTGGGCATCATCGAAGACCTTCTGTTGAGCGGGAGTGAGAAGAGGGCGGATCTGTTTACCCGCGTCATCCATTACCGCGCGAACTTTCGCCCTCTGTTCTTCTCGAATCGCCTGGATCCTGGGCTTGCTCGCCTCCATAATCTCTTTGACCTTCTCCTTCTGCTCGCTCGTCAGATTCAACAAGCGATCGAGTTTTTCAACGCCGTGACCGCGGTGCATTCCCTCGTGACGGCCGTGGCGGCGAAATTTCTCGCGCGAACCACCGAATTGATCGCGTCCACAGAAATCGCGTGGCTCTCCCGGAGAAGACGGTTCCTTGGCGAGCTGCGATTCCTGCGTGGAAGGGCTTGCGGCGGGACCAGGGTTGGCAGCCACGACCTGCGAAATCACCAGGGCCGCGGCGCCGAGGGCACCGCCTAATGATAGAAGTATTGTTCGTTTCATCGGTAGGATTTTAACTTACCGGATGCAACAATGCGGAGCTCGAGAGGTTGCGCGATTTTCGAGGATAATAAGGGACACCGGTCATCCGCGGGCCGCTCATTTCGCATTTTCCTTCAAGGCGGCCTCCAGCTTGACGAGGGTCTCCCTCCGCTCTCCCGGACCGCTTCTCCTGGGAGGAGTGATAGCGCAGACAAGACGGCCCTCGGGTTCGAAGGCCCTCAGGGCCCAATCCGTGGAGCCTGACGATCCGTGGAAGAAAATCTCGGCCAATCGCGCGATGCGCATCCGCAGCCCGCAACAGTCATCGGCGGCATAGATCCAGTCAGCGTCTTCGTGAAGGTGGGTCGGACGCATTTCCGCGGTCTGCGTCAGGCCGTCGTTGCCGACAAAAATCTGAATGGAAATTTCTTCTTGAATCATGCGACGCAGCACGGCGCTGAATTCCTGCTTTGACAGCGAAAGCACCTCTCCCTCGCAAAGAGCGGACGGCCCTTCAACTCGGGAGGGAGAGCGAACATGCGGTGAGATCTCTGCTCCGGGACTCGCCGCGTGGTTGAGCCCGACCCACCACCGAAACGCCTCCAAATCGGAATCCTGGGTGAGGCAAACTGTGTGAAGAACGTCCGCGCAGGCGTCGAGGAATGCCACAGAGTAGTGCCATTCGCCAGATTGCTCCTCAATCGTCACGAAAGCGCGATTCCAGCAGGGAAAGAAATACTTGAGATTGCCGCCGGAGGCGCTTCGGCCGCACGGCGTGCACCAGACTTCCGGGTAGCCGCCGATGCTTCCAAGCACACTGCAGGAATTTCCGCAGAATGAGATCACGCGGCGGAAGGAATGCACGCCCCGGAAAAGCACCGGCCAGCGCGGAAGCAGCGGGATCTCCAAGCAGCCGCCGGCGATGCGCACATTTGTTCGGATGGCGGGGGTTAGCAATGGATTGGCAGAGAAGACGGTGTCGTCGATCCGCGGGCACTCAGCTTGACGTATCCTGCAAGACACGCCTGACATGATGGGTAAAAAAGCCGCCATTGTCTGATGGGCGGTTGCGAAAAATTGGCGACAGCTTGCACAGGGCGGAAGCTTGACCTTTGAAGCTCGCGGACAGAACTTGAAGCATGCTCATTTCCCAGGCGCTCAACGATAAGATCAATGAACAGATCGGCTACGAGTTTGCGGCGAGCATTCAATACACGGCCATCGCGTCGCACTTCGACGCCGAATCGCTGCCTTTTCTCGCGCGGCACTTTTATAAGCAAGCAGCCGAGGAGCATGAGCACGCGATGAAGTTCATTAAGTTTCTCACCGATGCCGGAGCCCGCGTCGAAATTCCCGCGATCACCAAACCCGTCGCCCGTTTCCCCTTCGCTGAGGACGCCGTGAAGCTTTCGCTGGAGCAGGAGATCAAGGTCACTGACCTTATCAACACGCTTATGGATATCGCGCTCAAGGAGAACAACCACATCGCGTCGACTTTCCTGCAATGGTTCGTCACCGAGCAACTCGAAGAAGTGAGCTCGATGGATCAGCTCCTAAAGATCGTCCAACGCGCCGGCGAGGGACGCTTGCTGCTCGTCGAGCAATATCTCGCAGGCTACAAGGCCGCAAGAGCCATCTACGGACGAGGACGACGACTAGCATCGGCCAGGAGGAACCTCCGACTCAATAGCAATTTTCAGTTCGATTACGGATCGAGAGCATGCCCTCGACACTCAACTCTCAACCCTCACGTTCCCATGAGCCATGAATCCTCAGCCACCACTTCCCGCGAGGTCGAAGTGACACGCATCCCCAGCGGTGAGAAGATCACTCTTCCCGCCGGCACTCAGGTCGTCATCACTCAAGCGCTGGGAGGGTCTTTTACCATCCTCGTTCCGAGCCAGGCCGGGCTCTATCGCATCGAGGGACAGGATGCCGATTCGATCGGGCAGGAACCGTCGGCCGGCGCGGAAAAACCCGCCGAAGGCAATCTTGAGCAGGCCGTGTGGGACCAGCTCAAGACCTGCTACGATCCGGAAATTCCGGTTAATATTGTCGATCTGGGGCTCGTCTATTCCCTCGATATCAAGTCCGACGAGCAGGATGGCTGCGATGTGACTGTCCAGATGACCCTCACCGCGCCCGGCTGCGGAATGGGTCCCATCATCGCCAGCGAGGCGCGCCAGAAGATCCTGACCATCGATGGCGTGCGGGACGCGAGTGTTGACCTCGTCTGGGATCCCCCATGGACTCCGGATCGAATCAGCGAGGAAGGCAAGCAAAAGCTTGGAATGGTTTAGGTCCTCAGCAAAAGTTCTTTATCCCCTTGCGCCAAAGCGTAACTTTGGAGCCTTAAACCATCCCTCCCAAATGATCTTTCTCGGAATCGATTGCGGCACACAAAGCACAAAAACCATCGCTCTCGATTGGGAGAGTGGAGAAATACTCGCCTCCTCACAGAAGGCCTACGGCTTCGTCCCCAACCTGCCGCCCGGCGCCATGGAGCAGGATCCAAAGGATTGGATCGACGCCGCGGAACAATCCATCGGGCAGGTCATCGGGAAGCTTGGGGCGCGCAAGGACGAAGTTTGCGGAATCGGGGTAAGCGGTCAGCAGCACGGGCTCGTCGTTCTCGACCACGAAGACCGGGTCGTTCGCCCGGCCAAATTGTGGAACGACACGACAACAAGCGCCCAGTGCGACGAAATCACCGATCATTTTGGCGGACCCGCGAACGTCATCGCGCTGGTGGGAAACACAATGCGCACCGGCTATACAGCGCCGAAGATCCTGTGGCTGCGCCAGAACGAGCCCGAGAATTGGAAAAGGACGCGAAGCGTTCTTCTCCCTCATGACTACCTGAACTTTTGGCTCACGGGCGTAAAGAAGATGGAGTACGGTGATGCTTCCGGCACCGCCTTGCTCGACGTGACTGCGCGTCAATGGTCAACAAAGGTCGTCAGCTACATTGCGGAGGATCTCACCGAGAAGCTTCCTCCGCTCGTTTCCTCGGCGCTTTCCCACGGAACAGTGCGCGACGAGCTCTGCACGAAATGGGGACTTGCCAAGGCACCGTCGGTAAGCGCCGGCGGCGGCGACAACATGATGGCTGCCATTGGAACCGGCAACATTCAGGCCGGCGTCGTGACCGCAAGCCTCGGGACATCCGGGACTCTCTTCGCCTTTTCCGCGGTGCCCATCATCGATTCGCAGGGAGAAGTCGCCGGCTTCTGCGACAGTAGCGACAACTGGTTGCCGCTAATTTGCACGCTGAACCTCACGCTGGTCACAGAGCATATCCGCAAGACCTTCGGCTGGGACTATTCGCAGCTTGAGGAACAGGTTCGCTCTGTGCCTGCTGGTTGCGATGGCCTTCTTCTGCTTCCCTACCTGACCGGTGAGCGAACACCAGACCTGCCGAACGGGACGGGCGTATTTCACGGTCTCACTCTCGGGAATTTTACCGCTCCGCACATGGCGCGCGCGGCGTTCGAGGGCGTGACGCTCGGCCTCGGTTATGGGCTCGGGCGGTTTCGCGAGCTCGGCATGAATCCTTCGGAGATCCGGCTTACAGGGGGCGGGAGCAACAGCCGCATGTGGCGCCAAATGTGCGCGGATGTGTTTGGAGTGCCTACCGTATGCCTCCAAAGCGGAGAAGGAGCCGGGCTCGGCGGAGCCATTCAGGCGGGATGGGTCTTTAACAAAGAGCAGGGATCCAACGTCTCGCTGGCGGAAATCAGTGCCAGACTGGTGCAGGTGGATGAATCTTCGCGCAACCAGCCCGACCTCAAGGCAAACGCGGTTTACTCCGGCGCTTTGAGCAAGACCTTCGAGATTCGCAAAGCCCTCACAGAGTCCAAACTGATCTAAGCGTTGAAAGCCGGCGACCTGAGACCAGCCTGGCCGAGGCTGCAAGAGGCTGCCTGAAATGCGCCTTGTCCTCGCAGCTACCGGGGCCAGCGGAACCCTTTATCTTCAACGCCTCCTGCATTATCTCGACCGGAACGAGCATGAATTGCATCTCGTACTGAGCGCTTACGCGAAGCAGGTTATCCACGAGGAGATTGGCGAATTGCAGGTCCCTCCGGGCGCTGTCGAACATTCCGACAAGAGCATGAATGCACCGTTCGCCAGTGGCAGCACAAAGTTCGATGCAATGATCGTCGTGCCGTGCTCCATGGGGACCCTTGGCCGCATTGCCCATGGCATGAGCGATAGCCTCATCCTGCGCGCGGCGGACGTCTTCCTGAAAGAGCAGCGGACGCTTATCTTGGTCCCGCGCGAAACTCCATGGAGCTTAATTCACGCCCGCAACGCCGTGGCCGTCATTGAGGCAGGCGCAACTTTGTTGCCCGCTTCGCCCTCCTTCTATAGCCGCCCTTCGAGTTTCGTCGAACTTGCGGATACAGTCGTGTGGCGCATTCTTGACCAGCTTGGCCTGGATGCCCCCAACGCGTGTCGCTGGCGAGAGTAAACAGACCTGCCGGCAGGCGCCGAGCCCCGGCGACCTCCCCCGCCGAGCTTGGCAAACTGCTCGCTGGATTATTCTTAGCGGGCCGGTCATCATTCGTTGATGCTCGATGTGATCGAAAAGCTGCTCACCCTTCAGGACCGCGACCAGCGCCTTCGAAACTTCCAATCGGAACTTTCACATCTGCCCGAGGAGCGCAAAGCGCGCGAAAAGCAAATCGCGGAGTCCGCTGCTCAACTCGAGCGCGCAAGGGTCCGCGCCAAGGAAATTGAAATAGAGAAAAGAACGCTCGAGATCGAGGCAGGCAGCAAGAGAGATGCGATCGCCCGCTACAGACAGCAGCAGCTCCAAACCCGCAAGAATGAAGAATACGCGGCGCTCGCCCATGAAATTGAGGCCGCCGAAAAGACCATCGTGACTCTTGAGGATCGAGAGCTGGATCTCATGGAGGAGCTCGAAAAGCTGACGCCGCAGCTCGCCAACGCCGAAAAAGCACACGCCGAGGAGCGCAACAAACTCGAGAACCTCCTGAACGCGCTCGAAACAAGGAAATCCAATCTGGAAACGCGTATCGCCGAGCTTAGGAACGAACACCAGCTCCTGACAAAAGCGCTCGACGAAGACGCTCTTGAACTCTACCTCCGGCTCTTCAAAACCAAGCACGGCACCGCCATCGCAACCCTCGAACACGAAGTCTGCATGGGTTGCCATATGAAGGTCCCCGCCCAGACCGTCGTCCAAGTCCGCGCCGCAAAGCAAATCGTCCACTGCCCCCAGTGCGGACGCATCCTCTACATGCCCGCTTAGCGCGCTAACCCCGCCCCGCTATCTCGCCGCGCGGAAATCGAATCGGGCTCCGCTTCGAGCAAACTTCAAAAATTCCGTTGACACTTCGATCAAAGGAACTAAAACGCGACTCGATATACGACAAATTCAATCGTTATTAAGCAATTTTTACCGCATGGAACAAAGGGCTACTGGTCCGAAATGGCTGATGGCGCGCCCGTCAAATGAATCAAGCATGAAGAAGAAGAGCAAAATCATCTCGAGTCTGGCCGCGTTGGGGCTTGCATGGGGTTCTCCCGCTGGATCCCAAGCTGGACAGCAGGCGTCAACTTCGGAGCCCAAGGCAGAGACCTTCGGCCCTTGAAGAATGGTGGAACGGAAAGTGGGCGTCCGGCAACTGGTTTGGGGTCCGGGACACCTTGGAAGACCACGGGCTGAAGCTTGGGGTGGAATGGAAGGCGAACTTCCTTTGGAACGTTGACGGCGGCCTTCAACAGCGCTTTGGATACGACGACGAGTTCAAGTTCCGCGGAACGCTGGATTTTGCGAAGCTGACGGGATGGGACGCGATCGAGGGCCTCACCCTGTATTCAGATCTGCGTTATCGGGGAGGCGCCGGCGTGAACAAGTAGGTTGGGGCGAGCAGCCAGTTTGCTCCGAGCACTTTTCAGGGTGGCAGGCTGTGGCGCTTTCAGCAGGTCTATTTGACCTACACGACGCCGGAGCTCTTTGGAATTAAGGAATTTCTGACGTTGTCGGGCGGCTGGCAGAATCCGACGGATATTTTCATCAACCAGCCGCTGAACAAGTTTTTCATCAACAACACGTTCACATCGAACCGAGGCATTGGCGCCAACGGCATCGGCTGGGGAGGCAGCTACTCGGCGTGGGGTGGCTACATTCAAGGTGAAGCCCCTGGATTGGTATTACCTTCAGAGCGGGTTGTACATGGCGATTCCAGACGCCGCGCACCCCGTCCAACCATGGCTTGTTCTTCGCCGGCGCGCAACCGCCGGACCGAAATGGCCTTTTCTGGCTGACGGAGACTGGATTCACCCCAAAGATCGGCCCATCCAAGCTTCCAGGGCGGTATGCGGCGGGCTTGATCTATTGGGGCGTCGAAAACACTTCGTACTTCGGAGAGAACTATGATCAGAAGCTGCTGTTCTACTGGCAGGCCGATCAGCAACTTTATCGCGAGCCGTCGCCCGAGGCGCCAGCGCCCTCGGTTCCACTCTGATGGCAAATCGATCGCGGACGGGAAGGAGTTTAAGGAGATCGTTAAACCGTCGAAGCCGAAATTGAACGAGCAGGGTCTTTATTTCTTTAGCTTGATCAATTTCGCGCCGAAGTACAACAACCCTCTGCCCTTCTACTTCCAGACCGGCCTGGTTTACAAGGGGCTGATTCCAACCCGCGATCAAGACCAGCTCGGTGTCGCGTTTGCGTACGGCAACTACAGCTACTACAAGCAGCTCGCCGACGAGAGGAGAGGACGGGCAACACAGGTCTATGAAGCGGTCCTTGGAGTTCGACTATCGCATCCAGGTCAACAAGTGGTTCTACGCCCAGCCGGTGCTTCAATACATCATTCGGCCAAACGGCACCGGACTCGTCGAGAATGCCACCGTTCTCGGGTTCCAGTTGGGCGTCATCTTTTGACCCTGCGCAGGCGGATTGTTAGTGAGGCGGCCGTCGGAAAGCGACCGGCGAGCGCCCATTGGATAGGCGGGCGCTGGTTCTCAACTGCGGGACTAATTAAGGCCGAACGGTGGAACTATAATCTGAGGCAGCCGCGCCGGGAAGCTTTGAGAAGCACCGGAGATATTCGTCATTTTCCCGTCATTATCCCGTTGCAACTTGCCGCCATCCAATGTTTGTTTGCCGGACACCAAAAAGGAGGTTCCCCATGGACAATTTCGTCGACAGCCAAATCACTGATCGCTTCAAGTCCGGACGCCAAGATGTGCACGATCTGATAGCCCCGTTGGTCAAGCTAGCGTCAGAATCTTCGTCGCTTGTGGTGGGCTACGGAGCGCCACAAGTGGGTGTTCGGAGCGAGACGATTCCCTATTTCCACGTTTGCGGCACTCCTGCTGACAAAGAACCTCTCCGACGTGCTGGTGATCGGCGGATGGGTCGGCACTGAAATCATTACCCCTTACGCCATCGCGCGCTTGCTTGTCGCGCTCGAAGCGCGACTTCGCCTCGCGACGGGCATCGAAATTACCGCCTATCCGGTCGCCAATCTGGAAGCCCATCGCCAGACTGTCTTCCGGACCGCGACTCAGCAGATCGACGGAATGCGGTGCTGGGAGAATTCGCAGTGCGGCCACGTTCAGGTTCTCGAGCGCGAATTGGAACGCTACGCATACGAGGCAATTTTCCTCCTTCGGCAAAACCCCCGCGCCCTCGACGCGGACGTGGAAGCCTGGCTCGCGGAGGAGGAACAAAAAGTCGATCTATCCGACGCCCTGAAGCGCTACGCGACGACGAGTCCCCTCTTCCAATGGAGAGCGAATCCGGTTCGACCCGACGTATAGCCGCACGTTTACCCCAATTCCCGATCGGGAACGACAGCCCGCCGAAATCATCATTGGCCTTGCCCGGAGCCCTGAGTGCGGAGCGGCAAGCCCAGGAAAGCATGGCGTTGATTTTGAGTCTTTCACATGCCCTGCGCCAGGCACGCACCGAAGGCGTGATGTAGAAGCCGAAACGATTCTTTCCTCAGAGGCAGCGTCGGAGAGCATCTCAACAAGTCCCCGGCTGAGGTGGCGCCTTGGCTCGTTTGGGTGAAACAGAGCGCGCAATGCGTGCGCCGGCTTTTATGAGTTCCTTTTTCGCGTGGCTTGTCTCGTTTGCGAGTATGCCCGCATGCACTGCGGCACCGCTGCCTCGATTCTTCTTTGGCTGTTCACCCTTGTCTGCCCCGGCTGCGCCGGAAGACCCGTCGTGGATGGCTTTCTTGATTCCCAAGGCACCATCTATCGCCAATCCGAGCGGGAAGATTTTGGTTCTCGCACGACGATCGGAGTGCGCAGCTTTGAGTTTTGAGCCTGCGCCTCCTTTACTCGAGCACAAGAACCCGTCGAAATTTCCAAATCGTTTCGACAGCTCCCAAGGAACTTGTCGATCGCATCGACATGTTCTCCAAACATGTCGAAATTATCGAGATATTTCGACATCAATTGAAGCGAGAAGCCGTCGGCGTCTCATGCAGCGAGCACCTTCAGAAGCGCCGGGTGCCTGTAGAGAATCTCTCGCCCCTGCCTTTCCGCGGTGAGAATGCCAATTTTCTCCAGCTCCTGGAGGTATACCGAAGCCGTCTGCCGTCTTGCGATTCCAGCCTCAACCAGAAATTGGATTTTGCAATAGGGCTGGGTGAAAATCAGCTCGACGAGTTCCTTTGAATAGACTTTGGACGGCAGCCTGGCGCGGCAACGGGCGAGGGTCTCGTCGAGAAGGTCACGGATTGCCACGATGCGGCCCGTTGTCCATTGGGCGGTCTCCTCGACGCCGGTGAGCAGGAACAGCAGCCATTGCTCCCACTCAGCGCGTTCCGTAACCCCACGGAGCAGGCGGTAATACTCCACCTTGTTCTGAATAAGATGGCGGCTGAGGTATAGTACCGGAATGCGGAGCAGGCCGGCGTGCAGAAGAAAAAGAATGTTCAAAATGCGACCCGTTCGGCCGTTGCCATCCGTGAACGGGTGAATAGCCTCGAACTGGTAATGTCCCACGGCCATGCGCACCAGCGGGTCGAGGTCATCGTCGGCGAGAAGGAATTCCTCGAGGTTACGAAGCTTGGCCCGCATGACGCCGCCGCCGGCCGGCGGCGTGTAGGTGATCGTGCGCTGTGAGAGATTTCCGATGTAGACGCTGTTATCCGAGCGGAAGGTGACCTTCTCGTCGCGCAGAATTCCACAGAGCTCCTCGAGCAATCCCAGACGCAGCGGTGCGGACTGCAGGGCTTCACTCCCGCGGCGCAAAGCTGCCCGGTAACGCAGCACCTCCTTTGTTGCCAGATCGGTGTCCCGGCTTTCGTCGAGAGCGGCTTGGAAAAGGGCATCCTGCGTGGTGACGATGTTTTCGATTTCGGAGCTAAGCTTGGCCTCCTGGAGCGGAATGGCGTTGATCAAAATGGCCTGATGGGGAATGAGGTCACCAGCTCCTTTGAGCTCCGCCAATGCCTTGTTCGCGGCTACGCACTTCTTCAAGACCGACCTGGTCTCCAAGTCGCCGGGCGGAGGAAGCAAAGGGAGGTCGTTGTATGGCTTGTTCGGATCAACGCTCATCAACCCAAGGTTGGCGAAATCGAGCGAAAAGTCCGATGAAAAAATCCCGTGGCAAGCGTCTTCAATCGACCTTGGCGGCCCTCTCCAAGGATGTTGGCTGATCGCATATACGCTACATCGGTCGTGTTTTGAGGCACTTCAAAGAGCGACTTGTGCTGCAAGAGTAAGGCCCCTCTGTTTGCAATTTAGCCGGCCGGAACGGCCTGCTGAAAACTTCTCACGGCTGACCCCTGTTCTTGCTCGTCCGGGACGCTGCGCGCACAATGAGTTTCCTGAGATGACAGAGCGACGCCCGTCACCCCACGAAGCGCTGCGCTTCTGGTTGAAGCTGGGATTCATCAGTTTTGGAGGGCCGACCGGTCAGATAGCCATCATGCACGCGGAGCTCGTCGAGAAGAGACGCTGGATCAGCGAAGAGCGATTTCTGCACGCCTTGAATTTCTGTATGCTGCTGCCTGGACCGGAGGCTCAGCAGCTCGCGGCGTATATCGGGTGGTCCCTGCATGGAACTTGGGGAGGTGTTGCGGCGGGAGCACTTTTCGTGTTCCCGGCAGCCGTCATTCTCTGGGCGCTTAGCTGGCTTTACATGGCAGGAGGGAACATCGCCTGGGTGGCAGCAGTTTTCTACGGGCTGCAGCCGGCCGTGGTGGCCATAGTGGCTGCCGCCATCCTTCGAATCGGCGGCAAGGCGCTGAAGAATTCTCTGATGTGGTGCGTTGCGGCCCTGGCTTTCTCGGCAATTTTTTTCTTAAAGCTCCCCTTCGTGGCGATCATTCTGGCAGCAGCGCTGCTGGGTCTGGCGGGTGGCCATCTGCGTCCGGACCTCTTCATCACGGCTAAAGACCGCGATTCCCGCAGCCGGGATTCCACGGGGCACGAACCCTGGCCTTCGGCGGGGCGCACGCTTCGCGTGGTGACGACTTGTCTGGTGCTATGGATCGGGCCCATTGTGCTCGCGGGACTTTTCCGCGGGCGGGATGACATACTTTTTCAGGAAGGGATCTTTTTCAGCAAGGCTGCTCTTGTCACATTTGGAGGCGCGTACGCCGTGCTGCCTTACGTCGCGCAGCAGGCTGTGGAGCAGTATCAATGGTTGGAGACCCCCCAGATGATGGCAGGTCTCGCGCTCGCTGAAACCACGCCGGGACCGCTTATCATGGTGCTGCAATTTGTCGGCTTCGTCGGGGCCTGGCAGAACCCCGGCGGGCTTTCGCCCCTCATCGCCGGCACGCTCGGGGCAGCGATCACGACATGGACGACTTTTTTGCCGAGCTTTCTCTTCGTCCTCGCGGGCGCACCCTACGTCGAGCGCGTGCGGCACATCGGGGTCCTCAGCGCCGCACTTTCAACAGTCACAGCCGCGGTGGTCGGAGTGATTCTGAACCTTGCGGTATGGTTCGGCCAGCATGTCTTTTTCCCGACGCAATTCCGGCCTGACGTCTACGCGATAGCCCTCGCAACCCTGTTCTTTTTTGGCTTATGGAAGGGAAGGTGGAGCGCAGTTTCAGTGGTCGTCGCCGGCGGCCTGCTCGGTCTCGCGGGCAAGCTCCTTGCCGGTATTTGAAGCCTATTTCACCGATTCTTCGATCGCGTTCTGCATCAAATCGAAAATCTCTGTGTTGTCGAGAAAGCCGCGGACGCGCTCGCTTCCCGGGCCTTCGCCAAGCAGCCAGACATCGCCAGCGGTATGGTAGGAAGCTTTCGCCTCGATCAGCGCGGGCTGCGGATAGTCGACGTCCGTCTCCAGGACGGTCTCCTCGACAGACCGCATCGGCTTGCCGGGCTCGGTGATGATTCGCGTTCGCGTGATCTCCCGATCAAATCCGGGTCCGCTTGCCCAAGTGAAGTAGCTTACGCCGGTCAGCGGATTTCTGCCTAGCAATGTCTCCCCCCGAAGTCGCAACGGAACAATAGGACCATTAAAGGAAAATCCTCCGGTGTTATGATCAGTAGTCACAAGGATCAGCGTATTCGAGCCCAGATTTTCGCGAAGCCAAGCCAACGTGGCGTCGAGCTCCAGGACCTCGAAGATGGCTCGTTTGGCATTGTTTTCATGGCATGCCTTATCCGGCAGGGCGGCCTCAACCATCAGGAAGAATGGCTTTCCCTTCGCGCGAAGGAGGCTGACGGCTCCTTCAGCCAGGTCCACAAGCCGCAGGGTTCTCTTTCCATCCGCGTAGTAGGAAAACCTGTCGGGGAAGAAAACGCCCAGCACCGGTTTTGAATCGTCTTTTGGCGGATCGTAGGCGCGGAAGCTCTCCCATTCCTCAAAGACGGCTGCGGCCAGCGAGGACATCTTCTTCTGGGTTCTTTGCACGACGGTTCGTTCGTCGCCTTTGTAAATCACCCCGGGGTCCTTAACGCGATCGAAGAACCATTTCGATCCACCGCCAAGGACGATGTCTGCCCGGCTCCCAACTGGTCGAGCAACTTCTCAGCAATGATCTCGTGTTGATCCCGGTTGGAGTGCTCGAGCAAGAAGGGCGCGGGCGTCGCTCCGGTTACGGAATCGTCAGTAACAATGGCTGTGGACCATCCCGCTCGCTTGGCGAGGTCGAGGATACTCGGCGGACTCGAAGATGCCGCGGGGTCGGCCATTCCGATGACGCGATTGTCCGCCTTGATGCCCCTGGCCATCGCAGTGGCCGATGCACCGGAATCCGTCACCATGTCCGAAGCCGAGTGCGTGCGGACGAAGGCGGTATGCGGAAAATTTTCCAGAGCGAGCCGCCCGGTGCTACCGACTGCGTAACTCCTGGCTGCGGTGATCAGCTCGAGCGATGTGCCATCCGCGATAACAAGGACGATGCCATCCAGTTTCCTGTGCCCCGCACTCACTTCGCATTCGGCGAAGGCGGTCAGGGCAAAGAACAGCGCAAGAATCACGCTGCGGCCTCCTTTGCGCAGATCGAGTGATCGCAGCGGCATGGGCGATAGCCTGCTGAGCGGTGAGAAAGCGCATGGTCTTGAGCGTGATTTTCCTCTCTTCGTCATAAAATTCAGCGCCTCCCTATCTACCAACGGGAGGGAAAAGTCCTGTTACAAAATTGCCACAATCAATCGACACTGAGTCAGGGGATGTCCTCGTCGCCGAACGCGAGACACTGTTGCTACAATGCCGGGAAGTCCAGTTCGTGTCCCTACCCAATCATCACTAACCGAGGATCGAATCGATGGGTTGCCCGATATCCAATCCATGCGCGGTCAACCAGTCCGGATTGAAGATCTTTGACTGATACTTGTGCCCCGAGTCGCAGAGGATTGTCACGATCGTTTGACCTGGCCCGCCTTCCTTGGCGAAGCGGGCCGCGCCGGCGATATTGATGCCCGAAGAAAGGCCGAGGAACAAACCCTCCTCTCTCAGAAGCTGATAAACGACGGTTAGCGCGGCTTGATCGGAAACGCGGTAAGCCCTGTCTGCCGAGACGCCTTCGAGATTCCTTGTCACACGCGTCTGGCCGATGCCTTCCGCATAAGAGTCGCCATCCTTGGTATCGGTATTGCCGTTGGTAAACCAGGACCACATCGCGGCGCCATATGGGTCAGCGCAAACGACGGCTACCCCGCCATTCCGCTCCTTCAGGTACGAAGCGACTCCCGCGAGCGTCCCCCCCGTGCCGATCGAAGAAACGAACGCGGTGACTTCGCCTCCCGTCTGTTGCCAGATCTCCGGGCCAGTGGTTCGATAGTGTGCGAGCCGATTGGCGGTATTGTCGAACTGGTTGGCCCAAAACCATCCCTTCTCCTCCGAGAGTCGCTGCGCGATTCGATTGTAATTTCCCGGATCCGTATAAGGCTTCTCCGGCACGGTGAGGACTTCAGCGCCCAGTGTGCGGAGCAAAGTGATCTTTTCCTGCGATTGCGTTTCCGGAATGACAATGACCGCGCGATAGCCCTTGGCATTCCCAATCACCGTCAGCCCTATCCCCGTGTTGCCTGCTGTTCCCTCGACGATTGTGTCGCCGCGGCGAAGACGCCCGTTCGCTTCGGCATCGGTGATAATGCCAAGCGCCGCTCGATCTTTTACCGAGCCGCCCGGGTTCATAAACTCTGCTTTCCCAAGGATCTCGCAACCGGTCAGCTCCGACAAACGCCTGAGGCGAATCAGCGGCGTGTTGCCAACATGGCCCGAAACTCCCCGATAGCGAAACGTGCCCATGCTCATGGCAAAGTGAAGGAAGCCAGCGCCCGCTCCCCCTTCACGCAGGGTTGCGAGTATTCCAAGGCAACTTCGAGAGAAGCAGAGCCATGCCACAGAAATCGGTAATCCCGGCAAACACCAGCCCGGCGCCCGCAAATGCGGAGAGACCGAAAAACCCGCGATGCACAAAGGATCCAAGAACAATACCGCTCAAAACGAGGGAGCCTGCGGCGATGCGGACCTGCCGTTCCAAACTCATCACCTTGATTGCGCCGCGCTCAACGGGCAATCCGGCCTCATTCCACGCCAGCGTACCGCCCTCCACCACCACGGCCTGCGGGAATCCCTCCTTGGCGAACCTTTCCGCGGCCTTCTGCGCGCGCGAGCCGGTGCGACACAGAAGGTATATAGCTTGATTCTCGGGCAGATCACCCGAGTCGAAGAGTTCCTTTGGCGCGAGGCTATCGAGCGGAACGTTCCTGGCCGGAAGCGCATGCATCTCCGCATATTCAACCGGCGTGCGAACGTCCAGAAGCGGCAGGTCGGGCTGGGCCTCGAGCAGCTGATGGAGCTGAGCAGGTGCGATCGTTTTCATTACATGTTAATAGCACCGTTTCGGAGGCTGGTGAAGCCCTCTTCCAGTAGAAAGAGACTGACCGAACGCGCTCTACTGTCGGAGTGTCGTCGCTCAAGCCTGACCGGTGATTGTTAGCTGAACCTTCTTCGCTCTTCCTGTAGCAATTCTCTCGGCCAGCCTGTAAAGAGCGTCGAATTCAAATAGGCTCATTCATCGCAATTGCGTCGACTCTCGCTCCCACTTGATCCAGGATATTCAGCAAGGGGAGACTCCTTCGCCTCAGCAGATGCAAGCGATCTGGGATGGAAACGGACGAGACCGCGTCAAGTGGGGTTGGGGCCGTCTTGACGAATCCTAACAAACCAGCGCACCTTGAGGCATGAACGAAGGATCCAAGAAGGAAGTTCTCGAGGAATTCCGCGAACTTAAGTATTGGGCGTTTATTGGCTGCAGCAGCGTGGACAAGAAGTGGGGTCGCTGGCTCCATAAGGCAATCGAGACGTATCCGATTCCCAAGGATCTCATTGGTCGCGACAACGGAGCAGATGGAAATATCCCGCGGCGTCTTTTTCCAATCTTTCGCGATCGCGACGAATTGCCGTCTTCGGCTGATCTGAATACTGCGATCCGACGGGCACTCGTGCAATCGAGGTATCTCATAGTTGTATGCTCACCGCGCGCGGTCCGTTCACGCTGGGTGGATGAAGAAGTTCGGCAATTCAAACAAGCCCGTGGAGAGGACCGGGTGCTTTGCGTTATCGTGGACGGTGAACCGCATGCCGCCGACAAACCTGACAGCAATGAGCAGCACGAATGTTTCCCGCAAGCCGCTCGGTTTCGTGTAGGCGTGGATGGACGACTTAGATCCGAGCCAGCCGAACCATTAGCTGCGGATGTGCGGCCCAGTGGCGATGGAAGGCAGCGAGCGCTGCTTAAATTGGTTGCCGGAATCTTCCAAATAAGTTTCGACGACCTCATCCGCAGAGACCAGCGACGTCGGGCACGTCCGTGCCAGGATCACTGTCGCTGTCTCGCTGGCTCTGCTATGTGTATTTGCGGCTTTGTCATTACTCTTGTATTGGCAGTTGCAAGCGACGCGTGACACGTTAGCACGATCGGATTTTCAGCAGGGCACCGAGAAGCTTGAGCAGGGGGATGTGTCTACGGCTCAGGCGTATTTGGCGCGTTCGATTAGAGAAGGGAAGCATTCGAGTGCCGCGCTGCGCGTTTCGATGTTTCTTCAGCAGCGCTCTTGGGGCCTCCCTGTGGCAGTAGTGCGACACGAAAACGCCGTAAGGTATTCGTGTTTCAGTCCGGATGGAAAGCGAGTCGCTACAGTAAGCGGAAACGAGGTCCGGGTGTTCAACGCGGCCTCCGGTTCCTGGATCGGCCAGCCGATACGAAGCGCTGCGCGCGTGAGGACGGTGCGTTTTAGCCAAGATGGGAACCGATTATTGATTGCTTCAGGTGAAGACGTCAATTACGGCAGAAACGAGCCAAGCTCGGAGCCAAGCGCCGCACAGATGTGGGAGGTTTCGAGCGGTAAGGCCATCGGACAGCCTATGAAGCATGAGCAGGCCGTTCTTACCGCGGAGTCCCGACGGGAAACTGGTAGTAACCGGACACGAGATGTGGCGGGACCGAGGCTACGCACGGCTTTGGGACGCGTTCTCTGGAAGCGCGCTTACCGACCCCATTTCCGATCCAGCTGGGCGCGAAACTGCCTCTGGAGACGGCAGCGCGTTGACGGCGGTAGAATTCGCGCCAGACGGGAAACGTCTCCTCACTGCTTCCCTCAGTGGATCATCATCGATCTTGGGCATTTTCACGAGCCACGGAAGTCAAGGGAATTGGCTCGCCGAAATGAGCGGCGAAATCATGAAACACGCGCGGGGTGTCACGACGGCGCATTTCAGCAGGGATGGACGTTGGGTCGTCACCGCCACGGCGGGCGGGATCTCTCAGCTCTGGGATGTCGAGCACCGGAATAGTGCGGAAGGCATGATGTCGCATAGCCTAAGCCTAAGAATTAACTCAGTCGAGTTTAGTCCCGATGGAACCCATATTGTCACCGCATCCGACGATTCCACTGCACGTGTTTGGGAGATCATGCATCCGAAACGGCAAGAACCCGGAACGAGCTACTGGGAGTGGGCAGCGTCCGTGCGCGTTCAGGACGAGGTACGTGACGGGGACGCAGTCACTCGAGAACCGCCGCTTGCGGATTCGCGTGTTATAAACTGAATGGAAGTGTCGGGGAACTCTTCTCGAAGCGCAAGGCGCGGAGCAAGCGCTTGCTAGGTTGGAGCATAGTGACCGCATTAACTCTGCGGAATTCAGTATCGATGGCCGACTTGTTGTCACTGCATCGCGTGACAGGACGGTTCGCGTTTGGGATGCGGCGACCGGAAATCCTTTGAGCGATGTGATCCAAATTTATGGAGAGGACGGCGGCGGTTCGGCGCTCGCCAAGTTTTCACCGGACGGTAGATGGCTGCTGGTTGTGCGGAGAGGGAAACTCCCCAGAGGAAGAGATGAAATATTATGCGCAGTCAGTAGAGAACTACTTCGGAGACAAAAATGTGAATGCAAAATTCATCCTTGCGGACAGGGGAAAACAGATTCAGAGATGGCCGCAGAGAAGTTACGTGCTGGAGAATCCGAAGCTCTTGAGAAAGGAAGGGGATAACGTTTACGTCCTGTCTGCGAAAGTCCGCTATGTGGTTCGCAATTCGGCCAGTACGCAGAGCGGCGTTACGGAGACCATCTACAAGGTTCACGTTTCGGGAGGCCGCCTCGAGCTATTCCACATTGCGGAGATGAAGACCGAGTGAGAACGTTCGCAAGCGCACCGATTCCCTGGAAGCTGTAACCTGTCCGGTTCGCTGGGAGTTCAGCTGACACTTAACCGTCGACGCTCAATTCGGCGAGCAGGCAGCATCACATTACGTTGAGCTCGCCTTAGTGTGGGACCGCGGTGAGCGGGATCACGACTGTGACGTTCATTTGGCTGGCGGATTGTCCAAATACAGAATCGCGCGGCGTTGACGTAAACACTGTCCCAAAGGACACCGATGTCTACGAACCAGGTCAGAGCATTGATCGTTATGTTCTTCAGGGGATCGCTGGCGGAGTTTGTCGTGATCCAAGTTTGTCGAGTGGGCTCCTTATATTTCAAAAGATTGGATTTTGCGGTGTGAGGCCGAGCCTCGACCTGCCCTGCGGCTTCCAGCCACAGCGGTGCGAAGACCACGTGCTGCATGACCGCGTGGACGTCCCGGTGCGCGCGTTCGATAGGACAGTCAACATAGAGTGCGGACGTGCCCGCAGCTTCATACATGGACCTCACCACCGCCCTTGAAACCTGCGCGGCGTGGTGGCCACTCTTCCACAGCCGCGCGCGCTGCCTCTCCGTCACCGGTGTTCCTTTTGTGCATGCGGCCCACACGTCACTTAGTGTCGAGTGAAGAAGCAGTCGGGCTGAAGCCAGCTTCGCTGCTGACGAAGCTACAAGCGTCTGAACCCACGGACGATCTCTCATCCCCGGAAACGGATCAACCTGGATCTTTGATGCCGCCAGCTCGAGCAGGCTGTCGGTTGCCGCCTGCGCAATTCCCAAACAGAGCGCGGCACAGCCCGCGCACACTGTGGCAAAGAATGGCATTCGAGACAGAGGCCGATCGTCTTGAGGGGGATCGGTGAAAGAAAAGGTGCGGCTGCAAATGGGATGGCTCCTCGAATCCGCATTCGAGTGCGATTTCCGTCATGCTCATGCTGGTCGTGCGCAACATCTGCGCGGCGCATTCCAGACGCCGCCCGATTAGCCACTTCCCCGGGGTGGTCCCATAGCACCGACGAAACTCGCGCTTGAAGGAAGAAAGGCTGCGATGGCACATCTTAGCGAAGGCATCGAGCGGGAGGCTATGGCCAAAAATTCGGGCCATGATCGCGGGAAGGGGCGGGGCGTCGCACATGGCCAGCGAGCGAAAATAGGCGGATAATTTCGGATTGGCGGGGCTTAAGAGAATACTGATAAGCAACTCCTTGAGCTTCAGTTTCAGCAGCGCTTCGGGCGGCTGTTCGTCATTGGCAAAGTAAACGAGCATCGATTGGAAGAATGCCGACAAAGCCAGTCGTTGTTCACGGGGATTACCATGTCGCGCGCATCGGGGGGCTGCGATATCGGTTGAAGATCCGGCGCCAGTTCCCGAACCGCCTCTCGGACGAACGCATCGGGAATGAAGAATATCAGGAGGCAAAGGTCTTCCTCAGTGTGCGGCGGCGAAACGAAGGCACCCTTTCGAAAAAAGACGGTTTCACCAGATGCAGCCGACCACGTTCCTATCGAAGTCTTCCACGTCGATCGTGCGCTCACCACGTGTATGAGGTGATCGGTCTGCGACCAGATGCCAAGTGGTTCATCCTGCACCGGACAGTCAAACTGGGCGAAGAGGATTTCCCCGATCTCGAATCGCTTCGCGGTCGGATTCGCGCGAATGACTTCAAAGGCATTCAGCATGGGCTCATATGCCTGCTCCGGCTGCTTTAGGTTCTCCGGGTAGCCGGCCCTCCGTGAGACGGGCACAAGCGGAGGGCGAGGAGGAACCGGAGTCGCGTCGAGACCAAGCGGACTCGAGCGAACGTAGCCAACAGGAACCTCGCCGCGCCATCGGCAGCGCATGGCACTTTGCTAGAGGTCGATGGCCGCCAGGATTGGCTGCGAGGGTGGCAGGCTTTGCGTTGGAGAGACGTTGAAGATTGAAACACGGATTTTCCAGCCATCGCCCTCGCGGGCATAAATCTCCAACCAGTGGCCCCCCACTTGAAGGGGACCCTTCTCGGTTTGAAGGAGAGACCACCATGCTCCGACGGCGCAAAGCTCGTTGCCGATAGCGTTCAGCTGATTCCGCGTGCCGAAAAAGTCGGTCAAATGCGATCGTTGGAACACACCGGCGTATCGTTTCTCGATGGCTTCGCGCCCGGAAAACAGTCCTTCAGGCGCGACAAGAAGGGCGTCCTCAGTAAAGAGCGAGGCCAGGGCAGCGGCGTTCTTCTCATTGAACGCCTTTTCATATTTCATGCTGAGCGCAGAGTCGTAGAAACTGACAAGTTGCCGGGCAGCTTGCGGATCGGCCGTATCCTTCCATTGGGCGATGCCCTGCAGAGCAACGCCACTGGTCAACCCTACCAAAGTTAGCAGAAAGCGTATTCTCATTCTTAAGCCTATTATCACTCTCCCGTTCCTTCAACCAGGATTTCGGAGCGCTCGCTTTAACCTTTCCCTCTGACCCGTCTCGGCGCCCGTGGTCGTTCCGCGACTCTAACCCATGCTGAGCTTCATTGGTCCGAGACGGTCATTAGTTCTCGAAGAGGGAAATTCCGACTGCCGCATTTTCTTCCGGGGTGCCCATCCAATACTCGCCAAATGGCGGAAGAATTTTGGAAGTCCCTGTTTTCGAGCGAAAACGCATCAAATCGCGAAGTCGTTGTATTCGGGTTTCACGACTTCGGTCGGCGGGAAGAGCATGCCGGCGCCGACGGTGGCGTTGGTGCCCTGCTCGATCAGGATGAACGAGCCGGTCAGCCGGTTGGTCGCGTAAGCCGTCGAAGACGAGCGGCTTGGAGGTCCTCAGGCGGACTTCGCCGATGTCGTTCAGCGCCAGCTCGCGGCGTCTCGGTTCGGTGTCGAGCGTGGTCATGTTGATGCGGTGTTCGATCGCGGTGATGACCGCCTGGACGGTCTGCGTGGTGTGCTTGAGGAAGTATTTTTTCCCGCGCTGGAGCGGACGCGGGTGCATCCAGCAAATCTTGGCGTGCAGGTCGGTGCTCGCGCCGGGGAGATTGTTCGGGCCGACGATCATGTCGCCGCGGCTGACGTCGATGTCGTGTTCGAGCACGAGGGTGACGGATTGCGGGCAGAAGGCTTCCTGCAGCGGGCCGTCGTAAGGTCCAGATTTCCTTCACGGTGCTGCTGAGGCCGCTGGGCAGCACCATGACTTTCTGGCCGACGCGCACGATGCCGCCGGCGATCTGGCCGCTGAAGCCGCGGAAGTCGTGCAGGCTCGGGTCGGTCGGATTGTTCGGGCGATTGACCCATTGCACGGGCAGGCGAAAGCCGTTGAGGTTCCAGTCGCTGCCGATGTGGACGGTTTCCAGATGGCCCAGCAGCGTCGGGCCCGGATACCACGGCGTGTGCTTGGAGGGATCGACGACGTTGTCGCCGTTGAGCGCGCTGAGCGGGATGAACTTCACGTCCTTCACGTCGAGGCGCGGCAGGAACTCCTCGAACTGGTCGCGGATTTCGATGAAGCGCTCCTCGCTCCAGTCCACCAGGTCCATCTTGTTGACGGCGATGACGAGGTGCGGAATGCGCAGCAGCGAGGCGATGCAGGTGTGGCGGCGGCTTTGCTCGATGACGCCCTGGCGCGCGTCCACGAGCACGATGGAGAGGTTGCCGTCGGAGGCGCCGGTGACCATGTTGCGGGTGTATTGCACGTGGCCCGGGCGTGTCGGCGATGATGAACTTGCGGCGCGGCGTGGCGAAGTAGCGGTAGGCGACGTCAATGGTGATGCCCTGCTCGCGTTCGGCGCGGAGGCCGTCGGTGAGGTTGGCGAGATTGATCTGGCCGCCGCCGGTGATGTCGGCGGAGCGCTCGAGCGCCTCGATCTGGTCTTCCATCAGCGACTTCGAATCGTAGAGCAGCCGGCCGATGAGCGTGGATTTGCCGTCGTCCACCGAGCCGCAGGTGTTGAAGCGGAGAATATCGACGGGATGATGCAGCGGGACGGTCATGCGATCGTGCTTAAAAATACCCGGCCTTCTTGCGGTCTTCCATGGCGGCTTCGGAGGCCTTGTCGTCGGCGCGGGAGCCGCGTTCGGTCACGCGCGCGGCGGCGATTTCGGCGATGATGTCGTCCACGGTGTCGGCGGGCGACTCGACGCATGCCGGTGCTGATGATGTCGCCGATGGTGCGGACGCGGACGACGAGTTCCTCGACCTGCTCGCCTGGCTTTGGGCGGCACGAGAGTCGTTGACGGGCAGCCACTGGCCGTGGCGGCGGACGCAACTGGCGTCGATGGCTGAAGTAGATGCTCGGCACTTCGAGCTTCTCCTTGCGGATGTATTCCCACACGTCCATCTCGGTCCAGTTGCTGAGCGGGAAAGACGCGCATGTTCTCGCCGGGGTTGAGCCGGGCGTTGTAGAGGTTCCAGATTTCCGGGCGCTGGTTCTTCGGGTCCCACTGGCCGAAGCTGTCGCGGAAGCTGAAGAAGCGCTCCTTGGCGCGGGCCTTTTCCTCGTCGCGCCGCGCGCCGCCGATGCAGCAGTCGAAGCGGAACTCCTCGATGGCCGCGAGCAGCGTGGGAATCTGCAGGCGGTTGCGGCTGATCTTCGCCGGGCGCGGGCACGGCGATGCCCTTGGCGATGGCGCTCTCGACGGTGCGGACGATGAGCTTGCGCCCAGTTCCCGCGCGCGCCGGTCGCGGAACTCGTTCAGCTCCGGGAAGTGATGTCCGGTGTCGATGTTGAGCAGCGGCATCGGGAATGTCCGACGGGCGGAAGGCCTTTTCCGCCAGGCGCAGCAGGCAGATGGAATCCTTGCCGCCGGAGAAAAGCAGCGCCGGCCGCTCAAATTCCGCGGCGACTTCGCGCATCACGTGGATGGCTTCTGTTTCCAGATACTGGAGATGATCGAGATGGTAGCTGCTCATCGAACGAGTCGAAGATCCGCAGACCTGCTGTCTACGGCATCGAGGCCCAAGGATTCAACCCTTTACGAACCTCTCCGCCCCAGGCGGCGTGCAGACCGCACTCGCGCTTTTCGTCGGCCTTGGCGGGATCGAAGTAGTCCCACTCGTTGGGCAGATTGTGCTCTTCGAGATACGCCTCCATGTCGGCGTCGCCCAGGTAGAAACACCGGGCTGACCTTCAGGGTGCCGAAGTTTGCGTCGAGCGAGACGATGTCGAGCCCGGCGCGATTCGGGTTCTGCACCTTGCGCAGCGCGGTGATCCAGACTCTCGGCGCGAGTTCCTTCATGCCGCGCTGAAACGGCTCCAGCTTCATCAGTGCGCTGAACTGCTTGAGCCCTTCCTCGTCGTCAACGGCGGGAATGGGTCCGTAGACGGCGTCGCGGTGCGCGGCGGTGATGCGCGGGAGATAAGCGCTTGAGGTTCAGGTTCAGCAGGCGGCGGAGTTGCTTCGGCGTGCCGGTAGGTCGCCGGGCGGTTGTAGCCGTGGTCCACCCAAAGCACCGGGATGTCGAGGCTGCACCTGCACGCACAGGTGCAGGATCACCGCTTCGTAGGGGCGAAAGTTGGTGGAGACGATGGCGCGCCCATCCGCCTGCGCGACGGCCCAGCGGGTGATTTCGAGCGGTGAGAAATGCCGGAATTCGGCGTTCCAATTTGCAATTTGTTCAGGAGTCATTTCACGCTGGAATTAAGGCGAGGTCGTCCCTTGGTGTGCCCACAGCGTGGATCGTAGCGTCCTCTGGAAGGATCACCCGGTCACAAAAGTCGCCAAAGCCCTCGCCGTCGTCTCGCTCGAGAGCGTAGCGCTTGATCACTGGCGTGAGAAGCTTCAAGGCATCGTCGATAGTAATGCTCGGTGATACCAGACGCCCGAGCCGTGTGCCATTGTAACTGGCGCCAAGATAAAGCGCGTATTTGTTTGGAGCTCTGCCAACAAGACCGATCTCCGCGAGATACGGCCGGGCGCATCCGTTTGGGCAACCTGTAATTCGAAGACTGATGGCGTCCTCCCGCAGTCCTGCCTCCTCGAGGATCGCTTCGAACTTCGCTAGAAGGTCTGGCAGCGCGCGCTCACTTTCGGTCAGAGCGAGACCGCAGGTCGGCAGGGCCACGCAGGACAGCGCGTTGAGACGCATCCCCGAGCGGTTGTTCTCCCGGGTCAGACGATGCCGGGCGAGGATTCCGTCAATCGTGGGCTTTTGCGCGGCAGTCACGCCGGAGATCGTCAGATTCTGCGATGGAGTGAGACGAAAGTCTCCCGAATGGACCCGGGCAATCTCGCGGAGGGCGGTTTTCATCGGCCAGCCAGGGAGATCCTTGATGCGACCGCTGAGGATGTGGAGTCCATAAAACCAAGTGCCGTCTGCGCATTCGTGCCACCCCAGCGGATCCGCGATGGTGCTGAATTCGAACGGGCGTGCAGGCTTGAATGTCACACCCGACAGTCGTTCAACCTCGGACTTGAACCAGTCCACTCCGCGATCTTCGATTGTGTACTTAAGCCGCGCATGCCGGCGATTCGTGCGATCGCCATGGTCTCGTTGCGTAACCAGGACGGCCTTTCCCACGGCATTGACTTTTTCCGTCGGAATGAAGCCAAGGAGATCGGCGAGCCTGGGAAAGGTTTCGACATTGCCATGGTTCATGCCCATACCGCCGCCCGCGGTAACGTTGTAACCCACCACCTGGCCGTGCTGAACAACGGCGATAAAGCCCAGGTCTTGGGAGAAGATGTCCACGTCGTTGGAGGGAGGCGCCGCAAAGGCCGTCTTGAATTTGCGAGGCAGGTAGGTTGGGCCATAGATCGGCTCGAATTCCGGCTCGCCCCCTGCGACCAGCTGTTCATCCAGCCAGATCTCATGGTAGGCGCGAGTCTTGGGGAGAGCGAACTCACTCCATGCTTTGGCGTCGTCGTAAACCCGTCGGAGGACGGCGTTTCGTTCTGGATTAGGCGGAGCCATCACGTTGCGGTTCACGTCGCCGCACGCCGCAATCGAATCCAGCAGCACTTTGTGCATTCCCCGAATGAGCGGCTTCACGTTCCCCTTGAGAATTCCATGAAACTGGAATGTCTGCCGTGTCGTAAGACGGAGGGAGGGCAAAGCCAGTTCCTCGGAAAGCTTGTCCAGCACGAGCCATTGCTCTGGAGTCGCTCTCCCGCCCGGGAGGCGCACGCGAAGCATAAAGCCGAAAGCCTTCTCCCTGCCCGCTTTCTTGAGCGCAGTACGTTGGTCCCGATCGTCCTGCAAATAGAGACCGTGGAATTTGGTAAGCTGGCTGTTGGTCTCCGAAATCGCGCCCGTGGTCGCGTCAACAAGATCGTCAGCGATCGTTCCACGCAGAAAATGGGATCCGGCTTTGATGCCTTCGTTGGCGGTCGGCGGCTTAACGGATTTCGAGTCGGAACTCATGAGCGGTCTTGGCTGATGATAGAGAATCGGTGAGTGTGGCATGAGGTTCGCCGCGAGCTGTTGCTGCTGACGCCGCAACCCCTTGTCCATCGGAAACCACGACATTAGGCGCGCAATTACGAGTGTCAAGGTCGTATATCGCTGGTTTGACGCGCCATTGTGCCCGGGGTGGACGCCGGGCACCACACCCCGGGGACAGCTTGCTCTCCTTGTCACGCGCTAACAATCAGATCCGGATTCCTGCGAAGGTGAGGTTGAGAAGCTCGATAGGACTGAGGATCTCGTCGTATTGCGGGACAAGGAGGTAGAAGCCCGCGAGCATCGCCCCGGCGATTGCAGCCAGAAAGAAGATTGGGAAAAGCCAGTCGTTCCTCTCCGCGAGGTTCGGTGTCTCGTCGTCGTATCTGGCATAAAAAAGCCAGCAAGCCGCCGGAGCAAGAGGCGCCAGATATCGCGCTTCCTTGGCGAATCCGGCGGATCCCAAGAGCAGGAAGAGCCCAAGCAGGGAAAGCATCCAGAGAGATGACGCTCGTTCGAGCTTGCAATGGAAGGGGGCGCGGCAAAACGGCACGCTGAGGAGAAAGACGACCAGAAACGGCATGCAGGCGAACACCTTGAGCAAGTATGAGGGTATCGATTGAGTAGCGGAAGCGGCGACGAACGGACTTGCAGTGAGGAAGGCTTCGTCGGGTCGCGTCCAATAGGGGAACCAAACCCCGGTGTGCGCGCGGAAGTAAGAGAACCAGATTGCAAGAACCAGAGCGCTGGGAAGGAAAACGAACAACAGACTCGCAACCGGCCGTCGGCGATCCGCCGGTATCGCGAGCCAGCCGACGAACGGAAGCACCGCAGCTGCGGTAACTTTCAGCGAGCAGGCCATAGCCGCCATGACTCCCGTGCCGAGGAGGAGGAGGCGCCAACGCTCCGTTCTGCCACCAAGCCAAGCGAGGCAAAGGGCGAGGCTGGTCGTGCCGGCTAGCAGATTGTCCATCCAAATCTTTCGAGCGATGAAGTTCATCAATGGATCGGACGCAATGGCGGCGAGGGGCAGAACAAAGACACATCGCCTTCGGAACTCCGTTGGCTTGCCATGAAGAAGGAGGTCGTAACCAACAATTGCGACAGCGGCGAGCGCGAGAGCGTGTCCAAGCCAGGAAAGCGTAATCGCGAGCTGGGGCGACTTCGCCAAGACAAACGGAGCCAGAATGATGGAAAAGCCGGGAGGATGATGAAAGACGGGGTGATCGTAGAAGCTCCTCGGGAGCCGGTGGAGCAAGTCGCTTCCGGCAAGCGAATAAGAGCCGGTAGCCAGCCACTGGCGGGACAGCTCAAGATAGATCAACTCATCCCAGTTGGAGACCGGATATTTTAGAGTTGGAAGCTTGATGACCAGTGCGAAAGCCAGACAGATGGCACTTGCGAAAACCGCGAAGCGAAGGTTCGGCTTGCGCGGCATAATGAACTGCTTCTCTCCGCGCTAGAATCCGCGCAGACCTGTCAGCAGAAGCTCAGCATTCGATTTGGTGTTCTGGAGATTGGCAGCAAGCACTTCCATGGCCTCTGCCGCGGGAAGTTCGGAGAGCTGACGTCGAAGGACGATGATACGCTCATGCTCGTCGGGATGGTAGAGCAATTCCTCGCGGCGCGTACCCGATTTCACGATATGAATCGCCGGAAAGATCCGCTGCTCGGCGATGGAGCGTTCGAGGTGCAACTCCATGTTACCCGTGCCCTTGAACTCCTCGAAGATCAGGTCGTCCATCCGGCTCTGCGTTTCCACGAGCGCCGTCGCGAGAATGGTGAGGCTGCCTCCTTCCTCCACGTTTCGAGCCGATCCGAAAAACTTGCGGGGCCGGGCGAGCGCCTTGGAATCGACGCCTCCGCTCATTGTTCGGCCCTTGTTCGGCTGCAGATTATTGTAGCCGCGCGCCATGCGAGTTATCGAATCAAGGAGAATGACGACATCCTTTCGCAGCTCGACGAGGCGCTTGGCGCGCTCCGACACGGCTTCGCAAACTTGCACGTGCCGGCCTACCGGTTCATCGAATGTCGAGCTGTAGATTTCGCAATCCAGATCGCTGCGCAAGTCGGTAACCTCCTCCGGGCGTTCATCCACGAGCAAGAGCATTAGAACGATTTCCGGATGGTTCGCACGGATCGCGCTGGCAAGCGCTTTGAGCATCAGGGTTTTGCCGGCCCGTGGCGGAGACACGATGAGCCCGCGCTGGCCCATACCCAGCGGGGCAATCAGGTCCACGGCACGAGCGCTGATCGATGGACTTTGAGCAGCCTCGAGAAGGATTCTCCGGTTTGGGAACAGGGGAGTAAGTTTGTCGAACTCCGTCGGCCTCTGCCATTGGTCGGCGGGAACGCCCTCGACTTCGAGGATCGATTCAGCCACCAGTCCGCGCTCGCGGTCTTGAGGAAGCCGCAAGGCGCAGCGCAGCATCAGACCCGGGCGAAGATCAAGGGGTCGAACGAGCGCGGCCGGCACAGTGACGTCATCGGGACCGGGTTTCAAGCTGAAGGCCGGCCAGCGAAGGACGCCATGGTCGGCGTTAAGCTCGAGAAAACCTGTGGCAAAAACTGCCCCGCCTTGGCCAAGATGAAACCTCGCCTGATCGAGCACCATGTGATGGCGGGAGGTCTCCGCGCGCAGCCGCATTCCGAGCTCGGCGCCTCGGGTTGCCAGACTCTCCAAGCTCAACTGCTGAAGATCATTTAGCGACATCGGCGCCGGAGCCGCGCTCGCCGAAGGGGGATTTTCAACCGTATTGGTCATGCAAGTAGCGGGAAAAAAGCCTGGTCTGCGCGATGAGGGCGTCGAGGGCCCCGTCGTTCCAGATTACGTGATGTGAACGGGAGATTTTGACGCCGATGGGAAGCTGCGAAGCGACGATTTTCTTGGAGATTTCCGGTGTCAAACCGGGGCGCCCGCCCAGCCGGGCCAGTTGGATTTCCGGCGCGCAGCCCACGGTGACGACCCGATCGAAAAGCGCTTCGGCGCTGGTTTCAAACAGAAGCGGAATGTCGGCCAGGAAAAGCTGTCCGGCGCCAGCGGCTCGTTGCGCCCTGGCCAGCCAGCGTTGCCGCACAATCGGATGCAGGATTTTCTCGAGAGCCTGCTTCTTCCCGGCATCGTGATAAACGAGCTCGCGCAGCAGCGCGCGATTCGGCCTGCCTTCAATTCCATACGCCGCGGGATGGATCTCGTTAATGACCTGCTTCCTTACCACTTCATCGCTTTCGAGCAATTCAGCAACGCAAGCGTCGGCATCGAAGAATTCCGCGCGGATACACTCCAGGAGCAGCTTGCAGAAAGTCGATTTTCCGGAGGCGATCCCCCCGGTAATTCCAAGGCTGGGCATGCGAAATGAACTAAGTTGCGTTGGCTCGGAGAGCTTCGTCTCTCGTGCGAAGACCCGGTGTGACGGCCCCCGTTTCGCCTATTTCTCTAGCTCAGGAAAAATCTATTTTCCAAAACTCGGACCTTCGAAGGCGGGGGGCGGAACCTCCTGAGGCAGGCCCAGAGGTTCAACAACTTCCTCCGCGTCTTCGTCCAGGCGCACTGGCCTCCCTTCCGCATCCATCAGACGGGCGGTGACAAAGATGATGAGATTTCGTTTGATCTTCTGATCGACGTTCGAGCGAAACAGGCGGCCGGCCAGCGGAATATCACCAAGTATCGGCACCTTATCCTGGATCTTTTGGACATCCTCTCGAACCAGGCCCCCAAGCGCAACCGTTTGTCCATCCCAGATGCTGACACTCGTAGTCACCTTGCGTGTGGAGAAAATGGGTTGATTGATCACGTTCTGCGTTAAAATCGCCGTATCGATAAAACCAGGGGTAGGTATTGGATTGAAGATAGGCCCAAAAATTGGAGAGCCGTAGTTGATAAAGCCGTCAAATTCGACGACCTCGGGCGAGAGGTTGAGATCGATGGTGTATCCGTCAGGACCGATGATTGGCTCAACCTCGAGTGTAACGCCGAGATTCCTCGTTTCGAAAGCTATGGGTGTTGACGGCGTGACCACTCCCTGGCTGACGAAACTTCCCGCCGGGGGTGTAACCGTTGTTCCGTTGCCGCCGGTAGTCGGCGGCGGCGGTTCTGGGGGACTAAACTCGGTTGGGTAGGGAAACTCCCTTGCTACGCGCACGATGGCTTTGCGACCGCTCTTGGTTGTAACCTTTGGCGCAGACATCAGATCAACGCCCTTTTTCTGGTTCAGAGCTCGAATTACCACCTGAAATTGAGGATTGGTGAAAATTCCAGCGATGCCGAAAATGCCCGGAGCCTTGCCGGCCGGAAAACTGGTACCCAGCAACAATCCGTCGATACTGTTTGCGGAAATCGCGTTGTCGGCGCCCGATCCAACGCCCGATCTCAATCCCCCGGTAAGGGGGTTCGAACCAACGGGTACGCCACCAGGTGTGAAGGGATAGTTTGCGGGGAGTGGGGCATTGCCGAATCCCTGCGTTCCACCGGCGACAAAAGTCCCGGGCTTGATCTGAAGCGGACCGAGGAGCCAGTCAAAGCCCAGTTCGTCGATGTTGGTTTGCGTAATCTCCAGAAACTTCGACTCGATTTCCACCTGTGTCGGCTGAACGCCAATGGCAGCATCTACAAGGGAATCGATCAGGTCGATCGCATCGGGGGTATTGCGAACAATCAGCTCGCTGCTCGCCGGGATGTATTGAGCGAAGGCGCCGCTCGGGAAATTGACGCCTTGCGACCGCAAATACTCGAGCGCGTTCGTGCGGCTTCCGATACGGCTTTCCGTGACCTCAGCGCGTGGCGCTCCGGGGGAGGGGGCGATTTCCCCGCCCGTGGTCTGAGCCGGAATGAATCCGGGCGGAACCCGATACTTTTTGGTCACGAGGTCAGTTGTATTTTCCGTAATGGGAACAATCGAAACCGCGTAGGGCTCGATTTTGTATTTGAGTCCGGCGAGTTCGGTCAAGTAACGCAAAGCCTCGATCAAGGGAACGTTTGTCAAGGAAAGTGTGACCTGTGTCTCGGCGCTTCCGCCAACCGGGGGCAGAGGGGCTGCACCTTCAACGGGCGGAAGCGTCACGTCAGGCGCAGGCGCTACGGCAGACGCAGGGAGCTTCAGGAAAATATTGACCCCTCTTCTTTCCTGCGGATCCTCGGTCGAGGTATCGAGCTCACGACTGCGCTGCTTAAGGAACTCCACCGCCTCCCGGACAGTCGCATCGCGGAGATCAATTTTCGGAATGATAATACGATTGAGCTTGGCCATGGTGGCCTCGGTTCCCCGAATTCCCACACGGGCCTGAACTTCCGTTGTCGTCGTGCGTCCTCCTTGGAAGCGATGAACGGGGCGCTCCCATTTTTGATCGACCATCCAAAGCATCCGGCTGCGAGTCTCGTTGTAGGCGTTGACGTAGTAACGCGACTTTTCGACATTTACCTGCTCCATGCCCTTTCTTGCGGCGATGTTATATCGATCGATGTTGAGCACCTGTTCGTAGCGCTTGATCGCCAGGTCGTAGCGGCCGGCTTGGAAGAAGCCGTCGGCTTCGTAGAGCAGCTTGGTTACCTCCTCGCGCTCCGCCGCAAACTGCGGCGTGACTGTCTTGTTGTAGTAATCCGGCTGTTCAAGATTGGATAGGAGCCGGACGGCAGCCTTATTGGACGGATCATACTCGGGCAGCAGGACGGTTTTTGCGACACGCTCCGCGTCTCCGTAGCGGCCATCCTCGATCAATTTTTCGGCGTAACGCAGCGCGGTCCTGGTGAATTTCGAAAGGGTCCTGGCGCGCAGATCCTGCGTGGCGCCGCCGGCGGGAATCGCGTTCAGGGCATCGAGGTAATTGGTGTAGGCAGTTTCGTAGTCCTTATCCGCCACCGCTTTGTCTCCCGCGGCCACCAACTTTTCCGCGACGATGATATTCTCCTGGCGACGCACGATTTCCCTGTCGGAAAGCGTTTGCACGTCCTGGGCTCCTAGTGGGAAGGGGGCCGCCAGCAATGCCAGCGCCAAGGCTGCCGGAACGAATGTGTTCGGGAAATAGTTTGCGAGGAGAAACTTCATAAGCAGGGAGTCTGGCTATTGAGGCGGCGGAATAGAAGTGGCATCCCCGGGAATTATCTCCTCCTCAATGGCCTCGGCGCTTGGCTCGGGCACGATCTCTTTTTCCTCATCGACCTTGATCAGCGGCTGGCCGGCGGGGTCCAGCAAGCTTGCAGTAACGAACATGATAAGGTTTCTCTTGATGTGTTGATCAACGGACGTTCGAAACAATCTGCCCGCAAGAGGGATATCCCCCAGGATGGGAACTTTATCCTCGATCTTCTGAATATCCTCGCGCATCAGTCCACCCATTACCACGGTCTGGCCGTCGTAGACCGTAACTTCGGTCGTTACTTCGCGGGTTGAGAACACGGGTTTGTTGATCACGTTATCGGTGACCCTGAAGTTGGTGCTCAGACCAAGAGCGCCAATATTATTGACGAGGGTTACAACAGTGTTGATGGGGCTGCCATAATTAATAAAGCCATCAAATTCGACGACGCGGGGCGACAGGATTAGGTCGATTGTGTAGCCGTCGGGCCCTACTGTCGGCTCGACCTCAAGTGTAATGCCCACGGGCTTTGTTTCGAACGAGGTCGGACTTGTGGGAGTCGCCGGAGTGTAGATGGAACCAGGAGTCTGAGTGACTTGGGGCAGGTCGTACTCGGTCGGATAGCGGAATTCACGAATGATCTGAATGGTTGCCCGCTGGCCGCTTTTCGTAGTGACCTTCGGGGCGCTTACGAGATCGACACCCTTTTGCTGGTTCAGCGCGCGGAGAACGACTTGAAACTGGGGGTTGGTAAAGATGCCCGCGACGGCCAGAACGGCCGGTGCAGGTCCAAGGGGAGTACCAAAAAGCAATCCATCGACCGCGTTTACGCTGATCGCGGTCGTACCCGATCGATTGCCGGCCGTGAGCGGTCCTGAGGTCGTGCTTGTGGCGCCAATCGGGACGGTTGTCGACCCTGGTTGCAAGAGTGGAAAGGAATTGGCGGGGATGCCTCTTCCGAACCCTTCCGTTCCGCCGCCGCCATAAATCCCGCTGCCAAATGGCATTTGAAATTGGCCGAGCAACCAATCGAAGCCCAGTTCCTTGAGATTGGTCTGTGTCACTTCGAGGAACTTTGACTCGATCTCTACCTGGCTGGGAGGAGCCGTCAGTTGGGTTTCCACCAGAGTGTCAATCAAATCGAGATTCGCCTGGGTGTTCTTGACGATGAGCTTGCTCGTGCTCGCGATGAAGTTCGCGCTGGCGCCCTGGGGAAAGGTGACTCCTTGAGCTTCCAGAAATTCCCTCGCGCCCGAGCGCGCCTGGATGGCGGGTTGCGATCCCGGGGCGATACCTTGACCGCCTGGGCCTTGCCTGTTGGTTTGGTCCTGAGCCGGCAGGGAAGTGATGAACCCGGGGGGCACCTTGTATTCCTTGGTGATGAGGATGTCGGTGGGCTCGGACTGAGGAACGACAGCTACGGCGTAGGGTTCGATCTTCAGCTTAAGATTCGCGGCTTTGGCGACGTAATCGATCGCGGCGCGAAGCGGAATGTCATTCAAAGAAAGGGTGATTCGAGAGTTGGCTTCCGGCGAGTCGGCGGCGACCTTAAGCACGATATTTATTCCCCGGCGCGAAGGATCCTGCTCGCTGGTGTCAAGAGTCACGGCACGCTGCTTGATAAAGTCCAGCGCCTCTCGAATTGTGGCATCCCGGAAGTCGATTCGGGGAATGATGATTTCGTCCAGTTTGCGGTTAATGAGAGAGGTGCCGCGCGTGTCGATCTGCGGCTGCTCAATGATGGTCGATACCCCGACTTCGAACCGGCGCACAGGCAATTCCCATCCCTTCTCGACTTGACGCAGCATGTCGCCGCGGGTCTCATTGTAAGCGGACAGCGCATATTTTTCGCGGGCTCCGTTGACGCGTTCCATTCCGCGCCGCGCCGCGATGTTGTATTTGTCGATGTTAAGAACCTGCTCGTAGCGCTTGAAAGCGAGGTCGAATCGACCCGAGGCGTAGAAACCGTCGGCCTCGAGCAGGAGCTGCTTCACCTCCTCGATATTCGCGATGAATCCCGGGGTGAGCGCCCTGTTGAAACGCGTGGGATCCTTGAGCTTCTCCTCCAGGGCGACCGCCGGGCCGTAGTTGGGAGCATAGCGCTCCTCGAGCACCACCTTCACGGTCGTCGTGGCGTCCTGATAGCGCCCCTCGGAAATGCGCTGCTCGGCAAGCTTGACCGCGGCGCGGCAGAAGCCGTCCAGAGCCTCTTCGCGAACCGACTGCGCGGCGGGTCCGCCACTGGGCAGGACATCGACCGCGCTCTTGAAATAGGCAAAAGCGCTTTCGTAGTCCTGATTCATCATCGCTTCCGTTCCATTGTTCGCCGCCCTTTGCGCGTAATCGACCATGGCTTCCTGCCTGCGAATCTCGCGCTCGGCCGTGGCTTGAACACCGGCCTGCTGCGCAGGGCTGAGGGCAGTGCTGAGCGCCAGGGAAGCGGCGGTCATTACTTTGAGGACTTGCGACTTCATGGTGTGGGCGATGGTGGCGTCAAGCAGTGCTAAGTTGGGGAATTCCTGAGGGACGAGGAGTGTCTCCCACGTTGGTCGCCGATGCGATCTCTTAGGGCGCGCATCATCAGACGTTAGGCAGCGGCTCTCACTCTCATGGTGCGGGAGGAATCTTGTGTTGCTCCCGGGTTTGCTGGTCCTGTATTACGGCTTCCTTTTCAGAAATGTCAATGAGTTTGTACTTGCTCTCCGTCTCAGGGGGCAAGGCGAATTCATCGTCCTTTTTTACGGTGAATCTTGAGTTGTCATAGAGGTAGAGAAACTCGCCAAACGATGTGGGGTCGTTGGCCTCCCTGTTCGCGACAAGCACGATTTGCTGTCCGGTCTGGGTATTCTCGATCGTGAGGGTTGAGGCATCCACGTCGATTTCGTTTTTTCTTTCCGTTCTTTCCTGGAAGGAGATGACCTTGTAGGGGGTGCCTTCGATCATCTCGCCGACTTGAACGAATCGGGTTCGTCCGCCGCGGTCTCTCGTGTTGATTGTGAATGTTTGGCCGTCGTCCGGGGTTCCGGTAAAAATGAGGCGGAACGGTCTTGAGATGAATCGCAGGAGCCGAAGTTTCGTGTAGAAGGCGGGGATCGAGTTCTGGTCGCGCGGATCAGTGCCCGCCAGGTACTCTTCAAGATTGCTGAAGCGGTCTTCGTCCGGATCCTGATCCTTGATGTTGCTTTCCCAGTAGGGCAGATCGTAGCGGATCAGCCAGGAGTTCTTGATGGGTTCGTGGAGGTTTTTGCTGCCTTCGAGGGGATCAATCAGCGCGCCATCCACCAGAACGTAGGGGCGCGAGACCAGCAGAGACCCCTCATGCCCGATCCAGTTTTGTGGAGATTGGAGTCTTGCGGATGCGACAGCCAGCGCATCCATTGGGAGTTGTTTGATGGCGCTATCCGGGGGTTTCGGGCTGTTTGTTTCCGCGAACTGATCACGAAAGGCCATGGCGCTGCCGATGATCAGGCCGCTGCAGACCAGCAGCACGAGCGCGGTGACGATCAGGATCGCCTTGTCAAAGTTTTTTCTCAGCCAGTCCATGAGAGATCAGTCTTTGACTGAGGGCGGTATTAAAAAGTTGACAATCTCGATGCGTAGCGAGGTCCTGACCAGTTCCCGGCCCAGAATCACATTCAACGTGGCGGGGGCGTGCGATCCCTTTCGGGGCTCGGAGGCGCCGCCCGGAGGCTGCTCACCAGGAGCCGCCGAATCGTTTGCGGCAAGCGGAGGCTGGCCTCCGCTTAAGCTACTCTGGCGGGAAATCGGGGGCCCGACACGCGCCGTGTTCTGAACGGCGAGATTGCGAACGATGAGAAACTGATCCGAATCCAGCAAGGAATTAAATGCCACCCGCAGTTTGCCTTGCTCCGCGGTGAAGGCCAGTTCGACGGGGAGGAGCCTCAGGCCCTCGGCTGGCGATCCGCCGCCCTTTTGCGGCTCCTCCGTCTTTCTGGGTGGCGGGGTGGATTCTTCGGGCAGGGGGAGCCGATTGAGGCTGTCGATGGATTGAACCTTGAGATCGATCAGGTTGGTGATCACCCTCTCGATGATCACGAGTTGCTGTGCCAGCGCAGGAGCAACGTATTCATTGGGAAGGCTGTTGGCGTATTGACCGAAACCAAGGTAAAAGCCCTTCGGCAACTCGACACGTGCCGCCGCCGCTTTTTCCAGAATCCGGTTGACCGCCGCGCGCAGATCATCCTGAAATGTTTGCGGCTGGACGCCGGGGTCAATCGGCACCTGCATCTTGGCCAACTGCGCTCGCAAGGATTCAAATCCTGACTTGTATTGCTCTGTGAGGAGACGGCTTTTTTCAAGATTCTCGGCATTCGGAAACGGAGACCGGTCTTGCAGGACGTGAAGTCTTCGCACGGCTTGCCGGTAGGCATCCAACGTTTCGTGATAGCGAGTCATCGACTGCACTGTCAGAAATGTCAGCGCCCCGCCAACGACGAGGGTTGCCGCAACGAGCCCGGCGGGCAGCGAGTTTTCTCTCAGCCAACTCACGGCAGGGAAATGGGATTTCGCAGGGGCAGGATGAGCGTGTAACCGTAGGCCCAGCTCTGACCATCAGGCGTCGTGCGCTGAATAACGACCTTGGCTTTGTCCTTTTCCTCGACCTTGAAGACGTCGGATACCTGGAGCTTATCAACGAATTCATCAATAATTCGCGCCTCCTTTTCGTTCGGAGGGTTGCCAAGATAGAGTCCGCTGATCTCCAGGCTGTCGATTTTCGGCTGCTCAGCCGATTGCGAGCGGGGTTGCTGTTGAGAGCCGGGCGATTTTGAAGCGTCCATTTGCTGGAGCGGCGAAGAGGACGCCGGTACGGCACCCGGCACGTAGGGTTTCCCGCCCGAAAGAGCCTTGACCTCCGTCACCCAGATGAAGCGTGGAGGCAGTTTGGCGCCGAGTTCCTCCAGAACTTCAGCCCACGCAACGCGCTCGTTGACCGCAAGAATGAGCGGTCCGGCGGCATCTTGAAGTCGCTTTGTCTCAGCGTCCAGAGCATTGAACTGTTTCGCCACCGCTTCCAAGCTTCCAACGTCCGCGCTGACGCGATCGAGCATCGTCTGGGTGATGGAGTTGGCCCGGTTGAAGTAGAGCCACCCGGCGGCGGGCGCAAGGATTAGGCAACTTGCCGCGAGGATAAGAAAGGGTTTGCGTTTGGCGAGATTCTGCTCACGCACGACGCTGTGCGGACGCAGGTTGATTTCCATCGGCACATTCCCAAAGGAGCGTAGCGCGCAGCCGACTGCTTCGCCCAATGTGTGAGCTTTGCCAGCCAGTTGGTCGCTAACCTCTCCGTTGGCGACAGTGACGTTCCGCATCGAGTTGAAAAGTTCGATCGGCATCTGCAGCTTCTCGCTGAAAAACTCGACCATGTAGGGGAGGCCGACGGTTCCGCCACAGAGATAAGCGCGAACAGGGGCGCTGCCGGACTGGTTCTGGCGATAAAAAGAGATCGAGCGGGCGACTTCGGCATGAAGACGGGTCATCGTGCCGCGGACTATTTTGGAGATCCTCGCCTCCGTGGGATCTTCGGGCTCAGCATAGTTGCCACCAAGGCCCACCAGCCCCTTCTCAAGCTTAAGCTTTTCACCGAAAGTAATCTCTTGCTTGAACTCCTTGGCGATCGAAGCACTCATGGTGCTCCCGCCCACAGGGATGCTCCGGCTGAAAACCCTCTTGTCTTCAACAAAGACGAGATTCGTCGTGCGGGCGCCGATATCGATCAGCATCGAACATCCGCTAAGTTCGCTGTAATTATAACGAAAAGCGTTCGACAAGGCCATCGGCGCGACGTCGATGATGAAACTCTTGAGACCGCCTTTGGCTACGGAGGTGTTAATCGCATCGAGTTGGTCGGATTTGATGGCTACCAGGGCCACATCCCAGATGTTCTCCTTAGCCGCGCCCATTACCTGATAGTCCCAAATAACCTCGTCTATCGGGAAAGGAACGTTCTGCTGGGCTTCGAAGCCGATGATGGAGTCGACTTCATTGGGGGTGGAACCCGGCAGTTTCACAAAGCGGGCGAACACCGATTGCGAAGGCAGGCAGACGTTGACACGTTCCTTGGCCGCAACCCGCAGCGCTTTGCGAAGCTCGCCAACCGCCGCTTCAATTTGCGCCGGGCGCGTGGCATCCGCGGCGGGATCAACCATGAGCTCCTCTCGCCGAAAGGCGCTGAGCATGAGCCCGCCGCGCGCGTCGGCTCGAAACTCGGCAAGCGTAATGCTTTGCATGCCGAGATTGAGGGCGATGATGCGGGGCTGCGCGGCCATCGGGGCGGGGTTCAGAAACAGGAACTCTGCCTCACTGACCTTCGGATTTCGGTTTGATGGTCTCGAAGTAGTCCCACGCGAGCGGAGCGAAGGGGGTCTCGTTCTTGTTGAGCACGAACCCGGGAATCTGCTGGAACTGCGGCCACCATTCTCCCGATTTGCTCTTCCAACTGGCTGACGCGACTTGCTGGCCCTGCTTGGTGATGGTCACACCCACATCGACCAGGGCCTGTTCGGCGTTGGCAGGAAGCTTGCCGTCGAAGAAACGTTCCAAGGTTCTCGGACTTACGTAAACCGAGGAATGCATCTCCCCTTCCTGAGGAATGGTCGTGTGGGTAACCGAGCCAACAAGCAAAGTGCCCTGCGGAAACTCCGGAGACTTGTTCTTCAGCAAAATGTAATAGTTGAAAGTGAGCTCATTCGTGTATTTTGGCTCCCTAAGTCTCGGCTGCCACTCGAAGGTCACTTCCACCTCGAGCCATGACTTGGCTCGCGGTCCGCGTTTGTCGAAGCGGGCGCCCGAATAGGTGGGAGATTCGAAAAAATTCGGCTCGACCTTAAGAATTCTAAAGTCAGTGTTTTGCACTTGGCCAAAGCCGGAGGCAGCCAAGAGCAAGGATGCGGCTGCGATGATACCAAGAGGCGTCGCAAGGGGAGGCATGCTTTTTTTAGCTTAAATGAGCTGTTTTTTGGAGTAAACAACTAAAAGGCGCCGCGCCGCGTCGTTTCATCCGTGGATTGGCTTATTTTGCTCCGGCTCCCGCAAGGACGGCGGGGATCGTTCTGAGGAGAATGAGGAGGTCCAGGGAATGTACTCGAGGTCCATGCGCACCCAGTCGTCAAAATTTGTCACATTGTTGCGGCCGCGAATTTGCCAGAGGCAGGTGAGGCCCGGTTTCATGCTTAGTCGACGGCGGTAAGTTTCAGCGCGTTGTCCTTCTCGCCAGCGAGAATGATGCGTTCACTGGTTTCCCCGCGTCTGAGGCGCATCGTTCGGTGCGCAATGTAAATGCGCTCTTTGAGCAGAGGCCAATTTCCTGTTTACGTGCAATCATGAACGGCTTTTCGCTATTGCGGAACAACCGGAAATGAATCTTAGCATCACCAACCCTGCGTCAAATGGAAAAGCGACTTCATCCTGAATGTTCGAACGTGGTCGGTGTCGTTCACACCCTGGGTGGCTTTGCGGAAGCTGCGAAAACCGCGCTGGATGCCGTCGAGGTGAGGGTGGACGCGCTTCCGCATTGTCCATCGCTTCGAGAGGTCGCCGCGCTTCCGGTGCCAGCAATTCTCACTGTGCGTCGCCTGGACGAAGGCGGCGCGAAGCCGGTCACTGAGGAAGAACAGCTAGCGCTTTATCGCGGCCTTGTCCCCGCGGTAGCCGCCGTCGATATCGAGGTCCGCGCGACGAAACGTCTGCTGCCCGTCTTGGAGACTGTCCGAAGCGAAAAGAAAGCCCTGATCATCTCGTTCCATGATTTCGAATCCACGCCCTCTCTCGCCAGGCTTCGCGCGCTGAGCGCGAGGGCCCGGAGCGAGGGCGCGGATATTGTCAAAATCGCGGCGAAAACCGAGACCCCGGCGGAGGTTGCCCGTTTGCTCGTCCTCCTGCAGGAGGCGCCGGGACCCCTTGCGGTGATGGGGATGGGCGCACTGGGTCGCGCTTCCCGGTTGCTCTTCGCGAAAGCTGGTTCAGCTTTGAATTACGGCTGGCTGGATCGACCCCAGGTGCCCGGGCAGTGGAGCGCCAAGGAGTTCCGCGAGTTGCTGGCTCGCGCATGATTGCAAGGTGCGGAGCTCTCGCGTGCTGTGCGTGCCGTGGCCGGCTGCGGCTTCTTGCGCTTTTGCGCGATCGTTCCCATTGTGGTTAGACTATAAATCGTGCTTGCAACTCTTACTGACCGGCTTCGCATGGGCGGCGACCTTACGAGGGATGATGTTTTCGTGGCCTGTGATCATCTCTTTGATGAGGAATTGGCGCTCTCCGAGCGGGCGGACTTTCTTCGAGCCCTTCATTCCAAAGGCGAAACACCTGCCGAAATTGCGGCATTCGTGGAGGTGTTGCTGGCGCGCGGCGTTCGTCCGGTCTTAGGCGACGGGTTGCTGGATGTTTGCGGAACGGGTGGCGATCGGGCAGGGCTGATCAACATTTCCACGGCGGTGATGTTTGTCGCCGCGGCGTGCGGCGCGCGCGTGGTCAAACATGGTAACCGTGGAATCACTTCGAAATGCGGCGGCGCTGATGTGCTCGAGGCCCTTGGCGTGCGGCTCGACTTGCCGCCCGAAGCCGCTCTGGACGTCGCGGGATGCTGTTTTCTTTTTGCACCGCTGTATCATCCGACATTCAAGGCGGTAGCGCCGGTCCGAAAGGCTCTCGCGGAGGAAGGAAGATCCACGATTTTCAATCTTCTCGGTCCGCTCCTTAACCCAGCCCGGCCCGATTTTCAGCTTGCTGGGGTGTTTGACGCGAAGCTGCTGTCGATTTATGCGGAGACATTCAACCTCCTTGGCCGCAAACGCGCCTGGGCAGTTCACGGGACCGGAGGTCTTGATGAGGTCTCCACCACGGGTTCCTCGGAGATCCATGCTCTCGAGTCCGGTGGCGTTCGGCGTTTCGTTATCCAGCCTGAGGCTCTGGGCCTCGTGCGGGCGAGCCTTGACGAACTGCGCGGCGGCGATGCACGACAGAACGCGGAGTTGCTCGAGGATGTCCTGCGCGGCGGCGAACTGGGCGCGAGGGGCGAGATCATTGCTCTCAACGCAGCCTGTGCGCTGGTCGTAGCCGGCGTTTCCGAAGACCTCGCTGCCGCTTTGGAAAGGTCGAGACAAGCCCTCCGCGACGGATCTGCTCATGCCGTGCTGAAGCGGCTTCGCGAGGTGCGCTCGGCCACCGTTTGACAGACACCGACGGCTCTTCAGCCCGGGATGTTTCTCAGCAGTTCCGCGTTGGTGGGATACTTTCGCACGAAGAAAAGCAAGCGCTCGATAGCCTCAATGGGTTTATGACCGGCGAGGCCACGCCGGATGACGCTGATTTTGTGCAAGTCCTCTTCCGGGAGCAGCAATTCCTCACGCCGGGTGCCGGAGAGGAAGATGTCGACCGCCGGGTAGATTCGTTGGTCGCTAATCTTGCGATCGAGAACAAGCTCCATGTTACCGGTGCCCTTGAACTCCTGGAAAATCAACTCGTCCATCCGGCTGTTTGTCTCGATGAGGGCCGTCGCCATGATGGTGAGCGAGCCGGCCTCCTCGGTGTTTCGCGCTGCAGCGAAAATCTTGCGCGGAATCTCCAGCGCGCGCGAATCTACGCCGCCGGACATCGTGCGTCCGCCGCTTCCCTGAGCGTTGTTGAACGCGCGGCCGATGCGGGTGAGTGAGTCCATGAGAACAAAAACGTCCTGTCCCATTTCAACGAGCCTTCTCGCGCGTTCTGCGGCGAGCTGAGCGATGCGGGTGTGGGTCTTGATGTCGGAATCGTTCGAGCTAGCCATGAGCTCGGCGCTCGGGACGGAACGGCGGATCTCGGTGACCTCTTCCGGTCGCTCATCCACGAGCAGGATGATGAGTTTCATCTCCGGATGGTTCTTCACCACGGCATCTGCGATGTGTTGAAGGAGAGTAGTCTTGCCGGTGCGCGGAGGCGCCACGATCAGGCCGCGCTGACCCTTGCCGATGGGCGTCATCAGATCCATTACCCGCGTGGTATAGCGATCGGGGACCGTTTCGAGCCGGATGCGCTTGTTGGGACTGATCGTTGTCAATTCCTCAAAAACGGGAAGATTCTGGAAATTGTCGGGGTCTTGGCCCTCGATCTCAACGAGCTTGAAGAGCTGCGGCCCGCGGCTTCCGCGGCGCGTCTCGCCCTTGATCCACATGCCATCCCGCAAAGCGTGCTTGCGCACGACCTCAGGAGTGACAAAGACGTCGTTGTTGGATTGCGAGAAATTGCGGCGTGGCTCCCGCAGAAAACCGAATCCCTTTCCAGACACCTCCACGACCCCCTCTGCGAAGGTTGGCGGAGCGGGAGGGGGAGAGGGCTGTAACGGAGCGGCAGGCTGCGAGATCACCTCAAGGGGCAACTGGTCATTGGTTGACGCGGGCGCGACGGGGTCGGCGACTGCCGGCGGCGTCTCCTCCGCATCAACTTTCCGCGCGGCGTCCTCGACGGCCGGTGCGGCGCCATTTTCGGAGGGCTTTGATTTTCTTGGGGTTCTCTTGCGGGCGCCGTCCACCCCGGCAGTCCTCCGCGCGCGACGTTTGCCGGCGGGTTGAACTTCCACCGCTTCGAGATTCGTATTTTCTTCAGTCATGGCAAATTCAGTTCTCCTGCACCTTGGCGAGGACGTCGTCGGGAATGTCAAAGTTGGCGTGAACGTTGAGGACATCGTCACAATCGTCGAGAGCGTTGCAGAGCCGGAGCACTTGTGCGGCGGTTGTTGCGTCCTCGAGGGGGATGGAAGATTCGGGAATGTAAGTGAGTTTCTGGGAGTCGGGCTCAATGGACGCCTTTCTCAAGGCTTCCGAAACAGCATAGAGCTGATCAGGCTGGGTAGTGATGATGTAATGCTCTCCGTCATCGGTGAGGTCTTCGGCTCCGGCATCCGCGATCAGCTCGAACAGACGATTCTCGCCGGCGGACGCAAGCGGTATGGTAATTTGGCCTTTCCGATGGAACATAAATGAAACACTTCCCGGGCCTCCAAGGTTGCCGTGATTTTTCGAGAAGATTGAACGCATGTCCGCCGCTGTGCGGTTCTTGTTATCGGTGGCGGCCTCGACGATTAGGGCGACTCCGCCGGGCGCGTATCCCTCATAGATAATCTCCTCCATCGTCTGCGAGCCCAACTCGCCGGTTCCTTTCTTGACAGCGCGGTCGATATTGTCGTTAGGCATGCTTTGGGTTCGGGCGGCCTGAATTGCGGCGCGCAGCCGCGGATTCGCGGAGGGATTGCCTCCGCCGAGCTTCGCCGCGACGGTGATTTCTTTGGAGAGTTTCGAGAAGAGCCTGCCGCGCTTGGCGTCCAAGGCTCCCTTGAAACGCTTCACTTTCGACCATTTGCTGTGGCCGGCCATGAGGATGTATAATTGTGAAAACTCCCATACCTGCAGCAGGTAGCCTTTGAGGCCCCCAATACCGGCATCAGGTTAGTTCAGAGTGGAGACTTTGTAAGATTCGATGGAAAGTGCGGCACCGGACGTGCGCGCCGAATGATGGGCAAAAGAAATGCAACGTGCGGATATTGTCAACGCCTTTTCGTGCGAAAAAATCAATCCAGCCGGCTGTGTTGGCAGCCGACCCAGGCCGCGAAGAGGCCGAGGATGATGTGGGATCCCAGGACCCAAATACAGAGTGGCGCCGGGGAAAGCTGGGTTTGAATCACCGTCTGGACTATGTCGTAATACCGCTCGCCTCTCAGGGTTTGCAAGACGCCGGACCAGCTCCAGTAGGCGGCGATGAATGGGCGGGTGAGCGTGCCAGCCCAGTCGGGCAGGGCGAGCACGGCGCCTGACAGCGGAAGTTGAAAGCCGACGAGGTAGATCGAGACCAGTGAGGCTTGCTCGGCGGATCCCATCATGCTCGAAATCGCCAGGCACACGGAAGTCATCGCGGCATTTGCCAGCAACAGGAAGAGAAGTTGATCGCCCAGTTCGCCGGGGAAGCCGCAGACGAAATGGACAAATAGTCCCATCCATAGCGACTGGGCGATTACCAGGGCCGCCAGAAATGCCGCCTTGCTGGCGACGTAGCTCAAGGGCCTGAGTCCGGAGAGCTTTTCCTTCTCAAAGACGAGGCGCTCGGCGGCGATCTCGCGCCCCGAATTGTTTGCGCCCATCAGAGTGAGCAGAACGACTTGGAACATCACGATCCCGGAGACAAGGCTTCCGATTTTGCTGGCTTGCACAAGGAAGCTCATGCTCTCCTCGAGTTGCTTGACCACATTGAGGTCCAATCCCATGGAGAGGTTTTGGACGGCGGGCAAACCATTCAGGGCGAAAATGGCGACCAGGATCGGAAAGCCGAAAATGAGGCCAAGCTGAAGCAGCAGCTGAGTCCGGTTGCGAGAGAAAATCCGGAACCTTCGCGCCGTCAGCGTTAGGAACTGGCTGAACAATCCGGGCTGCGGCAGGGATTTCGCGCGTTCGGGCTCGGAAGGCGCCCGAAACTCGACTTCCGCGTCCTCGACAGGGCTTTCGAAATTCAGGCTCTCAAGATGCTCGGGCACCCGTCCCAGCATGGCCTCATCGAAGGGGCGTCGATGTTTTTTCCAGGATTGCGCCCACTCGCTCGCGTCGTGCCGCACGAGCTGACTGTAGAGATCCTGCGGATCTTCGCAGCGAAAGTAATGGGTGAGAAACTCCGGGGGGCCCTGGTAGGCGACGATCCCGTTGTAGAGCACCAGCACGGAATCGTAGAAGGCGAGGTGCCTGAGACTGTGAGTCACGGAGATAACCGTTCGGCCCTCCGAGCGGGAGAGGCCGTGAAGGAGCGCGACGATCTCGTCTTCGGACTGCGGGTCCAACCCGCTGGTGACTTCGTCGCAAAGCAGCATCGCCGGCTTGCTGGCAAGTTCCATGGCAAGGGCAAGCCTGCGCTTTTGACCCCCGGAGAGCACGTGCACGAGCCGGCTTGCGAGTTCCGTCATGTTCACCTCGTCCAGAATCCGAATCGTGGCTTCGTCAAGAGCCGCGCCGCTCATTCCGCGAACGCGCAACTTTATGGAATAGGCCACGCTCTCCTGCACGGTGAGGTCCTCGTGCGTGATGCTGAATTGGGGGACATAACCGATCTCGGACGGCGAAAAATCGTGTTGAATGAGGCTGCGGCCATCCCAGGAGATAGCGCCCTCTTCTTCGCCATGGGCGATCCCGGTGATGACCTTCAGGAGCGTGCTCTTGCCGCAACCGGATGGTCCCAGCACGGCAGCAAAGTGGCCGCGCGGAAACATCGCCGAAATCGCGGCGAGCAACGGCTTGGATTCGCCGTCTTGTGTGACGGATAACGTGACATCCTGGAGTTCCAGCACGTTTGGCAGCGTTGCCAAAGCCGCGGCTTCTTACAACGCTAAATCGAGTTTCGAGTTTGCCGTTTGGCGGCTCGGTCTTGCGGGCGTTGTTTCTTGATGGGCGGGCAGCTTGACGGGGCTCGATCATCCCGGCGTTTGAGGTTCTCTCCGGAGGAGACCTTGTGAGGCTCCTTCCGCCGGGGTCGACGGCGTTTCCTGCTCAAGTCATAAGCAACCCGCCAGGAGCATGCAAGAGGCGGATTCCACATGGAAAAATCCCTTGAATTTTGCGGACCGGAGTGAACGTTCCTTCTTGTTTCGAGAGCAGGCCGGAAGTAGAATACGGAATATCGAATGATCGCGAACCGGAACTTTGCGCAGTGCGAACCGCTCACATGGGTTGGAAGGGTTCCGGTGTATCTCTCCACGGCGATCGCCTTTGCGCATGGGGTGACGATGGTGTTCACTGCACTCGCCATGGCGTCGGGTGCCGAGTGGTTTTTTCAGGTGCTGGCGTTCTCCCCCCAATCGGCTATCTCCAAACTAAATCTCTGGCAGTTTGTGACGTATGCTTTTGTTAATAGGCCGGACATATTCACGCTCATTCAGCTCGTGCTGCTCGCCTTCTTCGGCCGCGACGTCGAGAAGTTTATCGGCCGCAAAGCCTTTGCCTGGCTCTACGGGGTGCTGGTCCTGGCGGTTCCGGTTTTGCTCTCCTTGCTTTACTTCCTTGGTATAGATGGCGGAAGCTACTCTGGCTCCGACGCGGTTCATTTTGCGATCTTTCTGGCGTTTGCAATGATTTATCCCGGAGCGGAGATATTCTTTAGTATTCAGGCGCGCTGGATCGCGATTGCTCTGCTGGGCATCTACACGCTTCAGTTCATGGCGTCCCAGCAGTGGATCAGCCTTTCGATCCTCTGGTGGGAGTGCGGCGTGGCCGCGGCCTGGATGATGCGTGAGGGCGTGCGCCCCTTTTCTCTGCCTTCGATTTCAGCGATCCCTCTGAAGCGTCCGGAACGCCGCTCCAAGCCTGCACGGCGGGAACCGGAAAAGGAAGTTGAGCTCTACGATTCCATTGACCCGATCTTGGAAAAGATAGCCCGGCAGGGGATTGGCAGCCTCACGCGTGGTGAGCGCGAAAAGCTAGAGCGGGTCAGGGCGGCTCTCCTTGAGAAGGAGCGGCGGAATTGACTAGGGAGGCGCCCAGCAAGCCCGCGACAGAGGCGGCAGGCAAGCCCGCGACAGAATCGGTTGATAAGCAGGTGACGGAGGCGCCCAGCGAACCGGCGGCAGAGGCGCCCAGAAAGCCGGTATCGAGCGACACCTCGGGCATGCCGTTGCCCAATTTGAAGGACGCCTGCTACGTCAACGCGATGATCCATTTTTATCGTGGTGAACTTGGGCGCATCATGTCCTGGCGGCAGCGTCTCGACGTGACGACGACCTGGGCAATCACCAGCACGACCTCGATAGTTACCATATCTTTCTCGTTAAAGGGCATCCCGCATATCGTCTTCTTCTTCAATATCGCCTACGTCTGGATGCTCCTTTGGATTGAAGCTCGGCGATACCGGCTTTATGATGCGTTTCGCGGCAGGGTGCGGATGGTTGAGTCCCATTTTTTCGTGCCGATGATCTCGCAGAATCCGAACCTTCTTGTCGGAGAGTGGCGACGGCTGGTGTGCGAGGATCTGATCCTGCCCTCTTTCAAAATTACCAAACTGGAGGCAGTCGGCCGCCGGATGAGCAACTACGTGTTCATCTTCGTGATCATTATCTTGGCCTGGACGATGAAGATCTTTGTTCATGCCCAGACGCCGATTGATTCGTTCGGCGCATTTTACGCTGCGCTTGCCGTTCAGTCCCTGCCTTCCTGGATCGCGGCCATCATTTTTTTCGGAACAATTGTCACGGTGATCGTGCTGATATTTTACGTTTCGCGCCTTTCTACGGAGGAAGTCGGGGAGTTTCGCGGATCACGCAGCTCGCTCTGGCGCGCATGAAATGAGCGACGTTTCCCGATTGAGGGGAATTGTCGCCAGGCTTCGTTCACCTGGGGGCTGTCCATGGGATCGCGAGCAGACGCACGAGAGTCTGCGGGCAGCGCTCATTGAGGAATGCTACGAAGCCGTGGAGGCGATTGAGAGTGCGGACGACGCCAATTTGCGGGAGGAACTGGGCGATCTCCTTCTCCATGTGGTCATGCACGCTCACATGGCCGGTGAACGGAAGGCTTTCAGTTTCGAAGAGGTCGTGGAAGGGGTTTGCGAGAAACTGATCCGGCGTCATCCCCACGTTTTCGGCGAGGCGAACGTCGCGGAAAGCGCGCAGGTGGTTCGGCTGTGGGAGCAGATCAAGCGAAGGGAGAAAGGAGAAGCTCTCTCCGTGATGGATGATCTGCCCTCTGGATTTCCAGCTCTTCTTCGAGCGCAGCACGCACAAAAAAAGGCGGCGCGCGTGGGCTTCGATTGGGATGACCTATCGGATGTCTTAGACAAGGTCGCAGAGGAAATCGACGAACTGCGCGAGGCGGTTTCCCGGCCCGATGGGAACAACATTGAGGAAGAGTTGGGAGATCTGCTCTTCAGCATGGTGAATCTTGCCCGCAAGCTCGGCGTAGACGCTGAAACCTCACTTGCAGGCGCCACGAGGAAGTTTGTTCGACGTTTTCGAGCCGTTGAGGCGGAGATCGTAGCTGGCGGGAGAGCAATCGAGCAGGCCTCGGCCGCGGAAATGAATGCCCTTTGGGACAGGAACAAAGCGAGTGGCGCGGCCTGAAAACTGAGTTGGAGCCGGCCTTCGCAGTTCTTAACCCGGGCGGGCGCGACCAGACGCGGATTTTTCCGCAAGGGGCAGGTCTGCCCTCAGATTCCGGTCATCCTCCGGTCAACTACCACGCCTACGCTGCCTGCTGTCGCGGCGGCTTGTATCGGGAGTGGAAAGCGGTGCCGGAGTCCGTTCGCCGTGTGCTGGTGTTGCTGCGCAAGGACGGACTCAGACAAGCCTTACACGCAGCGCGCAGGTTGCGGGAACGCGGTATGCATGTCGTGATCTCGTGGAAAGAATCGGGTCTTCCCCAGGTGGCCCGCATCCTGGCAAAGCCCGGCTTTCACGAAAAGTTTCTCGCCATCTGCAAGGAAGTCGACGGCTTCATATCGAGCACAACGCAACTTGTTCCGCTCTACGAGGCGGCCCGGTGTGGCCGGGGCGGATTCGTTCCGACCCCCTATCCCATCGAGGAACCGGCGTGGGATTTCTCCATCCCGCTTGGCGAAAGGCGCGGAATCTTCATCGGCACGCGCGAATTCGGCGTCCCCTCAAGGAACCATTTTCTTGCCATCGCCAGCATCCTAGACTTGGGGCAGCCAGTCACTGTCATCAATACCGAGGGATGGGCCGGAGCCCGCCTGCTGCGCGCGATCTCTAGCGACCTTGATGTCATTACCGGAAAGCTTCCCTACAAGGACTATCTATGCCTGATGGCGCGGCACAGGATTGTTTTTCAGCTGGATCGAAGTGCGGTCCCGGGGCAGGTGGCGGGAGACGCACTGCTCTGCGGTATGCCGTGCATTGGGGGGGATGGCTCGGTGGACAGGCTCGCGTTTCCGGACCTTTGCGGCATTTCGCAAGACGGGGAGTCGGCCGTCAGAGCCGCTGAACGGCTTCTGTCCGACGACGACTTCTACGAGCAAGCCGTGGTGAAGTCGCGCGAACTTGCGCTCGAGCACCTCAGTTTCTCAAAGGTTAGACAAAAGCTGCTCCCGGAAAAGGCTGTCTAGGAGTCACTCACGCACCTCAATGGGGGGTTCGCCTCGGAGGTCCAGCAAGCGCTTGATCGTTTCTTCGATCAGGTTATTTGGACAGCTGGCGCCGGCGGTAATCCCCACGCAGAGGGAAGCCTTTTGTGGCAACCAGTCCCTAGCGGTGACCTCTTTCCTCGTGTGAATGTCGAAGTGGCGGATTTCAAGCGCCGAAACCATGCAGGCCGAATTGCGGATGAACCAGGTTGGGAGCCTCTTTTCGCCGATCTCCGCCAGATGCGTGGTGTTGGAACTGTTGTAGCCCCCGACAACGATCAGGAGGTCGAGCGGTTCGTCCAGCAGCCTGAAGAGAGCATCCTGCCGCTCCTGCGTCGCGCCACAAATCGTATCGAAAAAGCGGAAATTGTTGGTGTTGCCGTCGCGGGCGGCGATCGCCGAGCGAATACGGCGCTGGATCTCCTCAGTTTCACTCCGGAGCATCGTGGTTTGATTCGCGACGCCGAGGCGTTGAAGGTGCTCATCGGAATCGAAGCCCGGCGAGTGCGCGTTCTTGAATCGCGCGAGAAAGGCGGCCTTGCTTCCGCCGTTTAGGATGTAATCGCAGACGAAATCAGTCTGTTCGATATCGAGAACGACGAGGTAATGTCCCTTGCCATCGTTACCGAGGGCGCGCGATGCGGTGGCCATCGTCTCCTCGTGCTCTGATTTTCCGTGGATGATGCTCGTGACCTGCTCGGAAGCGTTCTGGCGAACACGCTTCCAGACGCTCATGACATCACCACACGTGGTGTCGACGATTTGGCACCCGCGCGACTTGATTGCCTCCACGGTGGCGACCTTCGCGCCAAAGGCTGGGATGATGATGACATCCTCGGCGCCAAGCGCCTGAATATCGGCTTCAGCCGGATGCGCGACGAGGTGCCGGACGCCCATCGCGGCGAGTTGAGCGTTTACTTCCGGGTTGTGGATGATCTCTCCAAGGAGAGAAATTCGGCGATCGGGGAAGACCTTGCGTGCCGCGTAAGCGAGATCGATCGCCCGCTCGACCCCGTAGCAGAATCCGAATTGCTTGGCCAGGCGGATCACCGTTTCACCCTGTTGAAGCACGCCACCCTGACCGCGAATGCGCTCCACAAGTCCGCTGCGGTAGTGGCTTTCGACCTCTTCCTGCACGCGTGACATCACGTCGGGCGTGCGGAGATTGACGCGAGGGGGCTTGGTGGTTGGAGCGCTCAGGGTTGTTCTCTCAGGTGCTGGGTCGGGTCGTCAACGAAGGCTCGTGAGGAAATCAGGAACGCATTTGGCGGGTCGGGATCATTGTAGTCCCGGGGACGGGGGACGTTTTGACCCAGAGTGGCGTCCTCGGGTTGCCTTCGCGCAATGTAGACCGGAGTGCCAAGACGGGCGAGTTCGAAAAACTCGCGCGCAGCGTTTTTGTGAAGGCGCAGACAACCATGTGTTCTGGGCACGGGCCATACGGATCCAACGTGGAAGCCGTATGCCGGCATCCATTCCACCCAATACTGCATGGGATAGCCGACATAGCGATAGCCCGAGCCAGGGGGCTTCGAGCTCTTGCCGGCCACGATTGTGTCGCCTTTGACCCAGAAGCCGTAGCTGCCGGAACGCTTGTCAGGGATCTTTCTGGTAACCCGAAAATGACCCCTGGGGGTTGGCTTGCTTGGCAGTCCGATGGCGGTGGCGGTGACAAGCAGCGGCTTTCCGCCCTCCATGACGTAGACCATCCGGTTCTCCAGAGAAACCTTGATCACGACCTTCGACGCGTTCTTGGGCTTGTAACCGGTAGGGTCGTAGGTGGTCTGCAAGGGGAGGGACTGGCAGCCCGAAAGGAAAAGGACGGCAAGGAGCATGGCCCGAACAACTCTCATCACGATGAGCAGAAAGCAGAAAACCCGCTCTTGTCAAATCCCGAGACTTCTGTTGCGCACGAAGCCCGCATCCGTATTATCTTGTGGATGATCGACGAGCACGACTTCCACTACGCCCTGGAGAACACCCGGGTCGTCGTTGAGCCGCAGCGTACGATCGAAACGTTTGGCTCGACGAGCTTCAAGTTCCTGCTGGTGAGCGAACTTATGGACGAGGTGAATGCCGTGCGCATTCGAGGCGGCAGGATCGAAGCGGAGCGGCCGCGGATTGTGTCCCCGCATCATTTCAGCAGGCTATTGCTCGAGGGCTTCGGCGGCCTGGCGCGCGACTTTGCGGACTGGGTCGAGCAGCATTCCGGCTCCTTGCGAATTCTCCGCTACGGGTTCCAGCTGCGTAAGTCCGATCTCGAACAAAGCATCGTCCGCGATTCAATGGAATCTGTCCTGGGGCATTTGAAGGAAGACCTGCAAGGCAAGAGCGATCCCACGGCCGCGCTTATTGCCGGGGTCGATGAGGCGTGGGAGGTTTGCCTGCTGAAGTTTACCATGGATTTGATTCAGCGCTCCTCGGGTGAGAACCTTCAGGAGTGGAAGCGTCGCGGGTTGATCTAACTGCATTTCATCGTTTTCAAACGGCGCGAAGCCCGCTCTAATGGGGTCGAGTTCCCCCGGGAAATGGCGATCGTGCGAACCGTTATCATTCTCGCGCTGGTTGGCTTGATTCTCGGGGGATCCGCTTTTTTTGCCTACGAGCTTTATTGGAAGCCGAAGAGGCTCGACAGAGAAGACAGAGCGGCGTCCTCAAAGGAGCCCATGGCGGTTCGGCATTACTCCCTGCCCGCTTTTGAGAAGGCGGAAGGGCTCCAGCGCGCGGGCGATATCCAAGGCGCCCGTGGCGCGTGGGATGAATTCATCCAGAGCTATCCCGACTCTCCAAAGATCTCGGAGGCAAAGGCAGCGCTCGGCGGCATCAATACAGGCCTTTTGCTGTCTCCGAACCCATCGCCCGACAAGACATCGTATTCGGTCAGCAAAGGCGATTCGCTCGTCAAGATCGCATCGAAGTTCAAGAGCAATCCGGAGCTGATTTTTCGCGTGAACAACATGCAAACGATCAATCTCAAAATCGGTCAGCAGCTCGTAATTCCACAACTTGACGTAAGCGTGGTTGTCGATCGCAAGGCTCGCACTGTAAGGCTTCTCAACCGGGGCCAGTTTTTCAAGGAGTATCAGATCGTGGCCCTGAAAACCGCAGCAGGTCCAGGTTCAGCCCAGACGAAGGTCACCGACAAGGTCGCCTTGCGCGATTCGAAACGCGTGGCTTTCGGGGACAAGAACTATTTGGGGAGCGAGCGAGTGATCATGCTCGGATCCGGCGGTCTGTCTATCAGGGGACTTCGCGAGGGTGGCGAGGGCGCTCCGCCCCCGGGAATCGTCGTTGTTCAGCCGGACGTCGAGGAAATTTTTCTGCTGGTCTCTCGTGGAACTCCAGTCACCATTCAGTAGGCCGCTCCGCTTGCATGAAGTCACAGATCCTCGATTTTGAGAAGCCCATTGTCGAACTCGAGCAGAAGCTCGAGGAGATAAAGGGCCATATTCAGGGCAAAGAAATCGATCTCGATCCCGAGGTGCGCGCGATGCAGGAAAAGATCGATGCGACCAAGAAAGAGATCTATGCGAATCTGACCGCGTGGCAGCGTGTTCAAATCGCGCGGCATGTCGCGCGTCCGTTTTTTCTCGATTACATTGAGCAGTCCTTTACCGACTTTATCGAACTGAAAGGAGACAGGCTTTTCGGAGACGACGCCTCGATGCCCGGCGGACTCGCGCGAATCGACGGCATCAGGTGCGTGGTAGTCGGGCAGCAGAAGGGCCGCGATGTGAAGGAGAATCTCCTGCGCAATTTCGGCAGTCCTCATCCTGAAGGCTATCGCAAAGCCCTTCGGCTTATGCGGCTTGGGGAGAAGTTCAAGCTTCCTGTCGTTACACTCATCGATACCCCCGGAGCCTACCCCGGCGTAGGCGCCGAGGAGCGTCACATCGCCGAGTCGATCGCGGTGAATCTTCGCGAGATGATGGTCTTGCGAACGCCCATCGTTGCGGTGGTCATCGGTGAGGGAGGCTCGGGCGGCGCCCTTGGGATCGGTGTTGCCGACCGCGTGCTGATGCTTGAGAACGCCTATTATTCTGTCATAAGTCCGGAAGGCTGCGCCGCCATTCTGTGGAAGCACCGGAAGCACGCTCCGGAGGCCGCTGAAGCGCTCAAACTCAATGCTTCCGAACTTCTCCAGTTGGGAGTCATTGACGGGGTGATCCCGGAGCCGCTCGGCGGCGCTCATCACGATTTGGTCCAGACCTCCAGCAATCTCAAGGAAGCCATTGTCGGCGCCCTGCGAGAATTCGAGAGGATTTCGACCGACAAGCTTCTGCATCGCCGCTACGAGAAATTCCGAAAAATGGGGCGGTTTCAGGAATGACGCTGCGCCTGGCGATCGCATGTCGCTCGCGCGCTCCGATCGCGTGGCCCTTCACCATTTGCTGTGCTGATCATCCTGCCCTGGCATTGGCCGCCGCGCCGGCTGGGCGCGTCGCCTTCTTGACATTTCGCCCTATTGCCTCAAACGTTGGCGTTCGGACCCTCTCGCTTATGAATGAAAAAGCCTACGACAACCCTTACGTAACCGCCGCGGATGCCGGGGCGAGCGAGCGCAGCCGGTTCATTCGCCGGACATACATGCATCTGGCCGGCGCGATCCTGGCCTTTGCGGCTTTGGAAGCGCTATTTCTGAGCTCCCCAATCGCTCCCGCCATGATCAAGCTCATGGTTGGCAGTCAATACTCGTGGCTGATCGTTCTTGGGTTGTTCATGGGTGTTTCCTGGCTGGCCGAGAGCTGGGCGCGGTCGGGCGCCAGCATGGCGATGCAATACGCCGGCCTGGCCCTTTACGTGGTGGCTCAAGCGATCATTTTTATCCCTTTGCTCTATGTCGCGGCGTTCTATAGCTCGCCGGACGTGATTCCCATGGCTGCGATGATCACGGTTGGGCTTTTTCTCGGACTGACCGGTGTGGTCGTGACGACGCGAATCGATTTTTCCTTCCTCCGCGGCGCCCTCATCATCGGCAGCTTCGTGGCGCTGGGCTTCATCGTCGCGAGTATCCTCTTTGGGTTCAACCTCGGCACGCTCTTTGCGGGTGTCATGGTTGTCTTTGCGGCGGCAGCGATTCTCTACAGCACGTCGGCGATTTTCCGCGACTATCGGACTGATCAATACGTGGCTGCGGCGCTGTCCCTGTTTGCCTCGGTTGCGCTCCTGTTCTGGTATATTCTCCGGATTCTTCTTTCGTTCCGGCGGTAGGGCGGCCCTAGCCCCCGGGTGGAAAAACGCTCAGGCTCGCGGGTGGAATTTCCTGTGCACGGCCTTCAGTTGCGAGGAATCCACGTGGGTATAGATCTGAGTCGTCGAGATATCCGCGTGACCGAGCATCTCCTGGATAATCCGAAGATCGGCTCCACCTGCGAGCAGGTGAGTGGCAAAGCTGTGGCGGAGGAGGTGGGGATAGGCATTGGCTTCCAGACCCGCGCGCGAAGCGTAGCGTTTTAGAAGTTGCCAGACCCGTTGCGGGGTCAGTTTTCTGCCGCGGGCCGACAGGAAGATCTCGGCGCCGCTGCGTTTCGACACAAGTTTTGGCCGCTCAAGTTCAAGGTAACGGCCAACGGCGCGACGCGCTTCGGATCCCACCGGCACGAGACGGGTCTTGTTTCCCTTGCCGGTGACGCGAATGATGCCTTCCTCCAGATTCAGGCCTTCGAGCCGCACGCCGCACAGCTCCGAGACCCGGAGACCGCTGGCATAGAGCAACTCCAGCATGGCGCGGTCGCGGAGGCCGAGTGGATCGGTCGCGCTCACGCTTTCCAGGAGGCGTGCGACCGCGGAGGGGTTGAGCGTTTCCGGCAGGTATTTCTCGATACGCGGCACGGAGAGGTTCTCGGCGGGGTTGCTCGCGAGAATGTCCCTCGCGTGGAGAAAGCGGAAGAAGATCCGAAGCGCGACCGCTTCGAGTTTGATCGAGCTCGCCGCGAGGCCGGAGCGCTTTCGCCAGGCAAGGAACTCGGTGAAGTGACCTGGCTCGACCGCGTCCGGCCTGGTGATCCTGGCCCGGCGGGTCAGCCACCCCGCAAAGGTTTCGAGCGAGCGCCGGGTGGACAGCTGATAGTTGGTCGACAGACCGCGCTCGGTGGCAAGATAGAGCAGGAATTGGTCGATGAGCTTATCCACGCGATGGAAACCCGCTTGAGACGGCAACCGCGTCGCGAATCGGGCCCGGTGCTCCTGTTCGCCGTTTCTGCGGGCGGCAAGAGATCTTTGGCGCCCTAGCGTCTGACGATCTTGAGTGCGGTAAGACGGTCATAGGCCTCGAGATATTTCTCGGATGTGCGCGCAATGATCTCGGGAGGCAGTGCCGGCGCGGGCGGTTGCTTGTTCCACTTAACGGCTTCCAGGTAATCGCGCACGAATTGCTTGTCGAAGCTTGGAGGACTGCGGTCCGGCGCGTAGTCGGAAGTCGGCCAGAACCGGGAGGAATCCGGTGTAAGGCATTCGTCAATGAGCATCACTTCGTCGTCGAGGACACCGAACTCGAACTTGGTATCTGCAACGATGATCCCGCGCTGCGCGGCGTAGGCCCGGCCATGTTCGTAGAGATCGACAGTCCACTTTCGAACCTCGAGGGCAACGTCGTCGCCGAGAAGAGCGCGGCACTCGCGCCAGCTAATGTTTTCGTCATGACCCGCATCGGCCTTTCGCGCGGGCGTAAATATGGTCTCGGGAAGACGATCGCTTTGCCGAAGCCCCGGTGGAAGCTTGATGCCGCACACGCTTCCCTTCTCCTGATATTCCTTCCAACCCGAGCCGGCAAGGTATCCTCGCGCGACGCATTCCACGGGCAGCGGGGCGGCCTTCTGGACGATCATGGAACGTCCGGCGAGCTGCTCCTCGAAGGGCTTAAGGTTGGCGGGGAACTGAGGAAAATGTGTGTTGACCAGGTGATTCGGAACAAAGTCGAGCTTATCGAACCAGAACGCCGATAGCTGGCTAAGAACTTCGCCTTTGTGAGGTATCGCGTTGGGCAGGATGCAGTCGAAGGCGGAAATGCGGTCAGTTGCAACAATCAGGAGGTTTTCGCCGAGATCAAAGACTTCACGCACTTTGCCGCTGCGGAATTTCGGAATTCCCGGAAGATCACAGGTGAGAAGATCCATGACGCAGCAGGAATGTATCCGGGACAAGAGCCTTACCGAAAGCGAAATTTCCCGCCGATCGGCAAGCGAAGGCGCATTCAGCAAGTCAGCCGCGGCACCTGCGCGTGGACTCCGAAGTTTTTCTCAAAAGTCGACCTTCTGCCGAAGGCGTTTGGTCTGGGCGCGGAGGCGTTTTTCCTCGGCCAACCTGGCTTTGCTGGCTCGCGAACGACGAGCCCGCTGGCGGCGAAGCTTTGAAAGCGCGGCGCGGCCTGACCGTTCTTGTTCGGCGCGCCGGGCTTCGAGAGCAGCCACAAGGCGTTCAAGAGCAAGTTGTCGATTGAGGGCCTGCGAGCGACTGTCGGATGCGGTGACCGTCAGTCCGCTCGGAATGTGACGAATGGTCGCTGCCGAACTGACCTTGTTGACATTCTGACCGCCAGGGCCGCTGGATCGTGAGAAGGTCTCCTCCAGATGCTCCGTGCGGACGCCGAGGGCTTTCATTCTGTTCAGGACCTGACCGGCATGTCGCACACGCAAATATGGAGGGAAAATTTGAACTGCTGCAAGAAATCTGCTCTCATCTGACCATGGCCGAATCCCGGATCCTCGAGAAGAATGGCATCACGTTGGACGTTTTGGAAACACCCGAGACTCGCATCACGGTGAATCGGACCGGTGCGGAGCTGATATCGCTCGCCAGACAAGACTCCGCAGGAAACTGGCACGGTTTCCTTTACCGGGACGGGGAGACGAGCGCCCCAGCTTCAGGCTGGGCGAACCATGCCACTGTGATGGGCTACTTCCTGCATCGTCTTTGGAAGGAACAGTCGACCTATCGCGGTTCGGTGATTCGGGGCGGAAACCATGGGTTTCTCCGGCACTTCGCGTTCGATCCGCCCCGGGTGACTGACCGGGCCTTGATTTATCGGGTGCCCGCTGACCGTGTTCCCCCGGACGCCTATCCGCTGAAGGTCTCCCTGGAGTTGAGCTACGCCTTGTCGGAGGATGGCTTGCGCGTGGAGTTCCTTTTTGTGAACGAAGAGCCCGAACTCGACGCTCATGTGAGTTTTGGGTTGCACCCTGGCTTTGCCGTTTCCTCCGTTCGCGATTGCAAATTGCTCTTTCCGGAGGGGACTTATGTGCGTCACTATGCGCCGGGAAATTTTCTCGACGGGCTCACTGAGGAAGTCCATTTCGCGGGGGGAGAGATGCCCTTCGACAAGGCGAAACTTCCCGATTCCTATTTGATCGATTTACAGGGAGTTCCCCGCCGCGTCTTTGCTCTCGAAGACACGAATCTGGGCCATTTGATCACTTTCGATTTTTCCGAAGTGCCCTTTCTGACCGTCTGGAGCGACAGCGAGAACTTTATCTGTGTAGAGCCTTGCTGGGGATTGCCAGACAGCAATCCGCCCCGGCCATTCGATCAGAAGATCGGTATTCAAACCGTCCCTTCGGGCTCATCATTGCGACGCGGTTTTGAGATTGCCGTCAGTTTCCTGCCATGAGGAGTTTGCTCTCCGGGGTATTCCGGCTGGCTTTGCTCGCGGCCTTTACCTTCGCGTTTGTTGTTCTTTTCGAGCATGGTTCTTCAAGGTTTTCCGAAGGAGTGAAGACCGAATGGAATGCCTTGGCCCTCTTTGTCGGATCAGTACTTTCGAAACGCGACAAAACACCGCAGCGAGAGACGGGGACAAAGCCCACGCCGGCTTCGGCAGTTTCCACGTCAAATGAAGCATCAGCCAGCAGAAGCACCAATCGGCCAGCGCAATCATCACCTTCTCCGGGAAACTAGGTGGACCGGCATTGCGCCTCGAAAGGGTATTGAAGCAAGTCTCGAATAGTTCATCTTATTCAATGGCCGTAAAATCCGAAAAAGATCTGCCGGAGAGCCAGAGGGCAACTTGGTTGAAGGCGATCAGCGCTATCGAGCTTCGGAACTATGGTTATGCGATCCAGCTTCTGCACAGCCTGCTCAAGACCCATCCCGATTTCCTGCTTGCCCGGCAGTTGGCGCGCAAGGCTGCGGTGGCAAAATCCGGCGGAAGGAGAGGTGTGCTGGGCAGTCTTTCCAGCACGTCGTTTTCGTCCTCATTTTCCTCAATGAGGCTGCAGAGCCAGGTGAAGAAGGATCCCGTGGCCGCCCTGGACGCCATCGAAAAGCTGCTTGAGGCAGATCCTTACAGTTCCCAGGCCAACCAGCTCCTCAAAGAGGCCGCGCTTGTGGCCAAGATGCCCGAACTGGCGCTTTTCGCACTCGAAACGATTGTGGCGGGGAACCCCAAAGACACGAAAACCATGCATGAACTTGCCAGGCTCTACATGGAACACCAACAACCCACCAAGGCCGGTGAGGTGTACGGGAAGATTCTCGAAATCAGCTCGAACGACCTCTCAGCGGTCAAAGGCAGCAAAGATGCCGCAGCGGCGGCCTCAATGCAAAGAGGCGGCTGGGACCGTGAAGAGTCCACCTATCGCGATTTAATCAAGGACAAGGAACAAGCGGTGGCATTGGAACAGCAAAGCAAGGTGTATCGAAGCGAGGATGTCATTGATTCTCTGCTGGCAGAGCTCTCCGAAAAATACACTCAGGATCCGGAAAACTTGGACACCGCTCGTCGGATTGCGGAACTCTACGAAGAAAAAGACGATCTTGAGAACGCTGTGATCTGGTTCAGCTATGCCGCCCAGCTCTCGCAGAATACGGATTTTGCATTGGTTCGCAAAGTTTCGGACCTTCGCATCAGGCAGTTGGATAAGTCGATAGCGAGTTTCGAGGAATTCATCGCTGGCAATCCCGACTCTCTCGAGCTGACGCGATACCGGGCGGAGCTCGGAGAGCTGGAGACTCGGCGCGCTCAGCTGCTTGTCGATGAGGCGAGAAAGCGAGTCGAACGCAACCCGACCGATCTTCAGCTTCGGTTCGAGCTCGGCGAGATCCTGGTCAATCTTGGCAACTACAAGGACGCGATTTCCGAGCTCCAGAGGGCGCGGCAGAATCCGAACGTCCGCCTTCGGGCGATGAACCTGCTCGGAAAGTGCTATGCGGAACGAGGAATGTTCGATCTCGCGGCCAATATCCTCTCCACGGCAGCCGCCGAATTGGTCCAGATGGACAGCATCAAGAAGGACATCGTTTACAGCCTTGGGCTCGTCTACGAGAAAATGAATCAGGGCGACAGGTCGGTCGAGTGCATGAAGCAGATCTATGAGGTGGATTATGGCTATCGTGATGTCGCAGATCGGGTGGAGGGCTCGTACGGCGAGGCGGCTTGAGCTGCTGCCGGATCGCGAGGCGTTCGATTTCCGAAGCCCGCTGCCGCGGCGGGACGTTTCCGCCGCTTTGCCTTGACAGATCGCTTTGTTATCCCGTGTGTCGCGGGACAAATTTCCAATGACGCCACTTTCTTCCCTTTACGCCGACTATGTAATGCCCACCTACGGGCGATTCGAACTTGATATCGCGCGAGGTTCGGGCTGCCGCGTCTGGGATTTCGGAGGCCGGGAGTATTTGGACTTCGGCGCGGGTATTGCCGTGTGCTCGCTCGGGCACGCGCATCCCGAAGTCACCAAGGTTGTGGCGGAACAGGCCGCAACTCTTGTTCACACCTCGAATTTGTACCGCACCGCGCCGCAGGCCGAGCTTGCGCGGCGCCTCGTCGAGCTCACCGGGAGCGGCAAGGTATTCTTCTGCAATAGCGGAGCGGAGGCCAATGAGGGGCTGATCAAGCTGGCGCGGAAATTCGGGAACCAATCCGGCCGCTACGAAATCCTCACCTTCGAGAATTCCTTTCACGGGCGCACCATGGCGGGGATATCGGCCACCGCGCAAGAGAAGATCAAGAAAGGATTTGCTCCGCTCCTGGAGGGGTTCGTGCATCTTCCCTTTCGGGATTTACAGGCTGTTTCGAACGCCATTGGTCCAAAGACGGTTGCGGTCATGGTTGAGCCTGTGCAGGGCGAAGGGGGTATTCATATCGCAACACACGAATTCCTTCACGGCCTTCGTCGCCTCTGCGACGAGCATGATCTCCTCCTGCTGTTCGACGAAATTCAGTGCGGCCTGGGAAGAACAGGCGACTGGTGCGGTTGGAAGAGCATCGACTCGCATATGATGCCAGACGGTGTGAGCTGGGCCAAGGGCATCGCAAACGGATTCCCCCTCGGCTCATTCTGGGCGGCTTCGAGGCGCGGTCTTTGTGATCTTCTGGGGCCCGGCACTCACGGCACAACATATGGGGGAAACCCGGTCTGTTGCGCCGCCGCGCTGAAGGTGCTCGAAATCATCGAACGCGAGGGATTGCTCGAGAACGCCAGGCTCCAGGGCGCCAGGCTTCGAGACGGTCTGCGTGCACTCAACAGTCCCCGCCTGCGCGAAATACGCGCCGTCGGCCTTATGATCGGCTTCGAGCTCGACGATCCGGGCGATACCAATGTCGCCATTCCATTCGTGAAAAGGCTGATCGCTGCCGGGTTGCTTGCGATTCCGGCCGGCGAGCGCGTCATCCGCCTGCTTCCGCCCTTGAACGTCACGGCAACAGAAGTCGATGAGGCTCTGGAAAAAATCGGACGCGCGCTGCAGGAGGGTTAGGCGGCCCCGGAATTTCTGTGCTAGACTGCTCGCTTTTCCAGAACATGAAACACCTCCTCTCAATCGAATCGTTGAGTCGCGAGGATATTGAGCGCATCGTTTCTTCGACCGACAAAATGAAGTCGGAGCGAGGCCGCCATTCCGAACATCCGCTCCGCCATAAGTGCTGGGCCATGATGTTCTCGAAATCGTCGACGCGCACGCGTATCTCGTTCGAGGTCGGCATTCGGGAATTGGGCGGCGAAGTAATGTTCCTCGCTGCCGACGATATCCAACTCGGCCGGGGGGAGCCAATCAAGGACACCGCGCGAGTTATGGGCCGCATGCTTCATGGCGCGGTCATCCGCACTTTCGCTCAACGAGACGTCGAGGAGTTCGCCCATTTCAGCGGCATCCCGACGATCAATGCATTAACCGACGACGAGCATCCCTGTCAGATCCTTTCCGATCTATTCACTATCCGGGAGAGCGGCCGTTCGCTCGACGGGTTGCGAGTGGCGTTTATCGGCGACGGAGATTGCAACGTGGCCCGTTCGTGGATTTGGGCCGCGGCTCGGTGCGACTTCGAATTGATCGTGGCGACGCCCGAGAAGTTCCGTCCCTCGCGAATGGTCGCGGAGAACGTGAGGGTGGTGGCGGACCCCTTTGAAGCGGCCCGCGGTGCCCACGTGCTTTACACAGACGTCTGGGTGAGTATGGGGAAGGAGGACGAAGCAGCTTTTCGTATGGCGCAGTTTCGAAACTATCAGATTAATCATGAATTGCTGTCGACTGCGCCCGGGGCGCTGGTTTTACACTGCCTGCCCGCCTACCGCGGCAAGGAAATCACGGAAGAGGTCTTCGAAGAGCATTCCGCCACTATCTTCCGCCAGGCCGAGAATCGGCTTCACGCGCAAAAGGCGATTCTTTCGCTGCTTGCCAGCGAGTAACTCGGAACCGTGCGTTTTGCTGGAGAGACGACTTCGGCCCATTCATCCTTTGAGCCAGCCGTTAGTCGAACCTTTTTGCCTTGTCGGACTCTATTTCTTTTTGGCGCCCGCCTGCCTGGGCCGATCGGCACGCACGCCGAAACGCAAATCGTCGTTGCTTCGAAGCGATGTTTCACTAATATCTGCGGCCCTTTGAATACCTGAGCCCGTGTTATCAGAATCACTTCTTTCCTTAGGCGTGGCGTTTTCCCTGCTGTGCGCTCTCGTCGGGCTCGGGGCAGCAGTGTTGCTCATTAGAAAGGTTCTTCGTTCTCCGGCGGGAAACGAACGGATGCGCGAAGTCGCAGACGCGATTCAGGAAGGGGCCAAAGCGTACCTGAGACGCCAGATCTTGACCATCGGAGCTATTGCGATCGTCATTCTCATCCTCCTGGCAATGCTCCGCGATCTTCCGACGGCCATGGGATTCTTGCTGGGGGCAATCTGCTCGCTCTCCGCTGGTTATATCGGAATGCGTGTCGCGGTGGTGGCTAATGTTCGCACTGCCCAAGGGGCGACTTCGAACCGAAAGACGGCGCTTCAAGCCGCCTTCAATGGCGGTGCCGTGACCGGGTTGCTCGTGGTGGGTCTGGCTCTGTTGTCCGTCGGCATCTTTTGGCTTCTCATGTCCGCGCTGAGCCCGGATCGGGCGATTGCGAGTCTTGTAGGGGTGGCCCTTGGCGCGTCGCTTATTTCCGTGTTCGCGCGGCTGGGTGGCGGCATTTACACGAAGGCCGCGGATGTCGGGGCCGACCTGGTCGGTAAGGTGGAGTCGAATCTGGATGAGGACGATCCGCGCAACCCCGCGACAATCGCCGATAACGTGGGTGACAATGTCGGAGACTGCGCGGGCATGGCTGCGGACGTTTTCGAGACCTATGCGGTTTCTCTCATTGGCACGGTGCTCGTTGGAGCCCTTACCGCGGGGCTTGGCGCGCCAGTCGTCTATCCTTTCCTGCTTGGCGGCGTAGCCATTCTCGCGTCGGTTGCCGGCATTCTTTTCGTCAATGTGTCGAATGCGAAACCTGCAAACGCGTTGATGAGCGGAGTCGTGGTAAGCTCTCTCGTCTCCGCGGTCGCGTTTTGGCCGATTACCAAGCTGCTGTTCCCAGGCGGCTTGAAGGCGCGTGATGTTCTGACCGGTGCGGAAACAATTCATTCGGCGGGTGGCATTTACCTGGCATCCCTGCTGGGGCTTCTGATGACGGGTGCGGCCGTGTTCATTACGAACTTTTATACGTCCACCGCCCATTCGCCGGTTCGCAAAATCGCCGCCGCGAGCGTGACGGGCCACGCCACGAATATTATTGCCGGTTTGGCTGTTGGCCTGCAGGCCACGGCGCTTCCAGTGTTTTGCATCGTCGCTTCGATCTGGCTAAGCTACAGCGCCGCGGGGCTGTATGGAATCGCGGTGGCTGTAATGGCGATGTTGTCGATGTCGGGAATCATTATCTCGCTTGATGCCTTTGGCCCGATCACCGACAACGCCGGAGGCATTGCGGTCATGAGCGGGCTCCCTAAGGGCGTGCGGGCGATCACCGATGAACTGGACGCGGTAGGCAACACGATGAAGGCGGTAACCAAGGGCTATGCCATCGCCAGCGCGGGCCTTGCCGCTGTGGTGCTCTTCGGTTCTTACGTTGTCGATCTCAAGCATCACCTCGAGAGCCCGGCGAGCAAGTTGAACCTCGATCCCGCGCAGATTGAAAACGCGTTGTCGTTTTCGCTCAAGGATCCGAAGATCATCATCGGCCTCTTTATTGGAGGGCTCTTGCCGTACCTATTTTCAGCATTCAGCATGAACGCTGTCGGCCGTGCGGCAGGTGCGGTCGTCACCGAGGTGCGCCGCCAGCTCAAGCTGCACCCGGGAATCTTAAAGGGCAAAGACAAGCCAGAGTACGGGACGTGCGTGGATATCGTTACCAAGGCGGCGCTCAAAGAGATGATCGTGCCTGCGCTGCTTCCTGTCGCAGCGGTCGTAATCGTGGCGGCGATTCCTGATGGCATGAAGATCCTCGGCGGCGTGCTGGTGGGAAGCATCGTCACCGGGTTGTTTATGGCAATCTCCATGACCTCCAGCGGCGGGGCATGGGACAACGCCAAAAAATTCATCGAAGAGGGCAATTACGGCGGCAAGGGGTCCGAGGCCCACAAGGCTGCCGTGACCGGCGACACCGTGGGTGACCCTTACAAGGACACCAGCGGTCCGGCGATCAATCCCATGATCAAGGTCGTCAATATTGTTGCGATTCTCATTATTCCGATCTTTTTCTGAGCGCAGCTATTTCGCCGATTCCCCGGTTTCCTGTTCTTCGTCCTCTTCCTCCTCGATCTCGTGGCGCAGGGCTTTCGAAATGAAAGGCCTCACGAATCCGTAGACGAGGAATGCGACGAAGAGCAATGCGGGCATCCACTCGTAGAACATCGCGCTGAATACGAGGGTGACGATGATCAGGAGAAAACGCGGGATGGACCGCTGAGTCCGCCACCCGAGGCCTTTGAAGCTCGGATAGCGAACCCGGCTGAACATCATGAAGGAGAGGAAAAGCATCAGCGCTGCCAGCGCGAATTTCCAGACTCCGATTTCTTTGGCGCCCTCTTCGAGCCAGAGCATGAAAAGGGTGAGCGAGGCGATGAGCCCGGCCGCCGCCGGTATCGGGAATCCGATGAACTCATCCGCGGGCCTGCCGTTCTTCGCGTTGGCGTAGCAGTTGAATCGCGCCAGCCGAAGCGTGCCGCACAGCAGGTAAACAAAAGCGATGAGCCAGCCCGTTCGGTGGAAAGTCGCGCAACACGATCTGATAAACCAGCAGGGCCGGTGCGATTCCAAAGGATACGACATCCGCAAGCGAGTCGAATTCCCGCCCGAAGGGACTTTCGCTTCCGCCGAGCCGGGCGAGCCGGCCGTCGAGCAAGTCAAACACACAGGCGCCAAGAATAAAGGTAAGCGCCTGGTGATACAGAGTAGACCGCCGATCCTCCCTGCTGAATGACAAGGGCCGCTTCAATAATGCGAAGCACGGCAGCGAAGCCGCAAAAGAGGTTTCCTGCCGTCATTAAGTTCGGCAGCAGGTATATTTTGGGCTCTTCGTGAGAGTTCATGCCTGCTTCGTGCGCTTAGCCGGCCGATTGGCGTTTCCCCTCCGACGCACTCTTTCTCCGGGTTTGACGAGGATTTCGGTTTCGAGCGGAAGGTCCACCTCGGTGCGGGAGCCGAACCGGATCATCCCGAATCGTTCGCCCCTCTCCACCGCGTCGCCGACCTGTTTCCAGGCGCAGATTCTGCGCGCGATTGCGCCGGTGATCTGGCGGACGACTACCGTGTTTCCGTTTCCCTCGAATCGCCCATGTTCGCCGCGCGTTCATCTCCGAGGACGCCGGATTGCGAGCGTCGAGGAACCGGCCCGTCATCGGTTCCGAATGCGTAATCTCGCCCGCAGATGGGCGCCCGGTTTACATGAACGTCAAAGACGGAGAGGAAGATCGCCACGCGCTTCACACGTTGGTTGATGAACCTGGTTTTCGGCGGTTTCCTTCACCTCAACGACCAGCCCGTCCGCAGGGGCGACGGCGAGCGTTTCATCCCGGGGCGGTTGACGCTCGGGATCCCGGAAAAAGTACAGCGAAAACACCAGGAGCAGCCCGCGAAGACAAGCGAGACTGCCGGAAACCAAAGCCAGCCGAGGCCAGCCAGCCAGCCGCGAGGACCGCGAGAATCCAACGAGCTTCGCTGAGTGCGCGAAATTTCATGCGAGTCAGCATAATTCCGGAGACAGCGACGGCGAGCCCATAGTTGAAATCAGCAGCGCATGCGGGTAGCTCCTGTCAACGATGACATCGACAGCGAACATGACAATGGCTGAGCTGCTGGAAGCCTATCCCGGACGCGCAGCGTGCGCTTTTTAGAAATTATCACATCGGCGGCTGCGCCAGTTGCGGGTTTCGGCCCGACGAGACGCTCGCCGACGTTTGCGGCCGGAATGGCGGCCTTGATCCCGAGCAGGTGCTGGAGCAAGTGCGCTCAGCTTCGGAGCAGGACGAGCGCATGATGATCGCGCCGCGAGAGGTCAAGGACTTGCTCGAATCCGATGGTGTTGAGATCCTCGATATTCGCACGCGAGAGGAATACGAGGCCGTGCGGATCGAGGGGGCGCGACTTCTTGATCAGGCCTGATGCAGGAGATGCTCGCCGACGCGACCGAAGGATCGCTTGCTTGTCATCGTCGACCATCAAGGGCTCGCGATCGCTCGACGCGGCCGCATATTTCGCAGGCCACGGTTTCACAAACGTCAAATGCCTTCGCGGCGGAATCGATGCTTGGAGCGCCGCAGGTCGATCCCAATCTCCCACGATACACCTTGGAATGAGCGACGATCTTGAGGCGAAGAATTCAGGCTGCGGTGCAGGATCCGCAGAATCTGGGCGAGATGTCCGGCGCGGATGCGGTGGGAACGGTCGGCAGCGAGAACTGCGGCGACATGTTGCGAATGTGGGTCAAGTTCAAGGAGGATAACGGCCGAAAAGTCATCGATAAGGCCACTTTTCAGGCCTTCGGCTGCCAGACGGCCATCGCGGTCGCGAGCGTGGCGACCGAACTCATCCGCGGCAAGACGCCGACCGAGGCTTTGGCTCTATCCGGAGAAGAGTTGGCCTCTCCGCTCGGCTCGCTGCCTCCGATGAAAATCCATTGCGCGCAGCTCGTCGAAGGCGCCTTACGGAACGCGCTGACCGGGCGAGAGAGTCGCCTCAGCCTGCACTGGCTCCCACCTTGCTCGACCAGCTTGCTCTCGCCAAAGAACGTAAAAATCAAGCTTCAGCCATGAGCGACCATCGAGAAATCTACGCTGACTCGCGATTGCGATGCGATTCAGATTCCCAGCGGAAATCCCATTATCCTGCCCGAGGGAATGAATGTGATCATCACTCAATCGCTGGGTGGAACATACACCGTTGCCACGCCGGGCGGACTTGCACGCATCGAACTCAGGGACGGCGACGCGCTGGGTCTGGATGTGCGCTTCGCCGAGTGAAGAGCCCACGAAGCATGAGGGACCGGCGGAGGAGGCCGTTTGGTCGCAGCTCAAGACCGTGTTCGATCCCGAGATCCCGGTTAACGTGGTTGATCTCGGCCTCATTTATGACTGCCGTGTGGATAGAAGGGAATCTGGCGGAAACTCCGTGCTGGTTCGAATGACTCTCACGGCTCCCGGTTGCGGGATGGGTCCCGGCGATTGCCGCGGACGCCAGGCAGAAGATCCTGGCGATCGAAGGAGTTGACGACGCGGAAGTCGAGTTGGTTTGGGATCCACCCTGGAACCAGTCGATGATTAGCGAAGAGGGACGAATGAAGCTGGGGCTCGTCTAGGTTCGATTTTCACGGCTTCTCGATGTCGCGGGCCTCGCGGCTGATTTCAGTTGCTTTTCCATGGTTTTCATCCAGATTTTCCGCCCCTATGAGTCAACATCCCAGTCTGAAGGGAAAAGGCGCCATCAAGGCCAGGCGAAGCGTTCTGAAGCGCTTCGAGCGGGTCGAGTTGATGAAGAAGCGCGGCCAGTTTAAGCAGGGTCAGAGCGTGATTGGTTTGCCCAAGACGAAGCCCGAAGAGTGATCGCGGCCGCGGTAAGTTGGCAATCCCGCCCGCGGCTTTAATTCTTTCGTCGGCGCCAGCGGTTCGCGCATCGAAATGCGGCTAAATCGTTTTCTTGCTGCGGCAGGGTTCGGATCGCGGCGCGCCTGCGAAGCGTTGATCAAGGACGGCAAGGTTTCGATCAATGGTCATTTCGTTCGCGATCTCGCCACAATCGTGCAACCGGGCGACGACGTGCGTGTCGCCGGAAAACCTCCGCCTCGCCTCGCGCCGCCGGTCTGTATCCTCCTGCACAAGCCAAAGGGCATCGTGTCCACACGCTCTGACGAGCGGAAACGCTCGACCGTCTTCGACCTCGTGCCGTCGCATTTTGGGCGGCTTTTTCATGTCGGCAGGCTCGATAAGGACAGTGAGGGATTGATTCTGCTAACCAACGACGGCGCGCTGTCTCAACGCCTGACCCATCCAAGGCACGACGTCGAAAAGGAATACGAAGTGCTCCTCGACAAGCCGTTTGATCCGCGGCATTCGAAAGGTTGGTGCGGAGGATTCACATCGAAGGCGGACGGGCGAAGGCGGAGCGCGTCCGGATCTTTGGGCCCACGCTGGTAAAGGTCGTTCTTCGTCAGGGAATTAAGCGGCAGATTCGCCTGATGTTCTTCAAGTTGGGCTATGAAGTGAAACGACTCCGCCGCACGCGAATTGGAGGACTTGAGTTGCGGGAGGCTAAAACCCGGGGAGTGGCGCATGCTCAGCGCGCGCGAAGTTGCGCTTTTGACCGGTGGCGATAAAAGGGAATCGTGAAGAATTCAATCGCCGCGTTTCCAGGTTCTCCGCCCGCTCTCGGCCCTTACTCGCTTGGTGTGGCGGCAGAGGGCCGGTTTCTCTTCGTTTCCGGGATGACTCCCTTTGACCCGGTGACTGGAACGATCGATCGCGGCAGCGTCTCGCGACAAACCGAATTGGTCCTCGAGAACATCAAGAACGTTCTCGCCGCCGGCGGCTCATCCCTCGCGGACGTGGTGAGCTGCCGCGTGTATCTCTCCAATCTTACGGCTGAGAATTTCCGCGAAATGAATGATGTCTATGCTCGCTATTTCGGCGACTCCCGGCCCGCGCGCGCGACAATCGGAGCGCAGCTTCTGGGCTTTGATGTCGAGATCGAGTGCGTAGCTTTGCTCGGTTGACGGAGAAGCCCGACTCGATGCGTTGACGATTTCATCGACGGCCTGTAGCCTTCCGTTCCAGTGTCCTCATAGCTCAAGTGGATAGAGCAGGGCTCTCCTAAAGCTCAGATGGTGGTTCGACTCCACCTGGGGACGGAATACGCTTCTGATCTACAGTCAGGATATGGTTCCTGGCTGGAGCTTCGGCGGCGGATGGTGACTTTTTGTCCTGTCACCGCGCGCGCGGAGCCCGTATTTCTCGTTCCGACATGGCAAGTATTTTCGGTGAAGTATTTCGCATCGCGACGTGGGGTGAATCTCACGGCGGTGGGGTTGGTGTGGTAATTGATGGATGTCCTCCGAGGCTTGCGCTCTCTGAGGAAGATATCCAGCCCGACCTGGATCGGCGACGTCCGGGTCAAAGCGATATTGTCACTCCGCGCAAGGAGGAGGATACCTGTCACATTCTTTCGGGGGTCTTTGATGGCGCGACGCTGGGAACCCCGATTTCGATTCTCGTCCGAAATACCGACGCTCGGCCTGAGGCTTACAAGGAGATGGAGACCACTTTTCGGCCATCGCACGCAGACTTCACTTACCAGGCGAAGTATGGCATTCGAAATTGGCAGGGCGGCGGGCGCGCCTCGGCGCGAGAGACCATTGGGCGGGTTGCGGCGGGTGCTGTGGCCAAGAAGCTGTTGAGGAGGCTTTTCCCTGACCTGGAAATTTTGGCCTATGTCGTCGCTATTCATCACATCGAGTCGAGCGTCAATCCTGAGACGGTTACTTTCGAGGAGGTTGAGGCCAATGCCGTGCGATGCCCGGATGCGGCTGCAGCGGAGGCGATGGTTGAGCGAATCAAGCAGGCGCGCAGCGAAGGGGATTCTGTGGGCGGCGTGATTGAGTGCGTTGTTCGCGGAGCGCCTCCCGGTCTGGGTGAGCCGGTGTTCGACAAGCTCGAAGCGGACCTTGCCAAGGCCATGCTTAGCCTGCCTGCGACGAAGGGCTTTGAAATTGGCTCGGGCTTCGCCGGAGCTCGTCTCAAAGGTTCGGAGCACAACGATGCGTTTCGGATGGAAGCGGGGCGTGTGCGCACGATGACGAATCTTTCAGGTGGGATCCAGGGGGGAATCAGCAACGGCGAGCCCGTGGTTTTTCGGGTCGCTTTCAAGCCCACCGCCACGATTGCCAAGCCGCAGCACACCGTGACAACGGCTGGCGAAAACACCGAGCTCGCCGCCCGCGGTCGGCACGACCCTTGCGTGCTTCCGCGCGCGGTGCCCATGGTCGAGGCGATGGCGGCGCTTGTGCTATGCGATCATGCCCTGCGCCAGCGTGCGCAAGATTGCCTGCCAAAGTAAGCGTCAATGCATCACGGGTCGCCAATTTGGCAGACGGCGGTTTTCTTCGCTGCTCTCCTCTTCCTGCTTTGGCAGATTTGGCGTGGTTGGCGGGCGGGTTTCGCCCGCGGCGGCATGCAATTCGGAGCCATTCTCGTTTCCCTATCTCTGGGTTGCCTTGCCGCAAAGCTTGCGGCGGTGCCGTTCGGGGGGCTGGGTAATCTCCCCGGATTCATTGCCGGCATTGTCGTGGGGGGTGCACTCGGGATCTTCTTGCTGGTCACGATTTGGATTCTTGCGGCGGTTCTCTTCAAGCGCACCGGGCATCAGGGTTCGGGCGTCTTTCGGATTTCTTGGGGCGCTGGCGGAGCTCTCTTTGGCTTCTTGATTGGACTGACCGCCCTTTGGGGAGGCATTTCGATTGTTCGCAGTCTCGGCGCCCTTGCGGAGTCGCGGGTCGCGGCCTCAGACAATCCGCGGATTGTTGATTTGGTAAACGATCCCGGTGTCATTCGGGCGTCCAAGGAAAGAAACATTTTTCTGTTTTTCGACAACAAGGCCGTCGCGGCCGCAATTGCAGATCCCGCGTTGGCCGAACAGTTGAAAAAGGTCGATCTTCGGGCCGCGCTGAAATTCGCACTGGAATCGTCCCCGCCTTCTCCTGCACCTTCACAGACGCAATCCCCAGCGAAACGCAAATGAGTTCCAAATACATTGCCACCATTGGTCTCGAAGTTCATGTGCAGCTGAAGACACGGACAAAAATGTTTTGTTCCTGCGCGGTGGAGCATGGCGCCGAGCCAAACACCAACGTCTGCCCGGTTTGCCTCGGATTTCCCGGCGCGTTACCCGTCATGAACGAAGAGGCCCTTCGTCTGACCGCCCTGGCGGGGCTGATGCTTGGCTGCGAGATTCCGGAGGTCTGCAAGTTCGACCGCAAGAACTACTTCTATCCGGACATGCCGAAGAACTATCAGATCAGCCAGTATGACCTGCCGTTTTGCCTCCGCGGCGCTGTCCCACTTCACGATCTGGCGTATCCCAAGGATGCTCAAAAATCGATTGCGACGAAGGACAAGGAGATCCGGTTGGTGCGCATTCATCTCGAAGAAGACGTTGCCAAGAGCTTTCACATGGAGAATTCGACGGGCATTGATTTCAACCGCGCAGGAACCCCGCTGCTCGAGATCGTCAGCGAGCCCGATATCGCGGAGTCCGGAAGAGGCGTTTGCTTATCTCTCCGTGCTGCAGCAGGTGGTCATCTATGGCGGAATCAGCGACGCGGACATGGAAAAAGGACAACTGCGCTGCGACGTCAACGTCTCCGTTCGCCCAATCGGGACCGAAGAAGTGGGGCACCAAGATCGAGCTCAAGAACCTGAATTCGATTTCCGGGGTTCGCCGCGCGTCTGGACTTTGAGATCCGCCGCCAGATCGAGGTTCTCGAAGGCGGAGGCAGCCTCGAGCAGGAGACTCGTCGCTGGGACGATGTGCGCGGCGAAACCCAGTTGATGCGCATCAAGGAGAGCGCTCACGACTATCGCTATTTTCCCGATCCGGATCTGTTGCCGGTCAAGACAGCGTCGATCCTCGAAGCCGCCCGCCTGCGGAAGCCGGAACTTGCCCTGGGAGAAACGCGCTCGCTACGTCGCCGATTTTGGCGTGACAGACTACGACGCGGCGGTGCTCGCCAGCGATCTTTCCGTTGCGAGCTATTTTGAAGCCGCCGCGGCGGGCGCCAGAAAACCGAAGAGCGTTGCGAACTGGATTCTCAACGACCTCCAGAGCGCTCTCTCGGCGGCGGGGAAGACAATCGTTGAATGTCCCGTCACTCCTGCGGCCTTCGATGAACTGGTGAATCTCATTGAAGAGGGAAAGATCAACTCCAAACAGGGGAAGGAGGTCTTCGTAGAAATGTTTGCGAGCAGCCGGCCCGCGACAGAGATCGTCAAAGAAAGGGGACTCGAGCAAGTCAGCGACGCGGGGGCTATCGAGGCTCTCGCCGATGAGGTGATCCGCGCGAATCCCGGTCCCGCAGCGGATTTCAAAGCTGGCAAGCTTACCGCGCTGAACTTTCTCAAGGGGCAGGTGATGAAACTCTCCAAGGGCAAGGCAAACCCTCAGCTTGCCGGGGAGATCCTGCAGAAAAAACTGGCTCCCTGATTCCGCCAGGCATCGCCCTGACTTCGGTCTTGATGCCTCAATAGCCGGATTGGTCTAGTGAACAATCATGCAATCTTCCTTTCGGGTTACCGGCTATCGAAAAACGTTTCAACCGATGCACGCCACACGGGTGGATGTTACTTTGACCAACCATCATGAACGAACGACCTTCTGCGGCTGAATACCTGGTAATTTCCCGCGGACAGTGGGACGAAGCCCTAACACGGGATGAAATACAGAGCACGATCGATCAATTCTACATCTGGCTTGATGGATTGGTTGATCAAGGAAAAATGAAACGCGGACAGCGTCTTACGTATGAAGGCAGGACGATCGCGCGCAAGAATGTCGTGACAGATGGCCCATTCGGGGAATCCAAGGAAGTCATCGGCGGCTATTGGTTCATTCTCGCTCAAGACCTCGACGAAGCCGCGGAGATCGCTAAAGGGAACCCTTGTCTGGACCGCGGCCTGTTCTTCGAAATCAGGCCAATCGACCCCCAGACTGCAACCCCCGACAATACCCGGTAGTCAAGTCAACCACGGAGGCTTGGCGCCGATTCGCGCCGTCCCGAGCGCCGGTGGGTTGCCGCTCGACGCTGGGCGCGTCATAAGCACACTTGTGCCATTCAGCGCGCGCATTAAGCTCGCCTGGCTGCAAAATTCTTCGACACTTCCTGGTTGATGGAACCAATGCCCCTGCCTCCCTTTCCTTTTCAGCCTGATGTGTACGCGGGTCCGTCGACTGAGGAAGTTCTCGCGCTTCGGAAGCAATTTCTCAATCCCGGAATTTTCCTCTACTACAAGAAGCCGCTCATGCTTGTCGCGGGCCGGATGCAGTATGTCTGGGACGAGACCGGCAAGCGCTATCTCGATGGATTGGGCGGCATCGTGACGATCAGCGTCGGGCATTGCCATCCATACGTCGTCGACGCCATTCGGCGTCAAAACGAAACCCTCCAGCACTCTACCACGATTTATCTGCATCCCAACGTCGCCGAATACGCGCGAGCTTTGGCCTCGAGGATGCCGGGCGATTTGAAGATCTGCTATTTCGTCAATTCCGGGTCGGAGGCCAACGATCTCGCTCTCCTCATGGCAAGAGTTTGCACAGGAAATTTTGACGTCATCGCACTTCGCAACGCCTATCATGGAGGAAACTCGGCCGGCTTGTCCGTAACAGCTCACAGCACGTGGAAGTTCAATGTGGCGCACAGTTTTGGCGTTCACCACGCTGTCGCGCCCGATCCGTATCGCGGGCTGTACGGACGCGACGACGCTGAAGCTGGAAGCAAGTTCGCATCGGACGTCAAGCAGCTCATCGATTTTGCGACGCCGGGGCGGATCGCCGGATTTATCGCGGAGTCCATTCAGGGCGTCGGCGGATGTGTCGTGTTTCCGGATGGCTATCTCCAGAGCGTGTACGCGCACGTCCGCGCCGCGGGTGGTGTCTGCATAGCCGACGAGGTGCAAGCCGGTTTCGGCCGCACCGGCAGCCACTTCTGGGGTTTTGAAACGCAGGGTGTGATTCCTGATATCGTGACCATGGCGAAAGGGATCGGCAACGGGTTCCCTCTGGCGGCAGTGGTGACCACACCAGAGATCGGAAGCGTGCTCGCCCAGCGAATCCACTTCAATACCTTCGGCGGAAATCCCGTCGCGACGGCTGCCGGCAAGGCTGTGCTCGAGGTGATCGAGAGGGAAAAGCTTCAGGAGAACGCTTTACGGCTTGGGGACTATCTGCTGGCCGGACTTGAAAAGCTCAAACAGAAGCATGGCCTGATCGGCGACGTGCGAGGTAAGGGACTCTTGCTGGGCATCGAGCTGGTCAGGGACCGCGGAACCAAAGAACCCGCGAAGGTCGAATGCGCACAGGTGCTTGAGAACGCCCGCGAGCGGGGCCTTCTTCTGGGCAAAGGCGGCTTGTGGGGGCAGACCATCCGCTTTGCGCCGCCGATGTGCATCACGCAGGGCGACGCCGATTTTCTGCTTGATGTGCTCGATCGGTCACTTGGCGCTGCGTAGTCAGGTCCTGCCGAGCAGGTCCGGGGTGATTTCATCGAGTGTGGCGCAGCCGCAGAGGGCCATGGCGAGATCGAATTCCTTGCCAAGCATCTCCAGCGCCTTCCGTACTCCGGCTTCACCGCCCATTGCGAGCCCCCAAAGGAGCGGACGCCCGACCAGAACGGCCTTGGCGCCCGAGGCAAGGGCTTTCAGCACATCTGTGCCGCGGCGTATTCCGCCATCCACCAGTAGGGGGACGCGTCCGCCGAGGGCCTGCGCGACAGCCGGGAGCACTTCGATTGTGGCCGGTGCCCCGTCGAGCTGACGTCCACCGTGGTTCGAAACAATGATGCCTTTGGCCCCGTGCCGCACGGCCTGTAGAGCGTCATCCGCGCGGCAAATCCCCTTGACGATCACGGGCACAGTGACTTCGCCCGCGATTGACTCGATATCCTTCCACGTAAGCGATGGATTCAACATCCACGACATGATCTCTCCCATCCCGGCACCATGATGGCTCAACGAGCTGCCATGGAGATCCGATGCGGTCAGGTTAACGGGTTCTATGCCGGGCGGGAGATGGAATCCGTTCCGGATGTCGGCTTCGCGAACGCCCCAGCAGGGTGCGTCGCAGGTGACGACGATGGCCCTAAAGCCCGCGGCGACAGCCCGCTGAAGCAGTTCCCGCGTGAACGCCCGATCCTTGTTAACATAGATTTGAAACCAGAGGGGCCCTGAGGCAGCCGCGGCGACGTCTTCAAGCAGGCACGTCGAGAGACTGCTGAGGACCATCAGCGTCTTTGCCGCGCCGACTCCGCGCGCGGTCGCGAGCTCGCCGTCCGCATGTGCGAGCCGATGAAAAGCCGTGGGCGCCGCGAGTATTGGCATTGACAGGGTCAAGCCAAATATTTCGCAAGCCGTCGAGCGATGGCTCACATCGCGCAGCACCCGATAGTGGATTCGCAATCGCCGGTAGGCGTTCAGGTTCTCGTTTAGACTTTGGAGATCCCAGGCTCCGCCGGCATAGTAATCGAAGATTTCCGGCGGAAGCTTTTCGCGAGCCAGACCTTCCATTTCCTGAATGTTGAGAGGGGATGACATGTGTTCTCCGCGAGACAGGAATCATAAAACTCACGCCGCACAAAAGCCATCCGTGATAGCGTCCGGACGCTGGAAGGATGTCGCGAATTGCGGCCCGAGAGAATTTTGGGGTCGAATTGGGTTGTATCCGAAACTTTGGGGACGGTTTTTCTCTCAGTTTCGCAAGTTGAGAGCCGGGAGCGGCGCTCCGTAGGGTTCCAATTTTTCGAGTGCCTGGCATGTTCGGGCCGCAGCCCCGCGATGAGTCTCGAGGCATCTCGCTCCCCTGGTTGCAAGCTCGGCGCGTTTTTCGGGGTGCCGAAGCAGCTCGCGAAATCTTTGCTCCAATTCTGCGGCGCTGGCAACTTGCAGGGCGCCGCCCTCGCGAACGAGTTGAGCGGCCAACGAAGAAAAATTCTGCATGTTCGGCCCGAAGAGGACGGCCTTCCCGGCGGCGACGGCCTCCGCGGGATTCTGTCCGCCATGAGCCGTCAGACTCTTTCCAATGAAGACCAGAGTTGCCTGGTCATACCAATCCCGCAGTTCACCGGTGGTATTGACGAGCAGGGCATTGGCATTTTCCGGGGCGAGTTCCCCGCCGGTGCGAAGAGCCACCCGAAGCCCCAGCCGATCCAATTGTTCCCGCACCTCTCTCCAGCGCTCGGCATGCCGCGGGACGACGACATAAAAGATGTTCGGGAAATCCTCCTTCAAGCGCATCACAATCTCGCCGACCAGGCTTTCCTCCCCGGAGTGGGTGCTTCCCGCAAGGATGACTGGCGCCGCCTCATCGACGCCAAGTTCGGTCAGAGTCTCGCGAAAATTCCGGCGGATGCGGCTGTTCTCGCCTTGGTCGTCGAACTTTATGCTGCCGGTGCAGAGGATTTTCTGTTCGGTGACACCAAGGGACTGCCAGCGCCTGGCATCAGCCGGCTCCTGAACGCAAAGAAGATCGAGTTGGTTGAACAAGGACGATGCAAGCGGCCGAATCATTCGATATCGCGACTCCGATCGTGCGGAGAGTCGCGCGTTGACGAGCGCGAGACCAGCGCCTTGAGCTTTCGCCTCGGCCGTGAGGTTGGGCCAAACTTCCGCCTCGACGAGAATAAGTCGGCGGGGCCGGATCAGACGAACGGCGCGCCTGGCCGTCCAAAAAAAATCAATCGGGTTGTAGATGATCTCGAATTGTTCGCTCTTTTCCTTGTTGGCCAGTGCGAATCCGGTCGACGTGGTCGTGGAAAGCACGACGGGGAGGTCCGGATCGGTCTTTTTCAGTCCGCGAATCAGTTTCAAGGCGATCAACACTTCTCCGACACTTACTGCGTGCACCCAGGTCCATCCTCCGCGGGACAGTTTCTGGCGAACGCGCGGGGAATATATGGCGAATCGCTGGCCAAATTTATGACGATATTTTCCCCGCTTGATCATGCGGAAGACGAATCCCGGCAAGAGCGCGAGCAACACGAATGGGAACGCGAGGTTGTAAAGGATGCGTGTCGCGGTCATTTGGAGCTGCGGGTGTAATAGGCGATCTCACTCTCGCCATAGCGCCGGACGCGGATGAGCGAAAGCGGGATGCGCTCCGGTTCCGGGCTTCCGGCGAGCCGCTCCAGGACTAACGTGCCGTTCGGACTCAGCGCGCTGGAGAGCGAGGGAAGACGGAGCAACTCCGCGGCAAAATTCCTGCTGGTGGATGACTTGGCGTAGGGAGGGTCCGCGAAAATCACGTCGAAGGCGTCATTAGTGCGCTGGTCAAGAAACTTCAACGCGTCCATGACCTGCACGGAGGCCTCGAGGCGTGCGCGGCGAAGATTTTGCCGTATGCAGGCTGCGCAACGCGGGTCGGCCTCCACAAAGATTGCGGAAACCGCGCCACGGCTGAGAGCTTCGATGCCCATCGCGCCGGAACCGGCGAAGAGATCGAGCACGCGGGCGCCCGGCACGGCATCGCCGAGGCTGGAGAAGATCGCTCCGCGCACGCGATCCATCGTTGGGCGAACGCGCGCAGAGGGTGTGCGCAGCGGCAGGCCGCGGGCTTCGCCGGCGATAACTCGCATGGGTCAATTTGCCGGCGGGTCTTTTTCGCTCTTGCTTTCGGACTTCTGCGGAGCGCTGGAGCGCAGAATATTCATCAGCATTCCGCCGACGTCCTGACCGACCTTGACGCCGACCAGCTTGTCGAGAAGGTCTGTCTTCGGGTTATCGATTCTGCCGGTCACGGTAAAGGGGATCTGGCGATACTCGGGATCCTCCGACTCGACCAGGTTCTTTGCCAGGACGCCCTTGAGTTGGTTTTGAAGTTTGAGATTGAAGAGCAGTCTGGCATCCAGATTCATCTTTCCGTTGAAGCGAACGGGACCTTGTCCACGCAGGATCAGGTTGTCCGACCGTAGAGTGATGTCCTCCACTTGCACGCGCTCATCGCGCACGGTCAGGTCGACTCTCGCGTCGCTGAGTTTGAGCAACTGGAGTTCATCGATCTGGAGCAATTCGCCCAGCTTGACGAGAAATTCCACAGGCCTGAGCTTCGCGGAGATCAACTCGAAATGGCCCTCTCCGGCGATCGAATTACTGTTGCGCGGATCCCCGCCGAGGCTTACCGAGCCCTGCAGAGTGCCCTCGGTCTTTCCTGGCTCGACTTGGGCTTCCTCAGCGAGCTTTCGCAGGAGCACGCCGTCGAGTTGAAGCCCGAGGGCGAAGGAAGGTTGCTCGTTGCTTTCGACGCGGTATTTTCCGGTGAGTTTCCCGCCGGCAAGCGATCCCTGAATATCTGGAAGATCGAGCGCCTTGCCATCCCATGTGAATGCGCCGCCGATCTTGCGCGGCTTGAGTGAGGTGAAGAGATCCGCCTTGCCGATCTCAAAAATCCCCGCCACTGAGCGCTCCGGAGTGATCTGCCCACTGATATCGACTCTGTCGAGGGTGACGATGACGCGGTTCTTTGCGTTGAAAAAAACAACGTTCCCGCCGCGCAGCCAGAACCGCTCGAGCTCCGCTTTGAAAGAAAGCCCTCGAGCGGTGGCGAGCGCCGGTTCCTTCGGGTACTTCCGCAGCCTGCGCGCGCGGCGCGGGAAGCGGAATAAGCCAGTCGCCGTTCTCGAGTTGCCGAACAACCAGCTTCGGTCCGAAAAGCGTGCATTCCGTGACGACAAAGCGTCTGCTCAAGAGCGGCGTGAGGGCAAAACGAATTCGCAGAGCCGCGACTTCCACGATATTGAGACTCGCATTGGTGGGATCCGGAACGTTGATTCCGCGAATGACGAGGCCGTTCCAGGGCGTGTACACTGTGCTTTGAATCTTGACCTCACTGCCCAACGATCGAACTGCCGCCTCGCGAATGCGTTGTTGAACGCCGCTGGATTGCAGGTAGAGATTGATACAAAGAAGGACAATTGCGGCTGCTGCGAGGACGCCAGCCGCAATGATAAGAAATCGCTTGGCAATTGTGGGCACGCGGGGAAGCTACGAAACTTTTCCGGAATGTGAAGCGTGAACAAGAGCCCAAAAATTCTCGTCATTTTGAACCCGGCCGCGCGAGGCGAGCGCGCTAAGGCGTTGCGTGACAGAATCGCATCGCTTTCGCATCAAGTGGTCGTGCGAAGCACGGGTTCTCCGGGCGATGCCGGGGCGTTGGCCGCGCGGGCCGTGGCGCAAGGGTATGAGACGATCGTGGCCGCGGGAGGCGACGGAACGATCAACGAGGTGGTCAATGGATTGGCGGGCTCGCATGTCAGATTTGGAATTCTGCCGGTAGGGACCATGAATGTGTTTGCGACTGAACTGGGAATTCCCCAGAACAATCTTGCGAAGGCCTGGCAGGTGATCAAGGACGGTTGTGTTCGCCAGGTCGATCTCCCGAGGGCCAACCAGGAATACTTCGTCCAGCTCGCGGGAATTGGACTCGATGCCGAGGTGGTGCGCCAGACTACCCCTGACTCGAAGAAGGCGCTCGGGCCGATGAGCTACCTGCTCACGCTGGCGCAGGTGGCGGCGCGACAGCCGCCGACAATTCGCATCGAACCGGTGGACGGGGCACCGCGCGAGGGCAGCTTCGCGCTGGTGGGAAACGGCCGTTTTTACGGCGGCCCCTTCGTGCTTTTCAAGAACGCGCGGCTTGATGACGGTCTGCTGGATGTGCTGGTGTTTCAAAATCAGAGTCATTGGGATTTGATTCGGTACTTCCAGGCGATCGTCTTTGGCAACCACCCGGCCCTTCCGGATGTGGAGTACTTTCAGAGTCGCGGTCTTCGGCTTACGAGTCGCGAGCCGGTGCCAGTAGAGATTGACGGTGAGTTAACTGGCACTTTGCCATACGAGTTCGGCTTTTCAATCGGCAAACTCAACGTCCTCGTCCCTCGCGCATTGAACGAGGGAAATAAAACCGCATAGGATCCGGCAATGACGGGAATGCGAAGGCGAGTAAGCGCGGTTTTCGTTCTCATCGCTGTCAACGCCGCAATTTTCGCCTATGAACTGCTGTTGGCTCCTCGCACAAGAGACGCGTTTCAGGATTTCTACGGGCTGAGCGCGGCGGGCATTGAGGAAGGCCGATGGTGGCAGCTCATCACCCATGCGTTTTTGCATGCAAACATCTGGCACCTGCTTTTCAACATGTTGGCGCTTTGGTTCGCAGGGCGCATCGTCGAGCGCGTGATGGGAACCGGCCGGTTTGTGGCGCTTTATGCGGCCTCCGCGGTCGCAGGCGGTCTCTCTCAAACCTTCCTGGAGGGAGGCAACACGCTTCTGCTCGGTGCTTCCGGCGCGGTATGCGGTGTTATTGTCGCGTTTGCGACAATGTTCCCGGAGGCGCAGATCGTGCTTCTCTTGTTCTTTGTCATACCGTTGAAGTTTCGCGCGAAATATCTCGGATGGGGTCTGGCAGGATCGTCCCTGCTGCTTTTTCTGTTGGGGATCGAGCCGTGGATTGGCCATGCGGCACACTTGGGCGGGTGCGTGGCAGGATATCTCCTTGCGCGGCTCAACGGCTACGGAGTTTCGACCGCTCCCGGAGCGCCTGCTTAAGAAATGGTTCTCCTGGCGCGCGAGCTGACGCGGTTTCTAATTCGATTGTTTCGAAACGACTGGGTTGCTGCCTCCGGGCGCTTTGCCGACACGGCAGGCCTCCAATCCAAACCAGCGCGATAGCGTTCGCCGGTTGTTTGCCACAAGCCGGTATCCCGCCTGAAATGCGTTTTTCAGCAGGGGCCAATCCATGCAGATTCCCAGCCAGCGCCAACGCGGCAACTCGCGCAGGCACGCCGCGCACGCAGCGGCATCGCGGCGCACCTTCCCATCGAAAGAAAGCGTTTGAATTCCAAGATCGGCATGCCGCCTATCGATCATGGGAAAATTTTCGATTTGTTTCTCGTTCTGGTAGGCGATGACCACGAGCGTCTTTCCGCTCGATTGGGCCTGACGAGTCAGCCAATCGACGCAGGCGGTGCAGATTCCGCAATCCGCGTCATAGAAGAGGGTGATGGCTTTCATTCGAAGAGCTCGTGTTGTGCGGGGCGCAGCCGTTCGTCGTCCGTTCCTTCCAGATCCAATAAGCCACACTTGCGAAAGAAAATCCAAACCTTCAGGGATTGCTTCTTTGCGGAGAATTGGCGAATCGAGCGCCTTGCCAACCTGTACGGTGGACTTTAACTGACCCGTGAGGTAGAAGATGCTGGAGGCTGCGGGGAGAGGATGTAGAACCCATGAATTCGGAGACAGCGACGGACAAGATCGGTTCGATCACTGGATCCGCACTGTTTCGGCGGGTCGTCATCACTCTCATTGTGGTCAATGCGATTATCGTCGGTCTCGATACGTATCCGAAGATACACGCTGCCTACGGTCAATTCCTTTGGCTGGCGGATCGTATCATCCTTTACGTGTTCGCGCTGGAGCTGGTCTTGCGTTTTCTCGCGTGCAGTCCTCCCATTGCATTTTTCCGCAGCGGTTGGAACCTCTTCGATTTGATCATCGTGGGCGTTTCTTTTCTGCCCTCATCGCAATTCTTCACTGTGGCGCGCCTGTTTCGGATCCTCAGGGCACTGCGCACGGTCAGCGTGATGCCCGAACTGCAAAGACTCGTCACCGCTTTGCTGCGTAGCCTGCCTGCCTTGGGCCACATCCTGATACTGCTCGCGCTGCTGATGTATGTCTACGCGGCGATCGGGACATCGCTATTCGGCGAAATCGCACCAAAATATTTTGGCTCCTTGCATCAAAGTGTGCTCACCCTTTTCAGCGTCATCACTCTGGAGGGATGGGTCGCCGTGATGGACGAGGTGCTCACCCAAATGCCGGCGGCCTGGATCTACTTTGTCAGCTTCATCCTTTTCGCAACATTTGTCGCGATGAATTTCTTCGTCGGCGTCATCGTCAACAACCTTCAATCAGTGGAGATGGAAGAGCGCGACGATATCGCCCAGATCCGCAAGGCGCTGGCGCGCGTGGAGGAGCAGCTTCAATCAGGTCGAGACACCGGGGCCTCCGGCGCGCGCTCCAAGACGCCCCAGCAAAGCCTCGAACGCGCCTCCTAGTTCGGTTGGGCGTCCGGGGCGATACGCAACCGTCGGAAGGCCAGAGCCAAGCCCTTTGCGATCCAGTAGGGCACATTTACAAAGAAAATCCAGAGCAACACTTCATGGCTGGCAAAGCTGAGTCCCATGAGGAGCTCAATGGATCGATGCAGCCCGATCGCGGCAAGACCCATGCTCGCCGACCACCGCCGCCCCAGAAATGCAAGAGGAAAAAAAGAGTTCGATGATCAGACCCGGGGCAAAGAACATCCGCGCCAGATTGGGATGCTCCGCGATCAAGTCGGGCAGTTCTTGCACAAACGCCGGTTTGGTTGGTTCCAGAGTGTTGTAGTAGTCGTTTGCCTGGGTCTTGACGATCTGGACCGACAGATTCGGAGTGTCCATGAGCCACCGGCCGTTGCTGCGATCGATCTTGCTGATTGCCGTCGTGAGGTAGGCGGCGGCAATTAAGACTCGCGCAGCGTGAATCATCAGGCGCTGACCAGCTGGGTCGGTCCTCCAAAACGCGTTGAGCTTTCGCGGGTTTTAGCGACCAGGTCAACCAGGCTCATGGCCCATTGCGCCAGCATGACGAGCGCGAGGAGCTGCGTGCTGTGGCCAATGGCGCCTTGGGAGTTTCGCAGAGTTCCATACGATACGATGAGCGCCACAAGGTACGTCAAGTGCCGGCAGGCTGAAGAGACCCAGCGTGTAAGCGGTCAAACAGGGAATCGAGAGGGCCTCGCAGGATCGGCCAGAGGCCGGGCTCCGCCAGAAACGTGAAATCGATCACCCCCGCGAGGCCGTTGGGGAATGGCATGGTCGCAAAGGTGACCCGATGCGGAAGTGTGTCGTAAAAGTGAAAGCTGCAGAACAGCCGCATGAGAAGCGTTTCCCATTGGCGCGAAGGGAATGACGATTTCGCGGATTCGCCGAAGGCTCGCGATGAACGGCTTCATGGGCCGCAAGCTCGGCAACAACGGACGGTCTCCTGAGGAGCCGATTCGGCGCTGCGCTCGACAAAGACGCTGTGGAGCCGAAGGCCCTTCGCAACGAGCCGGGCCCGATGGTGGTCCTTGCAATGATCCATCAGATACTGAAGCGTTTGCAGCCCGGCTTCCTTGATTTCCGCAGAGCGTGGCACGGTCGATGTTGCGTCCGCCGGTGATTTTCCTAAGGCGGCTATTGAGCATTTTCTTCGTCCAGCTGGTGGAAAATCCAAAGTAGCGAACTTGAGGAAGTGGCTCTCCTCTTGCGGTAGTCAGGTAGTAGTATTCGACCGAGGGAGTCAGGTCCGAATACATTGGATAATGGGAGAAGGGGTAGAATTCCTTCGTTGCCTGCATGACCAACGCCAGAACGATCACCGCAAGAAAGGGAATTTTCGCGATCATCCGGAACCAATTCCGAATTTGATCAGCCGACGCCGCGGATGACATGACTCGCCGGTAGATAGCTCTGTTTCCGGGCAAGCAGCTAAAATATTCTCGCTTCCCGGTCTTGAGCGTGCGGCTCGCCTCCGAGAATCCAGGCTTTTCTCGTGCTCAAATTACACGACTCGGCGAATCTGAATCGAATCGAAGCGTTCGCTTCCGGTCAGGACGTCAGTTAGGATGACAAGCTGAGTGCCGACCTGAACCATTCCCCGTTCGAGCAGGAGCCTCTCGAGCCTCTGCGATCGGTCTGCTCAGGGTCGAGGTCGAAAGGCATCACAACGGGGACGGTCGCCCAATTCAGAGTAAGACGGCGCGCGACATCTTCGCTTGGCGTGAAGGCGTAGATGGGCGCCTTTTCGGGCCGGAGCTGGCTGAAGTGATCGGCCATAAAGCCACGCCGGGTAAAAACAACAATTTTCGAGTCCGGAATAGAATTCGCGAGTTCAACCGCAGACCGGACAGCCTTGTGGCGGAGGGTTAATGTCACAGCCTCCTTGTGAAAGCCGGCCCCGGGGAGTTGCTCCATGCGGCGCGCCACGCGATCAAAGACCTGCACGCATTCGATCGGATATTTACCGACAGTCGTCTCGCCGCTCAGCATGATGGCGTCGGCCTGTTCGAAGACGGCGTTTGCGACGTCGGTGATCTCCGCGCGGGTCGGAAGGGGATTCTCGATCATGGACTCGAGCATATGCGTGGCAACGATGACTTGCCGGCCCGTCTGAATGCATCTCATGACGGTGCGTCGCTGAATGATTGGAAGCTCTTCCATCGGGCATTCGATCCCGAGGTCGCCGCGGGCCACCATGATCGCGTCGCATTTCTCGATGATATCATCGAGGACACTGACGGCGTGCTGATCTTCAATTTTCGCAATGACCCGCGCCTGGCTGCCATGTTCTGAGAGAACGCGTTTGAGAGCCTCGATGTCCGAAGCCTGGCGGCAAAAGCTCAGCGCGACGTAGTCAACGCCGAGGGAGGCCCCAAGTTCGATATCGGCCAAGTCCTTCTCCGTGAGCGGAGGCAGGTTGACTTTGACGCCTGGCAAGATTGATATGGCGTCTGGAACCGAGAACGCCCTCGGTGAGGACCTCACACCGGATGCGGTGGTAGTCCTTGGACAGGACTTTCATGTGGATGACGCCGTTATCAACGAGCACGACGTCTCCAACCGAAATATCGTTAACGAGACCCTCGTAGTTGACATCGACCGAATGCACGTCTTCGCTCTGCTCGCCGCGCACGGTGAAATCGAAAATATCGCCTGGTTGAAGATTGAGCTTCGTCTTCAGGTCGCCGGTGCGAATGGCGGGGCCCTGGGTGTCGAGGAGGATGCCCGTGACGATGCCGAGCTCCGAGGAGACGGTAGCGAATATTCTTCACCACGGTGCGCACCCAATCGTGCGGCGCGTGGCTCATGTTGAGGCGGAAGATATTGGCGCCAGCCATGATCAGGCGCGGAGCTTTTCGGGTGAATCAGTGGCGGGGCCGAGAGTGCAGATGATTTTGGTTTTTCGCATGGTGTCTTGGATTCGATGATCCGTCTGTCGCGCGAGCTACCGCGCGTGAGCTGTGAGTGAGTAAAGCAAGTCCTATTCCTCGCGTTGGCGTCTGGTGAGCCAGAGCGAAATAAAGAAAATGAGAAGCAGCAGACAGCCCAGGGCGGCTCCAAAGGGCTGATTGCGGCCGGAGGTGAATTGTTTGTAGATGACCTCGCCGATGGTGGGAGGGTCGCCGCCGCCCATGAGGTTCGTGATGGCGAACATGGCGATTGATGGCACAAAGACGAGCAGCGCGCCGGCCACGATGCCGGGCTTGGTGAGTGGAATGATGACTTGTGAAAAGGCGCGCACGGGTCCGGCCCCGAGATCGTAGGCAGCCTCGATCATCGCATTGTCGAGACGCTCCACGCTCGTGTATATGGGCAATATCATGAACGGCAGGTAATTGTAGACCAATCCCAGAACCGAGGCGAAGGGCGTGTAAAGAATTGTAATTGGCTCGGGGATGATCTGTGCGGAAACAAGGAAGGCATTGACCAGGCCCTCCTTGCTCAAGATGGTGATCCAGGCATAGGTGCGGATAAGAAAGCTCGTCCAGAACGGGATCATGACGAGCGTGAGGAGGATGTTCCGCATTTTTTCGGGCGAGCGCCCGATAAAGTAGGCGGCAGGATAGCCGATGGCCACGCAGAGAATTGTGGTCAGCAGAGCATACCAGACTGAGACGAGCAGAACCTTCAGCCACGTCCAGTTGAAGGCTCGTACGTAGTTATCGAGCGTGAGCGTAAAGTGGATCGTTCCGAGGCCCTTTTGCTCGCCAAAGCTCAGCAGGACGAGCATGAGTCGTCGGCACGACGACGAAGACGATCAGCCAGGCGAGGAGCGGCGCGAGCACCAGCCACGCCGGAAGACCCGGCGACCGCTTGTAGGCGGTATCAGCTCGCACCGCTGTCGTCTGCCGCCACGGCCGCCATCTTATTGCGCCTTCTGGGAGGTCACGAGTTCGTCGATCTTCGAGGCCTGTTCGCCGATGTCCTTGAAGGTTTGCATGGTTGCCAGCTCATCCGCTGTCGGGTAGCTGGCGGGATTGCCGCGTTGCGCGGGCGTCAGAAGCTCGCGCGCCGCGGCGTTTGGGTTCAAGTACGGAAAAGCCTCCGAAATTTTTGCGCTGATATCTGGGCGCAGGACAAAGTCCATGAAGAGCTGTGCATTCTTCACGTGTGTGGCGGTCTTTGGAATGGCAAGGCTGTCCACGAAGAGATGCGCGCCTTCCGCGGGCACGACCCATTTGAATTTCTTGTCTTCATTGAGCAGAATGGCGCCTTCGCCGCCCCAGACGATCCCAAGGGCGACATCTCCGTTGAGAAGGGCGGTCTTGGGGCTATCGGAATCGAAGACCTTCACCAGCGGCAGCCATTTTGCGAGGACGGGCTTTACCTTCTCGAGGTTTTCATCGGAGGCCTCGTTGATGGGGATGCCAAGGGTGTCAAAGCCCCAGCCCACGATTTCGCGCGCATCGTCGAGAACGACAATGTTCTTGCTGAACTTGCTCTTGAAAGACATCGTTGTAGCTCTTGATTTCATCCTTGACGAGCTCGGTGTTCACGACAATACCCACCGTGCCCGCCATGTAGGGGATGGAGAACTTATTGCCTGGATCGAAGGACATGTTCGTGAATTCCGGGGCAATGTTCTTGAGATTCGGAATCGCAGCGTGATCAATCGGAGTGAGCAGGTTCTCCTTTATCAAGCCCTTCGATCACGTATTCACTGGGCTGAATAAGGTCATAAGTTCCCGCCGCCGGCGAGAAGCTTGGCGAGCATTTCCTCGTTCGACGCATAGCTCTCCACCGAGACCTTGATGCCCGTTTCTTTGGTGAACGCATCTATGATTTCCTGCGGCACATACTCCGACCAGCAGAAGAGATTGAGCTTCTTAGTCGGGATCGCCGAGCGGCTCGGCGGCTGCCTGCTGAGGCGCGGGAGTGGTGCTTCGGCGAAGGTGATGGGCTTGCTTGCCTGCGGGGGTTCGGGCGCTTTTCCACAGCCGGCGAGCGTTACCGCTGCAAGGACGGCCAGCATCAAGGAATGGGCAGATTTCTTTCATGGAGTTTTTCGACGGGTCAAGAGTTCACTGAACAAAACGAGCAGAATCGTGGCGATGACAAAAATCGTGCTCAGCGCGTTAAGTTGCGGGTTGAGACCAACCTTTGCCATTCCATAGACCTTAAGCGGAAGGGTCTGCGATTGAGAGCCCGTGGTGAAGACAGAGACGATGTATTCATCCAGCGAAAGTGTGAAGGACATCAATGCGCCGGAAATGATCGACGGCATGAGATAGGGCACGATGACGAGCCGGAAAGCCTGCGCAGGCGTGGCACCCAAGTCCAGGGCGGCCTCTTCGAGAAAAGGATCCAGCCCCTGAAGCCGGGCCTGGATGCCCACGAGCACAAACGGAAAACAGAACGTGGTGTGGGCGATGATGAGCGTCACGTATCCGAGGGGGAGCTGGAGAAGATGGACGAATTCAGCGAGAAGGCTGACTCCCATGAGGACTTCGGGCATCACCATGGGAATGAAGATCAGGAGACCGATGGCGCGCTGGAAGGGAAACCGATAACGATAGAGCATCCAGGCACCGATGGTGCCGAGAAGCGTGGCCAGAACCGTCGTCGCGAACGCGACGATCAGGCTGTTCTTGAACGCGGTAAGAAGCTGGCGCGTTTTCGAGCAGCGCCCCATACCACTTAAGCGAAAAGCCTTCCCAGCGAATGTTGAGCCGCGAGCTGTTGAAGGAAAAGATGATGAGGAGAAGGATCGGGATGTAGAGAAACGCAAAGACGAGCAGCCGTCCAGGCACCGAAGAGCCAGCGTTGAATCTGTGGGCCGTGATATTTTTTCAGGAACGGGCGCCGCGGAGGCGGGCCATAGCGGCGACCTCTGACATGCGGCGATTCTATCGAATTTCGTTCAACGCGTCCAGAGCTGTGAGTCCGACGAGAGCAGACGGAAGCAGCAGCGACGAGGGCTCAGCGGCTTGCTTCAGATGGCACCAAGCGAAGCACGCAAGCGGCGAAGGCCTTCTTCGATGGAGACGATCGGAGAGTAGTCAAGATCCCGGCGCGCGGCCTCAATGTCAAACCAATGGGCCGTGCAGAGTTCCTCGACCAGGAAACGCGTGAGCCTCGGCTCCCCTTGAGCGGCAGGACGCGGTAGGCAAGTTCCATTAGCGTCCCAACGCCATACGCCACGCGAGGCGAAATCGTGCGTTGCACCGGCGGAAGCGAGCCGGCGGCCAGAAGCCGATCGATAAAAGCTCCACAGGGGCACCGGCTCACCTTGCGAGATGAAGAACGGCCTTCCGGAAATTGGTGCTCCCGGCGAGAGTTTGTCGGCTGCCAGCAGGTGCGCCAAAGCGGCATTTTCGACGTAGGTGAAGTCAACGAGCGGATCGCGGCCGCCGATCCGAGTGAGTGTTCCGGCGCGGCCGCGAGCGAGGATCGACTTGGTGAGTTGTGTGTCGTGCGGTCCCCAGAGCAGGTGCGGGCGCAATGCGACGGTGGCGAGCCCGCTCGAGTTTGCCGCCAGCAATCGCTGTTCGGCGAGCGCCTTCGTGCGTGGATAGTGCGCGTGGTAGGTGCGGGCATACGGCACCGATTCGTCGACGTCTTCCATGTCACGCCCGTCGAAGACGACGCTGGGCGAGCTTGTGTAGACGAGCCGGGAAATACCGGCCTGCTGGCAGGCCCGAATCACGTTGTCGGTGCCCGTCACGTTGGCGCTGAAGAAGTCGATTTCGCGCCCCCAGATGCCCTGCCTTCGCTGCCACGTGGAACACGACATCAACTTCCCGTACGGCCCGGCGAACCGCGTCGGCGTTTGCGAGTCGCCTTGGACGACCTCCACCCCCCGCGCTGCGAGGTGCGGATAGGAGCCGCCGCGCAAAGCTTTTCACCGAGTCTCCCGCGCGCCAGGAGTTGCTCGATGATCGCGTGGCCCAGAAAGCCACCACCGCCGGTGACGAGCGCTCTCATGAAACGCGCCTGCCGGCCCACTCGGCGAGGCGTTCCCGGAAGATCTTCGCGTTGTGCCGAATATCGACTGGAAACCGATCGTGAAAAAGGATCGTCTCGATGTTGTGCGTGAGGTCGCATGTTGCGCCGAGATCGAGCAGTTCGCGCTTGATCTAGGCTCGATCGACCGCTCCATCCTTCTCCACCTCGACGCACAGCGCGGGATAGCGTTGGGAGCCACTCCCACCCCGACGAGGGCTGTTCGACGCACCCGCGGGTGCTGGTTGAAGACGCCCTCACACGCAACGCTGAAAAGCGTCTCAGACGGGGTCATCACGCGGTGTGACTTGCGGCCGCAGAACCAGACCCGGCCCTGTTCGTCAATCGATCCAACATCTCCGGTGCGATGGCCGACTTCGCCCTCCGCAGAGAGGATCTTGGCGAGCCGCGTTGCCTCGGGGCGATTCCAGTATTGCTTCGAGACATTGGGCCCCAGACCACCAGCTCGCCCGACTTCATTCGTGGCACGCGCAAGGAATCGGACCATTGCTCGATGGGCGAGTCAGTGATTTGCATCACCTCGAGCCTGATCTGGGGCAGCGGTCGCCCGACGCACACTCCGCGTCCTCGTGCGCGGTGTCCTCGCGGGTGCCCGCCCGGAGCTCCCGCAGCGAGATGGAGCAGATCGGGAGGGCTTCGGTGGCCCCGTAGGGCGTATGGATTTCCGCATCGGGTTCCAAGAGCCGGGCGAAACGTTCGAGCACTCGGCCAGAAACTGGCGCACCCGCCGAGAGGACCCGTTTCAAGGTGGGCAGACTTCACACCGCGCTCCACGCCCCATCGGCCCACTCTGTCGAGGAGTGCAGGTGATCCAAAGGCATGGGTAACCTTCTCCGCGAGTACCGGCTCGATGATGCGCGGCGGATAGACCGAGCCAGGCCGGGTAAAGTCCATCCGCGGAATGACGCCGGTCGCTTGCCAGACTGGGTCGAAGAATGCAAAGAGCGGAAAGGTCGCCAGATCTCGCTCTCCGGGCCGAATCCCGAAATGGTCCCGCAACAGGAGCGCCTGGGCAACGAGGTTTTGGTGCGCTGTACATGGCGCCCTTGGGCGGCCCGGTGCTTCCCGAGGTGAATGCGATGGCGGCGAGTGCGTCTGGATCGGGCGATGGAGAGGGTCCTGTCTGCGCATTCGCGCCAGCGTTCATCACATCGGTCGTATGTGACGCCACCCCAGAACCACCGGGCGCCCACGGTCACGAGCGCGCGAACGGAGTCTCTTGCCCAGCCAAAGCAGAACGCGCGCAGCATGCGCCACCGACACGCCGATAAAGGCGCTTGGAGCCGCCTCAGCGAGACATCGCGCGAGATGCACGCGACCGATGCCCGGGTCTATGAGAACCGGAACGGCTCCCCGGCGAAAGAGCCCGAAGGTGAGCACGAAGAGCTGCGGACTTGGCCGGACAAGCAGCGCGACACGGTCGCCCTGGCCGATGCCCAGATTTGCCAACCCCTGCGCGCAGGTGTCGCTTAGCCGGTCGAGTTCTTCGTATCGAATCGCCTGATCGCCAAAAATGTAGGCGGGTTGCGCCGGGCGATCGACTGCAGCGGCGCGCAAGAAGGCGGATAGATCGCTTTCACGCCATTTGGCCGCCGCGCTCATACTTCCGTCCCCACCGAATGAGCGGCGAGAAATGAACGAACCAGAGGAACGATGCGATCGCCCGCGTCTTCGAGCACGTAGTGGCCCGCATCGGGAAAGCGGTGGACGTCCGCTGACGGGAACCGCTGCATCCACTCGTCAAGAAAGTGACGGTCGAAGACGAAGTCGCGCTCACCCCAGCAAATCATCATGGGCCGTGAACGCAACGACTCCAAGCCCTGCCGCGGTTTCTCTTACCACCGCAAACGACCGATCCGCCGGGCCCAAGGGGATATCCTGCACAAAGCGGAGCGTCGCGATGCGATTGGCCCAGCTATCGTAGGGGGCCGTGTAGGCGCGCCGAATCTCGGCCCGGAGCCGATGCCGAGGCGCGAGATGACTCGCTGCCACTGAGAAAAGGTTGAAGCGGCGCACGCAAAATGCGCCCAAGGCGGTATCGCGACAGAGGCGGATAGAGAGGGGCAACCGGGTCGACGCCGGGATGGGAAACGCCGCCGTGTTGAGGATAACGAGACGTTCCACCCGCTCCGGGTGACGCACGGCCCAAGCCAAGCCAATGAGCCCTCCCCAGTCGTGGACGACAAGGGTGACGTCACGAGTCACGCCAATGCTCTCGAGCAAGTCGCTCAGGTCGCGCACCCGCCGATCGAGCGTGTAGGCATACCGGGTGTCGTCAGGCTTGTCGGAGAGACCGCACCCGATGTGGTCGGGCGCGATGACTCGGTAGGCGCCGCGCAGATCGGCGATGAGGGTTCGGTACATGAACGACCAGGTCGGGTTGCCGTGCAACATTACCAGCGGCGCGCCGAACCCTTCGTCAACGTAGTGTTGACGCAATCCTGAGTGGTTATGAAAGCGGTTCTCGAACGGAAAGAGGTGACGAATGGGCTCGAGTCGCATAGGACATTCGGCGCGCTAGTACCGAAAGGCGCAAAACGCCGAAGTCACGCCTGCGCTGCCCATCGTGAGCAGCACCTGCATACCTCGCTTTAGCCGACCCTCTGCCTCGGCAATGGAGATATTGAGCGGCAATGATGCGGAAACCGTATTGCCGAAGCGTGAGTGTGTGGTGAAGACAATGCCCGGGTCGATATTCAAGAGCTTTGTGACCATGCGCGTCGTCGGCAGGCTCACCTCATGACCGAGCAAAAGGTCGTAGGTGCGTTCACGCAATTCGGGTGTTTCGCTGAAGTGGGAACCCAGCATCGAGGTCGCAACGGCCAGCAACTCGCGCGGGGCGGTGTAGAAAGACATCGGCTTGCACCGGTCGGTCACAGTGCAGGAAACAAAGTCGTCGGCGTGGGGAAGCGGAATGTGGCATAGGTTCCACTTGTCGCCCGAAGTTCTAAAACTGAGGACGAAATCGTCGTGCTCGGGTTCAGCCACAAGCAGCGTGGCGGTTGCCGCTTCGCCGATGGTGAAGGCGGAAAAGGCGTATTCGAGATCCTCCATGCGCTCAATTTCGAAATTGGCGTATTCGCGGAAGTTTAGCTCGCAGTTGAGAATCATCACCGTGCGATAGGTGCCAGCGGTGATGAGCGCCTTGGCGAGTTGAAGACTCCGAATCCACGAGGCGCAGGCATCGAGCACATCGAAGCAGGTCGCGCGGCTGAGCCCGAGTTCCGCCTGAAAAATGTTGGCCATTGCCGGCTCGAGCCAGCCACGACCGACACCCGCATAGATTAGGAGGTCTATGTCTGCCGCCGGCACTCCGCTTCGCTCCAGCGCGAGTTGACCCGCGCGCATTCCGACCGTGAAGGCCTTCTCGCCCTCAGCGCGGTGATAACGAACTTCCGTTCCCGCGACGCGAAAAGAAAGCTGCATGCGCTGCCGGAGTTCTTTGAGCTGAGCATCCGAGAACCTTGCCCGATTGCGATCGACAACCTCGTCAATGAGATCCCCGTTCGTAACTTTCTTGCTCGGGAGGGCGTGGGCGACGTGCAGGATTTTCATTCGTTAGGCGGTATGCGTGCGGCAGAAACGGAAGTCATGGTAATCGGTTGGGGTTAAGCCAACAACAGCTGAAATATCGGGCCATGAGCGACAAGAGACATAGCATAGGAAGACAAGAGATCAAAGACATGATGCCCCGAGGTGGGATTTGCAGCGGGCAAGCCAACAGAGATTCAAGGCGACAGAGAGGAGCGTTGTGACGTTCAAAAGGCGCTTCGGATCGACGAGTCAACCAGCCGAACTCTTAGTCCGCGTCAGAGGGTTGGCCATTCATTTCGCGCCGGGCGGCGTCACGAAAATCCGCGAAACGCTGCGGCCCATCGGCCTTGACCTTCTTGGCGCTCTTCTACAATCATTCTCCCATGGATGCGTCTCCGTTCGGCCCGTTCGAGCGAAAAAGATTCAGATCCGTTGCCCGAAACGCGCTCGCGTCGAGAGAGGCTCGCAAAGCTTTACCGGGTTGCCAACCGGCATGTTCTGGTTTACCTAACACGAGCCGATTGCCGTCGAGATGCGTAACAATACCCGCAAATCTTTGTCAATGAGAATGGAACGCTTCTGATGTTCACCGCAACGACGCTCACCGAACTCATCGAATCCAATCGCAATGCCCCGCGCACCATCACCTATGTGGAGGGCGAGCGGAACGAGCGCACGGTCGCGTTCGCAGAGCTGCACGAGCGCGCCTTGGGGATCTTGCATGCCTTGCAGAAGCACGGCGCAAGGCCCGGCGACAAGCTGATTCTGTTTCTTGCAGACAACGAGCAGTTCATTGACGCTTTCTGGGCCGCAATTTTGGGTGGCATCATTTCCGTTCCTGTGGCGCCCGGCATCAGTGACGAGCATCGCCGGAAACTCCTGCGTATCGCGCGGAAGCTCGGAAAGCCCTTCATTTACACGGATCGCCGGTCGCTCGAGCGCGTCGAATCCTTCGCCGCGCAGGAAAGGGAGGAAGCGGCGTTCGCGGGCTTGCTCAGAAATCGAACGTTCCTCGTCGATCAGTTCGACAAGATCTCGGGCACGGGCAATGTCTATCGCGCCCGGCCTGACGATGTGGCCTTAATCCAGTTTTCGTCCGGCTCAACGAGCGAGCCCAAGGGCGTTGTGCTTGACCCATCGCAACATCATTGCCAACGGCGCTTGGCGTCACCGAACGAGCTGGGTTGGGCGAGGAGGATGTGAGCCTGTCGTGGATGCCTCTGACACACGACATGGGTCTCATCGGCTTTCACATCTACATGTTTGCGAATCGCATGCAGGTCAACTTGATGTCCACTGAGCTATTCATACGCCGCCCGCTGCTTTGGCTCACCCTGGCTACGCGGAAGCGCGCGACAATCTTGTGCTCGCCGAATTTTGGCTACCGGCATTATCTCAAGGTGCTCGCCGACCGTGCGATCGAAGGACTGGATCTCTCATCGGTTCGTGTCATCTTCAACGGTGCTGAGCCGATTTCGGTGGACCTGTGCGAAGAGTTCCTCGACCGCTTGGCAGCCTGCGCGGCTGGCGCGCGGCGCGATGTTTCCGGTTTATGGCCTCGCGGAAGCCGCTCTGGCCGTGAGCTTTCCGCCCGTCGGCAGGCCGTGCTCGTTCAGTCGCGTTCAATCGTCATCGCCTGGGCGCGTGCAAGCGCGTGGAGACCGTGTGCGCGAACGACAAGAACGCCGTTGTGCTTGATGGCGGTCGGCAGCGCCATTCCTCACTTGTCGCGTTCGCATCGCCGACGATGAGGATCGTGCTCTTCCCGATGGGCAGGTCGGGCACATTCACATCAGCGGGGAAAACGTCACACAGGGATACTACGAGAATCCGGAGGCGAATTCCGTGGCGCTCACGGCTGACGGCTGGCTGCGCACGGGCGACCTCGGTGTTGTCCACGAGGGAGAGCTATACATCACCGGGCGCGCCAAGGAGATTATTTTCGTCAATGGCCAGAACTACTATCCCCAGGATCTCGAGAGCATCGTCCAGCAGGTGGAAGGCCTCGAACTCGGAAAGGTGGTCGCGGCGGGCGTGCGGTCGCCAAATGCACAAACGGATCACCTCGTCGTCTTTGTGCTGCATCGCGCAAGTCTGCGGGATTTCGTGCCGATTGCGCGCAGGTCGCGCGCGTGATCAGCGAGCGGGCCGGACTGGAAGTATTGGAGGTCGTTCCCGTGAAGCGCATTCCGAAGACCACCAGCGGCAAGATTCAGCGCCACCTCCTCGAGCAGAGTTACGTCGCCGGAGAATTTGCCGCGCAGTTGACCGAGCTGCGCGCGTTGCGCGAGCGGTCCGTGGTCCGGTGTCGACATTGCGTACACAAATCGAGGAAAAGATCGGGAGAATCGTGAATGCGGTCCTCGAAGGCAAAAAGATTGATATTCATGACGATCTTTTCGAGGTGGGCGTGAATTCCCTGAAGCTCGTTGAGATTCACGAACGGATTGAGCGCGAGTATCCTGGGCTGATCGATCTCATGGAATTGTTCGACTTTTCGACGATCGCTGAACTGACGCAGCGCCTCGAAGCGAAGCTTGCCAGCGCGTAGGCTGGCTCAGATTGGGTCGAACGGAGGGTTCAGGTCGAAAGGCGCTCGCACGCGGTGACGGTGTTCGCCATGAGCATGGCGATCGTCATGGGGCCGACTCCCCCGGGGACCGGCGTGATGGCGGCGCATCGCTCCGCGACGGCTTCGAAGTCGACGTCGCCGACAAGCCGGTAGCCCTTTGCGGAATCGGGTTCCGCGATCCGGTTGATACCGACATCGATCACGACCGCGCCGTCGCCGATGTGATTTTTGCCGAGGAATCGCGGGCGTCCGATCGCGGCGATGACGATGTCGGCGGCGCGTGTGATTCCCGCAAGATCACGAGAGCGCGAATGGGCGACGGTAACCGTGGCGTCACCGGATTTGCCGCGCCGCATCAGCAGAAGCGCCAGCGGTTTTCCCACTATCATGCTGCGACCCACCACCACGACGTTTGCGCCTGCCGTCTGCACCCCGATTTCCTGAAGAAGGCGCAGGCAGCCCAGGGGAGTGCAGGGAACGAATCCTGTGGGGTCGTCCATCGCGAGCTTGGCCACATTTACGGGATGAAAGCCGTCGATATCTTTTCGCGGATCGATTGTTTCGACGACCGCTTGCTCGTTGATGTGCGGCGGCGGAGGGGATTGGACAAGGATGCCGTGTATCAGCGGGTCCGCGTTGAGTTCGCGCACCAGCGCGACGAGCCGTTCCTGAGACGTGTCGGCGGGAAGTTCATGCTTGACGGAATGCAAGCCGAGCTCCGCAGCTTTCTTGTCCTTGGAGCGCACGTAGGCGCGCGATGCCGGATCATCCCCGACGAGAATTGCTGCGAGATCCCGGGCGCAATCCTCGCCCTGCGAGGACCGCAATGCGCTGCTTGCTTTCCTCATGAACTCTCTGGGCGATGCTCGTGCCGTCAATCTGCTTCATTTCGCAAGAGGTTTTCCACCCTCGACCGCGCGGCTTCAAATTCCTCGTCGTTCAATTCTCGCGGCACGTGAATCGGGTCGTCCACGGTTACCGAGACCTTCGAAAAAGGCAACGGAATGATGAAGCCATCCCAGGTCTTCATGCGCAAACAGCGTGTAAACTTTGCATGCACGGGCGCGATGGGAGCGGCAGTCAATTGCGCGAGCGAGATCGCGCCGGGTCCGAACGAATATCGCGGTCCGCGCGGACCGTCCGGCGTGATGGCGATGTCGCAGCCGTTTTCGATCAGTTCGATCAGCTCACGCAAGGCCCGCGATCCCCGCCGCGAACTCGATCCGCGCACTGCGTCCATCCCAAACTGGCCAACGAGCTGAGCAAGGATTTCGCCGTCGCGACTCGCGCTGGTCAGCACGTTGACTCCTTTGCGGGTTTTGCCGGGATAGTGCCGAAGGAAAGCGAGGGTGATGCCGAGAATGCGGTTGTGCCAGAAGCACATAATGACCGGGCTTTTCAGAATGTTCTTCGTGAATCCCGTCCGATCCTCAAAGTCCAGGCGCAACGTCAGAAACAGAAGGCGCAGTATCGTCGAGCCGATGATGGCGAGAAGGCGTTCGCGTGTCACCGGGGGTCCAAGAGTGTTTTGCGCAGAATGCGCTGCAAGACGGGGCGAGCCAGGTCCGCAAGCGCGGTATTTGCATAACCGACCCATGCAATGCCGCTTGTCGTATCGAGCGGAGCATCCGGAAAACCGCCGAGGGGGTGCTCGTAGATGACGCCTGCTTCCTTGAGGAGAAGCGCCCCGACGACGTCGTAGGGATGGCAGACGAGAGAGGAATCAAGATTGAGTCGCGTTAGGACCAGCGGACGCAAGTCGCCTATCATTCGGTCGTGTCCGGCCATTAATTCGTAAAATGACCCTCCGCTGCAAATATACTGGTCATCAAACACGGTGGGTGAAGCGTCGCGGCCGATTCCCACCAATTCGCCCCAAAGTTCCTCTTCGATTTGAGCGGTCAGGGCGCGGCCTTCTGGAAAGAATTTGGCCATCCAGGCGAATCCGTGCCGGAAGCTGGTCGCGGTTGAAGGTGCCAGCAAGAGCGGTGAGGCAGTGCCTTCCAGTATGTTGAAAGCTTTGGCCGCGAGGCCTCCGCCGCGTATCGCGCTCACCTGGTCCGCGCGCCATTGCTTCGTGGTGGGCAATTCGGTCATCGCTGCTACGACAATATCGGAAAGTCTTGTTGCTTCGCCGCGCTGGGGCGCGATCCCGGAGAGCGCCCAGGCGCTGCGTTTGTCATACATGATTCCGCGCGTGCCATCGATCGGGTCGACCAGGCATTTCCATTTGGTATCCCGGTAGTGGATATTGCGCGGGAAGCACAAGGGCTCCTCGATTCCCTCCATGATAACCTCAACCGATTCCGATCCCGGCCACTGCGCTGCGAACCAGCCGCGAATCGCATCCTCGCCGAATTTATCGATCTGATAGATCGTGTCTGCGCTGGAATGGCTGGCCACGCTCGAGAGGGACTCTGTGTCTGTCAAGCGGCGACCTTCGATGACGCTCTCGCGAATGGTATCGCCCAGGCAGCAGAGAAGCTGACGCAGGGTTTCCAGGGTGACGTCGTCTGGTTGAGGCATGAAAAGCTCTATGGGCCCGTCCCTCCTGAGGGCGCGATCACCTGGGGAGTGGCGGACGCCGAACTCGGAGAGGGCGAAGTAACCGGGGATTTCTCTGAAAAGCCGGCCGGTGAAAGATTCGGCGGAGGGTTTGATAAGGTTGCGGTAGCTGCTGGGAAACTGGTTCTGACCGACGGCGTGGGAGCGATCAAGCGAGTGGGAGAAACCGAAGGACTCTGCGCGGGGGCAAGACCAGGGTCGGGAGATGGAGAGGAGGTCGGGCTCGGAGATGGAGAGGTGGCTGGGCTGGGAGATGGAGAGGTGGCTGGGCTGGGAGACGGAGAGGAGGCCGGGCTGGGAGACGGAGAGGTGGCGGGCTGGGAGATGGAGAGGAGGTCGGGCTGGGAGATGGAGAGGAGGTCGGGCTCGGAGATGGAGAGGAGGTCGGGCTCGGAGATGGAGAGGAGGTCGGGCTCGGAGATGGAGAGGAGGTCGGGCTCGGAGATGGAGTCGGGGTCGGCCAGGGCGGAATAATGTCTTGCCAAGTATGAAGTTCGGGTGTGATGCCACCGATCTCGTCCAGGTATTGCTTGCAGCGCTCCCTCCAGCGGGCAACATCCGGAGGGCCAGGTTTTTCGGCCGTTCCCGGGAAAATCAAGTAGCTGACCTTGATGTTGCTCACGGGCCGGTTGAAGCCTGTGGCCCTGGGGTTAATTTCCTTGCTGATGCGCGCCGAGGCCTCTCCAACCTTGTTGGATGGCCCGAGGTCTCCAACGATCGCTGGATAGATTCTCCCATTGTAAATCACGGCTGCATAGTCGCCGACCGCAGGCGATAAGGCGTCCTTCTTATCGGCAACCATAAAGCTCGGGACGACAATCGATGGGTCTGCATCTGAGATCAGGAAGCTCTTGGATTTTAGCTCCGAGATGATTCGAGTTGTTTCCTCGATCAGTCGTCTCAACTCGCGGTTTCGCTCTGGGGAGAGTCCCTTTTGAGAAAACTCCTGTTTGAGCCCTGCGAGCTTGTTTTCGTAGATCGGCAGACACTGATTCGGGCGATCGGTCAACTTGTCCCAGCGGTAACTGGTCTGAGGCTGAAAGGTGGGGGATGTCGCGTCTATGCGAAAATTCCTGTCGCCATCCGAGCCATCGCTATTCAAGTCCATGTCGCCTTGAATAAGCAGGGCTTTGCGGCCCGTATCGGGATCTTGCAGCTCAAGGATCGTTTCGCAGTCATAGAAGTTATGACGGGAGAGGAGGAGGTCGAGTCGATTGAGACGGTCGCGCAAGAACTCGATCTTGTTCTCGTAGAGTGCTTCAAAATGGGGCGACACGCGCGCGGTATTCAGGAGTCTTGTCAGCTGGGTCAGGACTTCTGGGAGCTTCGGATCATTCCGGGCCAATTCCTCGACAGTCAGGCTCGGAGCGGGCATGTTTGCTGTGAAGGTGATTTGGACCTTGTAGCTATCGCCCTCATTCCGCTCAAAGGAGGCTGGTCGCTCGCTCCTGGGTGTTTCGAATTTGCTTGAGAGGGTTATCCCGTTGAAGAGTTGCGTGACATCCAAGGTCTTGCGGGGAATAGTAGGGGTTGGAGTCGGCGTGGGTAGCGGGGTTGGCGTTACCGAAGGTGCAGCGGTTGGCGAGGGTGTGGTGCCGTGGGCATCGGCGTCGGCGGCGGCTGATACCTTGGCGGTTCGCAGGCGCTGAGTGTCAGCAAGAGCCATGGGAGAAATCGGCGCATCGTCACGCGTGCTTGCCAGGCGACCGCGGCGATTTCGACGGGAAGATGGGAATAAAGATCCAACCCTAAGACCCACGAAAGGGCAAGAAAACTGGCCTGAAGCAGCGCGGGAAACCGGGGAAGAGGGAGGGTCGGCGCCATATTTCGCGGACAAGTAACAGCCCGTATGCGAATCGTGCAAGCTGGTTGGTCGCCTCACAATCGCACATCGATCACTTCCGGTGACTCTTCACGCGCCTCAAACTTCCAAAGGCGGGGTTTTCTGCAGCGATCAGGGATCACTTTGAGGCAGGTGCGCCGTAAATGATGAATTCTTGTCCTGCATGGCTAACGCTCTGCGGCCGTGGTGGTAAGTCGCTCCAAAAGCGAATTCCCGCTTACGCCATCGCGTAAAGGCTTGCCATCCAGCTGAGAAAAGCGCCACAAGCAATTTACCGACATGACTAACTTCCCAGAGATTCGTGGGTTGGTTCGCGCGACCCCGCTCGCAGACGGCCGTGTCACCCATGATCCGGAGCAGGTCGATTGCGCTAGATCGAAACCCCCGCCGGAAAGTGCCCGCAAGCGCGTGCTGGGGGTCTTCTTCAGTCGTTTCACCGTTTGTTTTGGATGTTTGTTTCTCTGTGAGGTTCACCTGCCGGCGCAGGTATGGAATGGCACAACCGGAGTGAATTGGACGACAGGAGCCAACTGGGCGGGCGGATTGGCCCCAATTTCCACGGGGACGGCGACGTTCAACGCTCCGACTCCCTTTTCTCCCACTATCAATACCGCGGTTGCGACCGGCAGCTTGCTTTTCACTGGAACGGCTAGTCAAAACTTCAGCGGCGGAAATACACTGACCTTGAACGGGGTTGGCGGAGTCGGAATCAACAACCAAGTCAACTACGCACCAACTTTCGCCAATCCGATCACTTTGGGCGCCAGCCAGACTTGGCAGGCTGCGAATGCCGCAGGAGGCGGAATGACCTTTAACGGCACAATCAATCTGGGGGCCAACACTTTGATACTCGGTCCCCAGAATGTTGCCAACAGTATTAGGATTAACAGCGTCATTGCAGGAACGGGCGCTTTGAACAAGACGGGCGTCGGCTCGGTGGTGCTCACCGGGGCAAACACTTTCTCCGGCGGGACGACCGTGACGGCGGGCACGCTCCAGGTTGGCAGCGCGACCACTACTGGAAGCGTCAGCGGAAATATCGCGAACGCTGGCGCTGTGGTTTTCAACCGGTCGAACGCGCATACCTACGCGGGATTGATTTCGGGAACGGGTTCGGTTACCCAGGCGGGGGCAGGCACCCTGACCCTAACGGGAGCAAACACCTACACAGGCGGCACTACGATCAACACCGGATCGACCCTCCAAATAGGCGGAGGTTCCACCACCGGGAGCATCACAGGTGATGTGGTGGACAATGGAACTCTGATCTTTAATCGGTCCAATGCTCTGACCTTTGGGGGAAACATTTCAGGATCAGGAGCGGTGACCAAGATCGCGGCGGGAACACTCACTCTCAGTGGCGATAACTCGTATACGGGCGTAACGACCATTAATGCCGGCACGCTTGTTGTAAGCTCAAGCACCGCGCTGGGCAGCACGGCGGGCGGTACGACTGTTGCCAACAATGCCGCCCTCGAGCTTAGCAATAACATCTCCATCGGAGCCGAATCGTTGAGCCTGGCTGGCGATGGCTCTGGCTCAGGTGCTTCAGCGCTAGGTGCTCTGCGGAACCTCAGCGGCTCTAATAGCTTCGGAGGCGCGGTGACACTCACAGCAGCCACCCGGATTAGGTCCGATGCTGGATCACTTACGCTCAGCGGTCCGGTGTCCGCCGCTAACTTCAGTCTTTCGGTGACCGGACCGGGGGATACTATTATCCAGGGAGCCGTTGCGCTCGGCAGTGGAGGCATCGTGAAGGGAGCTGCGGCTGCTGCGGCGCGGCAATAACGCGGGTAATACCCCAGATCCCACCAATTGGTATCTCGTTAATGATTTTGTTCCGGGCGGTGGCAGTAGCAGCGGCGGCGGTGGCAGTAGCAGCGGTGACGGCGGTGGTGGTAGCGCCGGCGGTGCGTGTAGCGGCCCTGCATCGGGTGGGTCTCCCGCGCTCAGCCCTGTCGGGCGCGCGATCGTGAGCTCCGGTACCGGAGTCATCGCGACTTTCTGGCTCACCCAGTTTGACATGCTCCACAAACGCATGGGCGAGCTCGGGTGGAACGGTCCGGGCCCAAGGCGGCGAATGGCAGCCCCGATCTCGACGGCCCTCGTGTGGAAGCTGGCGCCGGGGCTATTTACGCCATTAACGCAGTCGCAGCCAGCTCTATGCCGACTACGAGTTCGCCGCCGGAGAACAAGGATCATCAGGCCCTGGGCCGTGAACGTCGGCTTCCGTTATCAATGGTAGACTGACACATCGAAATCTCACAACACACTGGCGGGACGAACCTATGGACCTGCCGGGAGCCGGCTGAGGACAAGTTTGTTGGTGGCTGCCAGCAAGAGGGGGATCCGGGCTGCTCATCGTTCGAATCGACAGAGGCTAGGATCGCGCAAAGGACGAGCAGTCGCGAACCGAAGCACGGTTTGAAGTAATTGGGGAAGGGAGGTGTCCGAGGACGACAAATCTTCGAAGTGCTTCGGATTCATGAGTCGCGATGACGCGACGCCCAAGCGCCATTTTTCCAGATGCTCAAATCTCAAGGAGTTCACACGAGCCAAGCGGTCAACGAAAGTTGCTGAAAGCAGCACAAGAATTCGGAATGGTACGTCGCTGCAAATCGAATATTCACTTCCAACTCGGGCGGTGCCGCTACGGCAAGGAGAGACTTCCGAGCTCTTGCTTTTGGACGTGAACCTTGTTGATTCATCCCCGTGACATGGCTGGTCGCCCGATTCAATACCTGACGATTTTTCTTACCTGCTTCATCGACATTTTGGGCTTTGGGATCGTCATCCCCGTATTGCCACTTTATGCGGAGCATTTTGGGGCAACTGCCGTTCAGATCGGCTGGCTGGTGGGCATCTTTTCACTCGCACAATTCTTCTTCGCGCCGATTTGGGGAAGGGTATCTGACCGGGTCGGGCGCAAACCTGTGCTGCTCTTTGGCCTCCTGGGCACGGTGGCGGGTTACACACTCATGGGATTTGCAAATTCCGTTCTGATGCTTTTCGTTGCCCGATTGATCGATGGAATTGCGGGCGCGAACATCAGCGCGGCTCAGGCTTACCTTGCCGATATCTCGACGCCCGAGAACCGCGCCAGGGCGATGGGGCTTCTTGGAGCAGCGTTCGGCTTGGGATTTGTGTTCGGGCCCGCGCTTGGAGGGTGGGCGGGCGTTACCTTCAACTATTCCGCGCCGATGTTTATCGCCGCGGGACTCGCTCTGATAAACGTTTTCTTTGTGACGTTTTTTCTCCCGGAATCACACACGCGGGAGGCGCGCCGCACGCAGAGGGATCCTCTTTTCCCGCACCTTTTCGATCACGTTGAGCGGAAGACCTATGCGTGGAGCCTCGCCAGCTATTTTCTCGTCATTGTTGGCTTCTCCATGATGACGGCAATTTTTGCCCTCCTGCTTCTGCATCGTTTCGGTCTGGATGCTCTGCACACGGGATACATTCTTGGGGGGATCGGTGTTGTTGGCGTGATCATTCAGGGGGGATTGATCGGCCGGCTTGTGAAACGCTTTGGCGAAGCTCCGCTCGCGTTTGCCGGTGCAGTGTTGATGTGCGCCGGCCTATGCGGTTTGGCTATCAGTCCGGGTCTAAAGGGGATGTTTGCCGCCACGGCCGCCGTTGGGGTCGGAAACAGTCTGCTCATGCCGACGCTCGCAGCCCTGGCATCACGAAGCGCGGAAGCGGGCTGGCAGGGCCGCGCGCTCGGGGTCATGCAATCGAGCGGAAGTTTGGCGCGATGGTTGGGACCGATGATGGCGGGCTTGCTTTTGAGCGCGCAGCTCCATCAGGAGAGTGGAGCCTATGCGTCATGGCCGCTGCTGGCATCGGCGATATGTCTCTTCGCTGCCGCCTTGGCGGTGTTCGCGCTCGTGGGCCGTACCCCCGCCCGCGTGGTGGAACCGGCCGGATGATTTGCCGCTTGGCGCTCAGATCGAACGAAACCCTGAAGTCGCCCGGCGTTCCGGAGGTTTGGCGCCGGGAGGCAGCTTACCGGCGACCGAACGTCCTACAGACTCCAGTTGAGGCGAGCCACTGGTCTGCTACGTTGCCGGAGTGCTACAGGGTGCCATCAGTCTATTCTGGCTCGTGTTTTTCGCTGATGGGATCCTGTCGGTGACCGACGAGATTGCGTCGCTTGCGGGCGGGGTGCCAGCGCTTAGCGCGGTGAGACGCGCCATCGCGTTCATAATGCTTGGAGGCAGCGTGGCGGTCGCGGGCTTGGCGAGCCTCACTCCGCGGGCCCCCAAGAGAGCCCTGGTGCCCTTGATTCTTTTCGCATGGTGGGCTGGGCCTGCCATGGCTTTTCCGTTGACTCGGTGGAATGTGCCTCATTTGGCCCTAGGCCTGGCGATAGCACAACTCCTGCTGGCCCTGACGGTGTTGTATTCTTGCCACGGTGGCCGATGGAACCGGCCTCTCCCTCTGAACGACTCACCGGCGTTCTCCTGGAGGTATTCGCTTCTGGCGGTGCCGTTGACGGTCGCTCTGTTCCCGGTCCTTGTGGCGACCTCGACGCTCTCGGGATTCACCACGCAGGTTGAGTTGCTCACGGGTGGCTACGTGCGGGTGCGTCTTGATGGCATCTACCTGGTCGAACGCAAGTTCCAGTCGGGAGACCGCGAGGTGCGACTCACCGGGATGATGCACGTGGCCGATCGCGAATTCTACTCCAGCCTGCTCACAGGAATCGATCCTGCGATCCCGTCGGTCGTGCTGGTGGAAGGCGTTACCGATCGCAGGCGCCTTCTTGGTGGAAAGACTCTGAGCTACAACCGTGTCGCAAGATTTCTGAACCTGACACCCCAATCGGACAGTATTTTTTCGCAGCAGATTGCGGAAGGTCTCGACGGGCGCGACGGGCAGAAAACCGACGGCGCGCAAGTCCCTGAACGGCCGGAGAATCGTGAGATTGACTTCCGGCATGCGGATGTCGACGTGGAGAGCTTTCATCCGCAGACCATCGCTTTCATTCTTGCGGTCGTCGGACTTTTTCAGAGTCCTGATCTGCGTCAATTCGTGGCCACTTTGGTCGATCCATCATCGCCGATTACAAATGAAGCCGCACAGGCTCAGGTCATGAACGACATCTTGTTCGCACGGAATCAAAGACTGGCTGCCGAGATTGAATCCTCCTTGAGGGACTATCGACGCGTGATTGTTCCGTGGGGGGCGATGCACCTGCCGGAGATCGAGTCCTGGTTGGAGGCGCGCAATTTCGTCGAGAGGGAGGAGAGCGAGCGCAGGGCGCTCGGTTTCTGGTAAAACGCTTGAACACCTGACCCCGATGGCCTAATTGCAAGCCCCGCCCGTCTTCTCCCGCCGAGAGACGGGCATGCTATTCGAATGAAGATAATTGACCGGTATGTCGGCATCAGCGTGATCGCGACGGCTTTTTTTGGGGTCGTCGTCCTCAGTCTCGTGCTGGTGCTCGGCAACCTCTTCAAACAACTGCTCGACGTTTTAATTAACAACCCGGATGTTCCGATAGCCACCGTTCTGGCCTTCATGGCGCTGGTGCTTCCGTTTTCGCTGACCTTCACCATACCTTGGGGCTTTCTCACGGCGTTGCTCCTCGTCTTTGGACGATTGTCCGCCGACAACGAGTTGGTTGCTCTGAAATCCAATGGAGTGAGCATCCCGCGGATCTGCATTCCCGTGTTTGTGTTGGCGGTTATCCTTTCGGGAATCTGCTTCTGGATCAATATCGAGGTTGCACCCCGCGCCGAGCAGCAAATGACCAAAACGATCGTGGATATCGCGACAAGCAATCCCGCAGCGCTCTTTCGCGCGGACCAGGTGGTCGATCAGTTCCCTGACCGCCGTGTATATGTTGGCGCCAAGGAGGGCGACCGGCTCAAGAATCTGATCGTTTTCGAACTTAATGACAGCAACCAACCGACGAAGATGGTTTATGCCAAAGAGGGCGTTCTTTCTCCCGATCCTGCGAATACACGACTGCTGCTCAGGTTGTTCAACGCACGCTTCGAAGAGCGGGATAAGCAGGATCCTCGCGACCTGACGAAGATCCGCCAGGGAATCGAGGTGAACGAGGGTGTGTTTCCCATTTCTCTCGAAGAGTTTTACAAGGAATATCTTAGCGGCCGTCGGCTCAGCTCTTACACGCTCCCCGAGTTAATCGCGTATCTTCAAGGTCTCTCCGGTGAGGAGGAGTTGAGAGCAACCGTCGAACTCCACAAGCGCTTTGCCGCCTCGCTGGCCTGCACGGCGTTCGCATTGATCGCGGTCCCGCTCGGAATAACGGCCCATCGCAAGGAGACGTCGGTCGGTTTCGCCCTGAGCCTGATCATCGCTTTCACTTATTTCTTCTTCATCATCATGGCAGACACCTTCCGGGGTAACGCAGCTGCGCATCCAACCATGCTGATCTGGATCCCCAACATTCTCTTCATAACCCTGGGAAGCTTTCTCTTCTGGAGACTCTCGAAAAAATAAGAGAAAAGATTCGCCTTGCCCGGGAAACGATTCCGTGATTCGTTCGAGGGCTATTTTTCCCGCCTGACTGGGCGGCCTCGCATCTATGGCAAAAGAAATTGTCGGACAGATCAAGTTGCAGATTCCCGCCGGCCAGGCAAACCCGGCGCCGCCGGTCGGCCCCGCTCTCGGGCAGCAAGGCGTCAACATCATGGCCTTCTGCAAGGAATTCAACGCTGCCACTCAGAAGCAGGCCGGGGACATCCTCCCGGTTGTCATTACCGTTTACAAGGACAAGACGTTCTCGTTCATCACAAAATCGCCGCCTGCCTCGGTGCTTCTGAAAAAGGCCGCTGGCCTGGCTGCGGGCTCCAAAGAGCCGAGCAAAATCAAGGTCGCAAAGCTCTCGAAGAAGCAGATCATGGACATCGTGAAGATCAAGATGAAGGACCTCAACGCCCGGAGCGAGGAAGCGGCCTTCCGCACAATCTGTGGTACCGCACGCCAGATGGGTATCGAAATCAACGAGTAACCGCTCGCCTCGAACTGGGTCAACGCGGCTACTCCGTTCCGAGAGGCAGGAAACAAACTTGGCGATCCACGGGACAGGCTTTCAATTCCGGATAGCTGACTGGAGAATCCACTTTCACACCAAGGCCGATCTTTCTAGATCGGGTGACGCCGACCTTGAGGTCTCGATGCCGCAAATTCGTGGCACGCTCGCAAGCGCTTAGTCTTGCTGATTTTGTTCGCGACTAACGGCGCTCGCGATAGCCGTCGCTCCTCCCGCCGTGTTGGTGACGGCGCTGGCCGCCGGTTCCTCCTCCGTAGTCGCGGCGCGGCGCACGTTCTTCGCGCGGCCGCGCTTCATTGACGACAAGATTGCGCCCATCAACGTTCTTGCCGTTGAGCGCTTCGATTGCCTTCTGGCCTTCTTCGGCCGAGCCCATCGTCACGAAGCCAAATCCGCGCGAGCGCTGACTCATCTTGTCCATGATGAGCATAGCTTCGGTCACGGTGCCAAACTGGGCGAAAAGTTCTTCAAGGGCTCCTTCCGTCGTCTGGAAGGAGAGATTGCCTACATAGAGTTTCATGTTGTGCGATAAGATCTATAACAGGGCCGCCGCCAATTCTCAGAGCATCCGGCGCAGGCGACACATCGCAATACGACGTTTCAGGCTCCCAAAAAATCGCGTTCTAACCAACCGCCAGATTCCGAGCTTTTGCCGGCAAAGTAAAGCGAAGTTTTCCGCTTCCTCCGTAGGTTTTCTCGAAAACTCTGCCCGCGCAAAAACGAGGTCGAGGTAACCCAGGATCGGCTTATTTTCCCCAATCGGCTATTGACTGAATAGGCGAAGTCTGTATTTTGCGCGGTTCGTCTCTGTTTAAAACAATAGAGAGTGAGCAACTTTCAAACAGCAGGAGAACCGCGCCCCGGTTCGCTCGCACTGCAAAAACATGCAAAAGAAACGCAGTAAACGTTATCGAGCCGCCGCCGAAAAGGTGGAGGGCAAGCGAAAGTATCCGCTTGCCGAGGCGATCAAGACATTGAAGTCCTTTCCGCCGACGAAATTCGACCAAACGGTCACGTTGTCCTTCAAATTGGGCGTGGATCCCAAGCAGAGCGATCAAATGGTGCGAGGCACCTGCCCGCTTCCACACGGCAGCGGCAAGGCGGTTCGCGTTTTGGTGTTCGCCTCCGGGCCGGCCGCGGACGCTGCAAAAGAGGCCGGCGCCGAGTTTGTGGGATACGAGGATTTGATCAAGAAGGTGACCGGCGGCTTTTCTGATTTCGACGTCGCCATCGCGACTCCGGCTGCCATGGCCGAGGTAAAGAAGCTCGGAAAAGTCCTTGGTCCGCGCGGGCTCATGCCGAATCCGAAAGCCGGAACGGTTACTGACGACATAGCGAGAGCCGTCAAGGAGGTGAAAGCCGGTCGTGTGGAGTTCAAGCTCGACAAGAACGCCAATGTCGCGGTGCCGGTCGGGAAGTTTTCTTTTGCTGACGACGCTTTGATGCAGAACGGCAGCGCCGTGATCGAGGCGGTCGTTAAAGCAAGACCGGCGACGGCCAAGGGCTCCTTTGTCGAGGCCATCACGCTTGCAGCCACCATGAGCCCCGGCGTCAACGTTGACCCTACCCCGTTCCTCAAGAACTAGATCCCCTTTGCCATGAGACCCGAAAAAGCCACCATCGTCGCTGATATCCAGGCCAAGCTCAAGAATTCCCCCTTTCTGCTCATAGCCGACTACACCGGAATGCAGGTCAAGCACTTTGAGGAACTGCGCACGCGCCTCGGGCGTGTCGATGCGCAGATACACGTCATCAAGAATACCTTCATCAAGCGCGCCATTAAAGGCCTCGGACTTCCCGGGCTGAACGGCGCGCTGACAGGCCAGACGGCCATGGTCACGGGCGAGAATGATATTTGCGCCGCGGCCAAAGTTCTCAAGACCTTCGTCGCGGAATTCGAGCGGCCGCCTGTGAAGGCCGGAATCCTCGCCGACGCCATCCTCAATGCCGAACAAATCGGAGCGCTTGCCGATCTCCCATCCCGCGAAATTTTGCAGGCCAAACTCCTCGGGCTTCTCCTGGCGCCCGCGACAAAGCTTGTCCGCGTTCTCAGCGAACCGGCTGCAAGCCTTGCCCGTATCCTCAAGGCAAAGGCCGAGGCAGCCGCCCAGTAATCACAGCCGAGGGGATACGCACAACTCTCCGAAAAAGATTTCCCGCGGCGTCTGAAGCCGCGCAGCGGGCAGCAACATAACAAATGGTTCCTCGTCGGGCTGGCGGCTGCCGGCCTCAAATGCCCTGAGGCTTCGGGGTGCGACGATACCGAAAATCATCAACAATGGCAGACACACAAAACCTCGTGGATCAGCTCAGCGCGCTCACTGTTCTGGAGATCGCTGACCTGGTGAAAAAACTTGAAGAAAAATGGGGAGTGAGTGCGGCCGCGCCCGTCGCGGTGGCCGCCGCCGCAGCCCCTGCAGGGGGCGCCGCCGCTCCCGCCGCCGAAGAGAAAACGGCTTTCGATGTCATCCTTAAAGAGGCCGGACCGAACAAGATCGCGGTCATCAAGGAAGTCCGGGCCGCTGTCTCCGGACTCGGCCTCGCAGAGGCCAAGGCACTCGTCGAGAGCGCTCCGAAAGCCCTGAAGGAGGGCGTTGCCAAGGAAGAGGCTGAAGAGATGAAGAAAAAGATCGAAGCAGCCGGCGCCAAGGTCGAGATCAAATAGGTTTCCCTTCCCGCAGATGCCGGGACGCGCGCCGAAATTTTTCTGAAAACTTTGGCTTGCGTCCCACGCATCGCGGTTCATTATTAAGAGTTCCGCCGATTCACGTCTCAGCCATCTGCACCGTTCGGAAAAACGCTCATTATCTGCGTCCCCGCACGAGCCCAGGAAATCGCTTTCGGGCTCGCTTGGCTTCGCTTTGTCTCGTTCGGTTCTAGCAGTCCTCGGCGCGCGCATTAAACGGCACCACATCTCGATCACTCCACCGTCATGTCTGAACGCATTCACTTCGGCAAGCTCAAGGAAGCCATCGAACCCCCTAATCTGATCGAGCTTCAGATCAATTCCTACAACGAATTTTTTCAGAAGGATATTGAACCCTCCCGTCGCAAGAACGTGGGCCTGCAGGCTGTGTTCCGGGAATTTTTTCCGATTTTCGGTTTCGAGGAGAAGTCGAGCCTGGACTTCGTGAGTTACGAACTGGGCGAGCCGAAGATGTCGGCGATTGAATGTCAGCGCGAAGGTCAAACCTACAGCGCGCCTCTCTACGTCACTTTTCGCTACAAGGATGAGAAGAGCACGAGGGAGGAGAAGGTCTACATGGGCGAAATCCCGCTCATGACGCCGCAAGGAACATTTGTGATCAACGGGGCGGAGCGAGTTGTCGTCAGCCAGCTTCATCGTTCTCCGGGCATCTGTTTTGAGACGAGCGTCCATCTCAACGGGAAACTCTTGCACGGATTCCGGATCATTCCGGACCGCGGTTCGTGGATCGAGGTGCAGTTCGACACGAGTGATCTGCTTTACGTTTATCTCGACCGTCGCAAGCGTCGCCGCAAATTCCTTGCGACGACCTTCCTGCGCGCCCTCGGCTATCCGTCCGATGAGGACATCATCAAATTGTTCTACGAGATCATCGAGCTCAATCTCAGCGAGAGTCTCGATGAGGAGGAGATCAGCACGAAGGTTCTTTTCGAGGACATCCGTGACGGAGAGATCACCGTGGCGCGGGCTTTCGAGCCGCTGAACGCCGCGACGATCCGCCAGCTGATGTCACTGGGTCACAAGAGCGTGAGGGTGGTGGACACCAAGCAGGACGATACGATCATCAAGTCCCTCAAGAAGGATCCGGCCCACGATGAGGAGGAAGCCCTCAAGGACATCTATCGCAAGTTGCGACCGGGTGACCCGCCAACCGTGCAGAACGCCCGAAGCATGCTGAAGCGGCTTTTCTTCGATCCCGAAGCGCTACGACTTCGGACGTGTGGGACGCCATAAGATCAATCAAAAGCTCAGCCTCCAAATCAGTGAGGAAGAGCGCATTCTTGTCAAGGAGGACTTTATCGCCGCGATGAAGTATCTCGTCGAACTGCGCAAGGGAGAGGGGATGACCGACGATATCGATCACCTCGGCAGCCGACGTGTCCGGACCGTGGGGGAGCTGCTCGCCAATCAATGCCGGGTCGGCCTCGCCCGCACGGAACGTCTCGTCCGCGAGCGGATGACGCTTTTCGACGCCGGACGTCGACCAGATTACGCCGCAGAAGCTCATCAATCCCAAGTCGCTGAGCGCCGTCGTCCGCGACTTCTTCGGCCGGTCGCAGTTGAGCCAGTTCATGGACCAGACGAACCCGCTTTCCGAACTCACCCACAAGCGGCGTCTCTCCGCGCTGGGGCCGGGCGGATTGAGCCGCGATCGCGCGGGCTTCGAGGTCCGGGACGTTCATCCGTCACACTACGGGCGCATCTGCCCGATCGAAACGCCGGAAGGTCCAAACATCGGCCTGATCAGCTCGCTGAGCACCTTCGCCCGCGTCAACGAATTCGGCTTTATCGAAACTCCGTACCGCAAGGTCAGCGACGGTCATGTAACCGACGAAGTCGTCTACCTCAGCGGAGATCGCGACGAGAACTTCTACATTGCCCAGGCCAATGCGCCGGTGGATGCGCAAGGGCGGTTCACGGAGCAAAAGGTCTCCACGCGCTACCGCGGCGACTTTCTCGAAGTCGAGCCTGACAAGGTGCAGTACATGGACGTTTCGCCGAAGCAGCTGGTTTCTGTCGCCGCGGGGCTCATCCCGTTTCTCGAGCACGACGATGCCAACCGGGCGCTCATGGGCTCGAACATGCAGCGACAGGGTGTTCCGCTTGCTCGTTTCCGAGTCGCCCCTGGTGGGCACGGGCCTTGAAGCGCGTGTCGCCCAGGACTCCAAGGCCGTCGTTCTGTCCGAGGCGGCGGGCATTGTGCCGTCGGTTACCGGCAGCCAGATTGTCGTCACGCCGGACGGCGCATTGCCGGACGGAAAGAAGAAGACTGAAATCCGATCCCGCCAACGGCGTATGGGTTTACGAACTGCGCAAGTTCATGCGCTCGAATGCCGAGCACCTGCATCAACCAGAAGCCGATTGTTTCCAGGGGACAGTCGGTCAGCAAGGGCGACGTCATCGCCGACGGCCCGAACACCGACAAAGGCGAACTTGCCCTCGGGCGCAACGTCCTGGTCGCTTTCATGCCTTGGAACGGATACAATTTCGAGGACGCGATCCTCATTTCGCGAACGCGTCGTCAAGGAGGACATCTATACCTCGATCCACATCGACGAGTTCGAGATCGGCGCGCGCGACACCAAGCTCGGCCCGGAGGAAATCACTCGCGATATTCCCAACGTCAGCGAAGAGGCCCTGCAAGAATCTCGGCCCGGACGGCGTGATTCGCATCGGAGCCGAGGTGAAGCCCGGGGACATTCTTGTCGGCAAGATCACTCCCAAGAGCGAGACGGAACTGGCGCCGGAAGAGCGCCTGCTGCGCGCCATCTTCGGCGAGAAGGCCGCCGATGTGAAGGACACTTCGCTGACCGTGCCTTCCGGCACCTACGGCATCGTCATGGACGTGAAGGTTTCCTCCAAGAAGGAGGTCGCCCGCAACAAGATGACGCCCACGGAATCGAAGCGTCAGCAGAAGATGATCATGGAGGACTACAAGAAGCGCAAAGACGAGTTGCACGAGCAGCTCACCGCGGCGCTCTCAGAACATCCTGCTCAACGAGAAAATTCCGCTCGACGTGGTCAATGCGCAGACAGGCGAAATCATCATCCCGGCCAATCGCAAGATTACCAAGCAACTGCTTCGCAAGCTGGCCGCCGTCTACGATCACATCGAGATCGATCCGAGTCCGATCCGCAACAAGATCCGCGAGATCATCGGCCAATACGAGCATCGCTTCGAAGACCTGGATCGCGAAAAGGATGAGAATCTCGGCCGCATCGAAAGCGGCGACGACGTCGATCCCGGAATCATCAAGCAGGTGAAGGTCTATGTCGCCAGCAAGCGGAAGCTTTCAGTCGGCGACAAGATGGCGGGGCGGCACGGCAACAAAGGCGTGGTCGCCAAGATCGTTCCCGAGGAAGACATGCCGTTTCTTGTCGGATGGCACTCCCGTGGACATCGTTCTGAATCCCCTCGGCGTTCCGAGCCGCATGAATGTCGGCCAGGTGCTCGAGACCCACCTCGGTGTCGCCGCCAAAGCCTTGGGCTTCAAGGTGGCAACGCCGGTCTTCGACGGAATTTCCGAGGAAAAGATCAAGGAGTATCTCCGCGAAGCCAAGACGAAGGAGAATTTCAGCTGGGTCACGGAGACCGGCAAATCGACGGTCTACGATGGCCGCACTGGAGAGGCTTTCGATCAGCAGGTCGTCGTCGGCTACATTTACATGCTCAAGCTGGGCCACCTGGTAGCCGACAAGATTCACGCGCGGGCTGTTGGACCTTACAGCCTGGTCACTCAGCAACCCCTGGGAGGCAAGGCCCAATACGGCGGCCAGCGCTTTGGCGAGATGGAAGTCTGGGCGCTTGAAGCGTATGGCGCTGCATACACTTTGCAGGAGCTCCTTACCGTCAAGTCGGACGATGTCCAGGGCCGCACGCGTATCTATGAGTCGATTGTCAAAGGCGACAATTCGCTCGAAGCAGGGACGCCGGAGTCATTCAACGTCCTGATCAAGGAGATGAAAGGACTTGGCCTCGACGTGCGCGTCGGCGGCAAGGAACCGTCCTTTACCGGAGCGGCAGCGTAGCAGGTAACTCAGCGAGCAACAGGAAGTTTCTATGAAAGAAGTCAATATTGGCGAAATTTTCGGAGAGCAGCGGCCGGTCGGATTCGACGAGGTAGCGATCGCCGTTGCGGCCCCGGACAGCGTCCGAAGCTGGAGCAAGGGTGAAGTCAAGAACCCTGAGACGATCAACTACCGGACGTTCAAGCCCGAAAAGGGGGGCTTGTTCTGCGAACGCATTTTCGGACCGACGCGCGACTGGGAATGCTCCTGCGGCAAATACAAGCGAATCAAGCATAAGGGTGTGGTCTGTGACCGGTGCGGTGTCGAGGTGACGCTGAGCCGCGTGCGGCGCGAACGAATGGGTCACATAGACCTCGCGGTGCCCGGTTTCCCATATCTGGTTCTACAAGTGCATGCCCTCGCGGATCGGCCTCATGCTCGACATGACGAGCAGGCAGCTTGAGCGGGTGATCTACTACGAGGATTACATTGTGATCGACCCGGGAAACACCCCGCTCCAAAGGTGTCAGCTTTTGACCGAAGCGGAGTTCCGGGAGGCGGAGGACCAATATGGGGATGCGTTTGTCGCGGGAATGGGCGCCGAGGCCATTCAAAAGCTTCTCGAGCAAACGGACCTGCAAAATCTGAACGACGAGATCGAGCAGCAGATGGCCGCAACGCGAAGCAAGCAGACTTCGCAAGAAGCTCGCCAAGCGGCTCAAGCTCGTGCAGGGCTTCATGAATTCGAAGACGCGTCCGGAATGGATGATTCTCAATGTGCTGCCCGTCATCCCGCCCGACCTGCGCCCGCTCGTGCCGCTCGAAGGGGGCCGCTTCGCCACCTCCGATCTCAACGATCTCTACCGCCGCGTCATTAACCGCAACAATCGGCTCAAGAACCCTGCTCCAGCTCAAGACGCCGGAGGTGATCATTCGCAACGAGAAGCGCATGCTCCAGGAGGCCGTGGACGCGCTGTTTGACAATGGACGCCATGGCCGCGCGGTCACCGGCGCCGCCAACCGCCCGCTCAAATCTCTCAGCGACATGCTGAAGGGCAAAGGTGGACGATTCCGCCAGAACCTGCTGGGCAAACGGGTGGATTACTCGGGACGCTCGGTCATCGTGATCGGTCCCGAGCTAAAGCTGCACCAGTGCGGTTTGCCGAAAAAAATGGCCCTGGTTCTCTTCGAGCCGTTCATCATCCGCCGCCTCAAGGAGCAGGGACACGTCCACACCGTGCGCAGCGCAAAGAAGCTTATTGAACGACAGACACCCGAAGTTTGGGACATTCTCGACGAGGTTACCAAAGGCCATGCCGTTCTCTTGAACCGTGCTCCGACCTTGCATCGCCTTTCGATCCAGGCGTTCGAACCGCAATTGATCGAGGGCGAAGCGATTCGCATTCATCCCCTGGTTTGCACGGCCTACAACGCGGACTTCGACGGCGACCAGATGGCCGTCCATGTTCCGCTTTCGGTGGAGGCTCAAATGGAAGCGCGCATGCTCATGCTGGCGCCGAATAACATCTTCTCGCCCGTCCAGCGGCAAGCCGATCACCACGCCCTCGCAGGACATTCCACTCGGTTGCTACTATCTCACGCAGAATCCGCGCGGGGAGAAAGGCGACCAGCGTCTGCCTTTGTTTGCGGACTCCTCGGAGGTCGAGCTCGCGATTTCGGAAGGCGCCGTCAGCACCCACAGCCGGATTCGCTTCAAGAACCCGAATTTCGGCGTGAACACCGTCTTCGGCAGCAAGGAAGCGAAGATCCTCGAAACTACCGCTGGGCCGCGTGATTTTCAATGAGATCTGGCCCGTCGAACTCGGATTCTACAACAAGGTCTGCGGCAAGAAACAGCTCTCCGACATCATTTGGCGATGCTACAAGGCTGTCGGTCAGCAGCGAACGGTCGATACGCTCGATCGTCTCAAGGAACTGGGCTTCCGTTCCGCCACCAAGGCGGGCATCTCCATTGGTATCACGGACATGATCATTCCCAAGGAGAAATCCACCCAGCTCGAAAAAGCTTACAGGGAGATCGGCGAGGTGGAGAAGCAATACCGTCGCGGCATCATCACGGACGGCGAGCGCAAGAACAAGGTGCAGGACATCTGGACGCATACCGGCGAGGAGCTTGCCAATGCACTCTTCCGGACGCTCGAATACAACGACGGCCGCAAGGACATGAACCCCGTATTCATGATGGTCGATTCCGGCGCCCGCGGCAACCGCACGCAGGTGAAGCAGCTTGCCGGTATGCGCGGTCTCATGGCCAAGCCGTCCGGAGAAATCATCGAGCGGCCGATCATTTCGAATTTCCGAGAAGGGCTCTCGGTGCTCGAGTATTTCATCTCGACGCACGGCGCGCGCAAGGGATTGGCAGACACCGCTCTTAAGACCGCGGATTCCGGCTATCTCACGCGCAAGCTCGTGGATGCGTCTCAGGATGTCATTATCACCGAGGACGATTGCGGCACGATCAATGGTATCGTGGTACGCCCGATTTACGAGGGCGACGAAGAGGTGGTAAGTCTTTCGACCCGCATCATCGGGCGCGACGAGCTGCGAGACGGTGAAGGATCCCGTTACCGGGAATGCCGTCGTCAAGTCCGGCCAGATCGTCGACGAGGAAATCGCGGCGGCGCTCGAGAAAATCGGGCTCGAACAGCTCAAGATCCGTTCGGCGCTGACCTGCGAATCCAAGCGGGGCATTTGCGCCAAGTGCTACGGTCGCAATCTGGCGACGGGTCTTCCAGTCAAGCTGGGAGAAGCCGTAGGCATCATCGCCGCCCAGTCGATCGGCGAGCCGGGAACCCAGCTTACCATGCGCACGTTCCATGTTGGCGGAACGGCCAGCCAAACCTTCAAGCAGCCGATCATCAAGGCGAAGAACGATGGCATTGTTCGCTTTAACGACCTGAAGGTCGTCCAAAGCACCGAAAGCAACTTCGTCGTGTTGAACAAGAACGGCACGGTCAGCGTTCATGCAAGGGACGGACGAGAACTCGAGAGCTACAACATCGTTATCGGCTCGGTCATTTCGGTCGCAGACGGCAGCACTGTCAAGAAAGGGGAGACCTTCATTCAGTGGGATCCCTACAATGTGCCGATCATCACGGAAAAGGCCGGCAGGGTTGAGTTCCGGGACATGATCCAGGGCGTGACCATTCGCAAGGAGGTCGACGAGGCCACCGGCGTGATGGGAACAGTCGTCATCGAGCACAAGGAGGACCTTCATCCGCAGATCGTTCTCGTCGGAGAACAAAAGGAGGTCTTCGCGAGCTATTCCATTCCCGCCGGCGCTCATATCGAGGTAAAGGAAGGCCAGAAGGTGCTCGCGGGCACGCGCCTTGCCCGTACTCCGCGCAAGATCGCCAAGACAAAGGATATCACGGGCGGTCTTCCCCGCGTGGCCGAGCTTTTCGAGGCCCGCCGTCCGAAGGACGCTGCCGAGATCGCCAAGATCGACGGGATTGTCGATATCGGCGGCACCGTGCGCGGCAAGCGCCGGTTGATCGTCACGGATGCCGAGACCGGCGCCGAGGAAGAGCACCTGATTCCGCTCTCGAAGCACATCATTGTCTTCAAGGGCGACTTCGTGAAGAAGGGCCAGCAGCTGACCGAAGGGCCAGTCGTTCCGCATGAGGTGCTTGATGTCTGCGGTCCCCAGGAACTTCAGGAGCACCTGCTCAATGAAGTCCAGGAAGTCTATCGATTGCAGGGCGTTGAAATCAACGACAAGCATATCGAGATCATTGTGCGGCAGATGCTCCGCAAGGTGAAAATCACCGACCCGGGCGACACCAGCCTTCTCTGGGGCGATCAGGTTGATCGCCTGGAGTTCGCCGCGGAGAACGAGCGCGTCATCGAAAAGGGCGGCAAGCCCGCGGACGCGAGTCCGGTGTTGCTCGGCATCACCAAGGCTTCGCTCGAGACGGATAGCTTCATCTCCGCCGCATCCTTCCAGGATACCACGCGCGTTCTCACCGAGGCGGCAACGCTCGGCAAGGTTGACCGATTGCGTGGATTCAAGGAGAACGTCATCATGGGTCATCTCATTCCCGCGGGCACCGGTTTCAAGACGAACCGCGAAATCGAGATCGTCCACATCGGAGATGTCCTTGCAGGCTGAACCCGAACCGCACAAAGCTGCAAGCTAACCATGTCTTCGCCAAACCTTGAGATTATGACTGAACTCCTTGAAGCCGGGGTCCATTACGGCCATCAAACCAAGCGCTGGAATCCCAAGATGAGGGATTTCATCCTGGAGGAGAAGAACTCGATCTACATCATCGATCTCTCCATCACGGTTGAGCAGTTGGCCAGGGCGGCCAACTATCTCGGCGAGATCGTCAAGGGCGGCGGCAAGATTCTTTTCGTCGGAACCAAGAAGCAGGCGCAGGAGGCTGTGAGGGAGGCTGCGGAGGTCACCGGCCAGTTCTTCGTGAACCAGCGATGGCTCGGCGGCACATTGACCAATCTCCAAACCATCCGCCGAAGCGTGGCGCGCTTGCGCGAATTCGAAGAGCTGGAAAAAACTCCCGCCTTTGCGCGCATGAACAAGCAGGAAACCTCCGCTCTGCGCCGTGAAGCAGCCAAATTGCACCGTAATCTCGAAGGACTCATGAATATGGAGCGTCTGCCCGACGCGCTTGTCGTCATCGACACCAATCGCGAGGAGATCGCCGTCGCGGAAGCGACTCGACTTAAGATTCCTGTCGTCGCGATCGTTGACACGAATTGTGACCCGGAAAGGATCGATTACCCGATTGCCGGCAACGATGACGCCATTCGTTCGATCCGCGTCATTCTGCAGAAGCTCGTTGACTCCATGGTCGAGGGCCAGGGTGTTCGCGGAAAGACCGAAACGGCCAGCGAACTCGCGGCGGTTGCCGAGTAAATTCCGCATCGCGGAATGGGATGCCACTCGTCCTCCCAGGAAAACCTATGTCTCAGATTTCTCCAGCTCTCGTCAAGGAACTCCGCGAAAAGACCAATGCGGGGATGATGGATTGCAAGAGGGCTCTCGATGAAGCCTGCCGGCGACATGACCAAGGCCGAGGAACTTCTTCGCAAGAAAGGCATCGCCAGCGCGAGCAAGAAGGCTTCGCGGGTTGCCAGTGAGGGCATCAGTCGCTTCCTATATTCATTTGCAGGGCAAGGTCGGCGTCCTGGTCGAGATCAACTGCGAAACCGATTTCGTGGCCAAGAACGAAGTGTTTCGCGAGTTCGTCAAAGACATTACCCTGCACATTGCCGCTTCCCATCCCCTCTACGTTTCGCGCGAGCAAGTTCCCGACACACTCGTTCAGGCGGAAAGGGAAATCTACGCCGCGCAAGTGACCGGCAAACCCGCGAAGATAGTGGACAAAATCGTGGATGGAAAGCTGGACAAGTTTTTCGGCACCGTCTGCCTTTTCGAGCAACCTTTCATCAAGAACCCGGATCTTACGATCCGGGATCTCGTGAACTCGAAGATCTCCGAGCTCGGCGAGAATATCATTATCCGGCGCTTCACCCGTTACATGGTCGGCGAGGACATCGCCGAGTAGGGCTATTCCTCGAATCGGGCAAGCTCCCCTGGAAGCTCGCGGCTTTCTTGAAGGTTTTCTCGCGGTCTGCAGCGTTTGGGGGCTTGGCATTCCCGGTGTGCGACTGTAAACTTCTGTTTTTGAGCAACTCCCATGAATGATCCAAATTATGCAAATCCTGACGCGCTCGTAACGACCGACTGGGTGGCGTCGCACCTAAACGAGCCAAACACACGACTGGTCGAAAGCAATGAAGACATCCTGCTCTACGGTACAGGCCACATTCCCGGAGCGGTCCATATCGATTGGAGGGCTGATCTCCAGGACCAGACAATGCGCGACTACATTGCGCCCGATGCCTTCGCGGAGCTTTGCGCGAAAAACGGTATTACCCGAAATACGACCGTAATATTCTACGGAGACAAGTCGAATTGGTGGTCCTGTTATGCTCTTTGGGCGTTTCGGCTTTTCGGTCACGAAAACGTCAAGATCATGGACGGGGGACGCGACAAGTGGATCGCCGAGGGCCGGCCGCTCACGCGAGAGGTGCCAAGCTACGCGCGAAGTGAGTATCCCGTTCCGGCGAGGCGGCACGATGACGATATCCGCGCGTTCTTTGACGATGCGCTGAAGCACAGCCAGGCAAGGAAGCCGCTTATCGACGTTCGTTCTCCGGGCGAATTTAAGGGGGAAATCACCCACATGCCCGAATACCCCCAAGAGGGTGTTCTGCGCGGAGGTCATGTTCCGGGCGCAAAGAGCTTTCCCTGGAAGCGTGCCGCAAATGACGATGCCACCTTCAAGTCTTTGGCGGACCTGAAAGCCATCTATGAGGGAGAGGCCGGGTTGAAGCCGGATGGCGACACCATAGTCTATTGCCGTATTGGGGAGAGATCGAGCCACACATGGTTCGTGCTGACCTACCTTCTCGGGCATAAGAACGTGCGCAACTACGACGGCTCCTGGACAGAATGGGGGAACCGTGTGCGGGCTCCGATTGAAAAAGGCTGACGGTCGTGAGTTATTGAAGTGGTGTCAGGCTTATAAAGCCGGCGCCTCTCGATATGTATCCAGCCAAGCTCGCTGAAATAATTTCTCTTTTCGAATCGCTGCCCGATCCGGAAAAGCGCGACATGTTGGTTGTCTACGCCGATGGAGCGGCTCACCAGGTACCTCGCGATGGCGAAATGTATGATCTGGAGGATGTTAGAAAGGATGAGGAGTGCACGGATACCGTTGGAATTTTTCTGAAGGTCAATGCGGACAACTCATCGCGCTTCCGGGTAGCCCTCGGCCCGCAAGTGCAGACTCTTACCAAGGCAATGACCTCGATCCTCTGCAAAGGCCTGGAAGGGATCACGCCTCAGGAAATTCTCGACGTTCCGGCTGATTTCGTGCCAAAGATTGTCGGCGCAGACCTCGTTCGCCAGCGTAGCCAGACCGTTTACTACATTCTCACGCGGATGAAGAGCGCAGCGAAGGTCTGGCTGAATCGTCAGCGCGCGCTTAGTGCCGGCGCAACTGTTTGAGACGCTCGTCGAGATTGCGTCCCGCCATTTCGATCTCTTCTCGAAGTTGTCGAGCGGACATCGCGCACGCGCCGAAGCTCGCGACAGTGGTGCGCTCCATCAGATCGTCCGTGGCCACAGTAACCTCGTAACGGTCCGAGTATTTTGCCGCCAATCGTTCGATGACACTGTCTGCGGTCTGATCGGCGGTGGAGTAGAAGACTTGGACTCCATGAGGAACTGTGGCTTCTGTCGGCTTGATTCCGTTGCCGTCGAAAACCACGGTCACGTGCCAGTCGGAGTTGTCCTGCAGCCCGGTAAGCATCCGCACAAGAGATTCGCGGGCTACTGTGGTCCGCTTGGCATGCTGAAGAGTAAGGTCCGGCCACTGAAAAATCATGCTATGTCCGTCAACAATGAGCACGCGCGGTTTCATGAGAAGGAATGCCTAGGCAAGTTATCCCGCTGGAAGACTTCCGCAACCGGTCGAATGGCTTTTCCGCGGAACCTGCCCCGAAAAAAAGATGCAGGGTTTTCCGGGCCTTGGGGATTCAACTAACGAGAGAGCAATCATGAAAGACGATCTGCATGGACTTCTAAAAGAATGGCGACCCGAGTTGCCAAAACCGCGGGCTTTCAAGCGGGAGGTTTGGGGACGTATCGAGCGCGGCCGGACCGGGGACGGTTTGTTTGAGAGCTTTCTCTCCTGGCTCATTCGTCCGCAAATTGCCTCCGTTGCAGCGGCCCTCTCGGTGTTGGCGGGTGCGTGGATGGGTTTCGCTTTGGCGACCCAGGATGGTCACGCCGCGTACCTGCATTCCGTCGATCCCTACGCTCAAGTCCTGGCAAGATGAGACGAGGGCTGGGAGCCTTGTTCGGGGTGATCTTCGCGGGTCTTGCGGCGGCGCTCGTCGCCTTTCTCGTGGTGCAAAATGGATCTTCGCCCATGAATTGGCTGCGGTCGGAGTTTTCGCTTAGCGACTCGCAGGCGCGCAAAGTGGAACAAATCCACGCGGAATACGAGGCGGATTGCGCCCAAATGTGCGCAAGAATTGCGCAAACCGATGAGCGATTGGAGAATCTTATCCGCTCCAGCCAGAAAATAACCCCCGAGATTCAGGCGGCCATCGTCGAGACCGACCGGCTCCGCTCGGAATGCCGTGCGAAAATGCTCGAGCATTTTTATCGCATAGCCGCTGAGCTTCCCGCAGAAAAGCAAAGCGATTACCTTACCGTTGTCCTTCCCTCGGTATTGCATCCGGGCGAAATGATGAAATCTCATTTGCGCTAGTCGCCTCCGGGGCGCTAGGACAAATGGAAATGATGTCCCCTCACCGGACTTTGGTTTCAAGTCTCGCCAAACCGCGAAGGAGGGGGCATGTCCGAGCCGCAGGAGGATCCTGATGTTCGTGCAATGTCCAGGTTGCGAGAGGGAGAGGATCTCGCCTTGGACGAGATAATGGATCGCTGGCAGGGAAGGCTGATGAGCTACCTCTTCAGGTTGACGGGTACCGAAACGGTTGCGATTGATCTCGCGCAGGAGACGTTCGTTCGCGTCTACCAGCATCGAGAGCGGTATCGCGCAACGGGGGCGTTTTCATCGTGGCTCTTCGCGATTGCGACGAATCTGGCCCGCCATCACATCCGCTGGAAAATGCGCCATCATTCGATCTCGATGGATGCTCGATCCGGTGAACGACCCCACGGCGTGGAAGCCCTGCCAGCTCCCGATCCGGGTCCGGGCGATCACTTGGAGAACGAAGAAAGGGCAAACGCCGTGCGCGAGGCCGTATCGCAGCTTTCCCCGGATCTTCGCGAAGCACTCATCCTGTTCGAATACGAGGACATGTCATACGAGCAGATTGCGAAGATCCAGCGGTGCTCGGTGAAAGCAGTCGAAACGCGACTCTACCGGGCGCGCGGAATCCTTCGCGGAAAGCTTGCTCAATGGCTCAGCTCCGGATAGGCGAAACCTGCGCCGCGACATTCCCGCGGTCGACGATCTCTTCCGGAAATCTGTGGCCCGGATCTGGATCTGAAAAGAGAGACGAAAATTTACTCCTTCGGAGCTTCCGGCTTCTCTTTGCCGGCAAGAAACCGTTCGAACGCGGCCAGAGTCTCGGGACTCACATGGTGCTCGATGCCTTCGGCGTCCGCGCGAGCAACCGACGACGAGATCCCCAGCGCCTCGAGGAAAGCGACGACAGTTCGGTGCCTGTTCCTCGCCTTGGAGGCCAGCTTGCGCCCGGTTTCAGTGAGAAAAATCGACCGATAGGGCAGCGAAGTCACCAGCCCGTTTCGCTGCAGGCGCTGGACGGTGCGAATGACGGTCACGTGCGTGACCCCGAGCGATCTCGCGAGATCGGTTGCACGAGCCTCTCCGTTCGCGGAGATCAGGTCCGCGATGGCCTCAACGTAGTCCTGCGCTCTCTCCTGGGCGTGTTGCTTGCGGGTGCGACGTTGATAGGCCGCCGTTTCCTTCTCGCTGCCCGGCAGCGTGACGGATGCTCCTTCGAGCCGGCGCGGTTTTCTGTGCTTTGCGACCATGCCCATATCTGGCAGAAAAAAGGGACGTTGACAAACTCCCGATTCATGGCGTAGCAATTACAGCAAATTGTATTGTATGCTACATATTCAAAACGAAGGCGGAATGACAGGGCGAGCGAGGCTCATCGCTCCGGCGCTCGCCGCCCTCGCGATTTTCTTTGCCACGGGAGGCGCAGTCGCACAGGAAAAGGTCAAGGCCGCGGTGACGATCGGAATGGCGGCCGATCTGGTGAGGCAGGTCGGCGGCGATCGCGTTGAGGTGGACCAGCTGATGGGACCAGGAGTGGACCCTCATCTTTACAAGCCCACGGCGACGGATGCCGGCCGCCTCAGCAAGGCGGATGTAATTTTCTATAGCGGGCTCATGCTCGAAGGGCGCATGGGCGACTTGTTTGCCAGGCTGGCGCGCTCCGGAAAGAAAGTCTATCCGATCACGGAAAGTGTGCCGGAGGAATTGCTGACCGAGCCGAAGGAGTTCCAGGGCCACTACGATCCGCACATCTGGTTCGACGTGAGCATGTGGGCGCAGACCGTTCCCACCATTGTCAGAGGGCTCAGCGAAGTGGACCCCGGAAGCGCGGAGCTTTACGAAAAGAACGGAAACGCGCTTGTCGCGCGCTTGGGCGAGCTTCACCAATGGTGCAAGGACACCGCCGCGGAGCTGCCCGAGAACCAGCGCATCCTGGTGACGAGTCACGACGCCTATAACTACTTCGGGCGGGCCTATGGTTTCAAAGTCATAGGGCTGCAAGGTGTCTCGACGGTATCGGAGGCCGCGCTGGCCGACATGGCAAATCTGGTCGACTTCATAAAGAAGCAGAAAGTGAAGGCGATCTTCGTGGAGACCAGCGTGAATCCCGCAGCGATCAGGCGCGTGGCCGAGGATGCCGGCGTGAAGGTCGGCGGCGAACTCTATTCCGACGCGATGGGGAACCCGGGCGAAATGCGCGGCGGGTTTGACACGGGCACCTACGACGGAATGGTTCGTTACAACCTCAAAACGATTGTCGGCGCGCTCAAATGAATCGAAGCATAACGGAATCGCGCAAAGAGGCTGGAGCGATTCGGCCCGCATCAGGGGGTATCCTAATGAATGATGGAACTCAGGCGTCTCCGCCTCCGCTGGAGGTTCATGACCTAACGGTAGCCTATCATAAGAGGCCCGTGCTCTACGGCCTCGATCTCACGGTACCGGCGGGAAGCCTGGTAGGCATCATCGGTCCGAATGGGGCGGGCAAATCCACCTTTATTAAGGCCGTCATGGGACTGCTTCCGCTTTCCTGCGGCTGGGTGAAGATTTTCGGCAGGTCCTTTCGGGAGAGCTGTCACCGCGTAGGGTATGTTCCTCAGCGCGAATCTGTGGATTGGGATTTTCCCGTCAACGTGATGGATGTGGTGCTCATGGGGCGCTATGGCCGGCTTCGGCTGGCGCAGCGCCCGACAAGGCAGGACCGGGAGATCGCGCGCGAATGCCTTGAAAAGGTAAAGATGCTGCCTTTCGCCAACCGGCAGATCGGAAATCTTTCCGGGGGTCAGCAGCAACGGGTATTTCTCGCGAGGGCACTGGCGCAGGAAAGCGACTTGTATTTGATGGACGAGCCGTTTGCTGGGGTGGATGCGGCTACGGAGACGGCGATTATCGCGTTGCTCCGCGAGCTCAAATTGCGGGGCAAGACGCTGCTTGTTGTCCATCATGACCTGGCGAGCGCTCGGGACTACTTCGACATGCTAATTCTGCTGAACATGCGCCTGGTGGCCTTCGGACCGACCAATGAGGTTTTCACTCCGGAAGTGCTCCAAACCACGTACGGCGGGCGCCTTACCATACTCACAGACGTCGCCCAAACTCTCGGAACAGAATGAAGAGGTTTTCCGGCTTGGTGCTCTTTGTTGGTTTGGCCGTGCTCGTTCCCGACATCGTGGAGGCCGCGCGGATTAATGAGGTGTCCGATTCGACGGTTTTGGACCGCGCTGTCCGGTTCTTCAGTTTCAGGGACCCTTCGCTGCGGAACGCGCTGGCAGGCTCGATGCTGCTCGGAGTCTGCTGCGGTTTGATGGGCACCTTTCTCGTTGTTCGCAAACTCTCCCTGCTGGGCGACGCTCTATCGCACGCCGTGCTGCCTGGAGTAGCGCTCGGGTTTCTCTGGAACATGTCCAAAGACCCGATTGCCATTTTCGTGGGCGCGACGATTGCCGGTTTGCTCGGAGCCGGTGCGGTGCAGCTTCTTCGCGCGACCACAACGCACAAGGAAGATGCCGCCTTGGGCTTTGTGCTCGCCTCATTCTTTGGAGTGGGAATCTGCCTTTTTACAATGATCCAGAATGTGCCTGGCGGGAACAAGAGCGGGCTGGACAAGTTCATGTTCGGGCAGGCAGCGGCACTCGGGAGAGGCGATGTAATCCTGCTGGGCGTGGTGACGGTTTTGGCGCTCAGCGCAATCGTTATCTTCTACAAGGAATTCGCGATAACGAGTTTCGATGGGGGATTCGCTCGTTCGCTCGGCATGCCGGTGCAGGCCTTTCACTATAGTTTGATGCTCCTCCTGGCCTTTGCGATCGTGTCGTCGCTTCAAGCCGTCGGTGTTGTCCTGGTCTCGGCAATGCTCGTCGTGCCGGCGGCTGCCGCATTCCTCTTGACTGACCGATTGGGGACAATGCTGGTCTTCTCGGCGGTTTTTGGAATGATTTCAGGGGGCGCCGGCGCATTTTTTTCCTTTGTCGGCCGCAATCTGCCCACAGGTCCTTTCATGGTGCTGGCTGCTGCGGCCGTCTTTGCTTTGGCGCTGTTTTTCGGTCCGCGGCACGGTATTTTGTCTCGCTGGTGGCGGCAGAGCTCCCGATCCGCCCGCATTGCCCGGGAGAACACGCTTAAGGCGATTTATCATGTGCTGGAGGACGAGGGCTTTGAGACCGAACAGGTCAGCACGCGCGAGCTGGCCGAACGCCGGCGCGAGACTCTCGAGGAAGCCCAGCATCAGCTTGGCGCGCTTCGCCGTCACCAATATGTCACGATGTCGAGCGACGGCGGTTCCGCTTCGCTCACGCCTGAGGGATGGCATCGCGCCTGCGAGATCGTTCGAAATCACCGGCTCTGGGAGCTTTATCTCACCAATGCGGCGCACATTCCGGCTGATCACGTCCATGAAGATGCGGAGAAGATCGAGCACGTTCTTGGCGAGGAAACCGTCCGCATGCTCGAAAAGCGGCTAAATTACGCCAACCGCGATCCGCACGGCAGACTGATCCCCGGATTGGAAGACATGCGTTTCGCGGCGATGCGCCACCCACGCGCGACGGGATTCGGAAGTCCGGGTGATAACTAATCCCATGAGCGGTCTTTTTCCGAACTTCGATTGGCATCGGGTTATCGTTCAGCCGTGGCTGGAAGATTTTCCGATCACGTTTTGGATTGTCCTAATGGGTTTCCTTGTAACTGCGGCATGCGGGCTGGTTGGCAACTTTCTCCTGCTGCGGCGCATGGCACTGGTGGGCGATGCCATAAGCCACAGCATTCTTCCGGGACTCGTTGTCTCCTTTATGGTTTTCAGGACTGCAACGACGTGGGTGGCTTTCTCCGGAGCTCTGGCGGCGGGAATCCTGACGGTCTTGATTATCGAGTTTGTTCATCGGCAATCCCGCGTTAAACCCGATGCGGCGATATGCATTGCGTTTACGACTCTCTTCGCCCTTGGAGTCGTTCTCATGAGTATGCTCGAGAGCACGGGAAGTTTTCATATCGACGCCGAGTGCGTGCTCTACGGAGAGATCGCCTTTGTACCGCTTGAGCCCCCTGTGGTTTGGAACGGTCGCGAGCTTGGTCCGCCCTCCGTGCTGCGCATGGCGCTGGTTCTCCTCTCCGTCGCTTTGGCCATAGCGCTCTTCTATAAGGAACTGCTGGTCACGTCCTTCGACCCCGGACTTGCCAAGTCCCTCGGCATGCGCACGGGAATCTGGCATTACGGATTGATGGGCGCGCTGGCTCTGGTAATCGTTTCCGCCTTTGAATCGGTCGGCGCGATTCTCGCCGTGGCCATGTTGATCGTGCCGCCCATGTTCGCCGCCCAGTTGTCGGAGCATTTGCCATCGCGGTTGGGATTGACCGTCCTTCATGCGGCGTTGAGTGCCGTGATTGGTTTGCACCTTTCAGTCTGGCTCAATTGCTCGGCAGCAGGAGCAATGGTAGTTGCTGCGGCGCTTCTCTTTACGGCTGTCTGGGCGACTTCGCAGATCGGGCGTCATTTTCGTAGAAAGATGCCTGAGGCCCAAACACCCGGGGTTCAGGTCGCAGGCGCTTCGTAGCGAACGGCGCGTTGGCGTCGCCCGAACAGGCGTCGTAAAGTGTGCGACGCCGCGATCCGCAACGAAGACTCGCGTCATTTCAGCACGGCTTCGAATGCGGTAACTGTGCCAGGTAAGCCCAGCAAAGGAATTCCAAGGGTTTGGGGAGCATTCGGGATTCAACTGGTATGAGAGGCTTTCTTTTCGATCCTGCTCCGATCGCACGCGCGTGCTCGAGGGAAGCACAATCCTAATCAGTGATTGATGGCTCTGATAGTATCGCGATTGCAAAGATGAGCGATTCAAATTCGTGTCACGGGGGTGCGCCCGCGCAACCTCAGGAGGATCATCATCACCATCATGAGGTGGGCTTCAAACCAACCAAGGAATGGTTCTGCCCCATGTGCCCGGGCGCGGAGTCTGACGAACCCGGGGCATGTCCGAAATGCGGGATGGCGCTTGAGCGCAATCCCGCTTTCTCGAAGCAGGTTGCCGCAGTTTATACGTGTCCAATGCACCCGGAGATCCGGCAGGATCATCCGGGCGTTTGTCCGATTTGCGGAATGGCGCTTGAACCGGTGCAGGCTGCTGCCGGTGAGGACGACACGGAGCTTCGGGACATGGTGCGGCGTTTCAAAGTCGGGCTGCTGCTTGGCCTTCCGGTTCTCATATTGGCGATGGGAGCGCATTTCCCGCCGATAGATGCGATTCCGACCAAGGTTTCAGCGTGGCTCCAGTTTTTGCTCTCGACTCCCGTCGTTCTGTGGTGCGGCTGGCCATTTTTCGAACGCGGAGCGCGCTCGATCGTGACGCGCAACCTCAACATGTTCACCCTGATCTCGCTAGGCACGGGTGCGGCTTACGCTTTCAGCGTCTTCGCGCTTTTATTGCCCGGTTTGCTGCCGCAGAGCCTCACCCATGGAGGCGCGGTGCCGGTTTATTTTGAGGCAGCTTCCTTTATTATTGTGCTGGTCTTACTTGGTCAGGTGCTCGAATTACGGGCGCGCGCCGGAACCGGAGAGGCGATCCGCGCGCTGCTGGGTTTGGCGCCTAAGCTCGCCCACCGAGTGTCCGACGGCAGCGAAGAGGATGTCGCTCTGGACGTGGTTCGCGCGGGCGATGTCCTTCGAGTGAAGCCTGGCGAGAAGATTCCTGTTGATGGGGTGGTGCTTGAGGGTCGATCACTGGTCGACGAGTCGATGCTTACGGGCGAGCCGATTCCGGTGGAGAAGACCAAAGAGAGCAGGGTGGTCGGCGGGACTTTGAATGGAAACGGGAGTCTGCTGATGCGCGCGGAAAAGGTTGGATCCGAAACGATGCTGGCGCAGATCGTTCAGATGGTTTCCGAAGCCCAGCGCAGCCGCGCTCCGATTCAGCGACTGGCCGATGTGGTTTCCGCGTGGTTTGTGCCGGTAGTGGTGGGTGTTGCTGCGATCACTTTTTTCGTCTGGTTGTTCGCGGGTCCTCAGCCCGCGATTGCCTACGCGCTGGTCAATGCGGTGGCGGTGCTGATCATTGCCTGTCCGTGTGCGCTTGGCCTGGCGACGCCGATGTCAATCATGGTGGCCGTAGGACGCGGCGCTGGAATGGGTGTCCTTTTCAAGGATGCCGAAGCGCTTGAAGTTCTCGGGAAGGTGACGGCGCTGGTCGTCGACAAGACAGGCACACTCACCGAGGGTCGGCCAAGTGTCACGAGCGTAGTTCCGATCGAGCGCGGCAAGGAGGACGAGATTCTGTCGCTCGCCGCCGCTCTCGAACAACAGAGTGAGCATCCACTGGCTGGCGCCATCCTGAGAGCGGCGCGGCAGGAAACTCCGGCGGCGCGCATTGAGGATTTTGAAGCGTCGCCCGGCGGAGGTGTGCGCGGAAGAGTAGGCGCGAAAGTCGGTGCTTCTGGGCAAGCGAGCGTTCCTCGAAGCCGCCGGAGTTCGAAATCTGGATGGACTCGATGCCGCGGCGAGCGAACTTCAACGGGAAGGACGCACCGTGATCTGGCTTGCCGCTCAGCAGGAAGCCGCAGGTCTTCTGGCAGTTTCCGATCCCGTCAAGTCGAGCACGCCCGAAGCTATCGACAGCCTTCATCGCTTGGGTTTGAAGGTTGTCATGCTTACCGGCGACAACAGGGAAACGGCTCGTCAGGTAGCCTCGAAGCTTGGGATCGACGATGTTATTGCCGAGGTGAATCCGGCGGACAAGCAGGCAAAGGTCCTTGAACTCAAGAGCCGTGGAGATGTGGTGGCAATGGCTGGCGATGGAGTCAATGACGCGCCCGCTCTCGCGGCCGCGGACGTTGGAATTGCCATGGGAACGGGGACTGACGTCGCGATGCAAAGTGCCGGCGTCACGCTCGTGAAGGGCGACCTGAGAGGGATCGCTCAAGCCATTGCCCTGAGCCGCGCGACGATGCGAAATATCAAACAGAACCTGCTCTTCGCGTTTCTTTACAACGCGCTCGGAGTTCCCATCGCGGCGGGTGTCCTTTATCCGTTTTTCGGCATTCTGCTTAGTCCCATCTTTGCGAGCGCCGCGATGGCCCTGAGCAGCGTGTCCGTGATCAGCAACGCGCTTCGATTGAAAAGCACGCTCTTATGAGCGCTTTCTCGCTGAATTGCTTTAGGGGCGCCTGTGCCTGGCGCCTCATTCGTCAGGCGGCTGGCACAGCCGCCTCTACAATCGGCCGGCTTTTGCTCGCCCTTGCACTGCTAGTCTCCTGCACGAAGCGGGAGGACGAGGGTCCTAAAGTCAGGTTCTACCAAAGCCCGATGCATCCGTGGATCACCTCGGACAAGCCGGGCAATTGCACGATTTGCGGGATGGCCTTGGTTCCCGTTTACGAGGGACAGGCAGCGATGGAGACCAGGGAAGGAGTCATCTCGTTGAATCCTCGCTCGATCGATGTTCTTGCCGTGACGACTGTACCCGTGCGTCGCCTGGAACTGACGAAGTCGCTCCGCTTTAGCGGCATTCTTGAGGACGATGAGAACATCCATCGCGTAATTGCTGCCTTCTACGACGGGAGGATCGACCAGATCTACATCGAGCATGTCGGTAAATATGTTGAGAAGGGCCAGCCGCTGGCTGCCATCTACAGCCCGGAATTACTTTATGTTGTTCGCGAGTATCAGAACGCGGTGCGGGGAGGAGGAAATGATTCGGTCGCAAGGAACTCGGCGCAGCGTCTGGTACAGTTTGGTTTGAGCCCAGAGCAGGTGGCCATCCTGGCCAAACGACCTGATAATGTGTTTACAATTGATTTGTTGGCACCCATCAGCGGGACGGTTCTTACGAAGAAGGCCCTCAAGGGCCAGTATATCAAGACCGGAGAGCCGCTTTTCGAGATGGGCGATCTTTCGAGGCTGTGGTTTCATGCCGAAGTCTATGAGCGCGACCTGCCAGACATCCGAATCGGACAAAAGGCCGTCCTTCGCACTCCAACAGTGCCGGGTCGCGAGTTCGAAGGTGTCGTCACTTTCATCGACCCGAATTTCGACCCGCGGACACGCAGCACCAAGGTGCGCGTGGAAGTTGACAATCCGCTGGCGGAAGGCGATGCGCGCGGGCTTCTCCGCGTTTTGCCGCACCGCGCTTACGCCGAAGCAGAGATAACTGCTCGACTCGGTGAAGCGCTTGTGGTTCCCAGGTCGGCGGTCTTGCGCGACGGCAGGCGTTCCGTTGTCTACACTGAGGCCGCCTCGGGCGAATATGAGCAGCGCTCCGTAAAAACGGGAAGAGTGGGAGATGAGGGAATCGAAATTCTCGAGGGAGTCAAGGAGGGCGAGCGTGTTGTGGCACAGGGGAATCTCATGATCGATGCGGAGGCTCAGCTGCGAGGCTCGATCGCCCCGATGCAACCGGGAACCACCCTCGGCCAGCCGGTCGGGGAACAATTCTTGAAGCAGCTTGCAGAAGTCTCCAAGGACCTCGCCGCGGACGATGCGGTGGCCGCCGTCAAGGCAGGGCAGAGGCTGCGGGAACTGGCGGAGGCTGCCGGAGAATCGGGAGTCCCCCCGGTCGATCAATTGCTTGCGCGATTGCGGCAGATTCCCAAGAACCCCGGGGGGAGTGACCTGAAGGCTTTGCGTCAATCGTTCCTGCCATGGAGCACGGCGGGTGCGGACCTGGCGCTCGCGTTAAAGCGCGGTGGACAAAATCCCGAGGTGACCGTGTTCGAATGCCCGATGACCGGCGACAGTTTCCCCGGGGCGCCCTCGAAGGCCAAGTGGGTTCAGTCCAGCTCGGAAATCCGCAACCCGTACTTTGGCGCGGAAATGCTAAGCTGCGGAGCGGAGGTAAAGCCTTGAGCGCCCATCAAGAGGGCACCGTGCGGGCAGGGGAATTCGCGGAGGCTGCGGGAAATGGAACACGGCCCGCCCCGGGCAGCCTCATTTCCTGGCTGATCGATTGGTCTTTGCGGAATCGCTTCCTGGTGGCCTGTGGCACGTTGCTTATCATCGCGTGGGGGATCTGGGCCGTTCGCCACACACCGGTTGATGCCATTCCAGACCTGAGCGAGAATCAGGTCATCGTTTTTGCCGACTGGTCGGGACGCAGTCCCCAGGAGGTGGAAGACCAGGTAACCTATCCCCTCTCCACGAATCTTCAGGGCCTGGCGGGAGTCCGGGAGGTGCGCGCCTCCTCCATGTTCGGCTTCTCGCTTTTGACGGTGGTCTTCGATGACAAGATCGGTAACTACTTTGCGCGCACGCGGGTTCTGGAGCGCTTAAGCTTCTTGCAAACGCTGCTTCCCGAGGGCGTCACCCCGCAGCTTGGGCCGGACGCCACCGGGTTGGGTTGGGTGTTTCAATATTATCTCAAAGTCGATCCCTCGAACGGGGGGTCAGCCGCCGGCTCGAGCGGATTCGACCTTGGAACGCTGCGCTCGCTTCAGGATTTTTTTATCCGTTACCAGCTTGCCGCTGTTGACGGCGTGGCCGAAGTCGCGAGCATCGGAGGCTTTGTCCGGCAATATCAAGTTGCCGTGGACTCCGGGAAAATGCGCCAGGCCGGGGTCAATTTGCGCGAGGTGATGGACGCGCTCGCTGGCAGCAACATCAACGTCGGGGGCAAGGTCATCGAAGAGAACGGAATGGAGTTCGTTGTTCGTGGAATCGGTCTGGTCAGTACCCTCGACGACCTCAGGCGCATTGCCGTGCGGACGGAGCGTGGATTGGTAAAGGACGAGTTTGCGATGGACCAGGAGAATCCCCGGGAGGGCGTTCCGATTTACCTGGAAGACATTGCGGAGATTTCGATCGGAGGGGATTTTCGGCGTGGCGCTCTGGACGTGGACGGTCGGGAAGTGGTTGGCGGGGTTGTGATCATGCGGACGGGCGAGAATGCCATGCAGGTGATTAAGCGCGTGAAAGAAAAGATCGCCCAGATCGAGCCGAGCCTGCCCAAGGGAGTTACAATTGTTCCCTTTTACGATCGGAGCGGCCTCATTGAGCGCACCATCGAAACCCTGCGGCATGCACTTATCGAAGAGATCCTCCTGGTCACCCTGGCCCATATTGTTTTTCTGTGGCACTTCCGGAGCATCCTCATCGTGACGCTTCCGCTCCCGATATCGATCCTCATATCGTTCATTCTCATGCAGGGATTCGGTATCACTTCGAACATTATGTCGCTTTCCGGCATCGCCATTGCGATTGGCGTGCTCGTGGACGCGGGCATCGTGATGACCGAGAACGTGATCCGGCACTGCGAGCGGGCGGAGAAAAACCGTCTCTCGGATCGGAAATCAGACGCTTCCGGTGCGTCGACAGGATACCTTGAAGTCATTCGCCACGCTGCGCATCAGGTGGGGCGGCCGATCTTTTTCGCCATGGCGATCATCATCCTGGCGTTTCTGCCGGTCTTCGCGCTCACAGGCCAGGAGGGAAAGCTCTTTCATCCGCTCGCGTTTACCAAGACGTTCGCGATGATCGGCGCGACCCTGTTGGGCATGACGCTTGTTCCCGTGCTTTGCACCTGGCTGGTTCGGGGGCCTTTTCATGCTGAAAACGAAAATATCGTCATGCGTTTCCTGATGCGACTTTATCGTCCCGCGCTGGAGTTCGCCCTTCGGCATGGGCGCATTGTTTTGGCGGGTGCCGCTGCGCTGCTTGCCGCGGCAATCTTTCTTGCGACACGGATCGGAAGTGAATTCATGCCTCCCCTCAACGAGGGAAGTCTCCTCTTCATGCCCGTCTTGCTGCCGAGCACGTCTCTCACCGAGGTTAAGCGGGTGATGGCGTGGCAGGATCGAGTGATCAAGAGTACGCCAGAAGTGGAGTCCGTGGCTGGAAAGCTCGGGCGCGCGGAAACGCCCACCGACCCGGCACCCGTGGAAATGATCGAAACAACAATCATGCTCAAGCCGCAGGAGGCCTGGCGGCCTGGCATGACCAAGGAAAAGATCATCGCCGAGCTTTCGGAAAAGCTCAGCCTCATTCCCGGCTACGTGCCCGGCTTTCTGCAACCCATTGAAAATCGCATCCTCATGCTCAGCACCGGGATCCGGGCGCAGGTAGGAATCAAGATTCTTGGGCCTGATCTGGAAACCATCCAGCACGTTGCCTACCGCGTAGAGGATCTCGTCCGCAGGGTCCCCGGCGCTGCCGGCGTCGCAGCCTCACGCACGCAAGGAAAGCCATACGTGGAAGTCCTGCCTGACCGTCTCGCGCTGGCTCGATACGGCCTGAATATCAAGGATCTCATGGATGTTGTTGAAATTGGCCTGGGAGGATTGAATGTCAGTACGACGATCGAAGGACGCGCGCGCTACCCGATTCAGCTCCGCCTGGCGCGCGACGAACGGGAGGATATCGAAAGGATCGGCAGCATCCTGATTCCAACCAAGGAGGGCTTTAGCGTGCCATTGGGGCAAGTCGCTTCGATCCGGCGCGCAAGCGGGGCCAGCGAGATCTCGAGCGAAGACGGCTTGCTTCGCGTGTTCGTGCAAAGCAACGTCCGGGGCCGCGACCTCGGCGGGTTCGTCAAAGATGTCCAGGAGCGCATCGCGCGTGAGATTGAACTTCCCGCCGGGGTGACATTGAAGTGGAGCGGCCAGTATGAAAGCCAGCTCAGCGCCCAGCGAACGCTCATGCTCATCGTGCCCGTCGTTCTGCTCATCATCTTCATGTTGCTGAGCGTTGTTTTCCGCTCCGTCATGGAAGCTGCGCACGTAATTCTCGCGGTGCCCTTTGCGCTCACGGGGGGGGCGATCCTCCAGTATTTGCTTGGCTACAACTTTAGCGTGGCCGTTTGGATCGGCTACATTGCCCTGTTCGGCACGGCGATTCAGACTGGCGTCGTGATGGTTGTTTATCTCGAAGAGGCGCTGAGAAAGCGGATCGAGGAGCGGGGAGAATCTTTTTCGCTTCAAGACTTGAAGACCGCCGTGATCGACGGAGCCATGTTGCGCCTGAGGCCAAAGGTGATGACTGTCGGCACCGTCGTGGCCAGCCTACTGCCCATTATGTGGAGCACGCGGACGGGAGCCGAGATCATGAAACCGCTGGCCACGCCGGTTATCGGCGGAATGCTCAGCAGCCTCGTGCATGTGCTCATCGTTACTCCGGTGATCTTTTACTGGCTCAGGCGCAAGGCTTTGAAAGTTTAGAGGAACAAAAATTTCTGCCCCTGCAAAGGCAGAAAACCCTTGGCGAAGGCCGAGAAATAGGTATGGTGGCCGCCGATGCTTTTCCGCTGTGCCTTTGCCATCGTCCTTTTTGCCTCTTTAGCCCCCGCCGCCGAGAACACTCCGCGGTTGACGCGGACGACCCTTATGGCGGCTGCCGTCGAAAGCGCAACGGACGGTATCGGCTCAGGCTGGTGCGGACGGGGAATGCTTTCCATCCTCAAGAAATCAGGGCTAGGCAATGGTCTGGCGGGGGGCAACGGGCAGGACTGGGAGCTCATTCTTAACAAGGCGGGATGGAAGGCGGTACGCTGCATTTCCCCGCAACGCGCTCCATTGGGAAGCGTGCTTGTCTACCTCGGCGACGCGAGAGTCGGGAAACGCCTGCGCGGAACGCCAGGCGGTAGCTTCGGCCATGTCGAGATGGTTGCCCTTGGCATGGGTGGCCAGCGGCTCTATGTTTCCGACAGCCCGCGTGTCGCACCCGGCGGGACGGTTCCTGATAATTTCACCGGGCGGGCATGGGTTCCGCCGGGCCGATCGCTTTGGAGAACGCCCCCCGTGAACGAAGACATCGATACCATTCTGCGGGAACGCAAGCAGCTGGCTTTGGAGTATTTTCAGCGCAATGGACAGCAGATCGTGACACTCAGTCCTGCGATCGGACGATAACGATCGAGGGCAACACGATGTGGCGGCGGTCGGCCATTTCGTTCGCGGCAGGTTTAGCATACATTTTTTGGCCGCGGCACGGTGATTTGCGCGGATTTAATCCCAAGGCGGTTGCCCGCCTGGAGACGGCAATCTGGCGGCACTATTACCAGCGCGATTATTCCAAATTGTTCCGGGCGCTCTACTCCCTCTAAACCGCGAGGTCTATCATTTTTCGCCGTGGGATAGCGTGCGGCTTTCCTATTACGCCGCAAGGGCGGCGCGTTCATTTCAATCCACGCGCCGCCGGAAAGCAGCGAAAAGAGCGCTGCCACTGTTGGAGCGATACTATGGTCTGCTGCGACCGCACAGCGGCGAAAGGTTCGATCCGGCGAAGCTCGCGCGACTGGAATTGCATTGGTGGCAATTGCGGCGGGAAAACTCAAGTCCGCCTCAGTACGGTGAAGTCATTGCGCAGGTCCAGGAAGAGCTCTATGGCGTCCGAGATAACCAGATGAAACAAGCCGCGCTACTGCGCGCCGAGATGATGGGCTATCGCGACGAACGCCATAACGGCAAGATGCAATCCCAGGACTGGACTTATATCGACGATGGTCTGCAGCGGTCTTATCAACTCCTCAAGACCGGGCTGAATACGGCGTCGCGGCGATCCTTGGGTTGGCGCGGCCAGCCAACAAGGCTTGGGAAGTCGACCACGATCCAAGTCGTCAGAAAGCCCATCGCATCTCGGCGGTATGTTTCGGGCCCTCGGGGGACAAGACGCTCGAAAACATCGCGAAGCCCGTCACCTTCCAGAGTCCAAACTCCGTCTCGGCGTGCCGGCGGAGGAATGGCAGCAGCGTCGCACGTGATACTCCATTGGCACGACCAAGGGTGATGTGCGGGTGAAACGGCTTCAGGTCCGGTTCCAGGCCCGCATGCAGGACAGCGTCCTGAATGTATTTGTGGAACGCGAACAAGTGGGGGTGACCTTTTCCGGCCCCGGCCCAGACGACCGAGGGACGGGATCCGCCAAAGATTCCCACCCCTTGAATCGGCAGAAAGAACGCCGCAACGCGCACTACTCCCAGCGCTTCCCGCAACTTTTCGTCTGCCGTTGCGTTTACCTGCGCGATGAAGCTCAGCGTCATATGCAACTGATCGAGCGGGAGCCACCGCAAACCCCTAATGTGCGGATCAAGAGCGACGAGAGTCTCGCGACAGCTCTCCGGCAACTCGAGTGCGATGAACAAGCGCTTTGCCATTCGCAGGCTCTAGGAGCGCGCTCGTCTTGCCGCTCCACCAAGAAGGCCCTTCAAGTCTGAAATTTCCGCAGCCGTCATGTTTGTGGCGAAGTACTTCTTGATGCCGGTCCAGTAAACCGGGCGGGCTTCTGTCAGGGCACGCCGGCCCTTTCTCGTCAGCACGGCGTAGGCGCCCCGCTCATCGTGGCTGCACCGTTCCCGCTTCAGATAGCCCTCCGCTTCCAGCTTTCCTACCGATCGGGTGAGCGCGCTTCGGCTCAATACAATCCGGTCCGCGATCTCACTCATGCGCAACCGCTTTTCAGTGGTATTGTCCAGCGCCAGGAGCACACCGTACCAAGTCAGCGGGATCTTGCCGCTCTTCCTCAGATCCTCCTCGATGCGCGCCACGACCCGCGCTTGCAGCCGGAGCAGCTGCCCCCAGGCCTCGACGTATTTCGGATCCTTTCGCATGCGCGAGAAACATGAGCCAGCAAGCTTTTCATTGCAAGGACAACGATGTGCTTGCATATGCAATGAAGAGGCCGTCGTCTTACGCAATAGTTGTAAATGCAGCTATATGACCCATCAGACAGGAACTCAAAATCAAGGCTCTCAATGGACAGGAATTGAAGAAGCCGTTGGACTCCGGGGAGGGTCCCGTGGTACCAGAGGAGCATTGTCGGGCAGGTCATGTTCCCGGCGCGGTTCATCTGCCGCTTGAAATGTTGAATTGCAGGGCCGCTGAAGTCATGCCGGAGCTCCAAGGGCTCGTGGGTGCGCTCCCCGTGGCGCACAGCGCCGCGGGTTACCAAGTCCTGAAGGCTTATTGTTTGTCTTTCGCGGCGCGCTCAAAGATTCCCTCGCCATGGAGGTTCAAGTTTTCGACTAAAACGCTGCGCGCGTTTCCGTCGGGCGCCATTGTGAATGTGATGCCTGCGGTTCCTCCGGCTGACTCTCCCTGGCCCTCATAGGTAAAGGTATCGCGGTCCCAGTGTTTCATCGGAAAGGTCATCTTCCCGGGTCCCAGGGCGATGGCAAGTCCGCCATCCTTCTCGGAGACGCTTATCTCTCCGAAATAGTCGTTGTTGTACCTCCCCAGATACGCGGCGTTTGCCGAAGGTGGGGCAGGGGACGCGAGCGGCTTGGTGTAGTCGCCGATCTGCGATTTTTCCGCTTGAAGCATCTGTGCGAAAGCTTGCTTGTAAACTTCGACCCAGTTTTGGGTCGGTTTTCCATGGAGGGCGTAGTCCAGGAACGTGCTGGCGAGTCCTTCCGCAACGCCGAGTGGATACGCGTTGGTCAAAACGACGACGCCGAGGTCCTCGGCAGGGACCAGCGCCACGTTCGTCGCGGCGCCAAGGTCAAATCCGCCGGAATGGGAAAGGCGCAGCCTTCCCTCTTGGTCGTAGCTGACATTCCATCCCAGTCCGTAGAAGCCCGGGAGGCCGTCGAGGGGACTGAAGCCTGTGAGCATGTGCGGATGGTGGGTTTCCGCCAAGGCATCCGCTTTCACGATTTCCTTGCCCTCAAACTTTCCGTCGGCGAGCTGCAGGCGCATCCATTTGGCCATGTCATTTACCGAAGAGCTGACGCCGCCGGCCGGCGATTGCGCGTCGGGTTCGCGCTGATATTTCTGCACCCATTTGCCATCGATCTGCACGTGACCCAAGGCCCGGTTTTCGCGCGCGACGAAGTCCTGGTAGCGGGAGCTTGTCGATGTCATCCCCAAGGGCGCGTAGAGTTTCTCTTCTGATACGTCCTCCCAGTCCTTGCCGGCGGCTTTGGCCGCGGCAACCGCGCCTTCCGTCAGCCCAAAGTTCGTATAAGCGTATCCCGATCGAAAGCTGGTGTCCGGTTTTTGATAGCGTAAACGCTTAAGAACTTCCTCGCGCGTATAGCCGAGATCTTCCAGCAGATCGCCGGCGTGATCGGGAAGGCCGCTGCGATGGCAGTAGAAGTCCCGAACGGTGATTTCGCGGGTGACCCAGGCATCATGCATTTCGAAACCTGGATCGAGATCACTTATGCGCGAGTCCCAGGAGAGAAGGCCTTCGCCTACCAGCGCTGCGACCACCGTCGAGCCGATCGGCTTCGAGACCGATGCCAGTTGAAACACTGTATCTGCGTCAACGGGATTTTCCTTCCCCACTTCGCGGACGCCAAACCCCTTCGCGAAAACGACTTCATTCTTAAAGACCACGGCGATTGCGATGCCGGGGATCCCCGTCGTTCGCATTTCACTCTCGGTGAGCTTCTCGAGTTCGGTCGTGGCGGCCTTGACTTGTTCGAGGGTTAGTTGGCCTGCCCAGCTCATTGATGTTAGCAGAACTATCGCGCTTAGTGAGAGGAAGTATTTTGCGAGCCAGGAGTTCATGGCCGGTTTATAGATGCTTGAAGGGTCCTGTGGGAAGCTGCGTCATGCTCTGGAAAACTGTAGCGGCGGTCTGTGACCGCCGGAAGAGTGAACTTGGTCGTCCGGCGGTCACAGACCGCCGCTACAGTTTCCAATATAGTTTCTACTGTTTGCGATATTCGAGAGGATGCGGTTCGCCGAGATAGGGCCAATCTTCCCAACGGGTAACCAGACCGGCTCGCACGGGATTCTCGCGGACGTAATGCCATTTTTGGGAATAGGACTCAGCACTCCGTAGGACGTGGTCAAAGAAGCCCTTCTGCCAGTGCGGGGATTCGATGGCGGACTGGCGAAGAGCTTTTGACAGGGAATTTTTCCGACGGTCACAGGACCGCCGCTACACGCTCATGCCTTCGCGTAGACTTCGGCGCCCTTTTCCACGAACTCGGCAGATTTTTCCTCCAGACCGGTTCTTAGGGCTTCGGCTTCGGAAAGACCTTTCTCCGCCGCATATTTCCGCACATCCTCGGTAATCTTCATCGAGCAAAAATGCGGCCCGCACATCGAACAGAAGTGCGCGGATTTTGCGCCCTCCTGGGGAAGCGTCTCGTCGTGGAACTCGCGGGCGGTGACAGGATCGAGGCTGAGGTTGAACTGGTCCTCCCAGCGAAATTCGAACCGCGCTTTCGAAAGGGCATTGTCACGGTATTGAGCGCCAGGATGGCCTTTCGCGAGATCGGCGGCGTGGGCGGCGATCTTGTAGGCGATGACGCCATCCTTGACGTCCTTTTTGTTTGGCAAGCCAAGGTGTTCCTTGGGCGTCACGTAGCACAGCATCGCGCAGCCATACCAGCCGATCATGGCGGCCCCGATGCCGCTGGTGATGTGGTCGTAACCTGGAGCAATATCGGTCGTGAGGGGGCCAAGCGTGTAGAAGGGCGCCTCTTGGCACCACTCGAGCTGCTTGGCCATGTTTTCCTCGATCATGTGCATTGGAATGTGGCCGGGTCCCTCGTTCATGACCTGGACGCCGCGCTTCCAGGCGCGCTCGGTAAGTTCGCCTTGCACGTAGAGCTCGGCAAACTGCGCTTCGTCATTCGCGTCGGCGATGCTCCCGGGCCGCAATCCGTCTCCAATCGAAAAGCTGACGTCGTAGGCAGCCATAATCTCGCAAATCTCGTCCCAGTGGGTGTAGAGGAAGCTTTCCCGGTGATGAGCAAGGCACCACTTGGCCATGATGCTGCCACCGCGGGAAACGATGCCCGTCATGCGTTGCGCGGTGAGGGGAATGAAGCGCAGCAACACTCCCGCGTGGACTGTGAAATAATCGACGCCCTGTTCGGCTTGCTCGATCAGCGTATCGCGGTAGACTTCCCAGCTGAGCTCCTCGGCTTTGCCGCCCACTTTCTCCAGCGCTTGGTAGATCGGTACGGTGCCGATCGGGACGGGTGAGTTGCGGAGAATCCATTCCCGGGTGGCGTGGATGTTCCTGCCAGTGGAGAGGTCCATCACGGTGTCCGCTCCCCACTTGGTGGCCCAGCGCATTTTCTCGACTTCCTCTTCGATGCTCGAGGCCACGGCACTGTTGCCGATGTTTGCATTGATCTTCACCAGAAAATTGCGACCGATGATCATCGGCTCGCATTCGGGGTGATTGATATTGGCCGGGATGATCGCCCGGCCGGCGGCCACCTCGTCGCGAACGAATTCGGGAGTGATTTCGGAGGGAATGCGCTGCGGAAAGCGGTGGAAGACGGACGGCACGTAGCGCTGGCTATTGGGTCCGCCGGCCCCGGCAAGGAGCTGCGTACTGCCGGCGTGCTGCTTGTCGAGATCGTTGCGGACAAGGTCCTTCGACATCTCGGATATCTTTGCCCTGCCGAGGTTCTCGCGAATCGCAATGAATTCCATTTCCGGCGTAATTATGCCTTCGCGAGCATACCAGCGCTGCGTAACGGGATGGCCGGCGGACGCCCGAAGCGGCTTGCGCTTGGCGTTCTTCGGCGCATGAAGCGGGGAAAGTCCGCCCCGGCGCTGGGAGGAAACCTGGGCGTGACTGACGCTCAGGTAGCCGTTGTCTTCGGGCCGCACATTACGGCCTTGGTACTCCGCGGCGTCTCCGCGTTTGAGAATCCATTCTCGCCGCAACGCGGGCAACCCCTTCTCAATATCGCCATCGAAAGCCGGGTCGCCCCATGGTCCACTTGTGTCGTAGACCTTCACAGGCTCGTTGACCTCGACGGCTCCGTTGAACGCCCTTGTGGGGGCCAGTTCGATCTGCCGCATTGGCACGCGGATGTGCTCGTGGATTTCTCCCTCGACATAAACGCGGCTGGAATTTGGCAGCGTCTCGCTGCTGTCGGGTTCGATGGCGCTGGTTGGTGCGATCATGTGGAGTCTTAATCTTGTAGGTTAAATGCCACGCCGGCGGAGACGGAGCACGGGGCGAACCTGCTCGGTCCGCGCTTACAACTTGAAACTAAAACCGTTAAACTCATTTTGCTCCCTACGCCGGTGCTGGCCGGATCAGGTTCCAAGGGTCTCCCAATCTAACGATCGGGACTCTCAGCTTTCGAAAGCTCCCCTGCGTTCGGTTACCATAGGCGATTCTGGCGGATCGTCAATCCAACGGTTGGGAGATTTCGCGGAGTGTCGCAGCAAGGGGCAGGCGGTTAACGCCCGTCGCGTGAGCATTTTTTTCGTTTTCAGACGCCGCGGCATCTGGTGAAGTCGATTCTCCTCCCCTTATTGTATGCCCAAACGCTCTCTCAATGTCGGAATGATCGGTTACAACTTCATGGGAAAGGCGCATTCGAACGCATGGCGCCAGGCACCGAAGTTTTTTGATTTGCCCGCGGATGTTGTGCTTCACACCATCTGCGGTCGTTCGCCCAAAAATGTCGAATCCGCCCGCGAACAGCTTGGTTGGAAGAACGCGAGTACGGATTGGAAGGCTGTCGTTAGCGACCCCGAAATTCATATCGTCGACATCTGCACTCCCAACGACAGCCATTGCGAGATCGCCCTCGAGGCGGCGCGCAACGGCAAGGCGATTCTTTGCGAGAAGCCCTTGGCGATGGACGTCGAGGAATGCCAGGAGATGGTCGCCGCGGCCAAAAAAGCGAAGGTCGTGAACATGGTGTGCCACAATTACCGCCGGATTCCCGCCATTGCGCAGGCGAAAAGAATGATCGAGCGCGGCGATCTTGGGGATCGCATCTACCACGTGCGCGCCCGTTACGCTCAGGATTGGATCGCCGACCCGAACTTTCCCCTTGTCTGGCGCTTGCAGGAGAAATACTCGGGCTCCGGGGCGAACGGCGACATTGACTCGCATATCATCGATCTGGGTCGCTACCTGGTCGGAGAGATCAGCGAGGTCTGCGCCCTCATGGAGACCTTCATCAAGAAGCGCCCGATCCTGGAGGAGGTCGGCGCCGGCCTCGCTGCGAAGGCGGGAAAACGGCTCGGGACAGTGACCGTCGACGATGCCGTTTCCTGGATTGGACGCTTCAAGAATGGCGCGGTCGCCAACTTTGAAGCCACGCGCTTTGCCTACGGGCGCAAGAACCACGTCACGCTCGAAATCAACGGCAGCAAGGGCTCGCTCTATTTCGATCTCGAAGACATGAATCGCCTCAAATTTTTCAGTCTGGATGAACCGGGAGACACCCGCGGATTTCGCGACATCCTCGTCACGGAGAATGTGCATCCGTATGGTTCGGCATGGTGGCCTCCGGGCCACATCATCGGCTACGAGCACACGTTTATAAATGCGTTCTCGGACTTCGTAAAAGGCATCGTGGACGGCAAGGGCGTGCACCCGACTTTTGAGGATGGCCTGAAAAATGAGAAGGTGCTCGCTGCCATTGAGCAAAGTTCCCGGAGCCGGAGCTGGGTAAAAGTGTAGGGTCCTTGAGAAGTTGGAGGCCACGAGCAGGGAGGCGCAGCTCGGGTCCCGCGTCTAACGAAGACTTTTATGAAGCGATTCGAAAATCAAGTTGCCATCGTCACCGGCGCCGGACGCGGCATCGGAGAGGCGATCGCCCGGCGCTTTGCCGAAGAGGGCGCCAAGGTGGCGGTTGTCAGCCGCACCGAAGCCAACTCGCAGAAGACGTCCGATGCCATCAACGCCGTCTCGCCGGAGGCGGCGAAGCCTTACGCGGTCGATGTGGCCGATTTCGACGCCGTGCAGAAGGCCGGCGAGAGAATTTTGGCCGACTTTGGGCGCTGCGATGTTCTGGTGAACAACGCAGGCATCACCCGCGACACTCTGATCATGCGCATGAATTCGGAGGACTGGGATGTTGTGCTCGATACCAATCTCAAGGGCGCGTTCAATTTCTCCCGCGCCGTTCTGCGCGCAATGGTAAAGCAGCGCAAAGGAAGAATCATCAACATCGGGTCTGTCAGCGGCCTGATTGGTCTCGCAGGACAAGCCAATTACTCCGCGAGCAAGGCGGGTCTGGTGGGATTAACCAAGACGCTGGCGCGCGAGCTTGCCAGCCGCAATATCACGGCAAATCTTGTCGCACCGGGATTCGTCGAGACCGACATGACTTCTGTGTTGGCGGAGGATGTCCGCAAGGCGGCCCTCTCGCAGATTCCCCTGACACGATTCGGCGCTGCGGACGATATCGCCGCCGCTGTCGTTTTTCTCGCGAGTCCGGAAGCCTCCTACGTCACCGGGCAGGTCCTTGCAGTCGACGGCGGAATGAGCATGTAGCAGCCCGATCGGATCGACCCTCGCGGAGGGCGATAGTCGCTTTCGAGAGTCCCGATCTTCGTGTAAGGTTGGGGCGGAGAATTGACTATGAACGAACGCAAACTTGGTCCACTTGTGGTTTCCCCGCTTGGCCTGGGATGCATGGGCATGTCGTATGCCTATGGTCCGGCGGACGAATCGGAATCTTTGGCTGTGCTGCGCCGCTACTTCGAGCTTGGAGGTAACTTTCTCGACACCGCCGAGATTTATGGCCCTTACAAGAATGAAGAACTCATCGCCCGTTTTCTTCGCGAGATGCCGCGTGAGCGGGTCATCCTGGCAACGAAGTTCGGCTTCCGCATCGACCCGAACGGACAGATAACCGGTGTGGATAGCTCTGCCCCCAACGTCCGAAAGGCATGCGAGGGAAGCCTTCGCCGCTTGGGCGTAGATTTTATCGATCTCTATTACCAGCACCGGGTCGATCCCGGGGTTCCGATTGAAGAAACCGTCGGAGCGATGGCCAATTTGGTTCGTGAGGGAAAGGTGCGTGCTCTGGGGCTTTCGGAGGCGGGCGTCGGCACGCTGCGCAGAGCGACCGCGGTTCACCCGATCGCCGCGCTCCAGACCGAGTATTCGCTCTGGTCTCGCGACGTCGAGCGCAATGGCACGCTGGCCGCTTGCCGCGAATTGGGCATAGGCTTCGTGGCCTACAGCCCGCTTGGGAGAGGGTTTCTAACCGGGGCCATCCAGAAGCCAACCGATCTTGCCGCGGACGATTGGCGGCACACGAATCCGCGCTTCCAGGGCGAGGCCTTTGATCGCAATCTTCAGCTCGCAACCCATGTAAAGAACCTTGCGCAGAGGAAGGGCTGCTCGCCGGCGCAGCTCGCGCTAGCCTGGGTGCTTGCTCAAGGTGAGGACATCGTGCCAATCCCCGGCACCAAGCGCGTCCGTTATCTCGAGGACAATCTTGGAGCTCTCGGGGTTACGCTGACCCCGGACGAGCTCGCCCAGATGGATTCTCTCTTCCCACCGGGCGTAGCTCAGGGCGAACGCTATGCAGAGTCCATGATGGCACTTCTCAATCGCTGAAAAGCCTCACGCGACCGCCGGCATCCCCGACTGCCACGTATTTTCCATCAGGGCTCCACGCGAGGGTGCTGATCGCCTTCGTGTCTCGAAGAGCTCCTCCTTCAGGACGCCGTTTGACCTTCTCGTAGGCTCCCCTTGCCGCGGCCACTCGCCAAGAGTTGAATATTTCCTTGCCCGCGGCGATCATGGCCCGCTTATGCAACTTGCCACTCAGATCGCGGGCGTTCTTGGTTTTCTGGGCGTCGCGCTTGGCGCCTTTCGGAGCTCACCAACTCGCATCCCTGCTTGCAGCCAATCAGACAGCTACCATCTGGCAAACGGCCGTCCTCTATCATCTTGTTCATTCGGTGGCGGCGCTTTGGGCCGCGGGCAGAAATCCCACCGTTGTTTGGATTTGGGCGGCCGGAATTCTTGTGTTCTCGGGTTCGCTTTACATCCTTGCGCTGACGAATGTCCGCTGGCTCGGCGCGATTACGCCGATCGGCGGGTTGCTGTTTCTCGCTGGCTGGCTGCTCGTTGCCATCAAGCCGCAATGAGTGGGAAGGTTCAATACTTTGAGTGCCTCATCAAATGGGAGACCCGGCCCGATTCTTGTGATGAATAAAATGTTCATGATCTTGATCTCGCAGTGACCAGGAAGCCAATTTCGCATGTCCGATGTTTTCGAACCAGATAAGCGCAGCTCGATCATGCGTTCCGTTCGCTCGGAAGGCAATCGCGCTACAGAAGTCCGACTCGTTGCAGTTTTCAAGGCACGCGGCATTGTCGGTTGGCGAAGACACGTTGCCTTGACGGGAAAGCCCGATTTCGTTTTTCGTCGCGAGCGCATCGCGGTTTTTGTGGATGGCTGCTTTTGGCACGGATGTCCACTGCATGGCGAACTGCCTGCTAACAACGTTGAATATTGGCGCGCTAAATTGGCGCGAAACCTGAAGCGAGATCGCTTCGTAAATGGCGTCTTGCGGGGGGCAGGATGGCGAGTGATACGAATTTGGGAGCATGATTTAGGGCGTCCGGGCTACGTTGCAGACCGCATCCGGCGGGCGTTCTCCTCAAAGCGGATTGCCAAAATGCCGAAGGTTCGGCATCCATAGTCCATGACCTACGACGTTTGGTTGCGGAATATAGGCAGAAGCGCGGCAGAGTATTTCGCGGGTATCGGACTGATGCGTCTTGGGCTTGAGCAAGCCGGTTGGAAGGTTATTTGGGCCAATGACATCGACCCGACAAAGCATGCCATGTACCTCGGTCACTTCGGTCACAGGGAGGAGGAGTTCGCCCTCGGTGATGTCCACGCCTTGGACGCAGATGCCATTCCCTCGACTGCGCTTGCGACTGCCTCGTTTCCTTGCAACGATCTGTCGCTGGCCGGAGCCCGCCGAGGATTGTCCGGCACCCAGTCAGGCGCTTTTTGGGGGTTTGCGGATGCGCTAGAGGCAATGAATGGGCGACGGCCGCCCATTGTTCTGCTGGAGAACGTTGGTGGATTTCTCAGCTCACATGATGGCGATGATTTTCGCGATGTTTGTTTGAGGTTGAACGCTCTTGGATACGACGTGGACGCTTTCCTAATCGATGCGATCCACTTCGTGCCGCAAAGCCGTGCCAGGCTTTTCATTGTTGGCTCTCCGTACGCTACAGCCCGGGCGAGGATCATGGAAGAATCTCCCGCGTTCTTTCAGGGCCCGGGACGACCGCCATCGCTTGCGGATTTTATCGCGTGGCATCCTGAAATCCGTTGGGCTGTGCGCTCATTGCCGCCGTTGCCCGAACGCTCTTCGAATCTCGCAGACATTTTGGAGCCGCTATCGCCAAACTCGGCGTTTTGGTGGAGCCGTGCGCGGGTCGACTATCTGCTCGGACAAATGAGCGATCGCCACCGGCGTATTGCCGATCAGATGATCAACGACAACAAGATCACCTACGGCACTATTTTTCGTCGCGTTCGTCATGGTCGCTCGATGGCCGAGCTGCGAACTGATGGGATTGCAGGCTGCCTTCGGACTCCCCGCGGCGGAAGTGGCCGGCAAATTCTTCTTGCTGCAGGGCGAGGCAGGGCCGCAGCGCGATTGCTCACACCGCTTGAATGTGCACGTCTCATGGGGGCTGGTGAGTTCCGCATTGGCCAAGAGGTTTCGCTTAACCAGGCTCTATTCGGTTTCGGAGACGCTGTCTGCGTGCCTGTGATTCGCTGGATCGCGGAGAACTATCTGAATCCACTTTTCGCGGAGTTGACCGGCGATGACTCGAGCCCCTCAATGCGCCGCGTTGTTCGGTATGGCAGCGCGTAAACCGTCAAGACTGAGTCGCCTCACCGTTGAAGTTGCGGCAATCAGAAAAGAGATCAAATCTTTCCTTTCGATGCACGATGCGTCGGGCCGTCCAATTGGCGCGTCAAAGTGGGGCGTTTATGCGTTCTACGATTATGATGGCGAGCCGATCTACATTGGGCAAACGCGTGAAAGTCTCCGGACTAGAATTCGGAGGCATCTGACGAATCAGCGCACCGATCCTGTAGCGATGAATGTGCTCGATCCCTTCGAAGTTGCCGAGGTCGAATTGTGGCCCCTAGACGATTTAATTTCCAATGTCCCAGAGGTGCAGCGCATTGAATTTCTAGACCGCGCGGAGTTCACGCTCTATGTGCGCGTCATCCAGCAATCTCAGTTGCATGCGGTCCTCAACGAAAAGATTCCGAGGCCAACAGAGCTTGTCGACTTGCCAGGTTCCTTTCGAAGGCGTGTCATTCCGGAGACGATTTATCCCCAACGCAAGCATCCTGACGTGCGCACGGCGCGTCGTGCTTCCACCATCGCCGCGCTCGCGCGCGTAATCAGCGAGCGTGACGTCTCGGATGGATTACGGCTAACTTTGCTGACTCAAGCCAGGAGGTTGGAATTACTGGCGCGTACGCGCGTAGAGGATTTGGCAATCGAACCCCAATACCGCACTTCGAGCGACGAGGATTGATCGAGTCATCCATCTGCTGAGCTAAGAAAATCTGCGTCCGTTCAAAAGGCGAAGCGATCGCACCCTACTACAGACAGGGGCGAGCGAGCTGAGATCTAGAAGTATGAAAGCTCAACACCAGATGCTTACTGTTCCGACGAGGGGCAAGGGAACATACGAAATCACCGATGAAGTGGCCCAGGTCGTTCGGCAGAGCGGCGTGCGAACGGGCACGGTGACCGTTTTCATACGCCATACCAGCGCCAGTCTGGTCATCTACGAGAACGCAGACCCGAGCGCCAGGGCGGACCTCCATGCCTACTTCGAAAAGATCGCCCCGGAAGATGGCGACTACGTGCACACCCTCGAAGGCCCGGATGATACAACAAGCCATTTGCGAATGGCCCTCACCCGGACAAGCGAGGTGATTCCCGTTGCCGCGGGAAGGATGACCCTGGGTAGCTGGCAGGGAATCTTTGTTTTCGAGCATCGCCGCGCGTCCCATACCCGGCAGGTCGATGTCGCCGTCGTAGGCGTCTGACGTCGCTTTTTGATTCCCCGACATGCTGGGAGTTCCCCGCATCTCGATTTTCGCTTGCAACGAAGCCGACGGCCTTCTAGAAATTGAAACTCAGTCTCAATATGAAAACCGCCCCAAAATCGCATCGCTTTCCTGCTTGCACTTCACTCTAGTTCTGACGACCCTCGCCGTGACGGGTCACGCGGAGGAGACGGCCGCGAGCGTTAAGAGTTACCTTCTCAAGAAACTGGAAAAAATTAATGCGGCCTCGGAGGATTTCGTGAAGAACAGCGAGGCATATTCAGCCCTGGTTGCAGCAAATGGGGGGTCGGTGGAGGCGGCCTACAAGGCAGATCCCAAGCAAATGGAGAAGCTTGGTGGCCAAGATGCAGGAGAACTACAAGGCGATGGACAGCTTCGGATATGAGACTGTGGAAGGGATCGTCGCGGGTGTCCCGTCGATGGCCGATTACGACGTCTATCTCGACGCGGGGGTTCCCGCTTCCGAAGGCCCTGAAGGTGTGGCATCCGTCGTTCTTGATCTCGGAAACGGCGAAAAGATCGATAAGCAGGGCGCTCTTTTCACCTATATCATCGAACCGATGCTTTGGGCTGGCGATAAGCGCTGGGTGACACCGGTCGACGGCGGCAAGAAATCGCTTCCGACGACCGGAGGTCTTGTCTGCGGCTGCCAAGGACGTCAACAAGAAGCTTGGCGAGCTTCTTGCCGATGCCAAGGCATGGAATGCGTCGTGAGCGACTGTTTTGGCGCGATGGTGGTAATGACGCCGACGCTCTCTGACTATTTCGAGGACTGGAAAGAGTCGCGTTACTCCAAGGACAAGTCGGGACGCTTTCAGGCTGTGAGCCGCATTTCCGACATGCGGGGCATTATGGGGAGCTGCCAGGTCATGTACGACGCGGTGGAGAAGCAGGTCGCCGAGAAGGACAAGTCTCTCGCGAAGTCCGTTGACTCTGGCTTCAAGGGCATCATGACCTTTATCGACAAGATCGATGCGCGCGAGAAAGCGGGTGAGATCAAGGGAGCGGAGATCGATGAACTCGCAACGCAGGCAAAGGAGAAGACCGACAAGCTCGTGCCGCAGATCGAGCAAAGCGCGGCCGTCGTCGGAGTGAAAATCGAGAGCTGACACAGAGGCGGTTCGAACCGCAGTAGTCTCAATGAGCTGCAAAAGACGATCAGGCGGAGCGAGGGTGACGATCTTTTCCCTGCTTGGCGCTGGTTTTCGTTGCGCTGCTTCGAGCCGATGTAATCGACGATTCGGCATCGCTCCAGAATGTTTTCGATGAGGCGCTGCTCGATATTCATGGCGAGCGCTGGTCACCAGCCATAGGAGATAACTTGCAGGCCGCGAGAGGTCAGTTCGCGTCGGATGCTGACAGATGCTGAGGCTCGCGATCTCTGGAATGCTCCGCTTCCGCCTCCGACCTCCAGCCCGCTTGCGGCGACGGAGGCTCTGGGATTCATGCAGGCGCGGCTGCAGCACGTGGCGGCGCTGGAAATGATCAGCAACCAGCGCGCCGGAAATATCGATTCGGCGCGGGAGTGGCGTTCGATCATCATGTTGCCGAAGTTTGCCAACTCCGTCGAAGGGGCGCTTGCTCTTCAGCGTCTTGGGGCGAATCCCACCCAGCGCGACGAAGTCAGCAGGTTGCTTGCGAAAGAATACGTCATCTGGCAGATCACTCGCGCGCGGGAAAAAAGCCGATGCGCTCATGCGTTTGATTCAGGAGGGGCGTGCCACGCCAGCCCTGCTCTCCGCGCGAGCTTCTGAGATCCAGGGTTTGTCCGACCTGCCAGCCTCATTGCTCAAGCTGGCCATCGGTTCGGCAGCGTCGGAGAACGAGCAGAGCCGGCGTGACCTTGCGGCCCTTTTGGCTGCGGCGCAGGAAGACTCAAATGCGGTTCCGAAGCTGGCGGCCTCGTGGCGACTCTCGTTGGAGGCCGGCTATCCGAATCTGCTCAGTGCCGAGGACGTCGAGCGTCGCGAGCGGATCGTTCTCAAGCTCCTGCGCCTTATTCCGAAGGAATACCAATCCGGTGTGCGTGACGGCGAGGTGACAATACCAATCGAATATCGCGAAGCGAGGAGCTTTACGATTCAAGCCCGAGCAGATCGTCAATGAATTGATGCCCGGTCTGGCGTCAGACGAAGACGCAGGCTGTGGAGAAGCATGGTCCCGAACTTCTCGCGATACTCGAAAATCTGGAAGCGGCAATCGATCGAAAGACGGCCCAGTCCGAAGTGGACAGTCTTGTCGACAAGGGAACGAACCTGCTCCAGCGCGATTTCGGTCTGGCTTTGAAGCGCTCCGGCATGGCAAGTGATGTCGTCGCGGAAACGGCTCTGGAAGTCCGCTCCCTTCTCGGACAGTCGCTTGCGGCCGCTCAGGGCAAACAGTGGCGAAAGGCGGAGCAGCTTCGCTTGGACGCTTATATCAATTTTGACCTTGAGATCGAGTCGCGCACTCTTCCTCGCGATCCGGCGCTGGCGATTCGCGCGGAGAAGACCTTCCTCGACGGCCACGACGGGAAACCCGGCATAAAGGCAGCTTTGGACGCGAGGCTTGACCGGCGACGAATTGGCCTCGTCGTATCAACGCGCTCTTGAGGCACTCGAGGAGTGTTCCGCCCTGATCAAGGTGGGACTTTCGCCGACGGCCGCGATGATCGGCGCGATTTTCATTGTCGCGCGAGAGGGCTTGGAGGCTGTCGTCATTCTCGCTGCTCTGCTTGCTGGGCTTCGCGGAGCAGAGAACGCAGGCATTCGCAGGCGAATCGGTGCGGGGCATGGCTCGCATTGGGGGTCACGGCAGTAGTCTTTCGTCGCGTCCCGCACGCTGCTCCAGGGGCTCTCGCACTACGGAGAGACGCTCGAGGCTGTCATTTCAATTGTCGCAGTTGTCGTTTTGCTCATGGTGACGAATTGGGTCTTTCACAAGTATTATTGGACGGGTTGGAACGCCCGGCTGCGCGAACTTGAGCAAGGCTGCGCAACGCCAGCAGCGAAACCCGTTGGGAAAGCATGGCTCTCATCGGGGTCGGATTCATGACGATTTTTCGCGAAGGATTTGAGACGACCCTCTTCATGCAGTCGCTAATTCTCGAAGCGGGGATGCGACCGGTGCTGCTTGGCTTGGCCTTGGGCGGTCTTTTCATTGGAGCGGTGGGCTTTGCGGTGTTCTCTATTGGCGCAAAGCTTCCCTATCGCAAGATGCTTGTAGTGACCGGGGTCCTTGTTGTCTTCGTGCTCTTCACGTTTATCGGATCGACCGTTCGACTGTTCCAGACCGTCGGCTGGCTGCCGGTTCATCCGGTTCCAGGATTGGAATTGCCGACTTGGATGGGCGTTTGGCTTGGGCTGTATCCGACTTGGGAAGGATTGCTTATACCGTTCGGGACGTTTGCCTACGTCGGCGGGATGTGGTTCTTGGTGAAGTTCTCAGCGAGACGCGCGCAAGAGCGGGAGGCGAAAATTCAACGTTCCGCCCCTTTGGCGGCCTAAGGTGAGGGGCTGGCAATGGCGATGCGTGGGGGAGCGCACGCGTCCTCGCGTGCAATTTCCGGCGTCCCGCCGGAGACTCTGTTCGGCGAGACGCCGAAACACCACACGCGGGGACGCGTATGCTCCCCAGATCTCTCGATCACTGGCAAGATGTCGGATGTTCTTCATAAAATAGCCCGATTAGTTGCTCAGGCCGAGCGCTCTCGCCCCGTTTGTGCTGAACATTGCCAATAGATCTTCGCGAGAGACTCCATCACCCAAAATGGCAGAAAGGTCCCGGGCAAAGTGCACTGTACCATCCGGCACGGGATCGCTATGGATCTGGCCGAAGTCGGTGGCGAGGACGACCTGCCCAGTGCCTCAGGTCGGAGTTGTTCATCGAAGACGCGCACAGGGTCGCCGGAATCATGAGCACCAGCGACCATGTTGTGGCCGCATGACCATCGTCCATCAAAGGCGTGGCCCAATACGCGGAGATGAGATTCCGCATGCACCGTGGGCATATAAACGACGAAAGTTGGATCGATGCTCTTTCCCTCCAGCTTGGCCCTGTTGCCGGAGGCGGCTCCATACACTGCATCGGGATTCAATCCGCCAACGAATCGGTTGAGCACCACGCTTCCCAGGAAACGGACGTCGAGACGGGACCTCGCCAGCGCCGCAAGCGGAGTAGTCGGATATGTGTGGTTCTTGAGCACCAGCGTCATACGACATCGGCGGGCCGCTTCAGCAAGCGTCGAGACATCATAGCGACGATCCAGGAGTTCCGGACCCACGTGAAAATGCGTGTCGACCAGCCCGCAGGCGAGCAGGTCATGGGAAAGGGAGTCGCTCACCGTCTTAAACTAAGTGCTTGCGCCAGCAAGAGCGTCGGCAAAGTCACCGGATCTTGGATTGGATCTTCCGTCAGGAGCGCCGTCTTCTTCAAAAAGCTGGGGTAGCTCCGCCGGATGCAATCGAACGACCTCATGCGGTATTCGTAGGGACTCTGCCATGCGTCTCCCGTATTCCGATTCATCCTCAGAGCCCGAAACGTTGTATCCGATCGAAAACGCGCGGATCTTGAGATCCGGTCGCTCGCGAACGAGAGAAGCCGCGATAATGCTGGAATCCGCTCCGCCGCTGAGCAGGACAGCGTTTTCAAAGTCGTTCGCGGCGCGCGCGACTACAGCGGCATCGAGTTCGCGTCGCGCATCCTCCGTGCTTGCCGCCGCAGAGCAGTCCTGGGGAGGCTTCGAATAACGTCGGACTATGCAGGGGAAATTTACGAATCGCTGCGTGCAAAGAGGATCTCGGTGAGCTTCGTCTCCGTTCCACCCACCTTGCACAAAGGAGCCGATCGAGTCTTGGTTTTGCAGCGTTGAACCGCAAACCGCGAGGGCTCCGTTTATGATTCACGGCGATGCACCCCGACCTTGCGGCCAGAGCTTCGGCTACGTGTTTGGGTCGAAAGTATGCAACTGGCGGATCATCTTGCCGATCAGCGCCGTCCAACCCGTTTGATGGCTGGCTCCAACTCCGGCGCCGTTGTCCCCGTCGAAGTACTCGTTGAAAAGGATGAAATCCCGCCAGTGAGGATCGTTTTGAAGCAATTCGGTCTTTCCGTTGAACGGACGGCGGCCGTCCGGTCCGCGCAGAAAAATTGAGACGAGTCGTTTCTGGAGTTCCAGGGAGATATCCCAGAGATTCATCTGGCATCCACTTCCAGTGGGAAACTCAACCTTGAAAGTATCACCGAAGTAGAACCCGAACTTTTGCAAGGCCTCGATCAGAAGGTAGTTCATCGGCAGCCAAACTGGGCCGCGCCAGTTCGAGTTTCCCCCAAACATCGCAACCGGACTATCCGCTGGACTGTATCGGAGGGTTTCCGTTTCGCTGCCCTCGCTGAAAGTGTATGGGTGATCGAGGTAGTATCGGGAAAGTGCTCGAATGCCGTGTGGAGATAGAAACTCGTTCTCGTCAAAGAGGCGCTCGCAGAGTCTCCGCAGCCGTTCCGGCGGGACCAAGGAGATCAAACGGCGTCCCTGGATCTCCACTCCAATGTGATGAAGCTGGTCGAGCAGATGCTGGCGGTGATCCCGGAACCATTGCACACGCTTTCGCAATAAGGGAAATCGCTTTGCCACCTGGGTATCAAAGCTCTCGACGGCGAACAAGGGTGTGAGGCCTACCATCGAGCGGGTCCGCAGATAGTCGGCCGAGCCATCGGGGCGGCTCAGCACATCGTAGTAGAACCCATCCTCGTCGTCCCATAAGGTGAATCCTCCCGTTCCGCGTGCGTTGATGGCAGCCGCTAGGTAAATGAAATCGTTGAGGAACTTGTCGGCAATGTCTTCAAAGGCCGGGTCCTCCGTGGCCAATTCGAGGGCGATGTTAAGCATGCTGAGCGAGAACATCGCCATCCACGCCGTCCCGTCGCTTTGCTCGATTTTGCTTCCATCTGGCAACAGATAGCGCCGATCGAAGACTCCGATGTTGTCCATTCCCAAAAAGCCACCTTCGAAGACATTGTCACCGGTTTGATCCACCCGGTTACCCCACCAGGCGTAGCTGAGCAGTAGCTTGTTGAAGGCCCGCTTGAGATACTCGCGATCGCTCTCGCCTCCCAAGGCGCGCTCGATCGAATAGATGCGCCATGTCGCCCAGCTGGCAATCGGCGGATTGACGTCGGAGAGCGCCCATTCATAAGCGGGAAGTTGGGCGCTGGGCGATGCAAAACGCTCTCCATGCAGAATCATGTTTTGGCGCTTCGCCGTCGCGGGATCAATAATCGCGAAGGCAACGGAGTGGAACATGAGATCCCAGGCGCAAAAATAGGGATATTCCCAACAGTCCGGCATCGAAATAATGTCGTGGGCGTGCATCTCTTTCCAGAAAGCGTTGCGCCCGTGCCAACGCTCATGGGGAGGCGCAGGCATTGTCGGATCGCCTTCAAGCCATTGAATAACAGGATAGAAGTAGAATTTCTTGGACCAGAGCAACCCGGCGAGCGCCCGGCGCTGAATCATGGCGGTTTCCTCCGGCAAACCCGGCGTGAGCGCGTCGTAGAAGTCGTCAGCCTCCTTTGCGCGGTCGTGGAAGGTCGAATGAAACGACGCGCCAAATGGATCGGGCAGGGGGAGCTCAGTAAGGCGGAGTCGGACGACAGAAGTCTCGCCAGGGGCGATCGAACGCCGATACACGGGAGAGGCCTTGGTTCCCGCGCCAGCGGGGTTGACCGCATCGGTTTTTCCATGGACGACGTAATCGTGGAACGCGTCCTTGACGTGAGCGACGCTGTTTTTCGATGCGAATAGAAGATGATTGTTGGTTTCGTTTTCGGTGAACACGAATTCGGAGGCGCCCTCGCAATAGTAATGATAGACGGGGAGCCCCCAGGGCGCCGCCCGGATCGACCTGTCTCCGGTAAGATGCAGTTGCGGCTTCGTGGCGCCCTCCTGTCCCCATGACCACGTGTTGCGAAACCAGAGCGTGGGCAGGATCGTCAGCGGCGCGGGGTCTGGTCCCCGATTCAGGGCGGAAATCTTGATGCAGATATCATTTGGCGCCGCCTTTGCATACTCGATGAAGATGTCGAAATAGCGGCTCTCATTGAAGACCCCTGTGTCGACGAGCTCGAACTCCGGCTCGAGCCTCGAGCGATGCGCATTCTCGTCGATCAGACGTTGATAGGGAAATTCCTGCTGCGGATACTTGTAGAGGCCCCGCATGAGGCTGTGGGATGGCGTATTGTCAAGGTGGTAGAAGTAATCTTTGAGATCCTCCCCATGATTTCCTTGTGGATTTGACAGCCCGAAGGGTCTCTCCTTGAGAATCGGATCGTGGCCGTTCCAGAACGCTGCGGAGAAGCAGAGCCTGCAATCGCTATCGCAGAGACCCAGCAGGCCATCTTCGCCCCAGCGGTAGACACGGGAACGGGCATGCTCGTGAGGGAAATAGTTCCACGCGTCGCCATCCGCCGAGTAGTCCTCCCTCACCGTCCCCCATTGACGCTCGCTGAGATAAGGACCCCAAAGATCCCATGCTTCCCGCCGCTGATCGCGTGCGAGGATACGCTCGGCTTCAGCTTCTGAGGGCATTCCAGCTTTTGCCTCTCAGAAAAGCAGGGCCATGTCACTTTGATTTTGACACGAGATCGCAGGTAATCGATTGGCATTTTCCGCCTTTCGGAAAAAACGATTGGAAACGACCTCCCTCCCCTGCAAATTGAGTCTGTCGAGCGATGGCGGATATTCACCCCAACTTTGATGCGGTCAAACGCGGTTTGATCGAGCTCACGCCCCAGGAAAAGCTGAAGCTCGAGAAGGACGGCCTCGATGTGGTTCATGATATCTACCGCTACGCGAAGCTGGGATTTTCGGCGATCGTGGAGGAGGACTTTGACCGGCTCAAATGGTACGGTGTCTATCGTCAGAAACCAAAGGATAGCGGGTATTTCATGATGCGGACGAAGATCCCCGGGGGTCAGCTGACCGGGGATCAGGCGATCAGGCTCTCCGAGCTCGCGGAGGATTACGCTCACGGGTTTTGCGACATCACCACACGCCAGACGATTCAGTATCATTGGCTGCGCATTGAGGACGTCCCGCCGGTCTTCGATGCGCTTCAGAAGGTGGGCATCATCACCAGCGGCGCCTGCGGGGATATCACGCGCAACGTGGCGTGCTGTCCGGTATCGGGCATCAATCCGGATGAGCTTTTCGATGCCACCGCGCAGATGCTCGAGATCAGCCAGGGATTGACCAATACCAAGGAGTTTTCGAACCTGCCGCGAAAGTATAAAATATCCATCAGCGGGTGCCACATCCACTGTCATCAGCCCGATATCAATTGCCTGAGCTTTTTCGGCTTGATCAACGACCGTGGCGAGACCGGCTATGGTGTGAAGGTAGGAGGGGGACTTTCCAGCTCCCCGCATCTCGCGAAAACGCTGCCGGTGTGGATATCGCGCGATCAGACCTGGCCGGTTGCGAACGCGATCAGCCAGGTCTTTCGCGATGAGGGCTACCGCGCCAAGCGCAACCGGGCCCGTTTCAAGTTCCTGGTGGCCGACTGGGGCGTGGAAAGAATTCTCGCCGAGACCGAGACCCGCTTGGGTTATCAGCTCCAAAGACACGCCGGCTTCGCTTTTCCTCGCGATCAGGAGACCGACCACATGGGCATCCATCCGCAGATCCAGAAGGGTCTCTACTGGGTGGGGCTTACTTTCCCCGGTGGTCGAATCCGAAATGGTGCGCTGGCGACCGTCGGGCGGCTGGCGAAAAGGTACTGTGCAGCCGGGCAAGACTTTGTGCGCCTCACGAACAAGCAGAATGTCATTATTCCGCATGTGACCGAGGCAAACCTTCCGGCGATGAAAGAGGAGATGGACAGGCTGGGGCTGGTCTATGAATCCTCGAATTTTCGGAAAGGCTGCGTGTCCTGCACAGGCATAGAGTTTTGCAATCTCGCCGTTGCGGAGACCAAGAACCGAATGATTGAACTCGTCAATCAGTTGGAGACGACGAGCGGCTGGTACAAGGACAAGATTCGGGTGCATTTCAGCGGGTGTCCGTCCAGTTGCGGGCAGCATCAGGTCGCTGAGATCGGGTTTCGCGGAGCGAAAACGAAGGTCAACGGAAGAATGGTTGACGCATATGATCTCTTCGTGGGGGGGCGCCTGGGCAGTGACAGCCGCTTTGGGGATCTGCTCAAGGGCAAGATCCTTGCGGCGGACGTTCATTTGGTAATCGACGCCCTGCTCAAGCTTTATGCGTCGAATAAGCAGGAGGACGAAATCTTCAGCGAGTTCCTTTCGCGCAGCGCGAAGCAGGATCTTCTTGCGGCGCTGCCGGAGCGCTATCGCCGTTGAGAGCGAAGGAGCTTCAACGCTGCGCTCCGTCGCACTCTTGACTTGCGCCGAACACGCCTCTATTGCTGCGTGATGAGCGAAATTGAGGACAAAGAGGACCGTCTCATTCGCAAGATCCTTATTGCGGTCCCGACTGTCGCCGTCCTGGGATTTCTTGCCACCGTTTTGCTGATCACGGTGATGGTTTCCTGCAATTTCAATATTCTCGACTGGCTGGAATAGAATCTTCGTCGCCGTCTTGCGCCATCGCCGCGCAAAGGCATCCTCCGAGGATAATGATCATGCCGGAGAAATAGACCCAGAGCAGCAGAAGCATTACGCCCCCGACTGCCCCGTAAATTCCGTAGTTCACAAAGTGGGGCAGGTATTCGATGAACGCGATCTGGCAGATCATCAGGGCGAAGGTCACAATGAGAGCGGGCAACCAAACGTGCCTGAACAGCACTCTTCGGCGGGGTGCGAACTTGTAAAGCATGCAGAACGAATAAAAAAGAAGCACGACCGCGATTGCCAGGCGGCTCAAATCCAGCAGTCCGGAAACGAAGTGCAAATCGAAGGCCGGAAAATGGGTTTTTAAGAAGTTCTCCGCAGCGAGCAGCGCATTGCGCACGGCCTGCAGAATGGCAGGGGCAATCAAGCCGGCGAACAGCGCGCTTCCAATGATGGCGACCATGAGAAGGTTTTTCAACGGGATCTGCCACCAGGGAATCTCAATCGTGTGCCAGGCGCGGTTGACGCCATGCACGAGCCCTTGAAAAAAACGGAGCGAACACCAGAGCAGAATGAGCACGGAAACCACTCCGATACCCCCCCGGGCGACTTCCAGCTGATGAACCGCCTCCCAGATGAATCGCTGCTGAGGATCCTCCATCGGCAGGAAGCCCTTTATCGTGGAGATGATCTGCTCGGTGCTGAAGAACGACGATCCGGCGATGAGCATGAGGGCGAACATCGGGAACAGAGAGAAGAGGACATAGTAAGCGAAAGCTGCGGCGCGCTGCTCACCATCGATTTCGATGTAGATATTCGTTGTCTGAACGATGGTGCGCCACGCCCTCTGCAGTCCGTTGCGGATCGCGCTGCCCATGCGGATGACTAACCGCAATTGGCCCCGGGGGAAAAGAAAAAGCGCCGGATTTTTCCCCAGCGCTCTTTCCTAAAACTCTTAGCTGGAATGGAACTAAAGGACGACGGCAAGGCTCTGCTTCGTCGAGTCCTGTCCCTTTTCGCCTTCCTTGCCCTTTTCTCCGCAACCGCCGCAACTTCCGGCGAAAGCGGAACCCGAAATGAAAACTGCGCATGCCATAACGAGGAGAAGTCTCTTCATAGCGTGTATCATCGCCGTCTTCGCGAGAAAGTCAACTTACCGTCCAGGGCGAAGGAACTGCTGACAACCGGACCAGCTCTTCAGGCGACGCGCAGTCTGCTGGCATATTTTGCGGCGATCTCCTCGGCCCAGTCGCACAAGGCTGACAGAGTGTCGGCGGCAAGGATGCGCGCTTGAAAGTCTTTGCAGCGTGAGACGACTGTCTCCGATGCAAGGAGATGCTGCACGGCTGTGACGAGTGCCATGCTATCGATTTTGCGGTAGGAAAGCTTGCATCCCAAACCGAGTTTGACGATCCGGCTGGCATTGTCGGGTTGGTCGTGGGAGCGCGGGATGATAAGCTGCGGCACTCCCGCAACAATGCATTTCGCGGTGGTTCCTATGCCGCCATGATGAACGACGGCGCGGCAGCGAGGAAAGAGGTCCTCAAAGCGCGCGTGCGCGATGTGAAGCATGCCGGCAGGGCGAGGTCCCTCGGGCGGATCCAGGCTGATGAGCAAGCATCGCAAGTTGAGTTCCCGGCAGACCTCAAGAGCTCGGGATTGGAAATGCTGAATATCAAAATTGGCTGAGCCATGAGTCCAGGCCACCGGCGGATCGCCCAGGCCCAGAAAGGTCCCAACGTTTTCCGGCAATTGAAGTGGAGGACGACAGGCCACGGGAAAGCCGAACTGGCGAACCCCCCGCGGCCAGTCGGGCTGCGGAGGAGCATACCAGTGCGGAAAAAGAGCGGCTACGCCTTCGGTTCCATGGAACGCTTCAGCGTAGAAATCCTTGAGCGGGGGAAGATTCATCCCTCTGCGGAAGGCATTCAGCCCGTTGCGGGCGCCCTCCCAGAAGAGAGCATCCACCAGGCCGAAAAAAACCCGCTTCACCCAACGAGGCGACCGCGTCAGCCAGGAAAGTTCTTCCATGAAGACCGGACAGTCATAGAGACTGCGAAACAAGGCAGGCTGCATGTGGAGCGTCAATCGCGGCAGGCCGGCGGCCTCCGCCGCGGCGGCTGCACCCATGGCCATGCTCGAGAGAACAACAAGATCAAAATTGCCACCCGTCTTCGCAAATCCGTCGCGGTAGGCCGGAAGCGTCTCGAGCATGCCACGGACGACCATGTGAGTCCCTCGCGTCGTTTGCCAGAGGCGCGGGTCACGCGCGAAACGAATGAAGTCCTCCTCGGTGCCGATCGGCACCCAGGGAAAGCCCCGCTGTTGAACAAGACGCCCGTAGTGCGGCGTAATGAGAAAAGTCGGCTTGTGGCCGCGCGCGGCCATTCCCTCTGCCAGCCACAAAAGAGGATTCACATCACCCTCGCTCCCGAATGGCACGAAGAGAATTCGGAGCGGCATGTCTATTTTTCCGGCGCCCTCTGCAGGGGCGACTGTCAACTGCCGGCGTCTGTTAGTTCGTCGCGTGTCACCACCAGATCCGCATGGGGAAAGACCTCCTGGACCTGCCTGGCATTTCGCGCGCCAATGATCGCGCCGGTCACGGCCGGGTTGCTCAGCGTCCACGCCGCGGCCAGCGCGCCGGTGGAGACGCCCCGACGTTCTGCCAACTCTTGTACACGCTGGGCAAGCTGCAGATTTTGCGAGAGCTTGGGCTCCTGAAACTCGGGGTTCTTGCTGCGCCAGTCGTCTGACGGGAGCTTGGCTGCGCGTTCGGCCGTCATGGCGCCGGTGAGCAAGCCTGAACCCATAGGAGAGTACACGATCACCCCGATCCCCTGCTCCTCGCAAAATGGCAGGACCTCCTTTTCGACATCTCGCCGGATGAGAGAATAGGGGGGCTGAAGAGAAGTAATGGGGGCAATGAGCTGGGCCGCTCGAAGTTCTGCCCGGCTGAAATTCGAGGTTCCAATCCAGCGAACTTTTCCCTCCTTTTGCAGCGTGGCGAGAGTGGCCCAGCCTTCCTGAGTTTCTGGCAAACCGTCCGCCGGCCAGTGAATCTGATACAGGTCGATAACGTCTGTATTAAGCCTGCGCAGGCTTTTCTCGCACTCCAGGCGAACAGAATCGGCCCTGAGCGAATAACCCACCTCCTTCTTGTCGTCCCAAACCATCCCGCATTTTGTAAAGACATAAGGCTTCGTGCCCCGCCACTCGCTCAATGCCTTGGCGACAATCTCCTCGGAATGTCCGAGGCCGTAGACAGCGGCAGTGTCGATCCAGTTGATTCCGATTTCCAAGGCGGCATGGATCGCGGCGATCGAGTCTTTGTCGTCCTGCGTGCTCCAGCCATATTGCCATCCGCCTCCCCCTGCGGCCCATGCCCCAAATCCAAAGCGAGTGATGCGGAGGTCGGAATTTCCCAGCAGTTTTGTGATCATGGGGAAAAGAAATCAGGCCGCTATCAATTTTTCAACTGCCCTGCCGCCGGATTTCGCCTACTGTGGACCTATGCCATCCAATGTTCTTGGCGGAGACTTGCAATGCTGCTGCACGGAACCGGCGACGGGCTTCTATCGCGATGGCTTCTGTCGCACAGGGCCGGGAGATTTCGGTCTTCATACGGTCTGCGCGGTCATGACACCCGAGTTTCTGGAGTTCTCCGTTTCCCGTGGCAATGATCTTGTGACGCCTCGCCCGGAGATGGGATTTCCAGGCCTTGAGCCGGGAGACCGCTGGTGCCTGTGCGTTAGTCGCTGGAAGGAGGCCCTCGACGCGGGCACGGCGCCGCCCGTGATTCTCGAAGCGAGCCATGCGTCGTCGGTGGAGTTTGTTTCCCTCGAGGACCTGATGGCTCACGCGGTCGACACCTGAGAAGTTCCATGAGCAAACGCGTTCTTTGTCTGCTGGCTCCGGGATTCGAGGAAATTGAGACGGTTACCCCGATCGACCTTTTGAGACGCGCCGGCGCCGAAGTGGTTGTGGCGTCGCTCAACGGCGAAAATGCTGTCACCGGCCGAAGCAAGCTCACTCTGCTTGCCGACGCTGCACTGGCGGATGTTGCGGGCCAGGACTTCGATCTTCTCTTGGTCCCTGGCGGCCCCGGCGTTCAAGCCCTGCGTGCGGATGGCCGACCAGCGAAGCTCGCCAGGGAATATTTTGAGGCAGGTAAGCCTGTCGCGGCCATTTGCGCGGCTCCTGCCGTCTTGAAAGACGCGAATCTGTTGGAAAACAAGAAGTTCACGGCCCACTTCTCGGTTTACGAAGAGTTGCCCGATGCTCTTGCCCAGGAGCGTGTTGTGCTGGACGGCAAGATCCTTACCGCGCGGGGAGCCGGCACCGCGGTGGATTTTGGACTGGCAGTCGTGCGAGAGCTTTTCGGCGCGGACAAGTCGGACGAAATTGCCCGCTCGATCATGGCCTGAATCGCGCGACCAAACCCTTGCGCCGACGGTCAACTCGCGGGCCGCGAAGTTTCTGTTTGAGCGTTACAAGATTCGAAGGTGCAGGGACGAGATAATCCTGCTGCACGCCTACTCCATGACGCGTTTGCGCCTCTTGTGCGCTGCCGGCCGCGCTCCTGTGGCGTATTTCCACGACTGACGGAAGCGCGCTTCAGGATCGCCTGCCCAGTTGCGCAGCGCGGTGGCGTGGTGAAACTGCCCGGCAGTCTCAAGCTGCAGGGCCAGATACTCGGCGATTTGCTTTGAATCCTCGTATTCCTCTAGCCACTGATCGTTGGACAGCGGTGCGAAACCCGCTTCGGTCAGCCATTCGTGGAGATGAGATCCCGCCCGGCTGTTTCCGCCGCCCTTCTCGTGCAGGTCGCGGTAGGCGCTGATCGCGCGACCGACAGCCATCGGCAATGGGCTGATTTCAAAAGCATCCCAATCCGGGCTGCAGAGCGCAACGAAGCCACCCGGCCGCATCACGCGATAGAATTCCTTCAGCGCCTTGCGCGGTTCACTGAGGTGCTCGAGAAGAGAATGAGAAAAGACGACATCGAAGGAGCTGTCTGGGAAGGGAATCTCATAAACGGAAGCCGTCATGAATTCGAGGTTCAGGATCTCACGGCCCTCGGCGATACGACGGCCGTGGTCAAGCTCCGAGGGCGAGATGTCGAGTGCCGTAACCTTGCCAGGATAAACTGCGTCGGCTATGTCCGCGCTGATCGTTGCCGGGCCGCTGCCGGCGTCCAGGATATCAAAACCGGGCTCCAGCAGCGGCATAAGGAAGAATCCATGGCTTTCAAGCTCTCGGGCTGCCATGAAGCTGTGCGCGATAGCTGCATGCTCGGGTGTATGCTTTTCTTTCGATGTGGTGGGGTTCATGGGTCGATGTCTTTAAGACCCTCGTCCACCCTCCGCCGTGAAACAAAAAAGCCCACGGCGTTAAGCGGGCCGTGGGTTTTGGGGGTGATCTTGAATCAGCTCCGCAAAATCTCCACGGCCCCAAGGCCTACGGCCTTGGCTACGGCGAAAATCTTGGCGGTTAAAAGCTGGGAATTCATTCGTCGGAAGGTCTTTAAGCTTTGGGATTGGAAAACGCAAGCCTTATTGTGAGCAACTTTTTCAATGATTCCCAGCGCACTCAGGCTCTTTGAGGTTCATTGAGGCGGGAGTGTTTGAGGCCCAGGCTGTCGAAGATTCGCCTCGTGGCATCAGAGCGGTTGAGGGTGTAGAAATGAATGCCACGCACCTTGTGCTCCAGGAGATCGTGGCACTGTTCGGAAGCGTAGTGAATCCCGACGCGCGCCACACTCTCCGGATCATCCTGGCAGCGCTGTAATGAGCGCAACAACCTGGCAGGAAACCGCGCTCCTGCGGCGAGCTCCGCCATTCGCTTCATTCCGCCGAGTGACGTAATCGGCATGATGCCCGCGATGATCGGGACGCGGATCCCCGCCAGATCGCATCGGTCGCGAAAATCGAAAAAGTCGCGGTTGTCGAAGAAAAGCTGGGTCACAACGTAGTCCGCGCCGGCATCGACCTTCTGCTTGAGGTAATCCATTTCCTGGAGCCGGTTTGGCGTGGCCGGATGGCCCTCGGGAAATCCCGCGACGCCAATGCCAAACCCACGCCTGTCGGGGTGAATCTTCCGATCGTTGAACTTCCGAATAAATCGCACAAGGTCGGCCGCATGCTGGAAGTCGTCATCTCCCTTGCGATATTCCATCCCCTGCGGAGGGTCCCCGCCAAGCGAAAGAATGTTGCTGACACCCGCGCGCGCGTAGCGCTCGAGAATTTCGGTGATTTCAGTTTGCCTGTGGCAGACACAGGTGAGATGCGGCACCGGATCCAGGGAGGTTGTCTGTTTGATGCGCACAACGAGCTCGTGCGTGAGTTCCCGTGTCGATCCGCCCGCGCCATACGTCACGCTGACGAAATGCGGCCGGTAGGCCTCCAGATCGCGGATCGTCTCAAAAAGATTCTCCGCCGCCTCCGGGCTCTTTGGAGGAAAGAATTCAAACGAAAAGGTCGTGCGGGTTGATCGAAAAATGTCTTCTGCGTGCATGAGAGGGAGCGAGTGATCTGCCCGGAGCGATCACCATGAGCCTGCCAGCCCGCCAAAACGGGCGCAGCGCGCCGCGAAGGTCGTTGCCGTGACCGATTCGCGGGCCGGGGTCTTTCGTCTCATCCGCTTGATGATAAGCGAAAATCGACCTTTCCGCCAAGGAGGAGTTTTCACAAGTTCGCATCTCCCGGATCAGGTCCTGGTGGCCGCGACCTGTTCGCGAAGGTGACGCAGTTCCCGCAGGAAGCTCGCCTCGTCGCGGGTGAGGCGTGAACCGGGCAGCGACAGCTCCATTTGCCGGCAGATCGGGGGACTCTTGCGAGTGACTCTCAGGATAAGGTGACGGAAGTTTTTCATGGCGTGATTGACGATGGCGCAATGGATGGGACATATAATGTCCTATGCCGAAAAAACTGAAAAGAATCTTGGAATCCGAAACAGCGGCGGGCCGGCGGCCAGCGGGATCGCGCGCCACGCGGCCTCCGCTTCTGCGCATGGTGCGGATTCACGACCTGTTATCTGCGGGGCGGCATCCAAACTGCTCGCTGGTGGCGCGCGAATTCGAGGTTTCGACGAAGACGATCCAGCGCGACGTGGACTTCATGAGAGACCAGCTCATGCTGCCGATCGATTACGATCGCGTGCGGCACGGCTTCGCCTACACGCGAGCGGTCGCGCAGTTTCCGCTCATTACGGTGAGCGAGGGGGAACTGGTGGCACTCTTGGTCGCTCAGAAAGCCGTCGAGCAGTACCGTGGGACGTCCTTCGAGAAGCCGCTGCATACGGCTTTTCAGAAGCTGGTTTCCAGTCTCGGCGACGAAGCCAATGTTTCCCTCCACGAACTCTCCGAGGCGGTTTCTTTTCATTATGCGGGAGTTCCTCACGGTCAGATCAAGGTCTTCGAAGCCCTGGCGGCCGCCGTGATGACAAACCAACTGGTGGAGTTTGACTATTTCTCGCTCCGCGCCCGGAAGCCCGAGCGCCGTCGCGTGGCGCCCTACCACCTCGCATGCATTACCAACCAATGGTACTTGATCGCGCGCGACCAGGATCGAGAGGACATCCGAACGTTCGCTCTGACACGCGTTGGCAGCGTAACGAAGCTGAAGATTTCTTTCGAACGGCCGGCGGACTTCTCCATTTCCAGAATGTTCTCGGGGAGCTTCGCGGCGTTCGAGACAGGGGAGACCGAGCGGGTTCGAATTCGTTTCGGTGCCGCTGCCGCGCGACTCGTCTCCGAGCGGCAATGGCACAAGTCGCAACAGATTCGTTCGCTAGGCCAGGCGGGAATCGAATTGACCATGCAGGTCGGCATCGCCCCGGATTTGGAAAGCTGGATCCTCGGTTGGGGCGACCAGGCTGAAGTGATCGAGCCGGTTGCCTTGCGAAAGAGAATCGCCGAGACCGTTCGAAGCATGTCGGCAAAGTATGGTCAACCCCATTCGTGAAATCGACCGGGAGTGGCCGTGGGCCTCGGCGGCTTGTTGAGCGGTCGCCGAATACGCTCGGCCTGTTTGCCCGATTCGTTGTTTCAAGTTCAAATTTTCCGCCCGCTCTTCCTTTTTCTTGATGCAAACGTGATAAAACACGACAACCTTTTGCCATGACCGCTATCCGCGAAGTCGACCCAGCAGCCGCCACCGCGCGGCAGGCCGACAAGGTGACTTCGGAATTTGAAGCCGATATTGACGAGATTGTCTCGCATTACCCCGTGTCCAAGCGAAGCGCATCTTTGCCTTTGCTCCATTACTGGCAGAATCATTTTGGCCACGTGGACGACAGCGGAATCGAATGGATTGCCGCCCGTCTTGATCTTCAGCCGATCAATATTTATGAGCTTGTGACCTTTTACCCGTGGTTTCGCCGTGAGGCAGCGGGGAAGACGATCATCCGGGTCTGCCGCACGCTGGCGTGCGCCATGGCAGGCAGCTATGCCGTGAAAGAGAGGTTTTGTGCGGCTGTGGGACTTGACCCCCAGACGGAGCATCACGGGTTCGGCAGCGCGCCGCCGACCACGCCGGATGGCAGGTTCAGCGTGGAGTTTGTCGAGTGTCTCGCCAGCTGCGACAGCGCGCCGGTTGCGTTGATCAATGACGATCTCCACGAGAGAATCTCTCCGGACGCTGTCCCCGGCATCCTGGAACGATCCATGAAACCCTTTGTTATGCCCCCGCCGCATTCGAAGGAACGGCGCATCATCTTTGAGAACATCAGCAAGCCCGGTTACGACACGACGATCGAAACCTACCTTGCTCATGGCGGTTACGAGTCGCTCCGCAAAGCGGTGACGATGAAGCCCGCGGAAATTGTCGATGCCGTCAAGGCCTCCAATCTTCGTGGCCGCGGCGGGGCAGGATTTCCCTGCGGCGCAAAGTGGGGCTTCATCAAGCACGACGACGGCAAACCGCACTATATCGTCGTCAACGCCGACGAGTCCGAACCGGGAACGTTCAAGGACCGCTACATCCTCCACTTCGACCCGCACCAGCTCATCGAGGGGCTCGTCATTTCCGCCTACGCGACGAACACGCACCTCTGCTACATTTACATTCGTTGTGAGTTTCCCAGGGCCGCGCACATCGTCTGGAACGCGATCAAGGAGGCGCGCGCCAAAGGCTTTGTCGGGAAAAATGTTCTGAACTCCGGCTTTGATGTGGAGATCTATGTGCATCAAGGAGCGGGGGCATACATCTGCGGCGAGGAGACCAGCCTCCTCGAATCGCTGGAGGGAAAGCGTCCGTATCCCCGCATCAAACCGCCCTATTTTCCAGCCATTCTCGGCCTCTACCTGAAGCCTACCATCGTCAACAACGTGGAGACGATCTGCCATGTGAAGCATATCCTTCGGCTCGGAGGTGCGGAGTATGCGAAGATGGGAACGCCGGGCGATGGCGGCACCCGAATCCTGTGCGTCAGCGGCGATGTTATGAAGCCGGGCTTCTACGAAATGCCTGCCGGAGCGGTGACGCTGGGAGAGTTGATTCACGACGTCTGCGGCGGATTAAGGCCTGGCCGAAAGCTGAAGGCGGTCATTCCCGGAGGCAGTTCCGCAAAGGTGATGCGCGCAGACGAGATCTATAAGGTCAAAGTCAAGGATGCCGCAGGGAAGATGGTGGACAAGGAAATCAACATGCTGGATGTCGTGATGGATGCTGCCAGCCTGGCGGCTGCGGGAACGATGATAGGCAGCGGCGGCGTGATGGTGATGGATGATTCGCGAGAGATGGTTTGGGCGCTGAACAATCTGAATCAGTTCTATGCGCATGAGAGCTGCGGGCAATGCACGCCATGCCGCGAGGGAAGTCTCTGGATGTCGAAAATCACCTCCCGCATGCTTGATGGAGAAGGGGTGGCCGGCGACCCTAAGGTCCTCAAGAACGTGGCTGACAACATCGCCGGGCGAACCGTCTGCGCGTTTGGAGAGGCTTGCTCGTGGCCGACCCAGAGCTTCCTGGCGAAGTTCCCGGAGGAATTCGACGCCGCGGCCTCAGAGGGCAGGCTCGCGCGCGAGGCGACGATGCCAGAGCGGTAACCGATGTAGCGACAGTGTCCGCCGTCGTCTTGGGCGAGCGCCGGAATGTCGGTGATGGGGACATCGCCCGCAACGCAGGCGCTACGGGCCAGCATGCGTGGCATCGCCGCGACATCTCATGCTCGCTGAATCGCCTTTCGCAAGGCGGTCACACGTCGGCTATCGACGGGATTGAAAACCTTCCCGTCGCGCTTGACCGAGGTTCCGACAATGATGCCGTCGGCAAATTCGAGGTGTGCGGCTGCGTTCGAAGTGGTCACGCCGCTGCCGACGAGGAGGGGAATCTCGGGACAGGCGGAGCGAACGCGTCGAAGCTCATCGAGGTCCGCAGCTTCGCCGGTAGCCGCGCCCGATACGACAAGCGCATCGGCAAGTCCCCGCTCGGCGGTATCGCGCGCCGCGATTTCGATGGGAACGCTTCCCAAGGGCGACGCGTGCTTGACGTGCACGTCAGCGAGAATTTTCGTGTTCGGCGCCAACTGGCGGCGCAGCCGTGTTACCGCGAAGGCATTTCCCTCGATCAGGCCCTGGTCGGTGACCATGGCCCCGGAAAGCACATTGATTCGGATGAACGCGCCGCCGCACGCCGCGCAGAGGGCCAGACCGGCATGCCCGTCGTTCCGCAGCACGTTGAAACCCAGTGGCAGCCCAACGGCATCGCGCACCGCAGCTCCGACGACCGCCATGGCCGCGATGGTCTCCGGTGGCACAGCGCCCTTGCTGAACGGGATGTCGCCGAAGTTCTCGATAATCACGGCGTCGGCACCGCCGTTCTCGCAGGCGCGGGCGTCGTCCAGCGCCGCAACGACAACTTTATCGAGATCCTCTCCCCAGCGAGGCGAACCCGGCAAGGGAAGAAGATGAATAACCGCTATAAGAACGCGACGGTCTCGCGAAATCGAGATCGTTTTCGCCATGCCCGCTCATAGACCAGCCTGAGGGCGACTTCAAGAGATGTCAGCCCGTGCAAGGCCCGGAATCAGCCCTGCCTTCCAGCGCCTGCGACATGTAAATTGAGGCCGAGCGACTTGAGCGTCCTCGTCTCCTTCTTGGTCCTGGGTTTGTCGGTGATCCAATCGTCGAGTTCGCT